>JACKJE010000003.1 GCA_020638135.1 Methylobacteriaceae bacterium | reverse complement strand
AACGTGAACGCAAGCCGCGGGATCGCCGCGTCTACGGGAGGCGTCGGCGCCGTGACCGTCACGACCAACGGCGTCGTCGCGGCCCCCTATGGCGACGGCATCGCCACGACCTCGGCCGACGGATGGAATACGGTCAATGTCGGCGCCGGCGGCGTCGCCGCGTCCGACAACGGCGTGATCGCGACGGCGACCGGGAAAGGCTCGGTCAAGGTCAAGATTCACGGCGACGTTTCGGGCACGGACAAGTACGGCGTGGCCGCGGCGACCAGCAGCGGCTCGATCCAGATCGATCTCGACGCAGGCAAGTTCATTTCCGGTGGAATGGCCGGCGTGGCCGTGCAGTCCCAAACCGGCGAGGCGACGATCAACAATGCTGGCGCGATCAAGTCGTCAGGAACGGGCGTGGGGATCCAGATCGACGTCAACAACGGTTCGGCGACGGTCAACAATTCCGGCACAATCCAGGTCGACCCGGGCCAGATCGCGATCGGCGTCGCCAGCGGCGCCGCGCTGATCAAGAATACCGGCGTGATCGACGGCTCGATCGTCAGCCTTGGCTTGACGACCCTCAACAACAGCGGGACGTGGAACAACGCCGCCAGCTCCTACGTCCAGTATTTGAACAATACGGGCGTCATCAATATGGGGCCGGCCGACGGACCGGTGGGCACGCTGACTGTGGCCAAGGATGCGAGTTTTGGACCCGGCTCGTACTACAACGCGCGCATCACCGCGACGAGCAACGATCTCATCATGATCGGCGGCAAGGCGACGATCACGGGCGGCCTGGTCAAGATCACTGCGCAGCAGGACGGCAATTACCAGCGCGGGTCGCGCTATATCCTCATGCGGGCGATGGGCGGCGTGACCGGCCAGTTCGACGGCGTCCTGTCGGACATGTCGAAATTTACGGGCCTGCTGAGCTACGACGACAAGGACGTCTACCTCACCATTCTCCTGCGCGACTTCCGCTCCTATGCGCTCACCCGCAATCAATGGTCGGTCGCCAACGCGATCTACTGGTCGTCAGCGAAGATGGGCGCCGGCCTCGGCGGCCAGATGCTGCTCGCGCTGAATCAGAGCGCCGATTCCTCCGTCGCCGCCTCGCTGACGCAGCTCTCTGGCGACGGCGTCGTCACCGGCGCCGCCAACGCCGCCTTGCAGACCGGCCACCTCTTCACGTCGGTGCTCGACGACCAGCAGTCGCTGTGGCGCGACTCGATGCCGCGCGACCAGATCGTGCGCACCATCGCGCCCTTCGCCTATGCGCCGACGCGCGTGGACGGCAACAAATGGCCGGTGTCGCGCCAGAATTACGCGCCGACGCCCGTGCGGCGCGACGACGGCGTTCAGCGCTGGCGCGTCTGGGCCTCGGGTTTCGGCGGCCGCTCCAGCCTGCGCGGCGATACGGTCGCGGGTTCGGCCGACCAGAAGCTGAACTCCTACGGCGGCGCGCTCGGCGTCGACTATCAGATGGGGGCCAGCATGCTGTTCGGCGTCGCGCTCGGCGGCTCGTCGAGCGCCTTCAACGCCGGCAACGCGCAGGGTTCGGCGGCAGGCATTCACGTCGGCGCCTATACGGGCTTCAGGGTGAAGGGCTTCTATGGCACGGCGAGCGTCGCCTATTCGAATTTCGCCAACAAGACGACCCGCTCGGTCGGCGCCATCGGCGCCATCGCCGGCGAGCAGGAGACGGCGAGCTTCACCAGCGAGGAAGTGCGCACGCGCCTCGAGGTCGGCCGGCGCATCGCCACTGAGAATTTCGCGGTGACGCCGTTCACCGCGATCGAGATCGCGCATCTTCACACCAAGCCGTTCATCGAACAGGCGGCCGGCGGCGTCGGCATGTTCACCCTGTCGTTCAAAGCCCAGGGCGTCGCCTCGATGCCGACCTTTATCGGTCTGAAGGCGGAGGCCAGTCTCGATCTCGGCGGCTCGATCCTCACGCCCTGGATCTCGCTCGCCTGGCGCCACGAATGGTCAACGAGCCGCACGCAGACGGCGACGCTCACCGCTTTGCCGGGCGCGAGCTTCGTCATCATCGGCGCCAAGCCCGCGCGCGACGCCGCGCAGGTGAAGGCCGGCGTCAATCTCGCCTTCTCGCAGACGGTCGCGCTGTTCGCCACGTTCGAGGGCGAGTTCGGTACGAAGAACCCGGTCTATGCCGGCAAGGGCGGCATGAAGATGGCGTGGTAGGCGCGCCCGGCGCGCGCTCAGAGCGCGCCGGTCGGCTCCTTCGCCGCCTTGTCGGGCTGCGCGCTAGTTTCCACCGTGGGTCTGAAATTGCGCGCCAGCGCGTGATAGAGCCCTTCGCGCGCGAGAAATTTCGACGACGCATTGGCGATCAGCGCGGCGGCCATCAGCGGGATCACCATGGCGTGATCGTTGGTCATCTCCGACACGATCACGAAGGAGGTGATCGGCGCCTGCACGACGCCGGCGAGATAGGACACCATGCCGATGAGGGCGAGCGCGCCGAGCGGAACATTGCTGAACACGACGCTCAGCGCGCTGGCGATGCCCGCGCCGACCGACAACGACGGCGAAAAGACGCCGCCGGGGATGCCGCTCATCGCGGAGAAGGTGGTCGACAGGAATTTCAGCGGCCCGAACCAGTAGTCGAGCGCCTTTTCGCCGTGCACGATGGCGCGCGCCTGTTCGTAGCCGGTGCCGTAGATCGAATGATCGCCGTTGAGGCCGCAGATCGCCACGCCGAGCCCGCAGGCCATCGCGAACGGGATCTGATAGCGCTTGATGATGTCGCCCGCCGCGCCAGGCAGGCCGCGCGCGAACAGAGTGACGATGCGGATGAACAAGCCGCCGGCCAGTCCGCCGATGATCGCGCAGACGAGAACGGCGATCCAGGCCTTGCCGAGCGGCAGCGTCGCGGTCGTCGCGCCAAAATAGGAATAGTCGCCGATGACGGCGAGCGAGGTGAGACCGGCGGCGATGACGGCGCCGATGATGAGGCCGCTCGTGCGCGCTTCGAACGAACGGCTCATTTCCTCGATGCCGAAGACGATGCCCGCAAGCGGCGTGTTGAAGGCCGCCGCGACGCCGGCCGCGGCGCCGGCGAGCAGGAAGCCGCCCTGCCGATAGGGCGAGAGGCGGCCGATGGCGAACATGATCGCCGCGCCGACCTGAACGGTCGGACCCTCGCGGCCGGTCGATGCGCCGCAGAGCAGGCCGAGCGTCATGACGATGATCTTGCCGATTCCGACGCGCAGCGATACGAGCGGCGCCCGCTGGTCCTGATCCTCGATCCGCAGCGCCGCGATCGCCTGGGGGATGCCGCTGCCTTGCGAGTTGGGGAAGACGTTGCGGGCCAGATAGGTCGCCAGACCAAAGCCGAGCGGCGTGACGACGAAGCCGATCCAGGGAATGCGCTGGACCGCCCAGAGGAAGGCCGCCTGCGCAACGTCGGCCACATAGGCCATGCCGATCGCAACGGCGCCGACCAAGACGCCGCCCAGAAGGAAGGCGCTGCGCCGCGACCAACGCTTGGCGGCGATGCGCGACCGCACGGCCAGATGCGTCGCATATCTGTTGGCGCTTATGGGCATAGGCAACCGGCTTACGACCGCAGGGCCATGGGAACAAGGAGAAAATCGCGTTGCGGCGCCCGGCGAAGCGGCGCCGGCGCCTATTGCGCGACCGGAGGGAGCGTGAGCGCGGCTTGCCCGTCCGGGCTTGGTCTACGCCGTCACGCCCGCGCGTATTTGCGCGTCAGCGCGTCGGCGGCGTGGAAGGCGAAGAGCTTGCCGACATCGGGATTGGCCAGCCATTCCACCATGCGCGGCGCCATGAGCTGGTCGCGCTGGTGGCGAGCGTAGACGGCGAACGAGGCTTGGATGTAGCCGCGCAGGTCGTCGAACTGGCCGACGTTGCGTGCGAGGCGGTAGTTGGCGCGTTTGAACAGATAGGCGCCGCGGTGGCCGTAACGTTCGGCGATCTCGGGATAGACGGGAAAGACGACGCCGCGCACGATGTCGTCGACCGCGAAATCGGCGAATTCGACCGACGCGACCGGCAGGCCGGCCTTGGTCAGAAGCGCCCTGGCGACGTCGAACAGCACATGCGCCTTGGGGTGGTTCATGGAATACATGAACGGTCCCGAACGGCTCCAGCGCACGAGCTCGGCGGAGAGGTCGAGCCCGGAGACACTGGCGAGTTCGAGGAATTCGCGGGCCGAATCCTCCCAGACGTCGAAATAGCCGAGCGCCTCGAACAGGGACTCCTGGAACAGCGCCTGCGTCTGGTCGACGCTCATGCCGCGCAAATAGGCGAACAGGACGATGGCGGAATGATAGGGGCCGGTCGGGCCCTCGATCGGATAGCCCGAGCGCGTGGGATCGAGCACGTAGATCGTGTCGGGATGGAAGCCGGAAAAGACGATGCTGGGAATGGGCGAAATGCGCGGGAGCCGCGCCTTGAGCTCTTCCGAGCCGCCGCCGCGGATGAAGCCCGGCTGGAATTCGAGCGAAAAGACGTGGTCGTAGCTCTCCAGCGTCTTCGCCAGCATGTCGAGCGTGGCCACGCCCTTGCGCACGATCATGAACCGGTCGACATGCGCCTGCGGCGCCAGCAGCTTCATGCCGTAGGCGATGCCGAAGCTCTGGCAATTGCCGACGATGGCGATGCGCGGCGAGCCCTTGTCCAGGCCGAGCAGGCGGCGTCGCCAGACGTGCAGGAGCTGATGATCGATCTCGGAAAACATCGGCGGGCAGGGGTAAAGGCTCGGACGCGGCCTGACAAGCTCCGCGCGGCGCGTTACCGGGCGAGCGCGCGTCGTTTCATCTCTTCCGCCGACAGGAGGCCGAGCGTCCGGGAAATCTCGTCGTCGCCGAGCCATTGGTCGATGCGATCGTGGACGAGCTGCTCGCGCCGGCGTCCGGCGTAATGGGCGAAGGAGCGGGCGATATAGTCTTTCAGCGTCAGCATTTCGCCGACGCCGTGGCTGAACCGGTAGTGGGCGAGCTTCAGCACGGTCGAGCCGGCGAGGCCGTAGAGTTCGGCGAGCGGCGGATAGACCGGGAGAATGTAGTCACGCGAAAGATCGTCGACGGCATAATCGTCGGTGTCGAGCGCCTGCGTCCGTAGCCCGGCCGTGCCCATGGCGAGCCGGGCGATATCGAACATCACCTGCGGGCGCGGGTGGGTCGGCGTGTACATGAAGGCGCGCCCGCGCGACCAGCGGGCAACGGCGCTGTCGAGCTTCATCCCGGCGGCCTGACCGGCCCGCAGCACTTCCTCGACCGCGCTCGGCCAGACGTCGAGATAGCCGACGAAGGCGAAAGCTTCATGGCTGAAGAGGGCTTCCGTCTGTTCGACCGAGAAGCCCTTGATGTGGCCAAACAGCGCAAGGGCGGAGTGATAGACGCCAGCCGGGCCGAGGATGTAGCGATAGCCCTTGGTCGGGTCGAGCAGGTGGATCGTGTCGGGATGGAACCCGTAGAAATTGATGGTCGGCAGGCGGATGACGCCCGGGAGGTCGGCGTAGAGAGCGTCGGAGGTCGCATTGTCGCGCAGGATCTTCGGTCCGAAATCCTGTGAAAAGACAATGTCGTAGTCGGCAAGCGCGGCGCGCAGCGTCTTGAGGTCGGTGTAGGAGGGCGCAACCAGCGCATAGCGGTCGACAACCAGCGCGGGATCGAACAGCTTCAAGGCGAAGGCGTAGCCGAAACTCTGGCAATTGCCGACGACGGCGACTTTCCTGGCAGGCTTGCCTGTGGCCCCCTTCGCCCGTGCGAATGTCTTGTCCCGCCAATGTCGTGCGATCTGGCGGTCGAGCAGTGAGAACATCGGTTCAGAGCCCTCGGCGCTGGCTCCGCCGCGGCGGACGCCCGGCGTGACAAGAGAGGGCGGCGCGCCTATTTTGGCGCAGGCTCAGGAGAATGCCCTTGTCCTCCAATCCCTACAGCGACCTACCCGACCACCGGTTCTGGCGCAAGGCCGTGGCCGGCCTGCCGCCGTTCGCGATCGATCCGATCGTGGACCTGCCGTTCCGGATCGCGCCGACCGACAAGGTCGCGACCGGCGGCTCGTGCTTTGCCCAGCATCTGGCCAAGCGGCTGCAACTGAGCGGCTTCCACTACTATCAGGTCGAGACGCCGCCCGCCGACATGGCCGCGGGCGAGGCCGAGCACCTGCAATACGGCGTCTATTCCTGCCGCTACGGCAATATCTACACGACGCGCCAGCTGCTGCAGCTGTTCGATCGCGCCTTCGGCCTGTTCAAGCCGGATCTCGACGTGTGGACGCGCAAGGACGGGCGCTTCGTCGATCCCTTCCGTCCGCGCGTCAATCCGGACGGCTACGCCACGGCCGACGAGGTGCGCGCCGAGCGCGAGAAGCACCTCGCGGCTGTGCGAAAAATGTTCCAGACGCTGGACGTGTTCCTGTTCACCTTCGGGCTGACGGAGGCCTGGGTGCACAAGTCCGACGGCGCGGTGCTGCAGATCGCGCCGGGCGTCGACGGCGGCGAATACGATCCGGACAAATACGTGTTCTGGAATTCGCGCGTGTCGGAGGTCTCGGGCGATTTCCTGGCCTTCGTCGACAAGCTGCACGCGATCAATCCGAAGGCGCGGATCATCACCTCCGTATCGCCGGTGCCGATCGCGGCGACGCAGGTTCCCCGTCACGTGCTGGTGTCGAATTCCGCCTCCAAGTCGATCCTGCGGGTCGCGGCGGACGAGGTCTCCGCGGCGCGCGCAAACATCGCCTATTTTCCGTCTTACGACGTGGTGACCTTCGGCCCGAACGCGGCGAAATTCTATGCCGAATCGATGCGGCAGCTGACGCCGATCGGGGTGAGCGCGGTCATGCGCATCTTCTTCGATCACTTCGCCGAAGGGGGAAAGGCGACGACGCCGGTCAAGCACCTGAAGGTGGACGTGGCGCGAGAAAGCGCGGAAGCGGCCAAGATCATCTGCGACGAAGAGGCCATAGAGGCGGCGTAAGCCGCCTCGTTCATAGATTTCTGGCGGCGTAAAGCGCATTGGTCGCGCCGCGAAGCGTTCTCTAAAAAGAACGTTTCGGTTGACATGTCGAACGATCGTATGGCCAATGGCCATGGCGCGGGGACGCCTGACCGGAGGGCCACGATGAACGAGCGCGCGGCGACGCTGAAGCGTGCGCGGGGCGACTGGAACCCCGCCCTCTATCTCAAGTTCGAGGGCGAGCGGGCGCGCGCGGCGCGGGATCTCCTGGCCCAGATCCCGCTGCAGCGGCCGGCGCTCGCCTATGATCTCGGCTGCGGGCCGGGTAATTCGACCGAGCTGCTGCACAGGCATTTTCCATCGACGGAACTGATCGGCCTCGACACGTCGGAGGCGATGCTGGCGCATGCGCGCAAGCGTCTTCCCGACGCGCATTTCCTGCGCGAGAGCGTCGACGATTTCCGGCCCGACCATGCGCCTGATCTCATCTTCGCCAATTCCGTGCTGCAGTTCACGCCGGATCACCCGGACCTGTTTGCGCGGCTCATGTCCTATCTGCCTCGGGGCGGCTGCCTTGCCGTGCAGATGCCGGATTCGGCGCGCGAGGCGGCGCATGCGCTGATGCGCATGATTGCGGTCGACGGGCCGTGGCGCACGCGGCTGATGCCGGTCGTGAAATCGCGCGCGATGATCGCCGACGCGCAGGATTATTACGACTGGCTGAGCCCGCATTGCGCACGCCTCGATCTGTGGCGCACGACCTATGTGTATCGGCTCGACGGCGCGCAGGGCGTGGTCGACTGGTTCGCGGGCTCCGCGCTGAGGCCCTTCCTCAATCCGCTCACCGAGAAGGAGCGCGAGGCGTTTCTTGCGGCCTACCGGCGCGAGATCATCAAGGAATATGCGCCGCGCGCCGACGGCATGATCCTGCTGCCCTATCCGCGCCTGTTCATCGTCGCCGTACGGTAGCGCCGACGCTGGAAGCGCTTTCGCGCGACCTTATTTATCACCGCAAGGCCGCCTCTCCGGCGTCTTGCCGCCGGCCGGCGGCGCAACGAAGGAGGGTCGCATGGCCGCCGTCTCAAGATCTGCGAGCAACAGGCTCGACTATTTCACGCTTCTCATGGGAATCGCCCTCGTGGCGTCGCCGTGGCTGTTCGGCTACAGCGGCAAAGAGCCAGCGGTCGCGTCCAGCATAGTGGCGGGGCTCGCCATCATCGGCTGCGCGGTCGTCGCGCTCGCCGATCTGCCGCATCTCTTCGAGGAGGTCGACGTCGTCCTCGGCGTGCTGACGGCCGCCGCGCCCTGGATCATCGGATTCTCGACGATCCCGCATGCGACGATCGCGCATGTCGTTCTCGGGCTCGGCGTCGCCCTGCTGTCGCTCGGGGAATTGTGGTGGGAGCGCACGCACAAAACGGCAGGCGTCTGAGGGGCCGCGCGCCGGCGGCGCGCGCCCTCTGGACGGCGCCGACGCCGAATTGCTAGCTTCCCGCGCCGACGCTTCGCGATCGTGGAATCGCAACAGAAGGCCCGGCGAGGAATTGGGAGGCCCATCGATGTCGGAACTGGATCAGACCTTGCGCGGTCTGTGCGCGAGCAACAGATGTCTCTTCATCATTCTCGCGCTTGGTCTCGCGCTGGTGGCGGCGCCGGGTCCGATGGACTATTCGAGCAATTCCGCCGCGATGACGGCAAGCATCGTGTCCGGGCTCGCCGTGTGGGTCTGCGCGCTGGCCGCGCTGATCGGCATGAAACGCCTGTTCCTCGGGGTTTGCGCGCTCTGCGGCGTTCTGGCCGCCGCCGCGCCGTGGATTTTCGGTTTCGGGAACGCGCCGGACGCGGTGCTGGTTCACGAGGCGATCGGCGTGGCGATCGCGGTGGTCGCGCTCGGCGGCCTCGCCATGTCGAGCGCGCGCGCCAACGTGCCCGTTCGCGCCTGAGGCGCAGCCGGGCGGCGCAGCTGCTTTCCATGTGATCGCGGGCGGAACGGCGCCTGGCGTTGCGCCTCAGGCCGCGTGCGAGCCTTCTTCGCCGACCATCTTGTCGTCGGCGCCGTCGTCGAGCCCGTATTCCTTCATCTTGCGATAGAGGGTCGAGCGGCCGATGCCGAGGCGGCGCGCCATTTCCGACATCTGCCCGCGATAATGGGCGAGCGCGAATTTGATCGCTTCGGCCTCGAGATCCTCGAGTTTGCGCACCTCGCCGTGCTCGTCGAGCATCTTGCGCGTATTGGGGTCGCGCACTTCCACGCGCACGATTTCGCGCTCGACGCGCATCGCCGCCGGCTGCGGCGCGGGGGCGACAGGCACGCGCACGTCGAAGCCGTCGACCTGGGCTGCGATCTGTGGAAATTCGGCCACGGTCAGTTCATCGCCGTCGGCCAGCACCACGGCGCGGAACAGCGCGTTCTCGAGCTGGCGCACATTGCCGGGCCAGTCGTAGGCGGCGAGCAGCGACAGGGTCTCGGCAGTCAGGCCGCGAATCTTCTTGCCCTCTTCCGCTGCAAATCGTGCGCAAAAGCGGCGCGACAATTCGCCGATGTCGCCTTTTCGCGCGCGCAAGGGTGGGATGGTGATGGGGAAGACGTTGAGGCGGTAGTAGAGGTCCTCGCGGAACTTGCCGGCCTTCACGAGTTCGATCAGGTTCTGGTTGGTCGCCGAGATCAGACGAATGTCGACGCGCACCGGGCGTTTGGCGCCGACCGGATCGATCTCGCCTTCCTGCAGCGCGCGCAGCAGTTTCACCTGCGCCTCGAGCGGCAGTTCGCCGATCTCGTCCAGAAACAATGTGCCGCCGTTGGCCTCCTGGAATTTGCCGACATGCTTGTCGACCGCGCCGGTGAACGCGCCCTTCTCGTGGCCGAACAGGATGGATTCGACGAGGTTCTCGGGCAGGGCGCCGCAATTGACGGTGACGAAGGGCCGGCCCTTGCGGTCCGAACCGCCCTGGACGGCGCGCGCGACCAGTTCTTGCCGACGCCCGATCTCGCCTTCGAGCAGGACGGGAATGGTGGATTTGGCCGCGCGCTCGCCGAGGCGGATGATGCGCGCCATTTCATCGCCTGAAAAGACGAGGTCCTTGAAGGTGAGCGTGCCGGTCGCGCGCCGGTTGATGCGGCGGATTTCCTCTTCCAGCGCATCGGCGCGCAAGGCGTTCTTGATCGAGAATTGCAGGCGTTCGGCGCCAACCGGCTTGACCACGAAATCATAGGGCGCCTGGCGCGCATGGCGGAGATCACCGCCTCGATCGAGCCGTGCGCGGTCTGCACGATGACAGGCGCGCTGATCTTGCGCTCGCGCATTTTGGCGAGCACGCCCATGCCATCGAGATCGGGGCATGACGAGATCGAGAATCAGCAGGTCGATCGCGGGGCCATCCGGCCGTTCGAGCCGGGCCAAAGCCCGATCGCCGCTTTCGACCGTCTCGGCCTCATAGCCGAAGCGCCGCACCATGGCTTCGAGCAGCCGGCGCTGGACGGGGTCGTCGTCGGCGATCAGTACGGTCGAAATCATCAAGTCCTCTCGGGCGCTAGCCGGTCGCCTGTGGGAGGGATGCTCGACGATTAGGGTAAATGCCCAATTAATGCGGGCCCGGATTGTCGCTTATCGGCACAATTGCCCACGCGGCGGGCGTTTGCGGGCGGTCGGGAAAGCCGCGGGGCGCGAAAGCGCCGGCGACGCCCTATATTGAGCGGAGGCTGATTCTCGATGGACCACATATGACTGCGACCGCTGACCTCGGGCCGCTGCCCGAATGGAACCTCGCCGATCTCTACAGCGGCCTCGACAGCCCGCAATTTGCGGCCGACCTGAAGCGCGCCGAGGCCGAATGCCGCGCCTTCGCGGAGAAATGGCGCGGCAAGCTGGCGGAGGCGGCGCAGGGGCGAGAAGGCGAGCGCGCGGCTCGCCGAGGCTGTACGTGAATTCGAGGCGCTACAGGATCTGCTCGGGCGAATCATGAGTTATGCCGGCCTCGTCTACGCCGGCAATACGACCGATCCGGTCTGCGCGAAATTCTATGGCGACGCGCAGGAGAAGGTGACGGCCTATTCGACCGACCTCCTGTTCTTCCAGCTCGAGCTCAATCGCCTCGACGATTCTGGTTCTGGAAAAGGCGATGGCGTCCGGGCCGCTCGAACACTGGAAGCCGTGGCTGATCGACATCCGCAAGGACAAGCCGCACGAACTCGACGACCAGCTGGAAAAAATTGTTCCACGAAAAATCCGTGACCGGCCACGGCGCCTGGAACCGCCTGTTCGACGAGACGATCGCGAGCCTGCGCTTTTCGGTCGACGGCAAGGAGCAGACGCTCGAACCGACATTGTCGATGATGCAGGACGTAAGCGAAGAGGTCCGCCACAAGGCGTCCGATGCGATCGCGGCGACATTGAAAAACAATCTGCGCGTCTTCTCGCTCGTCACCAATACGCTCGCCAAGGACAAGGAAATCTCGGACCGCTGGCGCAAATTCGGCGATGTCGCGGATTCGCGCCATCTCGCCAATCGCGTCGAGCGCGAAGTGGTCGATGCGCTGGTGGCGGCGGTGCGCGCGGCCTATCCGCGCCTGTCGCACCGCTACTACCGTCTGAAGGCGAAATGGTTCGGCAAGGACGCGCTGAACCATTGGGACCGCAATGCGCCGCTGCCGCAGGCGCCGCAGCGCATCTACGCCTGGAGCGACGCGCGCGAAACGGTGCTGTCGGCCTACGCCGGCTTTGCGCCTGAGATGGCCGATATTGCGCGGCGCTTTTTCGACGAGCGCTGGATCGATGCGCCGGTGCGCACAGGCAAGGCGCCGGGCGCCTTCGCGCATCCGACGGTGCCGTCAGCGCACCCCTACGTGCTGCTCAACTATCAGGGCAAGCCGCGCGACGTGATGACGCTGGCGCACGAACTCGGCCACGGCGTGCATCAGGTGCTGGCCGCAGGGCAGGGCGCGCTGATGGCGCAGACGCCGCTGACGCTGGCCGAAACCGCGAGCGTGTTCGGCGAGATGCTGACGTTCCGCGCGCTGCTCGCCAAGACGACCGATGTCGCGCCGCGCCGCGCGCTGCTGGCGTCCAAGGTGGAGGACATGATCAACACGGTCGTGCGCCAGATCGCCTTCTATACCTTCGAGCGCGAGGTGCATACGCGCCGCCGCGAGGGCGAGCTGACAGCGGATCAATTGTGCGAGGTCTGGATGGGCGTGCAGGGCGAGAGCCTCGGGCCGGCCATCAAACTGCAGCCGGGTTACGAGACCTTCTGGGCCTACATCCCGCACTTCATCCACTCGCCGTTTTACGTCTACGCCTATGCGTTCGGCGATTGCCTGGTGAATTCGCTCTACGGCGTCTACCGGCGCGCCGAGCACGGCTTTGTCGAACGCTATTTCGACATGCTGAAAGCTGGCGGCGCCAAGCACCATTCCGAATTGCTGGCGCCGTTCGGGCTGGACGCGACCGATCCGGCGTTCTGGAATATCGGGCTTTCGATGATCGAGGAGCTGATTGCGGAGCTGGAGGGGATGGAGGGGTAGGCGCCCCATACACCTATATTGCGCGCCGGTGCCAACGCGTAATAGTGTCTCAGACTATTACTTGCGTGGACGGCTGATTTGTCTGAACTTCCCGGCCCAACTTTTCCCGGCCTCAGGTCCAAATTCTCGGGCCTTGCCAAGCCGGTTCAGATTGCAATCAGTCTTGTATTGATTGTCTTTGTGGCCGCCGGTCTGTTCTGGCTCTTCAACGAAGCGATCTTCTATTTCACCGCGCGTGGGTACGTGGACGAGATCGCGTGGGTCTTTAACGTCAATCGACATCTCGCGAGCGCGATGACGCTTGTGCTCTTTCTTGTGCTCGCATGGTTCGGCGGCAAGGCGTTTTCGTTGAATTCGGCCAATCGTCGCGTTGGCGTCGCCGGCATTTTCGGATTGCTCATCGCTAATTCGCTGATCCTCTGGGCAGGCTCGCGAAACGCTAATTTCGAGCGCAGCGGCGCAGCCGCCAAATGCTACGTGCTCTCGCGCGCTGGGCAGGTGAAGTATCTCGAGAACACAGGGATCGACCCCGAGACCGGGCGCGCTTGCAAGCCGTACACCGCAGATATGCTCGAGCGCCTGAAATCTTATGAAGGCGGCAAGCGGCCGGAGCGCGTGACGGACGACAATCCCGTCTTCTTCGATCCGAGGTCGGGACGGCCTGTCCTCTGGTACGCCAAGGGTAAGGCGGGCGAGGTCGAACTCTTCAACCTCATGGGCTTCCACCCCGACACGGGCGAGGAATTGCAGTCCGTCTCCGCCGATGTCGCGAATGCCTACAAGTTAGAAGTCGCCGAGCGGAACCGACGCGCGCCGACTTTGGTTGATCTGCAGAAAGTGACGCCATTCGATCCCGTCAGCGGACGAGCGCGGGTCTGGTACTGGAAATCGTCTGGCGGCGAATACGAGTTCTACGACAATCGCGGATTCCATCCGCGGACCGGCGAGGCCCTGCAACCGATCACCCGCGAGGTGCTCGCCGACCACGAGCAAAAGCAGTCGCACCGCTGCTACGTCGTCACGCGCGATTCCGTCCGCTACGGGCGCGAGCCCGGCGTCGACCCCCAGACCGGCCGCATGTGCCGCCAGCTGACGGCGGGTTTGCTGGAACGCGTGCGAGAATACGAGAAGGGCAACCGGCCGAAGGCGGTGACGAGCGAAACGCCAACATTCTTCGATCAGCGGACAGGCGACCCGGCGCTGTGGTATTCGCAGGACAGTTCGGGAAACCTGAAACTGTTCGACCTCATGGGGTTCGATCCGCAAACGGGCGACGAACTGCAGCCAGTCACGCGCGAGATTCCGGACAAATGGGGATCGCAGGTCGCGCGGCGGAAGGCGGAGGATGCGCGGCGCAATCGTCCGCCGCAGCCGGTCGACCCCGACAAGTTCCCGTTCTTCGATCCCGCGACCGGCGCCGCGCGGGTATGGTACTGGCGTTCGCCGGAGGGCCGGTACGAGTTTTTCGACAACCAGGGCTTCCATCCCCGCACCGGCGAGCCTCTGTCTGTCATCACCCGCGATGCGATTTCCGCTTGGCGCAAGGAGACGCAACTCCAAATCCAGCGCGCGCGGGAGGCCGAAGCGCTTCGGGTACGGCAGCAGCACGAATCCGAGGAGCGGGCCGAAGCGGCTCGTCGCGCGCAGGAAGAATCGGCGCGGCGCGTGGCGCAATCCGGCGACATGTGCGACCAAGCCGCCGCAAATCCGAACGATCGCGCAAAGCCCCAATCCGTGCCCGGCGTGCGCTACGAAGAGCTGAAGGCGCAGGCGGGCAGTGCAGCTGAAATCTGCAAGCTCGCAGTGGAGAACAATCCCGGGCAGTTGCGCTATCAATATCAGTATGCGCGGGCGCTCGGCTTCAGTAATCCCGATCGTGCGATCGCGATCTATCGCCAGCTCACGCGCCAGAAATATCCGGCCGCCTATGACAATCTGGCGAACCTGCTGCTGCGTAAGAACAACATCGCCGGCGCGATCGCCGTGGTGAAAGAAGGCGCGCAACTCGACGACCCGGATTCGCTCGTGACCCTCGCCGATCTGGTCGAGAAGGGTCACGTGCAGGTCGCCGATCCCCAGGCGTTCAAGTTCGCGCTGCTGTCACGGGCCGCGCGGCAGGGACATCAAGGCGCCCAACTCGCCGTGGAGCAGGAGAGGGTCAAGATCGAGCAGAACCAGCAGCAGCAGGCGCTGCAGCAACAGCAGCAACAGATGATGTTGAATATGTTCGGCACGATCCTGCAGGGGGTGGGAGCCGCGGCGCGGCACTAGATTTTACGGTCCGAACAACTATGTTATACAGTTTGTATAACATTCGGGCGACGCCATGAAAATCGAACCCAAGCGCATCGGCAATTCGACCGGCTTCATCATCCCGCGCGACGTCGTCGTGCGGCTCGGGATCGACCAGGGCAAGACCTTCTACCTGACCGAAACCGCTGATGGCGGGTTTCGCATCACGCCTTACGATCCCGATTTCGAGGCGGCGATGCAGGCCGCTGACGAACTGATGGAAGAATACAAGGATACCCTGCGGACGCTGGCGAAATGAGCGAGCCCAGGTGGCTGTCGCTCGACGAGGTTCGCGCGGTCCACGAGAAGCAACTGAAGCGATTTGGCGGGCCGGCGGGCGTGCGGGACGCAGGCGCGCTGGAATCGGCGCTGGCGCGGCCCGTCAATCGTTTCCATTACGGCGAGACCGATCTGGCGGCGCTGGCTGCCTCCTACGCCTTCGGTCTTGCGCGCAATCACGCCTTCGTCGATGGCAACAAGCGCATCGCGTTTCTCGCGATGATGATGTTTCTCAGACTGAATGGCGTCCGCTTCGCGCCGGATCAGGCGAATGCGACGGCGATCATCCTTTCGCTCGCCGCCGGCGACACCAGCGAGGAAGCGCTGACGCGCTGGATCAGAGACAATTGGCCTGACGCCTGAGCGAGCCCATATTGCCCCCATGACCGACCGCGAAGCCAACCGATTCTCCGCCCGCGCCGCGCGCTACGCCAAGGTGGGCGCCAATGTCGGCGGCGCGGCGGCGCGCTTTGCCGCGCAGCAGCTGACCGGCGGGCGCACCAGCGCGCGCGATGCGACCAATGCAGCGGCGCTCGCCAAGGCGCTCGGTGGGCTCAAGGGGCCCTTGATGAAGGTCGCGCAATTGATGGCGACCATTCCGGACCTGCTGCCGCCGGAATATGCCGACGAACTCTCCAAGCTGCAGTCCGATGCGCCGCCGATGGGCGCGGCTTTCGTCAAGCGGCGCATGCAGGCCGAACTCGGGCCGGACTGGCAGAAGCGCTTCAAGTCGTTCGATCTGAAGCCTGCCGCCGCCGCCTCGCTCGGCCAGGTGCATCGCGCGGTCGCGCCCGACGGCGCGCCGCTCGCCTGCAAGCTGCAATATCCCGACATGAAATCGGCGGTCGAGGCCGATCTGAAACAGCTCGACATTCTCTTCGCCATCCATCGGCGTTTCGAACCGGTCATCGACACGACCGAGGCCGCCAAGGAGATCGGCGCGCGCGTGCGGGAGGAACTCGACTATGCGCGCGAGGCCAAGCACGCCGCGCTCTACCGGTTCATGCTCGCCGGCGCGCCGCTTGTGCGCACGCCCGGCGTTCGGGCGGACCTGTCGACCGAGCGGCTGCTGACCATGGACTGGCTCGACGGCGAGAAGCTCCTGAGCTTCAAGAGCGCGCCGATCGAGGTGCGCAACCGCATCGGCGCCGCCATGTTCACGGCGTGGTGGCTGCCGTTCTCGCGCTTCGGCGTCATCCACGGCGATCCGCATCTCGGCAATTACAGCGTCTTCGAGCAGGGTGAAGGAATCAACCTGCTCGACTACGGATGCATCCGCATCTTCCCGCCGAAATTCGTCGGCGGCGTCGTCGACCTCTATCGTGGCCTGCAGACGGACGACGAGGCGCGCATTGTCCACGCTTATGAGACCTGGGGTTTCAAGGGCCTCAAGAAGGACGTGATCGACACGCTCAACATCTGGGCGCGCTTCATCTACGGGCCGCTGCTGGAGGACCGAATCCGTTCCGTCGCCGATGGCGTCGAGCCCGGCAAGTATGGCCGACGCGAGGCCTTCACCGTGCATCAGGCGCTGAAGACCAAGGGGCCGGTGACGGTGCCGCGCGAATTCGTGTTTCTCGATCGCGCGGCGGTGGGCCTGGGTGCCGTGTTCCTGCATCTCGGCGCGGAGCTGAACTATCACCGCATGTTCGAGGAAGCGCTCGGCAATTTCCAGCTGGAGCGGCTGGCGGCGGATCAGGCGGCAGCATTGGCCAAGGCGGGGTTGGCCTAGACCTCACACATCCTTCCGCGCGAGGCGCCGGCGAGAGCCTGAACCGGTGTGACACAGCGGCGCACGCGCCGCCCGGTTCTCGCGTTCACTCATTTGATTCGAAACGCCCTCCGCGCTTTATCGCGGGCGCCGCGGCGCCGCCGGCGCCGACAATTGTTAAAACATATCAATGCGTCACGGCCTCAATCGGCGTTTGATTGTAATGCGCCGACAACAGCGGTCGCTTCGCTCCAGAGAGAGCGGGGCGGTCGCGGGAACAAGAAGGAGGCTGTCATGGCCACGGTGAGACCGTTCGCGCGCATTGCCCTGTTCCTCACGGTCGCGGGCATGGGCGCGTTGCTGGCTGACGGAGCGGCGGCGCAAGCCCGCGACATCGGCAAATACGAGTTCGACACCTATTGCGCCCTGTGCCACGGCAAGGACGCCAAGGGCGGCGGGCCGTTCAGCGGGCTCGTCAACAAGAAGGTGCCCGATCTCACGGTGCTGTCGAAGAACAATGGCGGCGTGTTCCCGTTCGAGATGGCCTACGAGACAATCAGCGGCGCCAAGGAAACGGCGGCGCACGGCACGCGCGAAATGCCGATCTGGGGCGATCATTACAAGGAGAAGGCGCCGCAGGACCTTGGCCCCTATTTCGCGGGAAGCGACGTTTCGTCCTACGTCCGCGGCAAGATCCTCGCGCTGGTCGGTTATATCTCGACCCTGCAGGTCAAATAGACCTGGCCGGGGCGTGTGCGTTCCAGGGAAGGGGCCGGCTCGCGGCGCGGGCCGGCCCCGCCTTTGAAAGGCATGGTTGCGACGTTCTGTCTGCTCGGCTAAGAGGGAGTCTGACAAAACTCAGAACCCCGAGGGGAGCATGGCGCACGAGCCCGGCAACGCGATCCAATCCTACGGCCACCCGGACATGGATTACGTCGAGCACGAGAAGACGTACAAGTTCTTCATCAACCTGTTCAAATGGGGCACGGTGTTCTGCATCGGCTGCGTGGTTCTGCTCGCCGTCCTGACGCTGTGACAGTTCGAACGAGTTCTGAATCGAAACGGCCGGTCTTGAGAGAGACCGGCCGTTTTCTTTGTGTTCCTGAAGCCCTCATGCTGATGAGGCGCTGAAAGCGCCGTCTCGAAGCATGATCCAGCGTCTCGGGTCTCGGCCATCCTTCGAGACGCCGCTACGCGGCTCCTCAGGATGAAGGCCGCGATTCTCGCCTCAGCGCGCCCGCCTTACTTGCTCTTCAGCGCGGCGACGACCTCGTCCAGCGTCTTCTTGGCGTCGCCGAACAACATCAGGTTGTTCTCCTTGTAGAAGAGCGGATTGTCGATGCCGGCGTAGCCCGACGCCATCGAGCGCTTCATCACGATCGAGTGCTTGGCCTTCCAGACTTCGAGCACCGGCATGCCGGCGATCGGGCTGCCCGGATCGTCCTGCGCGGCCGGGTTCACGATGTCGTTGGCGCCGATCACCATGGCGACGTCGGTTGTGGGGGAAGTCGTCGTTGAGTTCGTCCATCTCGCAGACGATGTCGTAGGGCACTTTCGCTTCGGCGAGCAGCACGTTCATGTGGCCGGGCATGCGGCCAGCGACCGGGTGAATGCCGAAGCGGACGTTGACGCCTTTCTCGCGCAACATCTTCGTCATTTCGAAGACGGCGTGCTGGGCCTGCGCGACCGCCATGCCGTAGCCCGGCACGATGATGATGCTCTTGGACTCCGACAGCAGATCGGCGGTCTCGGCCGCGTTGATCGACTTGACCTCGCCCGCCGGCGCGGCTGGCGCGCGCTCGACGAAGCAGTCGATGTCGTGCCGAAGCCGCCGGCGATCACCGAGATGAAGTTGCGGTTCATCGCGCGGCACATGATGTAGCTGAGGATCGCGCCGGACGAACCGACCAGCGCGCCGACGACGATCAGCAGATCGTTCGACAGCATGAAGCCTGTCGCCGCCGCCGCCCAGCCGGAGTAGCTGTTGAGCATGGAGATCACGACCGGCATGTCCGCGCCGCCGATCGCCATCACCATGTGCACGCCGAAGGCGAGCGAGATGAGCGTCATGACGATGAGCGGGAACATGCCGCCCGCGATCGTTTCGCGCCGAGGAAGAACTTGCCGAAGATGATCACGAGGATCAGGCCGGCGAGGTTGATCCAGTGACGCGCCGGCAGCAGCAGCGGCTTGCCGTCGATGCGGCCCGACAGCTTGCCGAAGGCGATGACGGAGCCGGTGAAGGTGACCGCGCCGATCAGGATGCCGATGTAGATTTCGAGCAGATGGATCGTGTGCTCGGCATGCGTGGCGAACGTCGTCGACGTGTCGATGTAACGCAAAGCCGATCGCGCAGGCGGCGAAACCGACCAGCGAATGCATGATCGCGACGAGTTCCGGCATCTGCGTCATCTGCACGGTGCGGGCGGCATAGAGGCCGACCGCGCCGCCGATGATCATCGCCAGCAGGATGAACACATAGCCCGCGCCGATGACGATCAGGATTTCGCCATTGCCGACGACGCGCCAGCCGAAGACGGTGGCGATCACCGCGATCGCCATGCCTGTTATGCCGTACCAGTTGCCGCGCTTGGCGGTCTCGGGATTCGAGAGGCCGCCGAGCGAGAGAACGAAGAGAATGGTCGCTCCGATATAGGCGACCGTGACGATGCTGGAAGACATGGTTCCGGTCCCCTTACTTCTGGAACATCGCCAGCATGGCGCGTCACGGCGAAACCGCCGAACATGTTGATGGTGGTGAGCGTGAGCCCGACGAAGGCGATGATCAGGATCCAGACGGTCGGACGCTCCGGGAGAATCCGGAGGCCATATCTGCAACAGCGCGCCGATCGCGATGATCGACGAAATGGCGTTGGTGACGCTCATCAGCGGCGTGTGCAGCGCCGGCGTGACGTTCCCAGACCACCATGTAGCCGACGAAGATCGCCAGCACGAAGACGGTGAAATGGCCGAGGAAGGCCGGCGGCGCATAGGCGCCGACGAGCAGGAACAGGACGCGCGCCGACGCCGAAGGCGATCAGCAGCGTCTTGAGGTCCATCGGCTCGCTCGGCGCGCCATGGCCGTGGCTCGCGGCCTTCTTCGGCGCGGGCGCGCGGCGGCTGCGGCCGCTGCGGGCTTGGGCGGCGGCGGCGCCGGCAGTTTCAGCGGCGGGGCCGGCCAGGTGATCTCGCCGTCCTTGACCACGGTGAAGCCGCGGATCGCGTCGTCGTCCATGTTGACGACGATCTGGCCGTCCTTGGCCTTGCAGAGTTCTTCAGTGAGGCGCTGCAGGTTGGTCGCGTAGAGGGTCGAGGACTGCTTGGCGAGGCGGCTGTGCAGATCGGTGTAGCCGACGATCGTCACGCCGTGCCGCACGACGGCCTCGCCGGGAACGGTGAGTTCGCAATTGCCGCCCTGTTCGGCCGCGAGATCGACGATCACGCTGCCGGGCTTCATCGACTTCACCATGTCGGCGGTGATCAGCTTCGGCGCCGGCTTGCCGGGGATTAGCGCGGTCGTGATGATGATGTCGGAATCTTTCGCCTGCTTGGCGTACATTTCGCGCTGGGCGGCCTGGAAGCCTTCGGACATGACCTTGGCGTAACCGCCGCCGCCCGAGCCTTCCTCCTCATAGTCGACCTTGACGAATTCGCCGCCGAGCGACTTGACCTGATCGGCCACTTCGGCGCGCGTATCGTTGGCGCGCACGATGGCGCCGAGGCCCGCCGCCGTGCCGATGGCGGCAAGACCAGCGACGCCCGCGCCGGCGATGAAGACCTGGGCCGGCGGGATCTTGCCCGCTGCCGTAATCTGGCCCGCGAAATAGCGGCCGAAGGCATTGGCCGCTTCCACCACTGCGCGATAGCCGGTGACGCCGGCCTGCGAGGTCAGCGCGTCCATTTTCTGCGCGCGCGACAGCAGGCGGGGAACGGCGTCCATGGCCAGAACCGTGACCTTGCGCTCCTTGAGCTTGTCCATCAGCTCCGGGTTCTGCGCCGGCCAGATGAAGGAGATCAGCGTCTGGCCTTCCTTCATCTGCGCAACTTCGCCGTCGGTCGGAACGCGCACCTTGAAGACGATGTCGGCGCCCGACCAGACGTCGGCCGCCGTGGCGGCGATCTTGGCGCCCGCCGCAGTCAGGGCGTCGTCGTAGATGTCGGCGGCGTCGCCCGCGCCCTTCTCGACAAGAACCGAAAATCCGAGGCCGACCAGCTTCTGGACGACGTCCGGCGCGATCGCCACGCGCTTCTCGCCGGGGAAAATTTCCTTGGGAATTCCAATGACCTGCGGCATCGGCTGGTTTCTCCTCGCATCCTCAGGGGCGGCGACCGCCCCGGGGCTCGTCTTTTCGTTCAAGGGCCAAGGGGTGGCTACATACATCAATCCCGTGCCGCACCATAGAGCGAGGCTCGCGAAGGAGGAAATCTGTTCCTCGGCCGGACGTGACGTTCCGCCGAGCGCGCGACGGCTTTCGGGGGCGACGAAGCTGCGATAGGCTTGCGCGATCGGGAACGGGGGGCGTTCCATGACCGACGAAAACGTTTCGAAAGCAGGCAAGCGCGACCGGCCGCCGGTTGCGCGGCAGGCCGTCCTCATCATCCACGGCGTCGGCGACCAGCGGCCGATGGATACGCTACGCAGCTTCGTCGACGGGGTCTGGCTGCACGATCCCGAGGGACAGCGGATCGAGGATCACCGCGCCTGGCCCGCGCCGGACACGATGACCGACAATTTCGAGCTGTTCCAGATCGCGACGGGCGTCAATCGCGGCGTGCGCACCGATTTCTTCGAATTCTACTGGGCCGACCTGATGACCGGCACGCGCGTCGGCGCGGTCTGGCACTGGATCGTTTTTCAGCTCCTGCTGCGCACCGGCCTCAAGCATGCGTCGCCGGGCTTCCTGACGGCCCGGCGCTACAGCTGGATTGTCATCCCGCTCTTGGTCGGCGCCGTCGCTTTCTGCGTCACGCATCTGCTGCGCATGCTGCTGGGCGCGAGCTCGCCGAGCTGGTGGGGGTTTCTGGAAGCGGCGGTCATCGCCGCCTTCTTCCTGATCGAATATTTCGTGAAGAAATTCGTCGGGGACGCGGCGCGCTATCTGATCGCGCGTCCCGACAATATCGGCGCGCGCCAGGACATCCGCCGTCGCGGCGCGGAGCTGCTCGGAAAACTGCACGACGTGGGCGGCTACGACCGGATCGTGGTCGTCGGGCACAGTCTGGGGACCGTGATCGGCTACGACATTCTCGCGCATGCCTTCGCCAAGCGCATGCATGATGTCTCTGTGCGGCTTGCGCCGGAGCCGCCAGAGGAAATCGCCCGCATCGACGCGCTCGCAGGGGGCGGCGAATTCGATCTCGCCGCATGGCGCAGCGCGCAGCGGGCGCTGTTCCACAGCAAAGAGGCGAAGCGCTGGCGCGTGTCGGATTTCATCACGCTCGGCTCGCCGCTGACCTATGCGCATTTTCTCGTGGCTGACGATCCCGCCGATTTCGATCGCCGCCGCCAGGACAAGGAGCTGGCGACCTGTCCGCCGCGGTTCGACACGAACAGCAATGCGAAGAGTTGCGTCATCTTCCGGCGGCCGGGCCGCACGACGGCGTCGATCCAGCATTCCGCGCTGTTCGCCTTCACGCGTTGGACCAACCTGTATTTCCCGACGTCGAGCGGATTCGTGCGCGGCGACGTGATCGGCGGTCCGCTCGCGGCGAATTTCGGGGCCGGGGTGGAGGATCGCGCCGTCCGGACGACCCATCTGTGGGGCCAATCGATCTTCAGTCACACGAGCTATTGGACGAGCGGCGGCCTCAAGGGCAGCCCCAACCACATCGAGGCGCTGACGGACGCACTCGCCCTGTTCGACGAGACCGAGGTCTGAGGCTCAGACGCGAACCCGGCTCGCGCCGTCGCGGGCGATGCGGTTGTTGGGGTCGAGCACGAGAGCGCGCTGGTAGGATTCGGACGCCTTGATTCGGTTGCCCTGCTTCTCGTAGGCGACGCCGAGGCCGGCCCAGCCGTTGGCGTTCTTGTTGTCGACGTTGAGCGTCGCGTTGAAGTCCTCGATCGCCTTGTCGTACTTGCCGAGCGCCAGCAGGCTCTCGCCGCGCGCCTGATAGGGCGCGGCCGCGAAGGGGTCGCGGTCGATGGCGTTGTCGAAATCGGTGACGGCGCGCTGGCTCTCGCCGCGCTTCTGGTGGATCAGGCCGCGGGCGTGGAAGGCCTGCGCGCTTTCCGGATTGAGGCGGATCGCCTGGTCGAGGTCCGACATCGCCTGGTCGAGATTGCCCTGCGCGCGCAAGAGATTGGCGCGGCCGAGATAGGCCGAGGCGTGGCGCGGATTGACCTCGATGGCGCGGCTGAAATCGCCGAGGGCGGCGTCGTTGCGGCCGAGCTGGCGTTCGGCGAGCGCGCGGTTGGTGTAGGCCGCGGCATTGCTCGGGTCGATCTTGAGCGCCTGAGTGAAGTCGGTGATCGCGTCGCCCATGCGGCCGTTGCGGGCGTAGGCGTTGCCGCGCGTCAGATAGGCCTCGGCGCTGTTGGGGTTGCGATTGATGACGTCGGTCAGCGAGGCGATGTTGGCGGAGGCGGCGGCCGGATCGTCCGGGGCGACTTCGGCGATCTTCGGCGTCGAGCCGCTCAGGCCGCGCGTTCCGCCGACCGTGTCGCAGCCGGCGAGCGCCAGGCCGAGGCCGAGCGCCGCGAAAACTGCGAGCGTGCTGCGCGCCTGCGTCGTCGACGCCAGAGCATTGCCAATTCCTGCGACCATGACGGCCCCTTCACGTATCCTGCCGTTCCAGAATGGCGACCCTATCGGCTTGCATTCGGGCGACTTGCGGGACGATTCGCGCAAAGTCGAAAAAAACGGTCAAGAAATCGTAAACTGATGCAAAAAAGACACGGCGGCCGAACGAGTCAGCCGCCGCACCGAACCAAACGCGGAATGAAGATCAGCGGGCCGCGCCGAAAGCGGGCTTGGGCTTCGACGGCAGGAGGCCTTCGCGCTGCATCTTCTTGCGGGCGAGCTTGCGGGCGCGGCGGACGGCCTCGGCCTTTTCGCGGGCGCGCTTCTCGGACGGCTTCTCGTAATGGCCGCGCAGCTTCATTTCACGGAAAATGCCTTCGCGCTGCATCTTCTTCTTGAGCGCCTTCAGCGCCTGGTCGACGTTGTTGTCGCGGACGAGAACTTGCACCGGACCTCCTGTGGCGGGCCGTCTGGCCCGATCGGGCATGCGCCGTGCCGGCGTGACCCATGAATTTCGAAAACAGGGAACCGCCCGCGCCCTGAAGGCTAAGGCGACAGTGGCGTGGCGATTAACAGAATCCGGGGGGCTTGTCTATTGCTGACCCGGCGAAAACACCCGCGTCACATGCCCCATTTTCCGGCCGGGCCGGGCCTCGGCCTTGCCGTAAAGATGCAACGCCGCGCCCGGTTCGGCGGCGATTTCGCGCCAGGCGTCCGCCTGATCGCCGATCAGATTGCGCATCTCGACCTCGCCGCGGATTTTCGGCGAGCCCAAAGGCCAGCCGCAGATGGCGCGGACGTGCTGTTCGAATTGCGAGGTTTCCGCGCCCTCGATCGTCCAGTGGCCGGAATTGTGGACGCGCGGCGCGATCTCGTTGACCACGACCTTTTCGCGCCGGGCGCCGTCCGGCCCGGTCTCGGCGACCAGGAACATCTCGACCGCGATCACGCCGACATAGTCGAGCGCGTCGAGAATCTTGTGGCAGATGGCAAAAGCCTGCGCCGCCGTCTCCGGCGCCATGTGCGCGGGCGCGCGGGTCAGGCTGAGGATGTGGTTCTCGTGCTCGTTCTCGCAGACGTCGAAGGCGGCGAAAGAGCCGTCGAGGCCGCGCGCGCCGACGACGGAGACCTCGCGCTCGAAATTGACGAAGCCTTCGAGGATGCAGGGCGCGCCGCCGAGCGCGCGAAACGTCGCGCCAACGTCGGAGCCCTCGCGCAACATGATCTGGCCCTTGCCGTCATAGCCGAGGCGGCGGGTCTTGAGGATCGAGGGGCGGCCGATCCGGCCGACGTGGCGGATCAGAGCGCCGGCGTCGTCGACCGCCGCATAGGGCGCGGTCGGAATGCCGAGGCCGTTCAGGAAATCCTTCTCGACCAGCCGGTCCTGCGTTTTTTCCAGCGCCAGCGGGCCGGGGCGCACCGGCTTGCGGGCGGCCAGAAAGGCGGCGGTCGCGGCTGGCACGTTCTCGAATTCATAAGTCACGACGTCGACAGCGCCGGCGAAGCGGGCGAGCGCGGCCTCGTCGCTCCATTCGCCCGTCGTCACGGCGGCGGCGACATGGCAGGCCGGCTCGTCCGGGTGGTGGGCGTAGATGTGCGTCCTGAGGCCGAGGCGGGCGGCGGCGAGCGCGATCATGCGGCCGAGCTGGCCGCCGCCGAGCACGCCGATGGTCGAGCCGGGCGGCAGGGCGCCGTCAGGCGTCATCGGAGGGGCGTTCGGCGACCGACGCCGTCTGCCTCGCGCGAAAAGCGTCGAGCCGTTTGGCGAGGGCGTCGTCGTTCAGCGCCAGGACGGCGGCGGCGAGCAGGGCGGCGTTGATCGCGCCGGGCTTGCCGATGGCCAGCGTGCCGACGGGAATGCCGCCCGGCATCTGGACGATGGAGAGGAGCGAATCCTGCCCCGACAGGGCCTTGGATTCCACGGGAACGCCGAAGACCGGCAGCGGCGTCATCGCGGCGCACATGCCCGGCAGATGGGCGGCGCCGCCGGCGCCGGCGATCACCACCTTGAAGCCCGCCGCTTTGGCGCCCTTGGCGAAGGCGACGAGGCGGTCCGGGGTGCGATGCGCCGAGACGATGCGCGCGTCATGGGCGACGCCCAGCGCATCCAGCGTCTCGGCGGCGTGGCGCATGGTCGCCCAGTCGGACTGGCTGCCCATGATGATGGCGACGGGGGCGGTCGTGCTGCGCTGCGACAAGGGCGCCTCGGGGTGTGCGACGAAAAAGCGCGGATAAACGAAGGGGCCAACCCGCGCAAGGCCCTAACCAGAGCCTCGTCCTGAGGAGCCCGCGCAGCGGGCGTCTCGAAGGACGGCAGGCACATGCCCCGGCCATGCTTCGCGACGCGCCCTACAGGCGCTCCTCAGCATGAGGATTCAGGTTCAGGCGATGATGTCGGGAAAGAGCTGGTCTTCCACGAAAGAGAGGCGGTCGCGCAGCGACAGCTTGCGCTTCTTGAGGCGCTGGATCTGCAGCTGGTCGCTCGCGCCGACGGAGCCGAGCGCCTCGATGGCGGCGTCGAGGTCGCGGTGCTCCTGCTTCAATCGTTCCAGTTCCGCTTCAAGCGCTGCGCGTTCGGCGTCGGTAATTTTCGGCGGCATGAGGTCCGGGCGGTCGGCGCTGGCTGAAGTCTGCAAAAAACCGTTCGCGCGCCGCCGCGAAGCGACGCACAATTGGCGGCAGTATCGCGCCGGACTTTTCCGACGGCAAGGGCGTCGCGAAGGTTTGATGCGACATTGCAGCGCAAATTTCAGCGCAAATTAAATTTGATTGGAGGGGCCTGTCCGAGGGGGTTGCGGCCTGTCAAACCTGTGTCATCATTCGGTGTGTGCGATTGATCAAGGAGAGCATGCATGTCGATGCAAAGCCATCTCGCCGAACTCGAGCGGCGCCACAAGACGCTCGAGAACGAAATCGAGAAGGAACTTCTTCACCCCGGAAGCGATGAAAATCACATCCACGAACTGAAGAAGAAGAAGCTTCGACTGAAGGACGAGATCACGAAGCTGAAGTCGCAGGAAAGCGAAACGCTGCACTGAGGCGAAGCGAAGGTTTCCCCCCAAACATCCCCGGCCCGGGCCACCGTGGCCGGGGATTTTGTTTTGGCGACCCGCTCTGTGCTTCGATCGGCGCGTTGCGTTGATCCGCCCTATTGCGCGGTCCAACCGCCGTCGACCGGAATGGCGGTCCCCGTAACATTGTGCGCCAGCGGCGAGGCGAGCCAGGCGGCGAGCGCGCCGATTTCCGCCGGGTCGGACGTGCGGCGGGAAGGCTGCTTTTCGGCGAGGAGTTCGGCGATGCCCGCCGCCCTGTCGCCGCCATGGGCGGCGGCGCGGGCGTCGACCTGCGGCCCGATGATCGCCGTCTCGGTCCAGCCGGGGCAGATGCAATTGACGGTCACGCCGCCGCTCTTGCGATCGCCGGCTGCCGCATATTCGAGTGCGGCGACGCGGCTGAGCCCGACGAGCCCGAATTTCGAGGCGACATAGGGCGCCTTGTTGACCGAGGCGACGAGGCCGTGCACCGAGGCGATGTTGACGACACGGCCGTAGCCGCGTTCCGCCATCGCCGGCATGGCGCGCCGCATGGTGTGGAAGGCGCCCGACAGGTTGACGGCGAGAATGGCGTTCCAGATGTCCGGCGTCGCCTCGGCGAGGCTCACCGTGTGCTGGATGCCGGCGTTGTTGACGAGAATGTCCGGGCCTCCCCATTGCGACACGGCGTCCATCATTGCGTCGATGGCTGCGGCGTCGCGCAAGTCGGCGTCGAAGAAGCGCGTCTCCGGCGCGCCGGCGGCGAGGGTTTCGGCCTTCGCCCTGTCGATCGCGTCCTGCGTCGCGAGGCCGTGCAGACCGATGCGGGCGCCGGCGCCGGCGAGGGCCCTGGCGATGGCGAGGCCGATGCCCTGCACGGAGCCCGTGACCAGAGCGGTCTTTCCTTCGAGATAACGTTCCATCATTTCTCCTTCGCGAGCCGGTCGCGCAAAGCGGTTTTCAGGACCTTGCCGTAATTGTTCTTCGGCAGTTCCTCGACGACGTAATAGGCCTTCGGCCGTTTGAAGCGGGCGATGAGGTCCAGGCAATGCGCGTCGAGCGCCGCCGGGTCGATGGATGCGCCCGGCGCGGGGACGACGAAGGCGACGAGCTCCTCGCCCCAGTCCGCATGCCAGCGGCCGACGCAGGCGACTTCGGCGACGGCGGCGTGGGTCAGCAGCGCCTCCTCCACCTCGCGCGGATAAATGTTGGAGCCGCCTGAGATGACCACGTCCTTGGAGCGGTCGTGCAGCGTCAGATAGCCGTCGGCGTCCATGGCGCCCATGTCGCCGGTCCACAGCCAGCCGTCCTTCAGCGTGTCGGCGTTGGCTTTCGGGTTGCGCCAGTAGCCGGGCATGACCGCCGGGCCCTGCGCCAGCACTTCGCCGATTTCGCCCGACGGCAGCTTCGCGCCGTCGGCGCCGGCGACCTTCACGCGCATGCAGCTCTGGGCGAGGCCGACCGAGGCGAGGCGCTCGCGCCAGCGCGGATGCGCGCGGTCGGCGATCGCCTCGCGCGAGAGCGCGGTGATGCACATCGGGCTTTCGCCCTGGCCGTAGATCTGGACGAAGCGCGGACCCATGATCTCGACCGCTTCGACGATGTCGGCGAGATACATGGGACCGCCGCCGTAGACGATGGTCTTGATCCCGTCGCCATCCGAGCCGACGGCCTTCGCGCGTTCGACGAGCCGGCGCACCATGGTGGGCGCGGCGAACATCGAGATGTTGCGCAGCTTCTTCGCGAGATCGAGGATTTCCTGCGGCTCGAAACCGCCGCTGTCGGGCACGACATGGCGCGCGCCGCGCATGACGTGCATGAAATTGTAGAGCCCGGCGCCATGCGACATGGGCGCGGCGTAGAGGATGGCGTCCTCGCGTGCGACGTCGTCGACGTCGACGAAATAGGTGAGCGCGGTCGCCAGGATATTGGCGCAGGAGATCATCACGCCTTTCGGCCGGCCGGTCGTGCCCGAGGTGTAGAAAAGCCAGAGCATGTCGTCGTCGGACATGGGCGCCGGTTCGGCCAGCGGCGCGGTTTCCCGCATGGCCGCGAATTCCGCGCCGTCGAGGCGGATCAGCGCGACGCCCGGCGGAAGGACGGGCGCCAGCTCGTCAGCGTGATCGGACGAGACGATGACGATCTTCGCTTCCGAATTCTCGACGATCCACGCGCATTCGCGCGGATGCAACTTGGCGTTGACCGGAACGGCCGCCGCGCCGGCGAACCATATGCCGTAGAGGGCTTCGAGATATTCGACGCAATTGCCGGCGAAAAGTGCGACGCGGTCGCCGGGCGCGACGCCTTTGGCGCGCAGGGCCGCGCCGATCGCGGCGGCGGAGCGCGCGAAGGCTGCGTAGTCGGCGACGACGCGCTCGCCTGTCAGGAGGGCCGGAGCGGCGGGCGTTCGCAGCGCCGTCCGGGCAAGCCATTCCGCTGGATTCATCTTGTCCTCGCCCAGAGCCGGCCGGTGCGGGCCGCCGGCCTTTTGTGTATTTCGGCGGGAAGCCTATCGTCGGCGGAGACTGGCGCAATCCGTAGAATCACGGAGTGGAACGTGGAGCCCTCATCGCTGGCCGAATTCGGCTTCGACCACGCGCCGGTCGGTCTGGTCGTTGCGAGGCACAGGAAGATCGAGCGCTGCAATGCGCGCTTCTGCGAGATATTCGGCTACCGACGCGAGGCGCTCGAAGGCGCGTCCCTCGTCAAGCTCTATCCGACGAGTAAGGAATTCCAGCGCATCGGCGCGATCGGCCTGGCGAAGATGCGTCGGACCGGCCGTTACGACGACGAGCGCATCATGCGGCGCAGGACGGGCGACTTGTTCTGGTGTCGCGTGCGCGGCCAGTCGTTGACGCCCGACGATCCTTTCGCCCTGTCGGTCTGGAGTTTCGCCGATCTCGCGGAGCGTCGCCCGCTGGTCGACATGACCGCGCGGGAGCGCGAGATCGCCATGCTGCTGACGGCAGGCCGCACCAGCAAGGAAATAGCGCGCCAACTCGCACTGTCGCCGCGTACGGTGGAAACTCACCGGGCCAATCTGATGCGCAAATTCGAGGCGCGCAGCGGCGCCGAACTGATCGCGCGGCTGGCGAGCGCGCCGTAGCCTTTCTCACACCGCCTTGGCGCGCTCGCGCAACACGAATTTCTGGATCTTCCCGGTCGATGTCTTCGGCAATTCGACAAAGACGACGTTCTTCGGGCACTTGAAGCGCGCGAGCAGGCCGCGGCACCATTCGATCAGCTCGGCCTCGGTGGCGCTGGCGCCGGGCTTCAACTCCACGAAGGCGCAGGGCGTCTCACCCCATTTGTCGTCGGGCTTGGCCACCACCGCAGCCTGAGCGACCGCCGGATGCTTGAACAAGGCGTCCTCGACCTCGATCGACGAGATATTCTCGCCGCCGGAAATGATGATGTCCTTGGAGCGGTCCTTCAACTGGATGTAGCCATCGTCGTATTTCACGCCGAGGTCGCCGGAATGGAACCAGCCGCCGGCAAAGGCCGCGTCGGTCGATTTCTTGTTCTTGAGATAGCCCTTCATCACGACATTGCCGCGGAACATGACCTCGCCGAGCGTGGCGCCGTCGGCGGGCACAGGCTGCATGGTCTCGGGGTCGAGCACGTCGAGGTCCTCGAGCGCGAGATAGCGCACGCCCTGGCGCGCCTTGAGCGCGGCCTGCTCGTCATCGGGCAGGGCGTCCCACTTGCCGTTCCATTCGTTGACGACGGCGGGGCCGTAGACTTCGGTGAGGCCGTAGACATGGGTGACGGCGAAGCCCGCGGCCTTCATCTGGCCGAGCACGGCGGCCGGCGGCGGCGCGCCCGCGGTGATGAACTCCACCGTGTTCGACAGCGGCTTCTTCTCCGCCGCGGTGGCCGCCAGCATGGTCGACATGACGATCGGCGCGCCGCACATGTGAGTGACGCCATGCGCCGACATGAGTTCGTACATGGCGGAAGCGCGCACGGCGCGCAGGCAGACGTGGGTTCCCGCGACCGCGCTCAGCGACCAGGGGAAGCACCAGCCGTTGCAATGGAACATCGGCAGCGTCCAGAGATAGACGGGATGCTTGCCGAGATTGGCCGAGAGCACGTTGCCGACGGCGAGCAGATAGGCGCCGCGATGGTGATAGACGACGCCCTTGGGATCGCCGGTCGTGCCGGAGGTATAGTTGAGCGAGATCGCGTCCCATTCGTCGTCGGGCATTTGCCAGGCATAGGCTGGGTCGCCGCCGGCCAGAAATTCCTCGTATTCGATCGAGCCGATGCGTTCGCCGGGCCCGTCATATTCGGGGTCGTCGTAATCGATGATGAAAGGCCTGGCCTTGGCGAGTTTCAGCGCCTCGCTCATCACCTTCGAGAATTCACGGTCGACGATCAGCACCTTGGTTTCGGCATGGTCGAGCGTGAAGGCGATGATGGCGGCGTCGAGGCGCGTGTTGAGCGCATTGAGCACGCCCTTGCACATGGGCACGCCGTAATGGGCTTCGACCATGGCCGGCGTGTTGGCCATCATGACCGAAACCGTATCGCCGCGGCCGATCCCGCGCTTTTCCAGCGCGCTGGCGAGGCGGCGGGCGCGGGCGTAGAGGTCGCGATAGGGCCGCCGAAGCGCGCCGTGCACGACGGCCGTGTGATCGGGGAAGACGGCGGCGGAGCGCTCGAGGAATTGCAGCGGGGTGAGAGGCTGGTGATTGGCCGCGTTGCGGTCGAGATCGATGTCGTAAGCCGTCCTGTTCATCTCCGCTCCCTCTGTACGCATTTGTCGCGCCTTATCTGCAGCCCCTCCATAGCGCGAAATCCGACTGTCGAAAATTGGGGCGCCGCGCGCCGCTGGTTGAGGACCGAACCGTTTGCCTTTGGGGCGGCGATTGTGCATCTTCCCGGTCCGGAAAAACCCTTCGGAGGAAACGATGAAAAACAAAATGATGGTTGCCGTCGCGTTCGGCGCGATGCTCGCAGCGGCGCCGGCGCTGGCGCAGGACAAGAACGTCAAGATCGGCGTGCTCAACGACCAGACGAGCCTCTATGCCGATATCGGCGGACCGAACTCGGTTGCCGCGGTCAAGCTTGCCATCGAGGATTCCGGCCTGACAAAGAAGGGCTGGAAGATCGATGTCGTCGCCGCCGATCATCAGAACAAGCCCGACATCGGCGTCAATATCGCGCGCCAGTGGATCGATGTCGACAAGGTCGACATGATCACCGATACGCCGAACTCCGGCGTCGCGCTCGCCGTGTCGAATGTCGTCAAGGAAAAGAACATCGTTCTCGTCAATTCCGGCGCGGCGTCCGCGGACCTGACCGGCAAGGCCTGCTCGCCGAATACTCTGTCGGCGACCTACGACACCTACATGCTTGCGCACGGCACCGGTCAGGCCATGACCAAGGCCGGCGGAAGCACCTGGTTCTTCCTGACGTCGGACTATGCTTTCGGCCATGCGCTCGAACGCGACACGGCCGAGGTCGTCAAGGCCAGCGGCGGCACAGTCGTTGGCGCCGTCCGCCATCCGCTCAACACGGCCGACTTCTCCTCCTTCTTGCTGCAGGCGCAGAGCTCGAAGGCCAAGGTCATCGGTCTCGCCAACGCCGGCGGCGACACGACCAACGCGATCAAGCAGTCCGCCGAATTCGGCATCGTGGCGGGCGGTCAGAAACTGGCGGGCCTGCTCATGTTCATCAATGACATCCATGCGCTTGGCCTGAAGACTGCGCAGGGCCTGACCTTCACCAATTCCTTCTACTGGGACGCCAACGACGACACGCGCGCCTTCGCGAAGCGCTTCTCGGCGATGGCCAACAAGGGACAGATGCCGTCGATGGGACAGGCTGGCGTCTATGCCGGCACGCTGCACTATCTGAAGGTGCTGGAAGCCATGGGCGGCAATCCGCATGATGGCCTCAAGATCGTGGCGAAGATGAAGGAGATCCCGGCCGAGGACAAATTGTTCGGCAAGGCGCCGTTCCGCGCCGACGGCCGCCGCATGGTCAAGGCCTATCTCTACGAGGTGAAGAAGCCTTCGGAATCGAAGAGCGAATGGGACATGTTCAAGAAGGTCGCCGACATTGCGCCGGAAGACGCCGCGCGCCCGCTGTCGGAGAGCGCGTGCCCGCTCATCAAGAAGTGAACTTGCTCGTCTGAATGCGGAACTGGCGGGGCAATGCCCCGCCGGTCATCTGGCGCTGCGCTGTCGCTCGGAACGGCCGCCCTGCGGTGAAGCATGCGCCGCGTCTGACAATTGCGGATGTGGCGTCCGGTCGCCGATCCGCGTCGATCGGTATTGGCGTCCGACGGCTCAGCGCAGGATCGCCGGGCCGCAACTCTGCCTCATCGTCATCCTCGCCATGATATACAGCCCGAAAAATTCCGTGCGTGGTTTCGTCCGGCACCATTGATTCAGGACCCGTGGGTTGGGCAGAGGTCCGGTATCCCAGCAACCGAGCCGCTTGGCCTTCTTGCTGTGGGCGACCCAATCGTGCACCAAACGCGCGCAACTCGGAATTTTTTCAGAAGCCGAGGCGGCCCCGCATTGCGAGAGCAACGCAAATGACAATGCTATGAAAACAATACTCGCGTAAAATAAATGATCCGACGACCGCCTCTGGCCGAAATAAATTGCGGATAAAATATTTGTCATTTTCTTCTTCCTGTTTTATTTCTTGTTGGTTTGATATTTTAGCATGTAAAAATAACGTATTGAGATTGTCAAATGAAACGGCTGTCGCCTGCGAGGCTATATCTCGGCAGTATGCTTCGGCCATTCCGAGCATAAGCTTCGCATTATGCGTTCTGTCGTCAGGTACGTGTCAATAATATTGACATCGTGCGAAATTGAACTACGCTTGTTTGATTGCCCGGCACGCGTGTCGCCAGGGTTCGGAATCTGTATGTTCCGCGATGCGCCTGATCGAATGTCCGCGATCATTTTGACCTGGCGCCGGCGCCGAGATTTCGTGGAGGTTTTTCCTTGAGATCAATCCTTGCCGCCTCGTTCAGCATTGCGATGCTTTGCCTCACCGCATCGCTCGCGGCGGCGCACAGCCCCCATTGCGGCTATGAATACAGATCTACTGACGCTTATGTTCTATGGTATAAATTTTCGGATTACGGAAAACACATGAAAACCAATATGTCTCTCTGCAAGAGCGGCTCGACATCCAACTGTATTCTGGCGACATGCGGGGAGGGTGGTGATAAGTTCATCGTATCCAAGGGCGTGCCGCTCGATATTACGATCGAGGGATTTTCCAAGAATTTCCGCGCCAACCGGCTGATCGAACGCCGTCGGCTCAAAATGCGCGGAGGCCACGACGCCTCCTGAACATCGAGCCGTGGATTGCGAACAGACGACCGGCGGCGTCTTGGACCGCCGGTCTTCTTTGAGTTCAGTCTATTCGGACGCGGTCAGTCGCAGACACGCATCTTCTGCCGGCCGATATAATTGCCCCAGTCGTCGTAGACGGGCCGGCGGACCCAGTAGCAGCCCCCGTAAACCGGCGCGGGGCCGTACACGGGGCCAGCGTCCGCTGCGGCAGCGGCGCCCATCGCGCCGATCACGCCGCCGATGATGCCGACCGCCGCCGCCGCTCCGGGGTCGATGCCACGACGGCCCCAGCCGCCGCCACCGCGGAACGCACGTCCGCCGCCAACAACGCGACCGCCGCCGATGCGGCCGCCGCCGCCGACGACCCTGCCGCCGCCGACGCGGCCTCCCGTCACGGCGCGCCCGCCGCCGATGCGACGGCCCTGCGTCTTGACGATGAAATCAGAGCCGTCGCCCGATGCGAGCGCTTCGCCCGACACGGCCTTACCCGCCGCGCTGAGCGGCGCAGACGTTGCAGCGCTCGTCGCCATCAGCGATGCGGCTGCAAGCAACGTCGCGCCCAAAATCCAGGATGTCTTTCTCATTTCTGCCCCCTACTCTCCATTGGCGCGATACGCTGCGCCAACGCGAACGTATGACCGAACCGGCGCTCCGCAATGCGGTCCAGACAAAACATTCGAGCGTCAGGCTGCGAAAAACTGTCGCAGTTTTAAGCCGTTGGAGCCGCGCCGCGCCGCGCGCAAACAAAGCGCCGGCGAACCGAGGGGCCGCCGGCGCTATGTCGAATTCCGTTCCAATGGTCAGTCGCAGACGCGCACTTTTTGCCGCCCGATGTAATTGCCCCAATCGTCGTACATGGGCCTGCGCACCCAGTAGCAGTCATCGACTTCGTAGACAGGGCCGGGCGCGGGATGCGCATTGGCCGCCGCCGCCGCGCCGAGAATGCCGAGCGCCGCGGCGCCGACGCCGAGGCCGATCGCCGCGCCCGAGCTGAGGCCACGCCGCTGTCTGCCGCCGCGGAAGCCGCGTGGGGCGACGCCGACTCGCGCCCTTGCGCCCGCTCTGCGCCTGAACTGCGTTTTTTCCAGCTGCGCGGCGGCCGTATCCGCCGACAGAGCGAGCGCTGCCGGCGCGCGCGCCGACCCGCCGAAACTCGCGGGACCGGCGAGCGCGCCTTCAAAAGCGAACGACAGGCCGATCGCCATTACAGCGCCGGTGATGAGTGCCTTGTGCTTCATGGCTTTCCCCTCTCGCGCCTGGCGCCGCCCAAGCGAATGATCGCCTCGACCGCGCTGCCCGGGCGGTGGATGGTCGAGGCTGGAAAGCGAAAACTGGGGCCAATTCAAGCGGATATCAACCTTGGCCGTTGGAATTATGTGCCAATTGTCGGAGAACGCGCAGCGCTCAGAAGGCGCCGAGGCCCTTGGCGCCATCCCAGATCAGCTTGAGGCCGATCAGGAAGGTCATGGCGTAGACGAATTTGTAGAAGACGCCCGCCTGGACGCGCCGCACCAGCCAGACGCCGGCGAAAGTGGCGGCGATGGCGATCGGGAACAGGCTCGCCGATACGGCGAAATTCTCGAATGACACCTGGCCGAGCGCAAAAAAGGCGGCGAGCTTGATGAGATTGACGGCGGCAAAGACCATGGTCTGCACGCCCGCATAGATCTGCGGCTTGAGGCGCTGCGGCAGGACATAGACCTGGAACGGCGGCGAGCCGGCGTTGGCGATGAAGCTGGTGAAGCCGAGGCACGCGCCCCAGAAGATTCCCGGCGCAACGCGCGCAGGTTGCGGCTCGCTATTGCGCGCGCCCTTGCGAAGCCAGGTGTAGAGCACGAAGCCGCTCGCGATCAGGCCGACGATCAGAAGCACGGCGGCGTTCGAGACATGCGCGGCGAACAGTGCGCCTGCGGCGATGCCGATCAGCGAGCCGCCGAGCAGGATGGCGACGACGCGCCGGTCGAATTCGTGGCGGTAGAACCAGACGCTGACCATGTCCTGCACGATCAGGATCGGCAGCATGATCGCGGCCGCGCGGATCGGCGGGCTGACCAGCGCCAGCAGCGGCAGCGAGAGCGTGGCGAGCCCCGCGAAGCCGCCCTTGGACAGTCCGACGAGAATGACCGCCGGCACGGCGGCGGCGTAGAAGAGAGGGGTTTCGGGGAGGCTTAACATTGTGGGCGGCGGTCCTTGCCGTCGTCTTTAGCCTAAGAGCTAAAGCATGCGCCATTGCATTCGCGCGCCGCCGCCGCCATGAATCCCGCAACCAATTTCGGGAGGGACCAATGTCGAGCTACGCGCAAGTCTATGGCCAGTGGAAGACCAATCCTGAAGCCTTCTGGGCCGAGGTCGCGAAAGAGATCGACTGGATCAAGCCGCCGACAAAGATCTTCGACAAGGATGCGGGCGTCTATGGCCGCTGGTTTCCGGACGCGACCTGCAACACCTGCTACAACGCGCTCGATCGACATGTGAAGAACGGCCGCGCCAGCCAGCGCGCGGTGGTCTACGATTCCCCGGTCACCGGACAGCAGCGCATCTACACCTACGCAGAGGCGCTCGACGAAGTCGCGACGCTCGCGGCCGTCCTGAAGAATCTCGGCGTCGGCAAGGGCGATCGCGTCATCGTCTACATGCCGATGATCCCGGAAGCGGTCTTCGCGATGCTCGCCTGCGCGCGCATCGGCGCGATCCACTCGGTCGTGTTCGGCGGCTTCGCGGCCAAGGAGCTGGCGACGCGCATCGACGACGCCAAGCCCAAGGCGATCATGGCGGCCTCCTGCGGCATCGAGCCCGGCCGCGTCGTGCACTACAAGCCGTTGCTCGACCAGGCGATCGACCTGTCCGCCGCCAAGCCCGACGCCGTGCTGATGCTGCAGCGGCCGCAGTCGCAGGCGGCGATGCAGGCGGGCCGCGACCACGACTGGGCGGACGCGACGGCCAAGGCGAAAGCCGCTGGCCAGAAGGCCGATTGCGTGGAGCTCGCCGCCACCGACCCGCTCTACATCCTCTACACGTCCGGAACGACCGGCGTGCCCAAGGGCGTGGTGCGCGACAATGGCGGCCACATGGTCGCGCTGAAATGGACGATGTCGGGCCTCTACGGCATCAAGCCGGGCGAGGCTTTCTGGGCGGCCTCCGACGTCGGCTGGGTCGTCGGCCATTCCTACATCTGCTACGCGCCGCTGCTGCATGGCGCGACCACCATCGTCTACGAGGGCAAGCCGGTCGGAACGCCCGATCCCGGCGCCTTCTGGCGCATGATCTCCGAGCACAAGATCGCCGCGCTGTTCACCGCGCCGACCGCATTGCGCGCGATCAAGAAGGAAGACCCGGGCGCGGAGCATCTCAAGCGCTACGACCTGTCGTGCATGCGCACGCTGTTCCTGGCGGGCGAACGCGCCGATCCCGATACGGTGCAATGGGCCGAGAACATTCTGAAGAAGCCGGTGATCGACCATTGGTGGCAGACCGAGACCGGATGGGCGATCGTCGGTAACCCGATCGGCCTCGGCATTTTGCCGGTCAAGCACGGCTCGCCGACCGTGCCGATGCCGGGCTATGACGTGCAGATCGTCGACGAGGGCGCCAAGCAACTGCCGGCCGGCACGATGGGCTCGATCGTCGTGAAACTGCCGCTGCCGCCCGGCTGTCTGCCGACGCTGTGGCAGAACGACAAGCGCATGGTCGAGAGCTACCTCGAGGAGTTTCCCGGCTATTACAAGACCGCGGACGCCGGCTATATCGACGCGGACGGCTATCTCTACATCATGGGCCGCACCGACGACATCATCAACGTCGCCGGCCATCGCCTGTCGACCGGCGGCATGGAGGAGGTGCTCGCCTCGCACCCGGATGTCGCGGAATGCGCGGTCATCGGCATCAAGGACGCGCTCAAGGGCGAGCAGCCCTGCGGCTTCGTGGTGCTGAAGGCCGGCGTGACCAAGCCGCACGCGCAGGTCGAGAAGGAGATCGTCGGCCTGGTGCGCGAAAAGATCGGACCAGTCGCAGCCTTCAAGATCGCGGTCTGCGTCGACCGTCTGCCGAAGACGCGCTCGGGCAAGATCCTGCGCGCGACCATGAAGAAGATCGCCGACAAAGATCAGTGGACGATGCCGGCGACGATCGACGATCCCGCGATCCTCGATGAAATCGCGGGCGCGCTGAAGAGCCACGGGGTGTGACGCGCAAGCGCATTGCCTGCAAACATGCGGCCGGGCTCTCGCCCGGCCGTATTCGTTTGCGCCCCTATCTCACACCTTCGCCATATCCGGGCAGCCCTTCATCGCTTTCATCGCTTCCTGCGCGGCGGCGGCGATCTCGTCGGGCGTGAGGTCGTGGATATGTGTGGCGATCGACCATTCGTGGCCGAAGGGGTCTACGACGATGCCGTAGCGGTCGCCCCAGAACATGTCCGCGACCGGCAGCTTGACCGCCGCGCCGGCGGCGACCGCGCGGGCGAAAAGGGCGTCGGCGTCCTCGACCTGGAGGTGGATGCCGACCGAACTGCCGCCGCGCGCCTTCGGGCCGAGCGAGCCCATCTCCTTCATCTCGTCGACCAGCATGACCATGGAATCGCCGATCATGACGCTGGCGTGCATCAGCCGGCCGTCGGGGCCGGGCAGGCGGAACATTTCGGTCGCGCCGAACGCCTTCTTGTAGAATTCGATCGCGTCCGCCGCGCCGGCGCAGACCAGATGCGGCGTGACGGTGCGAAAGCCGTCGGGAATGGGCTTGGCCTTCGGGGCAGGGTTTTGGGCAGGCATGACGACTCCTTTGTGTTGAAATCAGACGATTGGGCGAAGCGCCGCGCGCAGGGCGCCGGCATTGGCGGGAGTGATTTCGGCTTCGATGCGCGCGTGCTCGGCGCGCCAGATCGGCAGGGCGGCGGCGAGCGCCGCGCGGCCGGCGTCGGTCAGGAGAAGCCTGCGCGCGCGCCGGTCCCTCGGATCGCGCCCGACCTCGACCAGGCCGCGCCGCTCCAGCGCCTTCAGGGCGGCGGTCAGGGTCGTGCGGTCCATGCCCATGAGATCGGCGAGCGCGCTCATCGACTGCGGCCTCGCCGCATTCAGGGGCATCATCAGCGAAAATTGCTGGTTGGTGAGGCCGACCGGCTTGAACGCCCGGTCGAAGCGTCGCGCCAGCCGCCGCGCCGCCCGTTGCGTGGCGAGACACAGGCAGGAATCGCGCGCCTCGCGCACTACGGAAATGTCGACCGACGCGTCATCCATTATATGTTGATATCAACTTAGTCGCGCCGCGTCAACGGCGAGACAGGTCGCCCCGTCGCCGCCGATCATCCATCACGGGTTGCGGCGCGCGCCGCCTACTGTCCGGTTCGCGCCACGGGCGAATTCAGCGCGCCGAGAACGGCGCTCTCGATCCCGTGGACGGACAAGGAGTCCTTGGCCAGAAATCCCGCGATCCCGGCGCGAAAACCGCAGCGGCGCACGTCAGGGGTGTCGAAGCCGGTGAGAAGCACGATGGGCAGGGCGTATTCATCATGGATCGTCTTGATGAGCTGGACCGAGGTCTCAAAGCCGAGCCAATAGTCGATCATCACGAGATCGAATTTCTGCCTGCGCAGGATATCGAGAGCGTCAGCGCTCGATGTGCAATGTACGATGCTCAAGTCCATCTGATTGCCGCCCGTCGCTGCGCGGCGGACAAGTTCGGCGTCCTCCACGTCGTCGTCGACCAGCAATATTGTGGCGGTTTCCAGCAATGGCGGGACGAAATTTTCGTAGTCTGACGGAAATTCAACTGCGGACGCATCAGGGGTCGTCATCGCCAGCTCCTGGTCATTCGTGAAATGCGCAACGGCGCGGCTGGATTTTGAAAAACGCGACAATGACGGCCGCGCCTCACAATCGAAACGCGCCGCCACAATTTCAAAATTTACGTGGTTCTTGACCAGACGGTGTGCCCTTCGGCACCCGTCGGTCGACGAATTCTACGGCGTACTCGCTTGCGCGGAGTTCGCTCCTGGCGCGCAGGACGCAAATACTATGTCGAACTGCGACCCGACGCCCGGCGTCGAGCGGGCGACGAGTCGCCAGCCATGACGATCGGCGATGGTCTTGCAGATGGCGAGCCCGATGCCCGAGCCGGAATATTCCTTGCGCGTGTGCAGCCGCTTGAAGGGTTCGAATATTTCCTCGGCATGGCGCGCCTCGAAACCGACGCCGCCGTCGCGGATCGACAGAACGCGCGCGCCGTCGGGCTCCAGGCGCGAGGCGATGTCGATGGTCGGGCGCGCATCGGCGCGATGATATTTGATGGCGTTGGACACGATGTTCTGAATGAGCTGGGTCAGCTGCGTGCGATCCGCCAGAACCGAAAAATCGTCGATCTGCACGGAAATTTCCGCCTGTTCGTCCTGGATCGCCTGCGACAGGTTCGACAGCGCGCCGTCGACAGCGCTTCTTACGCTCTGGGCCCCCAGATCGTAGTGACTGTTCATCGACCGGGAGAAGGCGAGCAGGTCGGTGACGAGCTGACGCGCGCGCAGGGCCGATTCGCGCATGACGTCGCTGGCGTATCGGACGTCGTCCATGTTGCCGGACGCGACGCCGGCGGTCAGGATGTCGGCGAAAGCGACGATCTTGCGCAAAGGCTCCTGTATGTCGTGAGAGGCGACATAGGCGAAGCGCGCCAGCCCCTCGTTGGCGCGCTCGAGCTCGGCCGTATAGCGCTTGATCGACTGTTCGGCTTCGCGGCGCGCGGTAATATCGACGACGAAGGCCATGACCGCGACGCCGTCATCCGTCTGAATGGGAGTCAGGCCGATCTCGACGGGAAACTCCGACCTGTCGCGGCGCACCGCTTTCAGGTCGCGGCCGACGCCCATCGAGCGTTTGCTCGGCGCCTGGCAAAATCCGCTGCGGTGCGAAATATGGCTGGCGCGCAGCTGGTCGGGCACCAGCGTCTCGATCGAGGCCCCGATCAATTGACCCTCGTCATAGCCGAACATGCGCTCGGCCTCGGCGTTCATAAGCTTGATGGCGCCGTCGGCGCCGACCATAATCAGGCCCGCCGCAGAGGCTTCCACGGCCGTCCGGAACATGTTGTCCATCAGAGATTCCGCGGCGACACAATGGCGAAGCGACCCGTTTCGAAATCGAACGAATCACGCTAGAAGTATAGGTGAGCAGAGACTTTGCCGCAAATTCAAGACAGTAAGACGAAAGTGCTGATTGAAGCGCTGGTCATCGACGATGACGAGGACGACGTCTTCCTGTTGTCGCGCGCCTTGCGCGACGCCGCAGCGCGACGTTCCGCCGAGGTCAGTTTGCGGCGCGCGTCCAACGGCGTGGACGGGCTCAACATGATCAGCCGCTCGGACCTGCTTTGCCGGCTGCCGAATCTCGTCGTCGTCGATCTCAACATGCCGCTGCTCGACGGCGTCGGCTTTCTGCGCGCGCTGCGCACCGCGCTGGAACTGTATGTCGTCTGGACCGTTGTGCTGACTACATCGGATCAATCGGAGATATTGGGCGCGGCGCGGGAAGCCGGCGCTGACGAGGTGTTCGTCAAGCCGCAGTCGCAACAGGAACTGGCGACGATCGCCGCGCGGATGCTGGACGGCGCTTTGCGGGTGCGGTCGCGCTGAAGGCAGGGGCGCGGCGGCGCCTTGTTCCCGCCATTTGCGGTGGCGAGTGTCGGACGTGTAATTCGGCGCGCGTGGCGCGCGGGTCAGGACCGAGGGAATGCGGGCAGGATTGATTGCAGCCGCGCTGGCGGGCATGGCGTTAGCCGCTCCTGCGGCCTTGGCTGAGACGACCATCGGCCAGGCGACCGAGGTCGCGCGCAACACCTTGCTCGACGGGCACGGCGCCCGTCGAGCGATCGAGCGCGGCGACCCGGTCTCGGCGAACAATACGATTTCGACCGACGCGCAGGGCAAGGCGGCCTTCCGGTTTGTCGACGATACGCGCCTGTCGGTCGGGCCCAATTCGAGCGTCCGGCTCGACCGGTTCGTCTTCGATAGGGATGCGACGCCGTCCTCGTTCGTCATTCGGGCGACCAAGGGGCTGCTGCGCTTTTCGACGGGACATGGCGAACACGAGGCCTACCGCATCCAGACGCCGGCCGCGACGATTGGCGTGCGCGGCACGCAATTCGACGTGAAGATCGAGGGCGCGGACGTGCGCGTCTCCGTCAACGAAGGCGAGGTCGTGCTCTGCCCCAATCGCGGGCGGCCGGGCTTCGCCGATTGCGTGGAGTGCAAGGCGGGCTTCTCGATTCTGTCGAGCCGGACGCGCGCGCGGATCGTGCCGACGTCTTCGCTGCCGCAGATCCGCGCCGATGCGCTGCTGCCGCTGCCGACGCTCGCCAGCGTTCTGCCGGGGCTCCCCGGCCTGCCTGATGTTGGCGGCGTGCGTCAGACGGCGGGCGCAGTTGGCGACGCGGCGGGCGGCGCGATCGGCGGGGCGCAGAGCGCCGCAGGCGACGTCGCGGGGACGGCTGGCGGGGTCGCCGGCGCGGTCGGCAGTGTCGGAGGCGGCCTTGGCGGCGCCATCGGCGGCACGATCGGCGGGCTCGGCGGCGCCGTGGGCGGGATCGGCGGCGGGATCGGCCGCACGCTCGGCGGCCTCCCCCGGATCGGACGGTAATTCCCGATTATTCCTTGGTCTTCAGGCCCTTGAGCTTGCCGAAGACGCTCTCGACGTCGATCTCGTCTTCTTCCTCGCGCGGGGCCGCCGGCTTGGGTGCGCCGAACACGTCCTCGGTCGTGCGCGGCTCGCGGGCCGTCGTCGTCTCGGCCGGCAGCAGGGTCTGGCTCGGTTCTTCGTGACGGATCGGCGCGTCCTTGGCGGCGCGGGAAACTTCCATGTCGAGGTCGATCTGCGAGCACAGGCCGAGCGTCACCGGGTCCATCGGCGCAAGCTGCGCCGAATTCCAGTGGGTGCGCTCGCGGATCGCCTGCAGCGTGGTCTTGGTCGTGCCGACCAGGCGCATGATCTGCGCATCCTTGAGTTCGGGATGATTGCGCACCAGCCAGAGGATGGCGTTGGGGCGGTCCTGGCGGCGCGACAGCGGCGTATAGCGCGGGCCGCGGCGCTTGACGGTCGGCAGCACGACTTTCGACTGGGCGAGCTTGAGCTCGTAGCCGGAATCCTTTTCCGCGCGGGCGATCTCGTCGCGGGTGAGCTGGCCCGACGTGATCGGATCGGCGCCGCGAATGCCTGCGCCGACTTCGCCGTCGGCGATCCCCTTCACCTCGAGCGGGTGCAGTTTGCAGAACCTGGCGATCTGGTCGAAGGTCAGCGAGGTGTTTTCGACCAGCCAGATCGCGGTCGCCTTGGGCATGAGCGGAGCGTTGCTCATTCTTTCCTCCAAATCGCCTGAGCCTCGGAATCGGACCCAAGCATCAGGGCCCGCCGAACCGAAGGCCCGGCCGAGGCTACAGCCTCATGTAACTGCAATAACGGGATGGCCGTTATATAGTCGGGCGCAGGGCCGAAAGCAATCGAAACGACGCCCGGAGGCAAGGATATGGCCGCAGACGACGAAATTTTCGCCGCGCCGAAGAAGAAGCCGGAACATGAGATCGGCCAGCCGCTCGACACGCTCTCGGTGGGCGAACTTTCCGAACGCATCGAATTGCTGAAGGCCGAGATCGAACGGCTGGAGGCGGCGAAGTCGGCCAAGGCCGCCTCGGCGGCTGCGGCCGCGGCGTTTTTCAAGACCTGAGACGTCTCAAAATCGGGCGCCTGTCCGCGCCGGCGCAAAATGAAGCGGCGGAGGGGTAAATTCTTTAACCCGATATTAACCTTATCGGCGCAGCCTTTCTCTATTCCGACCTTTCGGAATCTCGAGTGGCTCTGCCCACTCTGTTTGACGCCTCCCTGTTGAACTTGCCAAGAGCCGCCTTTGGGCGGCTCTCTTTTGTAATGGCTCGCCGCTTTCGGGCGGCTCTATTTGTCTCCGAAACCCCTGCAAAAACATCGGCCGGCCCAGGCGCGGGAGGCGGCCGAAAGCCGTCGATCCGTTAATTTCCGGCGCGTCAGCCCTGAAATCCGGGGCTCAAAGGTTAACCCTAATAAAAGCTGAACGGGACAAGTCGCGGTTCTGGCGGCTATATTGCTCGTGTCGGATCGAAGGCCGCCTGGCGGTACAGGCGGATCAATTCGAAACGATGCGGGTGGCGTGATGGTTCGTTTGGTATCTTCCCTGGGCGATCAGCCCGTGTCCTTTGTCGAGCGTCTGGCGGGGTCCGACGCATTCAAGTCCCTGTTCAAGGAAGGCATGAATCTGGTCGAGGAGGCCGCCGCCTATCTCGACGGGCCGGGCCGCACCGAGGCCAAGGCGCTGCCGCGCATGGAAGCGCTGGCCTACGCCTCCGAGAGCATGCGCCTGACGACGCGCCTGATGCAGCTCGCCTCCTGGCTCCTGCTGCAGCGCGCGGTCAACGAGGGCGAGATGAGCCAGTCGCAGGCCGCCAACGAGAAACACAAGGTCAAGCTGTCCAATCAGGACGTCGCGAGCGCGCCCGAGACCTTCCACCGCCTGCCGGCCCGGCTGCGCGACCTCGTCGCCCATTCCGTGCGGCTGCAGGCCCGCATCATCCATCTCGACCAGCTGCTCTACGCGCGTTCCGAAGCGCTCATGCCGCCGGTCGCCTCCAGCCCGGTCGCCGACCAGATCGAGCGGCTGCGCATGGCTTTCGCTTCATAAAACGGCTCAAGACTCCAATCACAGGCTCAACGAAAAAAGCCCCGGACCGCAAGGCCCGGGGCTTCTTTCATGGATCGGGCGGAAAGCCCGAACTTACTTCTTGGCCGCGCCGATGTTGCCGTAGCGCGAGGCGAAGCGCGACAGGCGGCCGCCGCGGTCGAGCAGCTGCTGCGAGCCGCCGGTCCAGGCCGGATGCGTCTTGGGGTCGATGTCGAGGTTCAGCGTGTCGCCGTCCTTGCCGTAGGTCGAACGCGTCATGAATTCCGTGCCGTCGGTCATGACGACCTTGATCATGTGATATTCGGGATGGATGTCGGTCTTCATCGTCTGGTCCTCGCAGCGCGCGGGAGATCGTCGGGGGACCCGCCTGATATCGCGCCGTTGAAACGGAAGGCGGCTCAATATCGCAAGCAGGCCCGGGGCGCAAGAGCAGGGCGACCGCGCCTCAGAGGAAATAGAGCAGCGCCGAAATCGTCAGGAAGGACAGGGCGACGCCGGAAATCAGCGCCGCCGAGCAGAGTTGCGCCTGACCGTAGATCTGGCCGAGCAGCGGATAAATCGTGATGACCGGGGCGGACGCGAAGATCAGCGCGGCCTTGGCGAGCGTCGGATCGAGGCCGGGCGCGAGTTTCAGGCAAGCGAAGACGGCGAGCGGGTGGGCGATCAGCTTGCCGGCGACCACCAACCCGACATCGCCCGCCATGCCGCGCGTCTCCAGGCCGATCAGCGCGCCGCCGATGGCGAAAAGGGCGGCGGCGCCGGCCGCGTTCGCCAGCATGTCGACGGCGCGGGCGACCGGGGCCGGCAGGGCGAGGCCGGTCGCCGACAGGATGACGCCGACGACGATGGCGATGATCAGCGGGTTGCGCACGAGCCGGCGACCGGCTCCGCGCAGGGTTTCGCCGACGCCCGCGCCGCCGCTGCGGCCGGCCTCGGCCAGCGCCAGCGCGAGTGGGATCAGGACGATGTTCTCAAAGGCCATGTTGAGCGACAGCGCGACGCCGGCCGGCGCGCCGAGCACCAGCGCGGCGATCGGATAGCCGAAGAAGCCGCTATTGGCGGCGGTCGCGCCCAGAGCCTGGATCGCGCTCGCCGACTGGTCGCGGCCGCGCAGCCCTCGCGCGATGGCGTAGACGGCGACGAAGACAACGAGCGAGGCGCCGCCATAGACGAGGAAGTAGGCGGCGTCGGCGACTTCGCTCAGCTTGCGCGCGGCAAGCGCGCGGATAATGAGCGCGGGCAGCGCGAAATTGAGCACGAAGCCCGCCATGGTCTTCAGCCCCGCCTGTTCGACGAGGCCGCCGCGAACGGCGAAATAGGCGACGCCGATGATCAGAAAGATCGGGACGGTGATGGCGAGAACCTGGCTCATGACGGTCTCGCCTAGACGAGGCGGGGGCGCCGCGCAATCCGCGCCGCGCGCATCCTTTCCGGATATGTCGCGATTGCGCCGAGCCCATTAACCGGATTCGAGGGTTTGGCTCGGGTTTCCCTACGACATTCGGTATCTTGCGGTCACATGATCGGGACCGACGCCATCACAGTCAGCGGCCTTGCGCCACAGGCGGCATGCCACATCCGCGCCGCGAGCGCCGTTGCGGCCGTCGGTCCGGTCGCGACGCCTGTCGCCTTTCTCGACGGCTTCGCCTACCACCACCCGGCCGCCGGCGACATCGGCGTCGTTTTCTGCGCCTCCTGGGGCTACGAGGCCCTGTGCGCACACCGCTCCTGCGTCGAATTTTCGGGCATGCTGGCCGCCGCCGGCTATCCGACGCTGCGCTTCGACTATCCGGGCGTCGTCAATTCCGCCTCCGACCTCGCCGCGTGCGGTCTCGACGACTGGATCGACGCGGTCGTCGAGGCTGCCGCGCTGCTTAGACGGCTCAGCGGCGCGCGCGAGATCGTGCTCGCGGGCTTCGGCCTCGGCTGCCTCGTGGCGGCGGAGGCCGCGGCGCGCGGGCTTGCGGCCAGGGGCGTCATTCTTCTTGCCTCGCCGCTGACCGGGCGGCGCTACATCAGGGAGACACAGGCGCTCGCCGCCATGGTCGCGGCGGACGACGACGGCAGCGAGCAGATCGCGCCCGGCGATGTCGCTGTTGCGGGATTTGTAATGCCCGAGGCCTTCGCCGCGCAGGCGCGCCGCCTCGATCTGGACCGTCTGCGGCCGGTCGCCGGAACATTTTGTATCGTGGCCGACCGGCCGGAAATCGACGTCGGCGAACTCGTGTCGCGACTGGGCGCGGGCGGCGCGGAGGTGCGCGACTGCCCGTTGCAGGGCTATGCCGACATCATGGCGGGTCCGACCATGGCGACGACGCCGATCGCCGCCTTCGAGCGCGTGATCGACACCCTGCGCGAGGTTGCGCCCGTGCGCCTGACCGGCGACACCGCGGCGCCCGAAATCGCGGAAGGCGCCGCGGTCGTCGTCGGCGAAGGTTTTGTCGAGACCGCCGCGCGTTTCGGCGAGGGCGAGCGTCTGTTCGGCGTGCTGTGCCGTCCCGCGGTCGCCACCGAGCGCACGCCCGTCGTCATCATGATCAGCGTCGGCCGCAATTCGCATATCGGCTGGCGGCGAATGAGCGTGGAGAACGCCCGCGCGCTCGCGCATATGGGCGTGGCGAGCCTGCGCTTCGATCTCGCAGGCATAGGCGACAGCGCGCCGCGGCCCGGCCAGCCGGCGCAGACGCTCTACACGGATTGGCCCGCGCTCGATGTGACCGAGGCAATCGATTTCGTCACGGAGTTCGGCCTCGGGCCGGTCGTGCTGTTTGGCGTGTGCAGCGGCGCCTATGTCGGATTGCAGGCCGCGATCAACGATGGCCGCGTGTCGGGCCTGGTGGCGGCGAATATCTATCGCCTCGTCTGGGATCCCTCCGAATCCGTGGAACAGGCGCTACGCTACGGCAATCGCCGCATCGGTCCGGCGGTGGGGCGCCTGCTGACGCGCGAGCGCATGGCCAAGGCGCTCGCCGGCGAGGCCGATCTCTGGCAGGGCTTCGTTCATGCGCTCAAGCGCGTGTATCGCCGGCTCGGCGTCCTTGCGATGCGCTATCTCGGCGCCGCAGGGCCGCGCGGCGCGCTCTATGCCGAATGCATGCGGCGTTTCGATATTCTGCGCGCGCGCAACGTGACGACGACGCTGTGCTACAGCGACGGCGACGACGGGCTCGGCGAGATCGACGATTATTTCGGCAAGAATCGCGCGGGGCTCGCCGCCTATCCGAATGTGCGCATGGTCGGCATGGCGCGCTGCGATCACAATCTGACGCCGCCGCAGGCGAGCGCCACGATGATTTCGGAAACGATGCGCGTCGTGCATGTCGCGCAGAACGCGCGCCGCTGATCTTTGCTCAGGCGGGACGCAGACGCGTACGGCGCAACGGCGTGCGCACGGGAGTGGGCGCAAGCGATGGCGCGCTCTGCCTGGCGTCGAGCGCGCCGACGAGATACCACAACAGCGCCGCCGTCTTGATCGAATAGATCGAGTTGGAGATCACCAGCAGCAGCGTGACATAGACCGCCACGAAGACGCGGTAGCGCCAGGCGACAATGTCGCGGGCGGGCGCGAAGGCGAACAGCAGCCACATGGCGACAAAACCCGCGAGCCCGATCTTCACCAGCGTGTAGGCGTAGCCGGAATCGGCCGTGAAGGCGAAGTTCGGGACGAGCGCGAATATGTCGTAGACATCGAGCTTCGACAGGAACTGGCCGCCGAGCAGGATACGGCCGCGCAACGTATTGTCCCAGGCGACATCGGGATAGGTATAGCCGATCCAGGCGAGCGCGACGATGACGGCGAAGGGCGCGGCGGCGACTAGCACGCGGCCGGTGAGACCGGCGAACGCGCAGGTCGCGATCGACAGAATCGAGATCGACAGGCCGAAGCGCGCGTCGGCGAGCGTGAAGATGGCAACGACGGGCAGAAGGCGGAGCATCATGCGCAGCGGTCGTCCCCAGTCGCGCAGCACGATCCAGGAAAAGCAGATCGCGCCGAAATTGCCGACCGAGACGGGTTCGAGAAACACCGAGGACACGCGATGTTCGCCGAGCATCGGCAGGAGCGTGCGGCCCTCGTAGCGCATGCCCGACGCAAACAGGCGGTCGCCCGACATTTCGGCGGCGGCCGCCTGCACGGTGCCGCGTGAGACATAATAGCCGAGAATGTCGAACAGGCGCACGAACTGCTTGAGGAAGCCATATTCGAACAGGCCGACGACGAGCACGATCCACACCGCCGCCCATACCAGCCTGTCGCCGTCCTCGCGCGAGCCGAGTTCGCGCGCGGCGAAATAGAAGATGACGGGGATCATCAGGTCGCGTGCGGGCTTTGGATCGAACGAGCCCTGCAAGGCTGCGAGAAACAGCGTGTAGGCGACATAGACGCCGAGGATAACGAAGAGATCGAACGTGCGCCCGGCGATCAACGCGAGCGTGACGCCGATCAGCGCCATTTCGCAGCCGATGACGATGGCGGCGCCTGTGCGGAACAGATTGGTGTTGACGAAGCAGAGCGCGAAATTGAACAGGATCGCGCCGAGCACGACGGCCGACAGGACACGCGGACGCCAGTCCGTGACTACGGCGGGATGCGGCGGGACGGCGGCGCGCGCGCGCATGGCGTTCAGGCTGCCGGCAGGTCGCCGACGAGCACGAGGCCCGCGAGCCTGTCGTCATAATCGGCGAGCGTGTCGAAGGTGGCTTGCAGATGCGCGCGGTCGATATTGCCTGCGCGCAGCACGAGCACGATGCGATCGGCGAGATCGAGCGCGACGGACGCGTCCGGGTCGTCGATCGGCGCGGGCGCGTCGACGAGCACGAAATCGGCGCGCGCCACGATCTGCTGGAACCGCCGGAGCGCGGCGCGGGCGCCGATGGAAATGTCGGCGAGGCGCGCGACCTCGACATTGCCGCGCCCGAGAACGCGCCGACCCTTGGTCTCCAGCGCGCCGGCGACCTTATCAGTGTCGCCGCTCGCCACGACAGCGACGTCGAATTTTTCCCAGCGCGCGTATTCGGCCAGCGTGACGATGATTTCGGTCGCCGTCCTGTCGCCGGCAAGGCCGACGAAGGCGACGGTCTTCTCGCCGCGGCGCGGCTCGGGGCGCACGCGCGCGAGCAAACGGCGGAAGGCCGCCTGATCGGGGACGAGTTCACCCTTGCCTTTTGCGGCGGGCGCGGAGAGCGGCAGGAGGGCGAGAATGGGCAATCCGGTCAGCGCAGCGAGATCGCGGCGCGAGCGGATGGCGCCGTCGAGCCGCTCGCGCGCATAGGCGAGGCCGGAGCCGAGCACGAGGCCGAACAGCAGCGAGCCCGCCAGGATCAGCGAAGCAGGCGCGCCCGCAGGCTTGAGCGCCGGCACGGCCGGCGAGATGACGCGGGCGTTGGCCGTGTCGATGTTCTGGCTCTCGCCGAGTTCCTTGGCGCGTCCGAGGAAGGATTGATAGACGACGCGATTGGCTTCTGCCGCGCGTTCGAGATCGCGCAACTGCACCAGCGCCGAGCCGTCGCTGTCGTTGACGGTGCGCACGGCGCCGCTCTGTTTGAGCAGCGAGGCTTCGCTCGCCTTGGCGCGGGCGAGATCGGTCTTGGCCGCTTCGGCGATCCGGTCGAGTTCGGCGGAGATCAGGCGCCGCGCGTCGCGCGCCTGCTCCTGCGCCTGCATGAGGGCTGGATGGCGCGGGCCGAGCTGGGTGGCGAGCGAAGCCGCCTGCTGGGCGGCCTGCGCATATTGCGCGCGCAGGCTGACGATGGTCGGCGCGTTGAGCGCCTCGCTCAGCGCCTCCACATTCTGGCCGGACCTGCGGAACTTGTTGACTGCGTCGACGCGCGCCTGCGCGTCGGCGATGCGGCCGCGCACGAGGCCGAGCTGCGTCGACAGGTCGGAAATCTGCTGCTCGGCGAGCGGGCGTCCGGTCGCGGTCTGAACGAGTCCGTGTTCGGCGCGGAAGCGTTCGACTTCCTTTTCGGCCTTCTGCACCTGGCGGCGAAGATCGTCGGCGCGCTTGGAGAGTTCCTCGCTCGCGCGCTTGGCGGCGTCGGAACGCGCGTCGATCTGCGCTTCGAGGAAGGTGCGCGCGATGACATTGGCGAGTTTTGCGGAAACGTCGGGATCCTTGGAGGTGACGACGACGTCGAGCACATAGGCGCGTTCGCCGCGCACGACTTCCACCATGTCGCTGAGGGTCTGGATCGCGCGGGTGCGGCGGTCGACCGCCGGGCGGCCGAAAGCGCCGAACAGGCGCGACATCAGGCCCGGCGCCCGGCCGCCGAAAGCGTCATTTTCGGCGAGCTTCTCATGATCGACCACCGCGCCGAGGATCGAGCGCGACAGGAGGATGTAGCGCTGGTTCTCGACGTCGACGAGATTGCCGTCGGCGTTCTCGGGCGTGCGGGTGATGTCGTTCTTGAGAATCTGCAGGCCGCGCGGATCGACCAGCAATTGCGCCGAGGATTTGTATTTGGCCGGCGTCAGCACGGCGAAGGCGAGGCCGAACAGCAGGGTGGCGACCGTCGTGGCCAGAATCAGCCGCCAATTGCGGCGCAGGATCGCCTCGGCGTCCAGACGCAGTTCGGCGGCCGTCCTGCGCCCCGGGGCGAGGTCGGCTGTTCGCTCTGCGACGGCGATCCTCTCGACCGCGTAGGACAAAATTCACCTGTACCAATGCACGTTGGCGCCACATTGCCCGCTCGATCTTTACGTTTCGTTTCCCAAACCGCGTTTTTCTGGATCGGCCAACGGAAGCGCGCCGGCATATGGCGCCGCCCCTGCTGGGACAGCGATCACGTCGAACCCGTGATCCATTTTGGGGCGCCATGTCGCAAGCCGAACCGCAGCAGTCCGCATCACGATCCGATTTCGCCGCCATCGGCGCGCTGAACGTCGAGCGCACGACGAGCAAGGCGCTGACGCAACGCGTGCTCGACGCGCTGGCGCCGGGCGCCGCGCCCCTGGCGGTGGCGTTCTGCAACGCGCACACGGCTGAAATCGCGCTGCGCGACCGCGCCTATCAGGAGGCTTTGGGCCGGTTCTGCGTGGTCAATGACGGGATCGGGCTCGAGATCGCCGTGCGCATTCTCGAGCGGCGCGGGTTTCCCGAAAATCTGAACGGCACCGACTTCGTGCCTGCACTGTTCGCCGATCTGCCGAAGGCGACGCGCATCTATCTGATCGGCGCAGCGCCCGGCGTCGCGGAGGAGGCGAGCCGCCGTTTCGCCGAACGCTTCCCGCATCTGGAATTCGTCGGCGCGCGCCATGGCTTCTTCCGCTCCGAAGAGGAAGAGGACGTGGTGCGCGCGACGGCGGCCGCCAGGCCCGACATCCTGCTGGTCGCGCTCGGCAATCCGCAACAGGAACTGTTCATCGCGCGCCATTTCGACACATTGGGCGCCAAAGCGATGTTCGGCGTCGGCGCCCTGTTCGATTTCACCGCCGAGCGCGTCGCGCGCGCGCCGGTCTGGATGCGTCGGGCGCGGCTCGAATGGGCCTTCCGTGTCGCGCAGGAGCCCGGCCGCCTGCTGCGCCGCTATACGATCGAGACGGCGGCCTTCCTGATCGCCGTGCTCAGGCTCCGCGTCCTGGAAGAGGCGCAATAAACCCCTTGAATGTGCCGAGCGCCCACAGCGCCTTGTAGCGCGCGGTCGCCATATCGCCGGTCGCCAGCGCCAGAGCCGCGCGCGCCGACGTGCGGATGACGCGCATCGCCAGATAGGGCGCGCCATAACCGTGCAGTCGCAGGACGCGGCCGAAACCGCGCGCATAATCCTGCGCGCGCGCCACGCCGCCCGCGCCGCCGACCGGCGCCTGATCGTGATGGACGAGGAGATCGCGGCGATAGAAACCGCGCGCGCCGGTCGCCAGAGCGCGCAGCAGGAAATCGGTTTCTTCGCCCGACTTGAAGGGCGTCGGCGCGCCGACGCCGAGGCTTTCGTCGAAGCCGCCGATCTCTCGCGCGATTTCGGTGCGGATGAAGAGTGAATTCGAATTGCCGATCAGCCAGACATTGGATTTCGTGATTGCGGCGTCGGCCTCGAGAAACAGGCCGAGCGAATCCGCGCCCGCCGCATCGACCGTGCGGCCGGTGAAGACGCCGGCGCCGGCATCGGCGTCGAACAGGGCGACGATCTGTTCGGCGAGAGCGTCGGGATACCAGCAATCATCGTCCGGAAAGGCGACGATTTTCGCCCGACAATGCGAGAGCCCGACGTTGCGCGCGCGCGACAGGCCGCGCTCGGAGCGGACGTGGCGGATATCCAGCCGTTCGAGATAGGGGGCGAGCACCGGATCGAGCGCGCCGGGTTCGTTCTGGTCGACGACGACGAGTTCGAAGTCGCGAAAAGTCTGACGGGCGAGCGAGGCCAGGAGCCGGTCGAGCTTGTCGGTGCGGCCGACCGTGCAGCACAGGAGGGAGAGGCGCGGGGCCGCGGTTTCGATCAAGGATGTCTCGTTTCGCGCCGGCCGGTCCGGCCGTTCAGACTTTCTTGCGGGGTTGACGGCATATTGCCGGCTTCGACTTGCGATTGGGTGAACAGCGGCCGGTATGCGGATCGTTCATGTCACGCGGCAGTTCCCGCCGGGCCTCGGCGGGATCGAGGAAGTGGTCGCCCAGCTCGTGGAGGCGCAGGTCCGCGCCGGCCACGATGTGCGCGTGCTGACGCTCGACCGCATCTTCACCGATCCGGACACGCGCCTCGTCGCGCGCGAGGACTGGATGGGGGCGCAGGTGCTGCGCTTTCCCTATCGCGGCTCGATGCGCTATCCGTTCGCGCCGGCCGTGCTCGGCCATGTGCGCGACGCCGATGTCGTGCATGTCCACGCCATCGACTTCTTCTTCGATTTCATGAGTTTCACCCGTCCGCTGCACCGCCGGCCGATGGTGGCGACGACGCATGGCGGCTTTTTTCACACCGACGCCCATGCGCGGTTGAAGCGCCTGTGGTTTGCGACGATCACGCGGGCGGCGGCGCGCGGCTACGCGCGGATCGTGGCCTGCAGCAAACCCGATTTCGAAATGTTCTCGGCGGTCGCGCGCGACAATCTCGTGCTGATCGAGAATGGCGTCGACATTTCCAAGTTCGCGGATCGAGGGAGCCGCACGGCGACGAAGAATCTGGTCGCGATCGGGCGGTTTTCCTTCAACAAGAAGCCTGATCGCCTGCTCGACGCCATGGCGGAGCTCGGCAAGATCGATCCGGAGTTTTCGCTCGATCTGATCGGCGGCGAATTCGACTGGACGCGCGAGACGCTGGCCGCGGAGCTTGCAAAGCGTGGGCTCGAAGCGCGCGTGCGGCTGCATGTCGGGGCGAGCAATGCCGAGATCGCACGGATCATCTCCGGCGCGAGCCTGTTCGTCAGCGCCAGCGTACACGAAGGCTTCGGCATTTCGCTGATCGAGGCGCTGAGCGCCGGCCTGCTGCCGGTCGTCGAGGCGAACGCCGCCTTCAAGTCTTTCGCCGAGCGCGTGTCGGACGTGGTTCTGACCGACTATGCGCAGCCCGCCAAAGCAGCTGCGGCGATTGTCGCGGCGCAGGCGCGGCTTGCCGGCGATCCCGCCGCCACGCGCGCGCGCCTTGTGGCGGCTGCCCAGCCCTTCGCCTGGCCTGATGTGGCGGAGCGTTACATGCAGGTGTACGCGCAAGCGGCGCGCTGACGGCTATTTCTTCTTTTTCTGCGGGCGAGCGCGCGGGCAGGCGTTCGGCAGGGCGGCGCGGCCGATCCATTTGGCGAGGACTTTCATCTGCGGTCGGTCCTCGCCGTCCTTCGGTTCGATCGACAGCGGATAGTCCTTCGGCCACCAGGCGCCCGCCGCCCAATAGGCCCAACCGGTCCAGACGTCGGCATTATCGGCCATATGCGCGAGCATGGCGTCGAGCCCTTCGCGGCATTGCTCGCTGTCGCCGGCGCCGAACTCGCCGAGAAAGCCCTTGCGCTTGTTTTCGCGCAACCAGTTCGTCGCGACCGACAGGGCGGCGACGACCTCGTCCTTCTTGCGGCATTGGCCGCTCGAGCCCGACCAGTCTGCGTCGAGATATTGGTGGAATTCGAAGGCATGGGCGCCCTTGTCCTGGATTGTACGCATGGCTTCGCCATTGACGCCGTGTTCGCTCTCCTTCGTCCAGCTGTGCGCGCCGGTCCAGTTGACGCCGGGCACGAGCACGAGATTGCAGGCGCCGGTCGCGCGAATGGCGTCGATGGCGGCCTGCGCCGATTTCGCCCAGGCGGCGGCCGGCATGTCGTGCGGTTCGTTCATCAGGCCGAAAGCGACGTCGGCCTGTCCGCCGAATTTCCGCGCAAGCCTGCGCCAGAGGTCGGCGAAGGCGCGATCGGGAACGATATCGCCGCCGACCGGCCCGCCGCGCCAGCGGCCATAATTGTGGACATCGAGAACGACCGCCAGCTTTTTCGCGCGCGCGCGTTCGACGGTTGCGACCAGAAGTCCCAGGTGCTCGGCGTCGAAATCCTTCTCGAGCGCCGGCTGCAGCCGTTCCCACATGAAGGGCAGGCGCACGAAGGCGAAGCCTTTCTTTTGCGCCCAGGCGAATTCAGCGTCGGAGGGGAAATGAAAGTCCTTTTCGACCTTGCCGGAGGGCTGGCCGAATTCGCCGCCGGACAGGTTAACGCCAGCCGCCGGCGCCTTATTCGCGGCGTCGCGCGCAAAGCCAGGCTGCGCGGCGATCAGCGCGCAGGCGACCGTAAAGATTGTCCGTCCAATTCGTTGTTGCATATTCATTATGATCTTCGTTCCGACTCGCGCGCGACCTGTGTCGCAGGTTAGAGATGATCGATGAGAACGCCAGAAACCCGGCCTATCCGGCGTCGTGCAGGCTTAACGGTTCGTTAAAATGGCCCTTCCGCGCTTCGCGCGAAACACGCTGCATTCCAGTCTCGCTGGCGCCTCGACGGCGCTCGGCAGCCTGCTCAGCGTCGTCGTGGTGGCGCGCATGCTCGGGCCGGGCGGCGCCGGCAATGTCGCGCTCGGCATCTGGATTGTCGGCACGCTCGTCACCCTCTGCGATCTCGGCCTGCCGATCACGATTGCGCGATTTGTTCCCGATCTCGAGGCGCGCGCGCTGCATGACGACGCCGGCAATTTCGCGCGCGCCTTTTATCCCGCGATCCTGGCGACGACAGCCGTCGGAGCCGCAGCGCTCGCCGCCCTGTGGCGAATGGCGCCCATCCTCGAGCCGCGCTTTCCCATTCTGCCTTTCGACGATGTCGCGTCGACGGTCTGGTTGTCTCTCGCCGTTCTGTTCGCGCTGCAGGCGATCGGCAATTACGGCCTGTCGCAATTGCGCGGCGCGCAGAAATTCGACGAGGCGGCGCGGCTGACCGCGATCTCGCTCGCCATCCAGCTCGCTGCGGTCGCGACCGGCGCATATTTCTTTGGCCCGACCGGCGCGCTGGTCGGCTATGGCGGCGGCAGCCTGCTGCTCGCGCTCTACACGCTCACGCATATCAAGCCCGGCGGCAGGATCGACCATGAGCTGAAGCAGCGCGCATGGCGGTTCTCGCTGGCGAGCTGGGGCGTCGGGTTGATCGCGGCGGTCGTCTGGTCGCGCACCGAACTCGCCTTTCTCAACCATTATCGCGGGCCGCACGAGGCTGGCCTCTATTCCGCCGCCAATACGCTCGCCACCGTCGCCACCCAGGCGCCGTTGCTGATGACGGGCGGCCTGCTCGCGCTGTTCTCGCAATTGTACGCGGTTGGCGACAAGGCAGGCCTCAAGCGCGCTTTCGCGTCTGCCGTCAGGTTCATGTCCTTCCTGATCTTCCCGGCCTGTTTCGGCATGGCGGCGATCGCGCCGGCGCTGGTGCCGGCCTTGTTCGGCGCCGAATTTGCGGAGGCCTCGACTGCCGCCGCGGTGCTCGTCGCCGCGCAGGCCTTTGGCGCGGTGTCGACGGTCTCCTCCGCGCTGCTGTTTGCGACTGAACGCAATTATTTTCTTGTGCGCACCGGCGTCGCCGGCGCGGCGGCCATCGTCGCGGCGGGCGTGCTCGTCGTTCCGGTCTACGGACTGATGGGCGCCGTCGTCGCGCGCTCGCTGATCCAGTTCACCATCGTGGCGGCGAGTTTCGTCTATCTGCATCGTGCGCTCGATTGCCCGAGCCCTTATGGGTCGGTCGCGCGCATCGTCGGCTCCGCGGCAGGCAGCGCGATCGCTGCGCGCGCCGTCGTCAATATAGCGCCCGGTCCAGTTGGAATCGCGCTTGCGATTCTCCTCGGCGTCGCCGTCTATTTCGCGCTGGCGCGTCTGACGCGCGCGCTGCCGGACGACGATCTCGACCGCCTGACCGACCTCGTGGGCAAGGCGCCTGCGTGGCTCACGCCGTTCCTCTCGCCCGTCGTGCAGTTCTTCGCGCGATAGGGCGACGCGCCTCACTCCGACAGCGCGAGCAGGTCCCGGAATATGTAGTGGATCGCAATGGCGCCGAGCGAGGCGTCCTGTTCGAGTCCGCTCGCCGTTCCGAGCGTCACGCCGTTGGAGATTTCCACGCCGTCGGGAAAATGCCAGCGTAGCGCGCGCGCCTTGAGCACGAGGTCCGAGGGGCCCGTCGCCGGGAGAGACCACAGGCGGACGGCGGCGGCGCGGACATTGTCGAGCGCGCTTGCAAGCTCGCTCGCCGCGTCGCGACCATCCGACCCCTGCGCGCCGAGCGCGGCGATTTCCGCTGCGCGCATGGACTTGAGAGCGGATTCGAATCCGTCGAAGGCTTGAGAGACTTTCATGGCCGGCACACCGCTGTACGAGCGCGATATGCGTATGAAACGCCTCACGTTTTCGATCGACAGTGCCGCCTGTCACGATTTCATGTGACGAAGGTCATGCCTCGTCGTCGATTTGTTCTGGATCAATCCAGATCAGGTTCTGGTCCGCGGTCGCGATGCCGGATGGCGGCGCCGCGGCGCCGATCCATACGGCGACGTCGATATGCGCGGCGGCCGTGTCTTCGTCGAACAGGACGAGATCGAAGGCGATGTCCGCATCTCCCGCGGGGCGTCGTCTGTCGACCGGCCGGGCGATCAAGAGGTCGCCCGCACGGGTGGGGATCGCTGAAATCGCGTAGCTTCGTTGATCGAAGATAACCGCGCCGCGCGCCAGACCTTGCCGGCCCGCCGATCCGATGACGAGGGGACGCCAGCCCTGCGCGAGAGCGGCCATGGCCAACGCGTGCATTCCCTCACCGATTGCGCGCGTCGTATCGCTGCGGACGAGAACGCGCCGGGCGCCGTCGCTCGCCGCGATGTTGAGCGCTTCGACCAGACGCCGCGCGCTTGCGGCGTCGATGGCGCCGTCGCGCATGATGGCGTGCGGGCGCTGCGGCTGCGCGCGGCAGGTTGATGGGCGCGGCGCGCCGAGGCCCGGCGCCGCCCCGAACAGGACGAAGCCGAGCAGCGTGGAGGCCGCGACCACAATGGAAGTCGGCGGCCGGTCGCGGCCGGACGGCGCGCGCGCCTGTTCCTCGATCCGCGCCTGACGGTTCGGCGTCGCGAAACGCGCGGCTTCCCGGTCATAGGCGGCTTCAGCGCGTTCGGCCTCCTCTTGCGCATTCGCCAGTTCGTCGATGCGCGGGTCGGGGCCGCCTTCGGCCAGCGACGGTCCGGGCGCGCTCGGCGCGGTCGCCAGTTTGGCGCGCGCCGCCTGCAGGGCGGCTTCGGCGCGCCGGGCGTCCGTCTCGATCTGGATCATTTGCGGATGACGCGGGCCGTAGATGCGCGCCGCCTCGGCGCGGCGCGACCGGGCGGCGGCGACAGCGCGCTGCGCTTCGGCGAGGGCATGCGCGGCTGGGGCAGGCGGCGCCTTCGCCACAGGCGCGATCGAGCCCGTCGGCGCAAGGTCGCTCGCGCGCAGGGCGGCGAGGCGCGCGCGGGCGAGGTCGCGTCTGTGTTCCGTTCGCGCCAGCCTTTCGCCGCGCGACTGGTCGAGGCGACGGTCGATCCTCGCGCTTGCGTCGTTGTGCGCGGCGACGATCGCCTGAGCGATGGCGTTGGCTGCTGCTGCCGCCGTCGCGGCGTCCTGCATGCGCACATGGATGAGCGCGCTGCGCGCCATCGCGCCGTGTTCGACCTCGATGCGCTGCGCGAGCAGATCGGCGGCGCGGCTCAGCGTGTCTGTTTGATTGGGGCGCGCGCTGAGCAGAGCGAGGATGCGGTCGGGCAGCGTCGGTCGCGCCTCGCGCGCGACCGCGGCGGCGGCTTTCGGGTCGAGGGCAGCCTGGCGCAGGACCGTCTCGCTCGTTGCGAGCGCGCGCAGCGCCGATACGTCATAGGCGGCAGGAATGTCGGCTGCGGCGTCGACGCTCACGAGGGCGGAGGCGACGAAAGGCGGCGGGGCGGCCGCGCACCATACTGCGGCCGCAAGTCCGCATGCCAAAGCGCCGGCTGCGCCGGCAAGAGCGTGGAAGCGCCCGCGCACGTCCGCCTTCGTTCGGAATGAATTGATTAACGATTATTCGAACATGGTTAACGAAACCTGACCTCGCCGCGGCTGCTGCTGGCGGCGTTCTTGCAGCGCCCGCGCAGAATCGAACTTGGGTTCGCCGCCGTCCCTAAACGGGACAGTGGCGACCGGCATGGGTCGAGTGAAATGCGTCGACGCGGCGACGACACGAACGAACCGGTTTCACGGCGCATCCGGCCTGCGCCGATTCCGGACGCGGGCTCGTTGCATGCCGATTGGTCGGACTGGCAGCCGCGGGCGCATCTGGCCCTGTTGCGCGGCGCGTTCGGATTGCTCACGGCGGTCGCCGACATAGCGACAATCATTGTCAGCGCGCTGGCCGCCGGCATGTTCTATCACTGGAGCGCCTACGGCGATGTCGGGCCGGTCGGCAATTTTCTCGAAGTCGGCCTCTTCGTCGCGCTGATGTTCGCCACCGCCAACACGATGCGCGACGAATATGCGCTGTCGAACTACCTGCAAACGGGCGGCCACGGGCGGCGCACCTTCGTCCTCTGGAATATCGTGTTCGCCTGCGCGCTGGTCTTCGGTTTCGCGACCAAGACGACCGGCGAATTCTCGCGCGCGACGATCGTCGGTTTCTACTTCCTGGGCCTTGGCGGGGTGATCGCGACGCGCGCCGGCGTCGTCGGGCTGGTGCGCGCGAGCGTGTCTGCCGGCGGCATTCCGCTGAAACGCGTTTTCGTCGTCGGTTACGAAGCCGATGTCGAGGGCTTTGCGACACGATACCAGCCGTGGGAGAGCGGCATGCGCGTGGTGGCCGCCGCCGTGCTGCGAGGCCGCGAAACACTGGAAGAAGATCTCGCGCTCGCGGCCGCCTCGGCCCGCATGCTGCGACCCGACGATGTCTTCATTCTCGCGCCATGGTCGGAGAGCGAAACGATCGACGCGTGCATCGACGTATTCATGCGCGTGCCGGCCTCGATACATCTCGGTCCGGAACGCGTGCTCGATCGTTTCGTCGATGCGCGCATCTCGCGCGTTGGCGCCGTTTCGAGCCTGCATCTCGTGCGCCGGCCGCTGTCGCACGGCGAGGTCGCGCTGAAGCGCCTGTTCGACGTCATCGTGGCGAGCGCCGCGGTCGCGCTGCTGTCGCCGCTGTTCGCGCTGGTCGCGCTCGCGATCAAACTCGACGCTCCCGGTCCGGTCTTCTTCCTGCAGCGGCGCTACGGCTTCAACCAGGAGCCCTTCCGCATCTTCAAATTCCGGTCGATGAGCACGCTGGACGACGGGCGGCACGTGCCGCAGGCGCAGGTCGGCGATCCCCGCATCACGCGCGTCGGGCGGCTGCTGCGTCGTACGAATATCGACGAGCTGCCGCAGCTGTTCAACGTGCTGTCGGGCGAAATGTCGCTGGTCGGCCCGCGTCCGCATGCGCTGGCGCATGATCAGATGTACGAGCAGGCAATCGCCTTCTACGCGCGCCGCCACAATGTGAAGCCGGGCATTACGGGATGGGCGCAGGTCAACGGCTTGCGTGGCGACACGACCGGCGAGGACAAGATGCGCAAGCGCGTCGAGCACGACCTCTGGTACATCGACAATTGGTCGCCGCTGCTCGACCTGCGGATCTTGTGGCTGACCGTGTTCTCGCGGAAGGCGTACCGGAACGCGGTTTGATCCAACCCGTCATTGCGAGGAGCAAAGCGACGAAGCAATCCAGAGCCGGGTCGCGGCCCTGGATTGCTTCGCTGCACTCGCAATGACGGTTGCCCGCTGCCCAATTATCCGCGGTTGTACACGTCCTCGATGCGGACGATGTCGTCCTCGCCGAGATAGGAGCCCGTCTGTACTTCGATCAGCTCGAGATCGATCTTGCCGGGATTGCCGAGGCGATGGACGCAGCCGATCGGCAGGTAGATCGACTCGTTCTCGTGCACGAGATGGCGCTCGCCGTCGCGGTCGACTTCCGCCGTTCCTTTCACGACAATCCAGTGCTCGGCGCGATGGAAATGCTTCTGCAGCGACAGGCGGTCGCCGGGCTTGACGACGATGCGCTTGACCTGGTGGCGCGCGCCCGCGTCGATCGACTGGTAATAGCCCCAGGGGCGGAAGATGCGCTTGTGCTCGGCGACCTCGCGGCGGTTGGTCGACTTGAGATGGTCGACCAGCGCCTTGACCTGATCCGATTTGGAACGATGCAGGACGAGGACGGCGTCCTGAGTGGTGACGACAACGACGTCCTCGACGCCGACGACGGCGGTCAGATGTTCGTCGGAGCGGATATGAACATTGCGGCCGCCGAGCACGACGCCGTGGCCGCGCACCGAATTGCCGTCGGAATCGCGGTCGGAGAGCTCCCACACCGCCTCCCAGGTGCCGACGTCCGACCAGCCGATGTCGGCCGGCACCAGCGCGAGCCGGTCGGAACGCTCGATGACGGCGTAGTCGATCGACTTCTTCGGCGCGCGGCCGAAGGAATCGGCGTCGAGCACTATGAATTTGAGATCGGGTCGCGACGCCTCGACGGCGGCGGCCGCGGCCTCGCGCATGGCCGGCTCGAACTTGTCGAGTTCGCCCTGCATGACGTCGGCGCGGAAAACGAAATAGCCGCAGTTCCAGAAATAGCCTTGCGCCACGTATTTCTGAGCCGTGACGAGGTCCGGCTTTTCGACGAAGGCCTCGACCTTGCGGACGGGCGAGCCTTCCTTCAGCGGCTGGCCGGCGCGGATGTAGCCGTAGCCGGTTGCGGGCCCGGTCGGGCGGATGCCGAGCGTGACGATGGCGCCGGCCTCCGCCGCCTCGGCGGCCTCGCGGCAGTGCTGGATGAGCTTTGGGCGGTCCTGCACGACATGGTCGGCGGCGAAGACCACGACGACCGTATCCGGGCTGCGGCGAGCGGCCATTTCGGCGGCCACTGCGACCGCCGGGCCGGAATCGCGGCGCATCGGCTCGAGCACGATGTCGGCCTCGGCGTTGATGGCGGAGAGCTGGTCGACCACGAGGAAGCGATAGTCGACGTTGGTCAGGACGACGGGCTTCTCGAACAGCGGATCCTTCAGCATCTCGACCAGCATCTGGAAGGTCGAGCGCTCGGAAACCAGGGGTATGAATTGTTTCGGCAGCGAATCGCGGGATTCGGGCCACACACGGGTGCCGGCGCCGCCGCACATGATCACCGGAAGAATCTTTGCCATCAAGGATTTCCCGCCCGATTGACTTCAGGGCGCAAACCGCCCCCGGCCGCCCGCCTGCGGCCCTATTTCGGGTTGGAAGCCTGATAATCCTTCACATCGGAAAAAACAACGTCCGGCCAGCGCTCTTCCTCGTAGCGCAGGTTGAAAGCGGAGGTCGCCATGAAGACGGGGGCCCCGTCGAGGTCTTCGGCGATGGACGCGGGATAGGCCCGCAGAAATTTGTCCAGCTCCGCCTTGTCCTTGGCTGTTACCCAGCGACAGATTTCGAAGCGGCTCTGCTCGAAGGTCACCTCCAGCCCGTATTCGGCCTTCAGCCGCTCGGCCAGCACATCGAGCTGCAGGGCGCCGACGACGCCGACCATGGAGCCCGAGCCGTCGTTGGGCGTGAAGACCTGCACGACGCCTTCCTCGGCCATCTGCTGCAGGGCTTCCTTCAGCTTCTTGGCCTTCATCGCGTCGCCGATGCGGACGCGGCGCAGGATTTCCGGCGCGAAGCTCGGCACGCCCCGGAAGATCAGTTCCTCGCCCTCGGTCAGCGTGTCGCCGATGCGCAGCACGCCGTGGTTGGGAATGCCGACGACGTCGCCGGCATAGGCTTCATCCGCGATCGTGCGGTCCTGCGCGAAAAAGAACTGCGGCGCGTTGAGCGCCATGTTCTTGCCGGTGCGGATCAGCTTCGCCTTCATCCCGCGCGCCAGCTTGCCGGAGGTGACGCGCAGGAAGGCGATGCGGTCGCGGTGGTTGGGGTCCATGTTCGCCTGAATCTTGAACACGAAGCCCGTCATCTTGTTTTCGCGGGGATCGACGTGGCGGCTCGCCGTGTCCAGCCCGCGCGGCGGCGGGGCGAGTTCGGCCATGGCGTCGATGAGGTCGCGCACGCCGAAATTGCGCAAAGCGGAGCCGAAGAAGACCGGCGTTAGATGCCCCTCCAGGAAGGCCTGCTTGTCGAACGGTTTGGAGGCGCCCATGGCGAGTTCGATCTCGCCGGCCGTGTGTTCGGCGAGCGCTTGGCCTGCGAGCGCCGCGATCTGCGGGTCATCGGGGCCGGAAACCTTCATCGGTTCGGCGTCGGCTTCGGCGTCCAGTTTCCGCACGACGCCATGCCGGAGATCATAGGTGCCGCAGAAGGCGCGGCCGGAGCCGATCGGCCAGGTCATGGGCGTGGTGTCGAGCGCCAGCGTTTTCTCGATCTCGTCCAGCGTCTCGAAGGGGTCGCGCGCCTCGCGGTCGAGCTTGTTGACGAAGGTGACGATCGGAATATCTCGCAGGCGGCAGACTTCGAACAGCTTGCGGGTTCGCGCCTCGATGCCCTTGGCGGCGTCGATCACCATGATGGCGGAATCGACCGCCGTCAGCGTGCGGTAGGTATCTTCCGAAAAGTCCTCGTGGCCGGGCGTATCCAAGAGGTTGAAGACGCAATCGCCATATTCGAAGGTCATCACGGACGTGACGACGGAAATGCCGCGCTCGCGCTCTATACCCATCCAGTCGGAGCGGGTCTGGCGGCGGTTCTGCTTGGCGCGCACTTCGCCGGCGAGCTGGATCGCGCCGCCGAACAGCAGCAGCTTTTCGGTGAGCGTGGTCTTGCCGGCGTCCGGATGCGAGATGATCGCGAAGGTGCGGCGGCGGGAGACGGGGTCGGCTTTGGCGAGCGGGGCGTTCAAACGATTCTTCTCTCTTCAGGAGGCCTGCCCCCTCCCCAACCCTCCCCGCTTCGCGGGAGGGGGCAGATCTCGTCGCTTCATCGACCGTCGTGATCACGGGCGCCGGCCGTCCCCTCTCCCGCGAAGCGGGGAGGGAAAGGAGAGGGCCTCGCATCGGCGCGAGGCCGCGTCATATCACTCCGCGGGCGTCTGCGCCACGGCTGGCGCTCGAGGCCGTGCTGCTCGCGGTCCTGGGAATGGTCGCGGCGACGAAGGTGTAGATCGCCGGCGTCACGAACAGCGTGAAGAGCGTGCCGACGCCATGCCCGAGGCGATCACGATGCCGATGGCGATGCGGCTCTGCGCGCCGGCGCCGGACGGCGTCATGAGCGGCACGACGCCCACCACCATCGCGGCCGTCGTCATCAGGATCGGCGCAGGCGCACGCCGGCCGCATGTTCGATCGCCTCGCGGCGGCTCATGTGCTTCCTCCTGCATGCGGTTGGCGAATTCCGCCATCAGGATGCCGTGCTTGGAGATCAGGCCGATCAGCGTGACGAGGCCGATCTGCGAATAGATGTTGAGGGAGGCTCGCCTGGAAGGCCCATCACGCTCATGAGGTTGAGCGGCAGCAGCGCGCCGAACATCGAAGTCGGCAAGGCGATCAGGATGATGAACGGATCGCGGAAACTCTCGAACTGCGCGGCGAGCACGAGGAAGATCACGATCAGCGCGAAGATGAAGGTGATGGTCAGCGCGTTCGCTCTCCTGCACGTATTGCCGCGCTGTCGCCCTGGAAATCGTAGGTGTAGCCCTCGGGGAAGATTTCCTTCGACTTGGCGTGAGGAAGTCGATCGCCTCGCCGAGCGTGCGGCCGGGAAAGGGCACGCCCGACAGCGTCGCGGAATTGAGCTGCTGGAATTCCGACAGCGCGTTCGGCTGCACGGTCTGCTGGATGGACGCGACCGTCGAGAGCGGCGCGAGTTCGCCGCCCTTCGTGCGCACACGGTAGCGCGTCAGCCAGTCCCTGCGCGTCGCGATATTCGCGCGGCGCCTGCGGGATGACCTCGTAGGAGCGGCCGTAGAGATTGAACCGGTTGACGTAATTGCCGCCGAGCATGGTGGCGAGCGAAGCGCCGACGTCCTGCATCGACCAGCCGAGGCGATTGGCCTTGGCCGCGTCGATCTTGAACTCGATCTGCGGCGTGTCGAACTTGAGATCGATGTCGGTGAAGATGAACATGCCGCTGGCGGTGGCGATCTTCTGCATTTCGCCGGCCACCTGCGCGAGACGCTGATAGTCGCCAGTCGTGCGGATGACGAACTGCATCGGCGGGCCGCCGGTGGAGCCCGGCAGCGGCGGCGGCGAGAAGGCGAAGATCTTCGCGCTGGCGATGGTCGCGAGCTTGGGCTGCAGTTCGTTCTGCAGGATCTGCTTCTGCGACCGCTTGGCGCTGGTCCCAGGGCTTCAGCAGAATGCCGGCGAAGGCCTGGTGCACGCCGGCGAAACCGTTGATGACGAAGAGATGCGCGCCTTCTCGGGAATGGTCTCGACGATCTTCCAGACGTTTTGCGTCGCCGCTTCCGTAATCGAGATTGCCGGATTGCGGCGTCTTGATCAGCGACAGCAGAATGCCCTGGTCTTCTTCGGGCGCGAGCTCCTTCGGCGTCGTCGTGACGAACATGACGGCGGTGATCGCGAGCACGCCGACGAGGATCGTCACCGTCAGCGCGCGGAAGTTGAGCGTCTTGTGCAGGCGGCGCTCGTAGCGGCGGCGCAGCGCGTCGAAGCATGCTGTCGAGCCAGGCCGAGAACCGCCGCGCGCGTCCGGCGCATGGGCCTTCAGCAGCTTCGAGCACATCATCGGCGACAGCGTGAGCGCGACGACGCCCGAGACGATGACGGAGCCGGCCAGCGTGAAGGCGAATTCGCGGAACAGCGCGCCGGTGAGCCCTGAGACGAAGCCGATCGGCGCATAGACGGCGGCCAGCGTGATCGTCATGGAGATGACAGGGCCCTGCGATCTCGCGCGCGCCGGTCAGCGCGGCGTCGCGCGGCGTCATGCCATCCTCGATGTGGCGCCAGATGTTCTCGACCACCACGATGGCGTCGTCGACGACGAGGCCGATCGCCAGCACGAAGGCGAGCAGGGTGAGCAGATTGATGGAATAGCCCATCGCCAGCAGGAACATCATCACGCCGATCAGCGAGAGCGGAATGGTGACGATGGGGATGATGGTCGAGCGGAAATTGCCGAGGAACAGGAAGATGACGACGATGACGATGAGGGCTGCTTCGGCCAGTGTCTTGGCGACTTCCCAGATCGAGGCGCGGATGAATTCGGTCGCGTCATAGGCGATGGCCGCGTGAATGCCGGCCGGCAATTCCCTCTGCACGCTCGGGAAAGCCTTGCGCACCTCGTCGATCACGGTCAGCGGATTGGCGGTCGGCGTCGCATAGATGCCGATGAAGACTGCTTTCAGCCCATCGAAGACGGAGGAGGAATCCGCGCTCTGCGGGCCGAGTTCGACGCGGGCAATGTCGCCGAGCCGCACCAGCGCATCGCCGCGCGCCACGACCACGAGCTGCGCGAACGCCTTGGCGCTGTCGAGCGAGGTCAGCGCGTTGATCGAGGTCTGCGTGTACTCCGATTTGATCTGGCCCGCGGCGGCGGTGAAATTGTTGGCGGCGAGCGCATTGCGCACATCGCCCGCCGTCACGCCGCGCGCGGCCATCTTGGTCGGGTCGAGCCAGATGCGCATGGCGAAGGTCTGGCCGCCGAGGATCTGCGCTTCGGCGACGCCGTCGAGTGTTTGCAGCTTCGGTTGCACGACGCGGTTGAGATAGTCGGTGATCTGCGCGCTCGTCAGCACGTCCGAGTTGAAGGACATGTAGAGGAGCGCGTAGCCCTGGCCGGTCTTCTTGACGACGACCGGGTCCTGCGCCTCGCGCGGCAACTGGCTCTTGACCTGCTGGATTTTAGACAGGACGTCGGCGACGGCGCGATCGGGGTTGGCGTTCAGCCGCATATTGAGCGTGATGGTCGAGACGTTCTGCTGGGAACTGGCCACCAGCGTGTCGATGCCCTCGGTGCTCGCCACGGCCTGTTCGAGCGGCGTGGTGATGAAGCCCTGGATGAGATCGGCATTGGCGCCGGGATAGGCCGTCGTGATGGTGATCGTGGTCTGCGAGAGTTCCGGATATTGCCGGATCTGCAGCTTGAAGCCCGCCTGCGCGCCGATCAGCAGGATCAGCAGGCTGACGACGGTCGCCAGAACTGGACGGCGGATGAAGAGGTCGGTGAACGAGCCCACGCTTGGCGCCTCAGAGCTTCGGCATGGGGTTCATGGGCGCGAGGCCCGCCTTCGGGTCGATGCGCACGCGCATGCCCGCGAAGAGCTTGACCTGCCCTTCGCTCACCACGGTCTCGCCGGCCTTCACGCCGTCGGCGATCTCGACGCGGTCGCCCTGCGTCTCGCCGACGCGCACGAAGCGGCGCTCGACCTCGTAGAGCGCATCGGTGGGCTGCGTGGCTTTCTGAGGTTGCGCCGCCTGCGCCTCGCCGGGCTTCGGCGCAGGCGTCTTCAGCACATAGACGCTGTCGCCATAGAGCGAATAGACGACCGCCGTGCGCGGTAGGGTGACGACCTGACGGGCGTCGCCGGCCAAGACCGAGACATTGGCGAACATGCCGGGCAGGAGCTTCTTGTCCTTGTTCTCGATTTCGCCGCGCACGAGGAAGTTGCGGGTGTCGGTCGAGATGCGTGCGTCGAGGAACTTGACCTTGCCGCTGAACGTCTTGCCGCCGAAGGCGTCAACGGTCAGCGTGATGGTCTGGTCGACGGCGAGGCGCGCGAAATATTGCTCGGGCGCCTGGAAGTCGACGTAGATCGGATCGAGCTGCTGCAGCGTCACGAGCGGCGCGCCCGGCGAGACATATTGGCCGATGTCGATGCGGCGGATGCCGAGACGGCCGTCGAAGGGCGCGGCGATGCGCTTCTGCGCGATGATCGCCTTGGTGCGTTCGACGGCGGCGGCCGCCTGATCGCGCGCGGCGGTGGCCTGATCGAGCGTCGCCTGTGTGCTGTTGCCGCCCGAGACGAGTTTCGACTGGCGGTTGAGCGTGGATTGCGCATTGAGGAGCGCCGCCTGATTGGCCTTGAGGTCGGCCTGCTCGGTCGAATCGTCGATCTCGACGAGCAGCGCGCCCTTGTGCACATCCTGTGAGGATTCGAACTTGATGGCGCGCACGACGCCGCCGACCTGCGGGGCGATCTCGACGCCCTGCGTGGCGCGCAGCGAGCCGATGGCGGTGAGCGTCGGCGTCCAGGTCTCGGTCCTGGCCTGTGTCGCGGCGACGGAATTGGTGGGCTGGCCGGCCTTCTGGATGAAGCCTTTGATCATCGCGGGCTTCACGACCATCTGGAAATAGCCGAGCCCGCCGGCGGCCCCGAGCAGGACGACGAGGGCCAGGACGAGAATAATTGCGCGCTTCATGAACCGATGGTCGCCTGAATCGAAGAGCGCGACCGAAACGGCCGTACCGCCCATTGGATGCGCAGGCGATCCATCATCGCCGCGCGGATGTTATGGGTTGCAACATAGATCGCTGTACGGCGAAAACAAGGCCGCGGGGCTTCATGCCTTGCGAGCGGTTTCCAGCCCCGCTTTGGCCAGAACCGGGACCATTTCGCCCATGGCCAGGCCGCGCTCGGGATTGGAGCCGTTGCCGTCGAGCGCGCGCTTCTTCACGCCCTGGATGATCGCCGCCAGCCGGAAGAAATTGAAGGCAATGTAGAAATCCCAGTTGGGGATGCCCGTGAGCCCCGCGCGCTTGCAGAAAGCCGCGACATATTCCTCTTCGGTCGGCACGCCGAGCGCTTTGCGGTCTAGGCCGCCGAGGCCGGAGAAGATGCTTTTCGAATCCGTGCGCCACTGCATGCACTGGTAGGAAATGTCCGCGAAGGGATGGCCGAGCGTCGACAATTCCCAATCGAGCACGGCGAGCAGGCGCGGCTCGGTCGGATGGAAGATCATGTTGTCGAGCCGGTAGTCGCCGTGGACGATCGACACGCGGCCGTCGTCAGCCGGCGTATTGCCGGCGAGCCAGGCGATGAGATCGTCCATCGCGGGAATCGTCTCGGTTTCGGAGGCGCGGTACTGGTCGGTCCAGCGCTTGAACTGGCGCTCGAAATAGGAGCCGGGGCGACCGAAGTCGGAGAGGCCGACCCTGGCGGGATCGAGCGTGGTGAGCGCAGCGAGCGCGCGGTTCATCTCGTCGTAGATTTTCGCGCGGTCCTCGCGCGAGACTTCCGGCAGGTCCGGCTTCCAGAAGATGCGGCCCTCGATGCGCTGCATGATGTAGAAGGCCGTGCCGATGACGCTGTCGTCCTCGCACAGCAGGTGCATTTTTGCGACGGGCACGCCAGTGTCGGCGAGCGCCTTCTGCACGCGGTACTCGCGATCGACGGCGTGCGCGGATTTCAGCAGCACGCCCGGCGGCTTGCGGCGCAGCACATAGGCGCCGCTGGCGGCCTCGATCAGGAAAGTCGGGTTCGACTGTCCGTCGCCGAACTTTGTCGCCGTGAGCGGGCCCTTGAAGCCGTCGAGGTTCTTTTCGAGCCAGGCGGCGAGGCGGGTTTCGTCGAGGGTTTTGACGTCGAGGGACATTCTTCTTTCCTTTCCGTCATTGCGAGGAGCAAAGCGACGAAGCAATCCAGAACCGGGTCGTGGCTCTGGATTGCTTCGCTCCGCTCGCAATGACGGCGATCAGGGCTTCGACAGCGCCACGCCTTTCGCGGCTGCGGCCTTGCCGACGAACTTATTGGTCTGCTGGAAGGCGTTCTGCAAGGCCTCCTGCTTGGCGGGATCGCCGATTTCGGCGAAATGCGCGGCGACCTTCTCGGGCGTCGGATCGTCGATGTAGAGGCCGTCGGTCTCGTAGATGATCGTGCGCGCGAAGGCGCCCGCGCCGGCGCCGAGGATGTAGCGGGTCGGGCCTTCCTCGCTGACGAGATAGAGCACGCCGGGCGTGATCAGTTCGGGGCGCATCAGGTCGAGCGCCTGCTTGGGAAGCAATTCTTCGGTCATGCGGGTGGCCGCCGTCGGCGCAAGCGTGTTGACGTGGATGTTGTTCTTCGCGCCCTCCTGGCACAGCACGTTCATCAGGCCAACCATGGCCATCTTGGCCGCGCCGTAATTGGCCTGGCCGAAATTGCCGTAGATGCCGGACGAAGACGCGGTCAGCACGATGCGGCCGTAGTTCTGCGCACGCATGACGTCCCACACCGCCTTGGTGCAGATGACCGACCCCATGAGATGCACGTCGAGCACCATGCGAAAATCGGCGATGTCCATCTTGGAGAAGGTCTTGTCGCGCAGGATGCCGGCATTGTTGATGAGAATGTCGACGCGGCCCCATTTCTCCATGGCGCCGCGCACCATGTCGGCGACCCCCTTCTCGTCGGTGACGCTGCACGGCGCCGCCATCGCCTCGCCGCCGGCCGCCTTGATCTCGGCGACCACCTTGTCGGCGGCCTCCGACGAGCCGCCCGAACCGTCGCGCGCGCCACCGAAATCGTTGATCACGACCTTGGCGCCGCGCGCGGCCAGCGCCAGCGCGTGAGAGCGGCCAAGCCCGTTGCCGGCGCCGGTGACGATGGCGACGCGGTCCTTGAAAGAAATGGTCATTGCACTTTCTTCCTCTTCCTCTCCGTCATTGCGAGCAAAGCGAAGTAATCCAGAGCCGCGGCAGGCCGCCTAGATTGCTTCGTCGCTCCGCTCCTCGCAATGACGTGTTCAAGTGTCGCGCACTTTCACCCGAAGAATGCGATCGTCAGCCATTCAGCGGCGAGCGCCGGCTTCGGTTTGCCTTCGATTTCGACGGATACGTCGTAGCGGATCACCAGTTCGCGGTCCGACTTGGCGGTCGCCGCGCCGATGACGAAATGCGCGCGTACGCGCGAGCCTGCGGGCACCGGCGAGATGAAGCGGATCTTGTCGAAGCCGTAGTTCATGCCCATCGTGCGGCCCTCGATATCGGGCACGGCGTCATAGGCCATGGCGCTCAGCATGGAGAGCGTGAGGAAGCCATGCGCGATCGCGCCGCCGAACGGCGTCTCCTTCTTCGCGCGCTCGGGGTCCATGTGGATGAAATAGAGGTCTTCGGTCAGCTTGCCGAAAGCGTCGATGCGCGCCTGATCGATGGCGATCCATCTCGAGACGCCGATCTCCTTGCCGACGCTGGACTGGATTTCGCCGCGCGTGCTCTTGGGACGTGCGGCGTCGAACGGATTGGCGACGGCGGTCATGGCGGCTCCTCCCGAATTTCGAATTGTCCGACATAAACATCATATCGCCGGCAGGGGAAGGGGCGAGCGGCGCGCACTCGCGCATTCTGCCGGGCGCTTGAAGCTACCCCTCCCGAAGTCTATGTTTCCACCAACGCCATGGGGTGCTGCCGGCAAGATTGTCTTCCCGGCGGCTGAGATGAGACCCATAGAACCTGATCCGGGTAATGCCGGCGCAGGGAAGGCTGATCGGGACGCTCCCGCCTTCTTCCCCGCATCCGCATCCCCTTCACGTGGAGGAACAGCCGATGAACGTGCACGCCAAGCGTCCGTTGCGTCCGGAAACCGTCACCACCGGCCCGATCCAGGGCTCCCGCAAGGTCTACGCCGAAGTCGCGCCGGGCATTCGCGTGCCGTTCCGCGAGATCGCCCTGTCGAAGGAAAGCGGCGAGCCGCCGGTGCGGGTCTACGACGCTTCCGGCCCCTATACGGATTCCTCGTTCACGCCGGATCTTGCCGCGGGCCTGCCGCCTGCGCGCACGTGGCTGGCGCACCGGGCCAATATCGAGACCTACGAGGGCCGCGCTCAAGCCGGAAGACAACGGCAACGTCTCGGCCGACGGCCTCGTTCCGCCGTGCCCGGCCAACCGCCTGCCGCGGCGCGGCACAGGCGCCGGTCCGGTCACGCAATATGAATTCGCGCGCGCAGGGATCATCACCGAAGAGATGATCTATGTCGCGCACCGCGAGAATCTCGCGCGCGAGAAAGCGGTCGAGAACGCTGCCGCCACCGTCGCCGACGGCGAGAGTTTCGGCGCGTCGATCCCCGAATTCGTGACGCCGGAATTCGTGCGTTCGGAAATCGCACGGGGACGCGCGATCATTCCCTCCAACGTCAATCATCCCGAACTCGAGCCGCAGATCATCGGCCGCAACTTTCTGGTGAAGGTCAACGCCAATATCGGCAATTCCGCCGTCACCTCGTCGGTGGCGGAAGAAGTCGAGAAGATGGTGTGGTCGATCCGCTGGGGCGCGGATACGGTGATGGACCTGTCGACCGGTCGCAACATCCACAACATCCGCGACTGGATCCTGCGCAATTCGCCCGTGCCGATCGGCACGGTGCCGATCTATCAGGCGCTCGAAAAGGTCAATGGCGACGCGACCAAGCTCGACTGGGAGGTGTTCAAGGATACGCTGATCGAGCAGGCCGAGCAGGGCGTCGATTATTTCACGATCCACGCCGGCGTGCGGCTCGCCTATGTGCCGCTGACCGCCAATCGCGTGACCGGCATCGTCTCGCGCGGCGGCTCCATCATGGCGCGCTGGTGCCTGTCGCATCACAAGGAGAGCTTCCTCTACGAGCGCTTCGGCGACATCTGCGACATCATGCGCAAATACGACGTGTCGTTCTCGCTCGGCGACGGGTTGCGGCCGGGTTCGGGCGCCGACGCCAACGACGCGCGCGCAATTCGCGGAACTAGAGACGCTCGGCGAACTCACCAAGGTCGCCTGGGACAAGGGATGCCAGGTGATGATCGAAGGGCCCGGCCATGTCGCCATGCACAAGATCAAGATCAACATGGACAAGCAGCTGCGCGAATGCGGCGAGGCGCCCTTCTATACGCTCGGGCCGCTGACGACCGACATTGCGCCGGGCTATGACCACATTACGTCGGGCATCGGCGCCGCGATGATCGGCTGGTTCGGCACGGCCATGCTCTGCTACGTCACGCCGAAGGAGCATCTGGGTCTGCCCAACCGCGACGACGTGAAGACGGGCGTCATCACCTATCGCATCGCCGCGCATGCGGCGGACCTTGCCAAGGGCCATCCGGCCGCGCATCTGCGCGACGACGCCATTTCGCGGGCGCGGTTCGATTTCCGGTGGGAGGACCAGTTCAATCTGGGGCTGGACCCCGACACGGCGCGCGCATTCCACGACGAGACGCTGCCCAAGGATGTGCACAAGGTCGCGCATTTCTGCTCGATGTGCGGGCCGAAATTCTGCTCGATGAAGATCACGCAGGACCTGCGCGCCGAAGTGCAGGCGATGGGCGAGAACGAGAAAAAGGCGCTCGGGCTGACGCCGGAACAGATCGCGGCGGCCGAGGGGATGGCGGCCAAGAGCGCGGAATTCATGGAGAAGGGCGGCAAGCTCTACGTGGAGCAGTGAGCGAGCCTGTCCGTCCCGCCGTCATCGGCGTTGTCACCGCCTCCGACCGCGCAAGCGCAGGGGTCTATGAAGATATTTCGGGGCCGGCGATCGAAGCCTATTTCGGGCGCGTGCTGACGACGCCTTTCCGTATCGAGCGGCGGGTGATCCCTGACGGCTTCGATAGCGTGCGTGATACGATCATCGATCTCGTCGACGTCGCGGGTTGCGATCTCGTGCTCACCACGGGAGGCACCGGGCCTTCGGCGCGCGATCTGACGCCGGAGGCGACGCTCGCCGCAGCCCCGCGCGAATTTCCGGGATTCGGCGAGAAGATGCGGGCGGCGTCGCTGGCGCAGACGCCGACCGCCATCCTGTCGCGCCAGCTCGCCGCGCAACGCGGAAAATGTCTGGTCGTCAATCTGCCGGGCTCGCCGCGCTCGATCGACCTGTGTCTCGATTCGATCATGGCCGCCGTGCCTTATTGTCTGGAGCTGATGGGCGCGGCGCGGATCGACACCGATCCGAGATACATTCAGGCGTTCAGGCCGAAAAAATAGCTAGTCCATCGCGGCTGCATGCGCCGCGCCGATCTGGCGGTCCTGCGGGCGGCCGAGCAGCAGGACGAGCGGCGCGGCGGCCAGCGTGAGAATGGCGAGCAGCTTGTAGTCGTTCATATAGGCGACGATCTCGGCCTGCCGCGTGATCTCCATGTTCAGCGCGGCGCGGCCGGCAAGCGTCTTCAAATTCCAGAAGTGTTCGACGGGAAGCGCGCGCAGCGCCGGATTGAACGGCGTGGCGTTCTGCGCGAGCTCGGCGTGCACGACCTGCACATTACGCGCCAGCATGAACATGACGACGGAAACGCCGATGGACGAGCCGAGATTGCGCAGCAGGCTGAACAGGCCGGTCGCCTGCGTGCGCAACTGCGCCGGCAGGGTCGCGAAGGTGACGGTCGACAGCGGCGTGAACAGGAAGCCGAGGCCAAAACCCTGGACGATGCCGTTGATCAGGAGCGTGCGCGAGGAGACGTCTGGCGTGAAGCCGGTCATCTCGTAGAGCGACAGCGCGGAGAGGCCGAGCCCGATCAGGAGAAAGATGCGTGGGTCGATGCGCGCGATGAGGCGGCCGACGATCATCATGGCGACCATGGTGCCGACGCCGCGCGGGCCGAGGATGAGGCCGGCCGTCAGCACCGGATAGCCCATCAGCGTCTGCAGATAGGGGGTCAGCAGCGCGACGCTCGCCAGCAGGATCACGCCGACGACGAAGATCAGCGTGACGCCGACGCGGAAGTTATGATCGGCGAAAAGGCGCGGATCGATGTAGGGCTGCTTCGCCGTCGCGGAATGAACGAGAAAGAGGTAGAGGGCGAGGGTCGCGAGCGCCGCTTCGAAGATGATTTCGCGCGAGGAAAACCAGTCGAGCAGCTGGCCGCGGTCGAGCATCATCTGCAGAGCGCCAACCGCAAGGCTGAAGGCGGTGAAGCCGAACCAGTCGAAGCGCATGTCCTGCAGCCTGCTTTCGGTGAGCACGGCGGCGACGCCGAAAACGACCGCCACGCCGATCGGCACGTTGATGTAGAAGACCCAGCGCCAGTTGTAATATTCGGTCAGCCAGCCGCCGAGCATCGGCCCGAGGATCGGGCCGACCATGACGCCGACGCCCCAGATCGCCATGGCCGATCCGTGTTTCTCGCGCGGATAGGAATCCAGCAGGATCGCCTGCGACATCGGCACCAGCGCCGCGCCGAACACGCCCTGCAACAGACGGAAGGCGACCATCTGGCCGAGCGTCTGGGCCGCGCCGCACAGGCCGGAGGCGAGCGTGAAGCCGGCGACCGCGACGATCAGCAGCTTCTTGCGGCCGAATCGCGCGGCGAAGAATCCGGTCGTCGGCATCATGATCGCGGCGGCGACGATATAGGAGGTCAGCACCCAGGCGATCTGGTCCTGCGTCGCCGACAGCGAACCCTGCATGTAGGGCAGCGCGACATTGGCGATGGTGGTGTCCAGCGCCTGCATGATCGTGGCGGCCATCACACAGATGGTGAGCAATCCGCGATTGCGAACCTGCGGTTCGGCGCCGGACACGGCTAGAGGCCGACCATGTGCGCGAGATCGCGCGGCAGGGTGGCGAGCGAACGCCGTACGCCGGTGTCGATGGAGGCAAGGACGCTCATGCCGGCGCGCAATAGCGGCGCGTTCGGCGCGGGTTCGACCGCGAGCCGCACCGTCATGCGCTGCACGACCTTCACCCAGTTGCCGGACGTGTTCTGCGCCGGCAGGACGGAGAATTCCGAACCGGTCGCCGGCGCGATCGATGCGACGCGCGCCTTCCATTCGCGCCCGCCGTAAGCGTCGACGGAAATGGTCGCGGGATCGCCGACCTTGACATGCGCGAGATCGGTTTCCTTGAGATTGGCGTCGACCCAGACTTTGTCGCGCGACACGATGTTGAGCGCGGATTGCGCAGCGGCGAGATAATTGCCCGGCTGCACCTGCGAGACATTGGTGACGACGCCCTCGGCCGGCGCGATCACGCGCGTGTGGCGCAGATCACGGTCGGCCTTGTCGAGCGCGGCCTTGGCCTGCTGATATTGCGCGAAATGCTCGATGGGCTGGTCGGGCTTGCCGGAGAGCTGGGCGAGCAGCGAATCCACCTGGCGCTGCGCGGCGACGAGGCGGGACTTCGCGCCGAGAAAGTCGCGCTGGGCCTGATCGGCGGCGGCCTGCGTCGTCACATTGCGGGCGAGTAGATCGCCCTGGCGCGCCTTGGTCTTGGCGTAGAAGTCGAGATCGGCCTTCGCCTGGTCGACCTGCGCGCGCGCCTGCGCATAGCTCGCCTTGGCGGCCTTGAGCTGGTTGGCGACGATGCCGAGCTGCGCCTCGGCGCCGTCGCGCGCGATGCGGAAGGGTTCGTCGTCGAGCCGGAACAAAAGGTCGCCCTTGCGGACGGCCTGCCCCTCCTTCACGTCGACTTCCGTGACGATGCCGGAAATGTCGTTGGCGACGTAAACGATGTCGGCCTTCACATAGGCCGCGTCCGTCGTCGCGAAACGGCCGCCCGCAAGATAGAGCCAGAGCGCGCCAGCGAGCATGACGAGCGGACCGGCGATCAGCAGCGGCCCGCGCAGATTGCGCGGCTTCCTGATCGGCGGCGCGTGGCGCTCGGCATGAGCGCCATGTTGCGGCTCCTGCTGCGGCGCCTCGGCGGTCACGGGTTGCAGCGGCGGGCGGCCGGCCTCGGTCTCGATGCGACGCGCGGGCTCAGCCATGGCTCGCCCTCCGCGCCGGCAGAGCGCCGTCCACCGGGGCGGCGCAGGCCTCCGCGAGATTAGCCTTCATGGCGATGAGGATGCGAGTCAGCGTCTCGCGATCGGCCGGGCTTATGCCTGCGAGCGCCTCGGCGCGCGTTGCGTCGCCGATGTCGAACATGTCGGCCATCAGCGAATGCGCCTTGGGTTTGAGATGCAGCAGCCAGACGCGCCGGTCGGCAGGGTGGCGGCGCCGTTCGATGAGGTCGGCGGTCTCGAGACGATCGAGGATGCGGCCGAGGGTGATCGGCTCGAGCTCGAGGATTTCGGCGAGCGCGCTCTGCTGGATGCCCTCGTTGCGCGCGAGATAGGCGAGCGCTTGCCATTGCGCACGCGTGAGGCCGAGATGCCGGGCGCGCTGCTCGAATCGCTTGCGCAACAGACGCGCGGTGTCATTGAGAATGAAGCCCAGCGTCTGCTGGTAGGGCCCGGAGGGCATGGCCGCGATCGCTCCCGGATCGAGCGCCGACATTTTATAAGCCGGCATTATATGTGTGTGCTTATTATCCTGCGCGTTTTCTGTGGTTGCAATGCGCCGTGGCATGTTTCACCGCGCGGGCAGCCATGCAGCAGGGCCGTGGCCAGCTTGCTCCGCCACATGCCATTGACCAGCCGACAGGCGCTTCGGAAGCGAGGAACAGATGAACTATCGCAAGCTTGGACGCTCCGGCCTCGACGTTTCCGCGATCTGCCTCGGCACGATGAATTTCGGCGGCGCTACGGACGAGGCGACGTCGGCGCGCATCATCGGGTCGGCGCGCGAGGCGGGCGTCAATTTCATTGACACAGCCGACGTCTACGGCGATGGGCGTTCGGAAGAAATTGTTGGACGCGCGATCAAGTCGTCGCGCAGCGAGTGGCTGGTCGCGACCAAGGTCGGCAACGCCATGGGCAAGGTCCGCAATCATCGCGGCCTGTCCCGCGTGTGGATCATGCAGGCTTGCGACGCCTCGCTGCGGCGGCTCGGCGTCGAGGCGATCGACGTCTACTATCTGCATCGCGAGGATCACGGAACCGCGCTCGAAGAAACGATTATGGCAATCGGCGATCTCGTGCGCGCGGGCAAGATCCGGCACTTCGGCGTCTCGAATTTCCGGTCGTGGCGGGTCGCGGAAATCTGCAACATCTGCGACCGGCTCGGCATTGGCCGTCCCGTCGTCAGCCAGCCCTACTACAACGCCATGAACCGAATGCCGGAGGTCGAACACCTGCCAGCCTGCGGCCATTACGGGATCGGCGTCGTACCCTATTCGCCGCTCGCGCGCGGCGTGCTGTCGGGCAAGTACGATCCCGCCGCCCCGCCGCCGGAAGGCACGCGCGCGGCGCGCGCCGACACGCGCATCATGCAGACGGAATGGCGTCCGGAATCCCTGCAGCTCGCACAGCAGATCAAGAAGCACGCCGAAGCGCGCGGCATGACGACCGGGCAGTTCGCGCTCTTGTGGGTGCTCAACAATCGCTTCGTGACGTCGGCGATCGCCGGCCCGCGCACGCAAGAGCAATGGGCCGATTATGTCGGCGCGCTCGCGCATGCCTTCACGGCGGACGACGAAGCGATGGTCGATCGGCTCGTCGTGACCGGCCATCCCTCGACGCCCGGCTACAATGATCCGGCCTATCCGATCGAAGGGCGGCCGACGCGGACGGGATAGGGTTTCAAGCTGTCGCCAGAACCGCTTTCGGCCGCTGCGTCCACAGCAGGAACAGGGCGCAGACGATCGGGACCATCGCCGCCCACGAGCCGAAGGCGGTGAGCGCCAGCGCGACCGCCCAGAGCAGCGACAGCATGTGCTCCATCATGGCGACGAGTTTCGACTGGCTGTGCCGGCGCAGGATGTCGCCACGCCGTCCGGGCACGGGATGCCAGAGATTGAGCAGCGCGGCGGCAAGCGCAGCGGCAAGGACATAGACGGTCGTCACGGCGCCTGCCTTGAAACCGGCCGACCAGACGAAGGCGAGCGGCAGGGCGACGATGACGATGAGCGGCAGCGCGATGGCTTCGAGCTTGCGGCGCTCGATCTCGCGACGCGTCACGGGCGCGGTCGCGAGGAATTCCGGCGCGTCCTCGCTCGAGATGGCCAGCCAGGCGAGCGAGGCCGAGACGTTGGAGGCCACGGCGACGAGCGCCGGCGCGGTGGCGAGCGCGAGCGAACCGTTCGGCCCCATGGCGCGCCACAGCACCACCGAGATCGGCATGGTGTAGATGATCTGCAGCAGGATCTGCGAGGCGAGGCCGGGGTCGCGGGAGATGAGCCGCCATTCTTTGTGGCGCAGCGCCGCGCCGACGCCCGCGCGGAAGCGCGTTGCGCGCTTGACCTGCGGCGCTTCGCGGCGCTCCGAGCCGATGGCGGCGCCCGCGCCGCGCATGAAGAAATCGCCAAGCGTCAGAACGGCGGCAAGGAACAGCGCGAGCGAAACGCCGCACCACAGAAGCAGCGGCCAGGGTTCGCCGCCCGCTGCACGGATCGGAATCCAGATCAGGCTGTCGCGATCGAGCAGGCCGCCGGCGCGCGCGCCGCTGAGCCATTCCGAGATCGCCATGCGATAGGCGGCCGGCGCGATATTGTAGGCCTGCAGGCCGATGGCGAAAGAGGCGCCGATCAGCGTCGCGAGCACATTGGCGACGACGCGAGTCCGGCGGGGACCGACGAAGCGGAACAGGCCGAGCATCAGCACGAGCCCCAGCCCCGTGCCGAAAAGGCCGGCCGCCGCCAGCGTCGGATAGATCGCCAGCCAGCGCCCGTCGGCCAGCAGCGCGAGCGCATTGGCGATCGGCAGGACGAAGATCGCGACCGAGAAGATGGATTCGAGCGCGATCGCCAGACTGCGCGCGGCGAAAACGGGACGCGCGGGCATGGGCGAGGACAGGACGATGTCGAGATCGCCGCGCGTATAGAGCGCGCGGGTGGCGTTGGTCAGCGCCTGCGACACGATCCAGGGCAGGATGAACAGCGCGGCCGAACCGACAAAGGGGTAGAGCGCGCGCCGCCCGTCCTCGAAATCCTCGAGCGCCGTGTCGAGCGCGAAGAGCGCCAACGCATGGAAGAACACGAGCGCCGCGCCGAGGATGAGCGTGATCTTGATTGGCCCCGACTTGCCGAAGAAGGCGCGCACGCGGCGGCGCGCGAGCTTCAGATCGTGCGCGGCGAACCAGCGGAAGGTCGCAGGCTGCGGGCGCATCAGGCGGCGCGGTCGGCCGGCGCGCCGGTGAGCGCCAGGAAGACTTCCTCGAGCGTCGCGCCGGCGCCGCCGGCCTGCGCCTGCAGGTCGGCAAGCCCGCCCTCGGCGACGAGACGGCCGTGCTGGATGATGCCGATGCGATCGGCGAGGCGCTCGGCCACTTCGAGAATATGGGTCGTCAGGATGACCGCGCAGCCCCGGCGCGTGCGCTCGCGCAAGAGATCCTTGACGAGGCGGGCGGCCTGCGCGTCGAGGCCGGTCAGCGGCTCGTCGAGCATCAGCAGCTTGGGATCGTGGATCAGCGCGCCGGCGAGCGCCACCTTCTGCTTCATGCCGCGCGAAAATCCCTCGCAGCGCGAGCGGGCGTTTTCGGCGAGGCCGAGGGTCGCCAGCAACTCGTCGGCGCGCGGCTCGGCAAGTTCTGGGGGCACGCCCCAGAGCCCGGCGACGAATTCGAGATATTCGACCGGGGTCAGCTTGTCGTAGAGCATGGGCTCGTCCGGCAGCCAGGCGATCACGCGCTTGGCGGCGATCGGGTCGCGCAGCGCGTCGATCCCGAAGATCGAGATTGCTCCGGAATCGGGCGGCAGCAGGCCCGCCACCATGCGCAGCGTGGTCGTCTTGCCGGCGCCGTTGGGGCCGAGCAGGGCGTAGAACTCGCCGGCCCGGATGGTCAGGTCGAGCCGGTCGACGGCGGGTTTTCCGAAAGATTTGGACAGGCCCCGCAGGCTCAGGGCAGGGCTGGCGTCAGGCAGATCGGCGACGAACATTGCGACCCCGGATTGGCGACCCCGAACTAGCGATTGCGGCGGGACGAAGCGCCGCAGTCTAGCGGCGCGCTATTGCCCCGGAGTTAACTGGCCAGCGCCGTTTACCGGATCATACGCCGCGCGCGGGCCCTCTGTTTACGTATCGGCGGTTTTGCTTAGCGCAATGGCGCCGGATCGGATAATATCCGCAAGTCACACTCCGGCCGCCAGGGACTGAGGAAGTTATATGCGTAACAACAAGTCAGACGCCGCCAATGGCGCCGCCCAGGTTGCTTCCATGACGGAAGCGGGCGCGATCGATCAGGTGCGGGAGCTCCTGTTCGGGGCCACCAAGCGTTCGACCGAGGCCCGGCTCGACGACATCGACCGCCAGATCGCGCTGCTGCGCGACGACATGAGCGCGCGTTTCGCCTCGCTCGAGGCCATGCTGGCGCAGCAGGGCCGCGACACCGACAGCAAGCACAACCAGTCGATCGACAATATCGGGCAGGCGATCGCCGACCTCGGCGCGACCATCCGGGCGCTGGGAGCGGGCGGGAAGGCCCGCTGAGATGAACCGGCCGGCCGGCCAGTCGGAATTCGAATTCGATCGCCTCAAGCAATTGCTGCTGGCGCCGGAGACCGACCGGCTGGAGGCGAGCGAAGCGCGCATCGAGGCGCTCGACAAGCGCGTCGGCACGCCCGACCGGCTGGAAGCGGCGACTTCCGAAATTCTGGTCGAAGCGTTTCGCCGGGCCGAGATCGCGCGCCATCGCGAACTCGCCGGCGCGGTCGCGCCGGTCGTCGTCGCCGCGATCCGCAACGAGATCAAGAATTCGAAAGACATGATGGTCGAGGCGCTCTACCCGATCACGGGTCGCCTCGTGACCGCTGCAGTCGCCAACGCCTTCCGCGATCTCGTTGCCGACCTCAACGAGCGGCTCGACCGCACCCTGTCGACCCGCTACTGGCGATTGCGCTTCCGCTCGATGATGACGGGCCGGCCGCTGAGCGAACTGGCGCTCGCGGAAGCGCAGCGGCCGGAACTGCGCCGCCTGCTGCTGCTCGAACGCGGCAGCGGCCGGCTGGTCGCATCGTGGCACGCCGATGACGAAACCGACGACCAGTCTGAACTCGTCAGCGGCCTGATCGCGGCCATTACGGAATTCGCTTCGAGCGTCTACGGGTCGCGCAGTGGCGAATTGCGCACGCTCGATCTTGGGCAGGCGCGCGTCTTCCTGCGCGGCGCGCCGCTCTATCTCGTCGCGGCCGAGTGCGGGGGGCAATTGCGCCCCGAGCATGAGCGCGAGCTCGACGACGCCTTTCTTTCGCTGGTCTCGCGCATCGATCATGCGCCCGACGACGCTCGGCCTGCGCTGGCGCATATGGCCGAGACGCTGTTCAAGCAGCGTTTGCCGACGGAAAAGAAATCGAGCCTGCCGCTCATCCTCGTCGGCGCCGCGCTGCTCGGGCTTCTTGCATGGTGGGCGAGCGGGCCGATCCTGCGCGGTCTGCAGGAAAGACGCATCGAGAGCGCGTTCGCGCAGGCGCGCGCTGCAGGGCCGGGACTCGACGCATTTCCGCTGCGCGTCTCCGTCGATCATGCGAGCAAGACCGTGACGCTGGCGGGCCTTGCGCCTTCGGACGCCGCGGCCGCTGTGGTTGCGGAAGCGCTCAAGGGGCCGGCCGCGCCTTATGCCGTGATCGCGCATACCGCGAGCATCGGCACGGTCGCGCAAATGCAGGAGATGCGCCAGCGCGAAGAGCGGATCAGCGCGCAACTGACAGACCTGACAACGCGCCTCACGGCTCTCGCCGCAGCTGCGACACAGTCCGCCGACGCGCTGCGCGCGGAAACCGGCGCGATTTCCGACAGGCTGGCGGCGCTCGCGTCGGCGAGCGCGCGCACGCCACGTGAAAAATTGGTCACGATGCTCGCCGACACATCGATTTATTTCTCGCGTCTCGACACGTTCGCCGATCGTGCGGCCGCAGAGAGGCGCGCGGGGGAAATCGCCGCCGCGCTCAAGGGCAACGATCTCGCATTGCGCGTCATCGGCTATACGGATTCGACGGGCGGCGAACGACGCAATCTCGTAATCGGACAGATGCGCGCCAATGCGGTCGCCGAACTGCTCGTCGCACAGGGCGTCGACAGGGCGCGGCTGCGGTCCGTGACACGGCCGGGCTTCGCGCAGAACGGGACGGACAGCGACCCGCGCGACCGCCGCGTAACCTTCGAACTCGCGCCCGCCGACGAGCCGCGCCCGTGACGCTTTCGGCCAAAGTCATGCTGCTCGGCGAGATCGGCGTCGGCAAGTCGTCGCTGGCGCGACGGTTCGTCTTCGACCGGTTCGAAGGCGAGTACAAGTCGACGATCGGCGTCGACATCCTTTCGCACGAGATCGCGCTCGACGACGGCCGGGCGCTGAAGCTGATGCTGTGGGACACCGACGGCGATTTCGGCGCGCGGATTTTCGAGACGGTCTACATCAAGGGCGCGTCGGGCGCGCTGATCGTGTCGGACGCGACCCGGCCGGCGACGCTCGCCAAGGCGGCGCGGCTCGCCATCAATTTCGCGGACGCTTTTCCGGGCCGGCCTTCACGTGTCATCGTCAACAAGATCGATCTCGCCGACATGGAGGCGAGCGCATTTGCAGGCGCAGGCCTCGCGCCGGCCGACGTCGTGCGCACGAGCGCGCGCACCGGCGACGGCGTCGGGGCGCTGTTTCAATCAATCGGCGCCGATATCGTCCGTCGTGGGCTGTAGGCGGATATCCCGCAGGGGTCGCAGGATACGCCGCACACTCACGCAATCGGTAGAGAAATCAAGAGATTCGAGCCGACGGCGGTCGTGCAGGTCGTTTCGACGACTGCGCCGAGTTCGCGCAATTGCGCGAGCGCGCCGACAAAACTGGCGTCGGCGAGGCCGGCCGGGCGAACCGGCGGCGTCGCGCTTTCCTCTTCGGTCTCGCCGCCGCGCCGCACGGGCGGACCGCTGACGAAGGCGAGCCGGCATTCTTCCATCGAGCGCCAGAGCACGATGTCGATGCGTCGGTCGCGAGTCTCGCGGTCGAGCACGCTTTCGATCAGTTGTCGGACTGCCGCCTGCAGGCGACGCGGGTCCGCGCGGACGACGACGGGCTCCGATGGGCTCGACAGGACCACGGTATGTCCGAGGCCTTCCGACTTGCGGCGGAACAGGGCGACCGCATCCTCGACGATCGCGCCCAGCTCCGCCTCCACGCCGACGGGCATGGCGACCGCATCCTGATGCCGGGCGACCGTGTTCGTCAGATCGCGGGTCCAGTTGCGCAACAATCCGAACTGCGCCGTCGCCGCGCCGCCCGTCGCGTTCTCCTCGGCGCTGATGATGTCGAGCAGGCCTTCGAGCGCATGGGCGATCGGGCCGATCTCCTCGAGAATGCGCCGGCGGCCGTCGCTCGCAGCGAGCGCGGAACGCTCGGCGGCATCCTGCGCGCGGCGCGCGATCATCAATGCGCGGCAATTGCTCTGCGCGGCGCGCACCGCGACTTCGAGCGCGGCGGCCGACAGATTGGCGTAGAGGATCGTGGCGTGGGATAGCGGCGCGTCCGTCTCGCCGCCCTCTTCAGTCGCGTGGATAACCGCGACGCAGGGCGAGGCCGGATAGCGCGAGGCGTCGAGACGGCGGTCGCGGGCATTCGCCGCGTCCAGGATCAGCACCTCGTCGGGCTGCGGCCGAAGATGGGCGGGATCGTCGCGCAGGGCGGCGACGCGAACGCGGCAATCGAAGGCGGGCATGAATTCGCAGGCGGTCGCAAGCGCCTGCGCCGTCGTGTGGTCGTCGGTGACGATGGCGACGGCGAGCGGTCGGGCGTCACCGGACTGAACGTGGTCGATTTCAGAGCGAACGTCGCCGTTCGCCGCAGATTTGGGATTGAACATGGCCGGCGTCCTTTCGTGAACGTCGGATGTTCAATCCCACATGGTTCATATGTGTACATCTGACCTTGGTCATCGTGAGGCGATGACTTTGGTCATTTCGGGCGGGATTTGACCGCCTTGACGGCGAGCTCTGTGCGCGAACGCACATTGAGTTTGTCCATGATCCGGCTGACGTAATTCTTGACCGTTCCTTCGGCGAGATTGAGTTCGTTGGCGATTTCCTTGTTGCTGCGCCCGATCGCGACCAGCCGCAGGATCGCGTCCTCCCGGTTGGTCAGGGCCTCTTCCCCGGCTTCCGTATCGACGACGCCTTCGTCAGCGTGGTGGGTGCGGCGGACCGCGCCCAGCACCTTGGCGGCGACGGAGGGCGAAAGCCGGGTTTCGCCGCGGATCGTGGCGAGAATGTCGGATTCGGCCGCGTCCTTCAGCAGGTAGGCGAAGGCGCCGGCCGAAATCGCGTCGAGAACGATCTCGTCCGTATCGAAGGTGGTCAGCACGATGATGCGCGTCTGCGGCAGGTCGGCGAGGATCTGGCGGGTTGCGGCGATGCCGCCGAGGCGCGGCATCTGCAGATCCATGAGAATGACGTCGGGCTTGGTCAGCTTGGCGAGCCGCACGGCCTCCAGCCCATCGGCGGCCTCCGCCACGACGTCGAGGTCAGGCTCGAGCGACAGCATGGTCTTGAACGCGCGGCGGATCAGCTGCTGATCCTCGACGATCATGACGCGCGTCAACTCCTTGGCGGCCGAGGTCCCGGACATACTAACGCTCCTGATGGACGAGCGGCGCGCTGATCAAGAGCCGCGCGCCCTGGCCGGGGCTCGTCTGAATGGCGAACTTGCCGCCGATCATTTGCGCCTGTTCCGCTATGCCCGCAAGCCCGTAATGACCGGGATGCGCAGCGCTTTCGTCGAATCCACGACCGTTGTCGGCGATCGCGATACGGATTTCGCCGTCCGCGACGATCGCGGCCACCGAGACACGGCTCGCCTGAGCATGGCGCTCGACATTGCGCAGCGCCTCCTCGGCGATGCGGTAGAGCCGCTCCGCCCGCTCTCCGTGTACGTTGGCGACGTGATCCTCGATGATTGTTTCAACCGTCAGTCCCGTCCTTTCCTCGAAACGGCCAGTGGCGCGGCGCAGGGCCGCCGCCAGACCTTCGTCGCCGGCGCGCTGGAAGCGCACCTGGCCGAGCGCCTCGCGTCCGCGGGCGAGCCCCGCGCTCGCCGCCTCCTCGGCGCGGGCGAGTTCTTCCGGCACGCGCTCGGGCGCCCGCTCCGCCAGTTTGCGCACGAGCCGTAATTGCGCGACCACGGCGACGAGCGCGTGGACGATCGTGTCGTGCAGGTCATGCGCGATGGTCAGGCGCTCGCGCATCACCAGCGCCTGACGCGCCTCGGCCTGCGCGCGCTCGACCTTGGCCTGCAATTCGCGCAGCCGCGTGATGTCGCGCCCGACCGCCTGGAATTCCGGCGGCCCCTCGGCATGGCCGAGCCATGTCACACGCCACAAGATCCACGCCATGCGGCCATCGGCGGCCGCGAGCTTCTGTTCAAAGGTTTCCTCGCCCGCGCGCTGGGCCAGGGCGTTCCAGCCGGCGCCGTCGATCGGGCGCAGCGCATCGTCGAGCCGCATGCCGACAAATGCGTCGAGACCATATCCGCAGAAGGCCTGAGCGTGGACATTGGCGAAGGCGATTGTTCCATCCGCCGCGATCCGCAGAACGAGATCGGCCGAGGATTCCACGATGTCGCGATAGAGCGCGTCGCTGATGTTGGCGCGCCGGCGCGCCGCTTCCGCTTGCTCATCCGCCAGGCGCCGCTCGCGGCGCTCGCGCACCAGCATCGTTTCGGTTTCGCTCGCGCCGAAGGCGCGGGCGGCGACGATGGAAAAGACATCCTGCGCCTCGTCCCAGGAGAGGGTGACGCTGATCTTCTCGCCGGAATCGAGCCCGATCGAGGGCAGGGCGACGATGTCGCGCGCGCCGGCGCGCAAGGCGGCGAGTTCGTCGGCCATGCCGAACAGGAGTGGAGTTGCGAGACAGTCGCCGCCGATCTCCGGCAGCCAGTCGAGCGCGGCGCCGGCGCGCGCGCGCAGCGTGCCGTCGACGGTCATGCGGGCAAAGCCGAGACCGTGGCGGGCCAGCGCTCCGGCCAGCTCGGTCTCGATCGCATCGCTTGCGCGCATCTCGCCTCTCCGTTCAGGCGAGCATGGGCGAAACGGCGTCCCGTGTCATCACGGCCGCGCGCGCATCCATTTGTCGCGCACGACGACGTCGACGATCCGCAGACCCGCCTCGCGCCATGTCGGGCGCACGACGCGCGCTGGGTCTGCCGTCGCCCGGCCGGCGAGGAAGTCGCGGACCAGCTGCGCCAGAGCCTCAGCGTCATTGACGCGGAAATAGAGCGCGCCCTCGCCGCCGATCTCGCGGAACACGGGGATGTCGCTGCACAGCGCCGGCTTGCCGCGCCACGCCGCTTCCGCGATCGGCAGACCGAACCCTTCCGCGTAGGAGGGCGCGAGGGCGGCGGCGCAATGGTCATAGGCATAGCCGAGATCGACGTCGCCCGCCGCGTCGAACCAGAACAGGCGCCGGCCGAATTCCGGATGCGATGTCATGTTGTCGATGACGGCGTCGACATGCCAGCCGCGCCGGCCGATGAAGACGAGGCGCACGTCCGCGCCGCCGCGCCACAAGGCGTCGAAGGCGGCGAGCGCGACCGCATGGCCCTTGCGCGGTTCGAGCGTGCCGACGAGCAGGAAGGCTTTCGCGCCCGAGAATGCCGCACGTATCGCGGCGCTCGGCTCGCCTGCGCCGGCCGGTGCGACATCCGAGCCGCAATGGAACCAGCCGACCTGAAGACCCGCGCGATGCGGCAGGTCCTGCGCCTCGACGTAGGCGCAGAGCTCCTCCGCCACGGTCCGGGAAATCGCGATAATCCCGTCGCTTTCCACGAGCGCGGCCTTCAGCCAGGCGAGATGGACCTCGGGCACGTCTCCGATCGATGCGCCCTTGTAGAGTTGCGGAATAAGGTCATAGAGGCAGGAGACGATCGCGCCCCGTTTCGCCCGCACCTCCGCGAACGCGCTTGCGAAGGCCGCGAAATCCTTCCAGCTGTTGTCGAGCATCAGCAGGCGGTCGCCAGTTTCGATTTCGAGCGGGCGATCTGCGGCCGATTGCGCGCGGCCGGTTTCGACGGCGACATAGGCTTCGCACGTCCAGAGCTTTCCATCCTGCAAGCGCACGGCGACCGGCGTCACGCCGAGGTCGCGCTCCGCATAGAGCGCGCGCACGACCTGACGCACGACGCGCTGGATGCCCGTCTTGTCGTCATGCGCCACGATGGCGGTGACATCGACGAGCAGGCGCTTCGCCGGCGCGGCTCTTGTCGCGGGAGCCGCGGATGCGGCGGCGACGCCCGCGAGCGCGCTTGGCTCTGGCGTCTTAGCGAGCAACTTGCGGATTGCGCGTTCGACGATGCGCACGGGCGCGCCAAAATGCCAGGCGACGCTGTAGATCGCTTCGGCGTGGCGTTTCTCGAGCCGTTCGAGTTCTCGGCGGAGCTGATCGACCTGGAATTCGAGAATGCGGACGCGATCGGCGATCTTCCTGTCAGGCCCGGCCGGATCGTCGCCCATCGCGTTTCTCCTTCACGCCCGGGCGGAAGCGCCTACCGCGCGCCAGTGCGCGAGCAGCGCCTCGACGATGGCGTCGACGCCGATGGTCGGCTTCCAACCGGTCGCCTGTTCGAGCCGTTTCGCGGAGCCGACCGCGACAGGCACGTCGCTCGGGCGCAGGCGCTTGGGATCGATCGTCACCTCGAAGGGCGCGCGCGCATGGGCGCGGAATTTCTCGACGAGATCGGCGATGCGATAGGACGCGCCCGAGGCGACATTGTAAACGCTGCGCTCGCCCGGCGTCGTCGGCGCCTGCAACATGGCGATATAGGCGTCGCAGACGTCGCGCACGTCGAGAAAATCGCGGCTCGCCTCGAGGTTGCCGAGCTCGAGGCGCGGCGGCCTGCGGCCCGCCTCGACATCGGCGATCTGCTGGGCGAGCGAGGGCAGGACGAAGCGCACGTCCTGACCGGGGCCGGTGTGGTTGAAGGGGCGCGCGATAATGAGACGCGCCTGCGGCAGCACGTCCGGCAGCATGGATTCGGCGGCCGCCTTGGCGCGCGCATAGGCGTTCATCGGGCGCAACCAGGTGTCCTCGGTCGCGACGCCGTCGCGGAAGCTCCAGCCGTAGACTTCCGAGGAACTGACGAAGAAGAAGGTCGTCGTCGCGCAGGCGCGCTGGCAGGCGTGCGCCAGCTCCAGCGTGCCGCCGAAATTGACGCGCCATGTCGCTTCGGCGATTTCGGCGGTCGCGCCGATCGCGGCTTGCGCGGCCAGATGCAGCACGAGATCGGGCTTCAGATCAGCGACGATGCGGCCGATGGCGTCGCTGTCGGTTACTTCGGCGTCGAGCGGGCGCCAGCCCTCGCGCAGCACCCTCTCGCCGGGGCGGCGCAGCAGCACGCGGTCGGCGCCCGGCCAGGCGGCCGCGATCGCGGGCGCAAGATATCCGCCGACAAAGCCGGTTCCGCCGGTCAACAGGATGCGCTGATAGCGAAGCGACATCGTGGCGTTTCGTCAGAGCGTTTCGGAATTTTTGACGCGTTCGAGATCGGCGTCGACCATTTCGTGGATCATCTGTTCGAGCGTGGTCGTGGCCTGCCAGCCGAGCTTTTCCTTTGCCTTGTCGGGATTGCCGAGCAGCACGTCGACTTCGGCCGGGCGATAGAAGGCCGGGTCGATCACGACGTGTTTCGCCATGTCGAGGCCCACGTATTCGAAGGCGATGCGGCACATGTCGCGCACCGTCGTCGTCACCCCGGTCGCCACGACATAATCGTCGGGCTTGTCCTGCTGCAGCATCAGCCACATCGCCTGAACATAATCGCGCGCATGGCCCCAGTCGCGCTTGGCGTCGATGTTGCCGAGCCGCAATTCGCTGGCCTTGCCGAGCTTGATGCGCGCCACCCCGTCGGTGACCTTGCGCGTCACGAATTCGATGCCGCGCAGCGGGCTCTCATGGTTGAAAAGAATGCCAGACGAAGCATGGAAGCCGAAGCTCTCGCGATAGTTCACGGTGATCCAGTGGCCGTAGAGCTTGGCGACCGCGTAAGGCGAGCGCGGATAGAAGGGCGTCTGCTCGCTCTGGCGCTCCTGCTGGATCAGGCCAAACATCTCGGAGGAGGAGGCCTGGTAGAAACGCGCCTCCGGCGCCTCGGCGCGCATGGCCTCCAGCATGTTGGTGACGCCGGTCGCGGTGATGTTGGCGGTGTGGATCGGCTGGCGCCAGGACGAGGCGACGAAGCTCTGGGCGGCGAGATTGTAGATCTCGTGCGGGGCCGTCTCCTTGACGATGCGCACCAGGCTCGAGAGGTCGCCCATGTCGCCGTCGAGCAGGGTGACCTTGTCGGCGACGCCGAGCCAGCGCAGGCGATGATCCTCGACGCCGCGATGCGAGGAACGACGGATGACGCCGAACACCTCGTAGCCCTTGTCGATCAGGAATTGCGAGAGATAGGCCCCATCCTGGCCCGTGATGCCGGTCAGGAGCGCGCGCTTGGCCATGAAAAGTCCTCAAAACGGGGCGCTTTCGCCCTCGGGTCGGCCGCGCTGCGGGTGAGCGCGCGACAAAACAGGGCCGGCCACCGGAACGGGCGGCCGGGAGATGCGCCGCAATAGCAAAAGCTGCGGCGGGTAGGCAAGTTTTGGGGGAAGCCGCGACCGCCGGGTTCCGACCCGCATTTGCCGGCTGGAGGCTGGCGGTCCCGGCTCTTGTCTTACGGCTCCGCGAAGTTCGGGGCGCGCTTTTCCATCTGGGCCTTGACCGCCTCGATCTGGTTGGGGCTGCCGATCAGGGCGAATTGCTCGACGGATTCGGCTGTCAGCCCGGTCTCGACGTCGGTCGTGACCGCCAGATTGAGCAGGCGCTTGGCGGCGCGGACGGCATGGGGGTTCTTGCCGGCGATCTCGCGGGCGGTCTCCATTGCCGCCGCATAGGGGTCGGCGGTCACGCGGGTCACGAAGCCGTAGCCGAAAGCTTCCTCGCCCGCAAAAAATGCGGCCGGTGTAGGTGAGTTCGCGGACGACGTCCTCGCGCGCGAGGTGGCGCATGATCTGCGTTCCTGCAACATCGGGCACGAGGCCCCAGCGGATTTCCAGGATCGACATTTTGCAGTCGGGGGTCGCGTAGCGCATGTCGGCGCCCAGCGCGAGCTGGAAGCCGCCGCCGAGCGCGACGCCGTGGACGGCGGCGATGACCGGCACCGGCAGTTCGCGCCAGACCCAGGCCGCCCATTGCGGCTTGTTGGCGGGGCCATGCGAACGCGCGCGCAGGTCGCGCGTGCCCTGGAGCGCGGCGCCCTGCGTCTTCATCGCCTCGAAACGGCCCATGTCGAGGCCGGCGCAGAAGGCGCGGCCTTCTCCAGACAGAACCACCGCGCGAAGACCCTTCATGTTCATCAGTCTGTCGCCGGCCTCCACAAGGCCGTCGAACATGGCCTCGTCGAGCGCGTTCATCTTGTCGGCGCGGATGAGTTTGACGTCGGCGACGCCGTCTTTGAGGTCGATGGAAACGCGATCTTTCATTGATTTGCTCCCGTGGTGTTCTTCGAAATTTGTGAAGCCCGCCGGCCCCCTCCCCGGTCCTCCCCCGCTGCGCGGGATAGGGGATGGCAGGCGTTCGTTGTCACGACATTGGATGAAGGCTCGGATGCTCTCCCTCTCCCGCAGAGCGGGGGAGGGTCGGGGAGGGGGCCCCGTCGATCACAGCACCTTCCCCGGATTGAGAATTCCGTTCGGGTCGAGCGTCTTCTTGATCGTGCGCATCAGCTCCATGGCGACCTTGTCCTTCACGTGCGGAAGCTCGTCGCGCTTCTGGACGCCGATTCCGTGCTCGGCCGAAATCGAGCCGGAATATTTGCGCACGAGGCCATGAACGATGTCGTGGACTTCGTCCCACCGCGCCATGAATGCGTCCTTGTCGGCGCCGACCGGCTGCGAAATGTTGCAATGAATATTGCCGTCGCCGAGATGGCCGAAGGCGACCATGCGCGCGCCGGGAACGGCGGCGGGAACGTCGCGCGCGACATCGGCAAGGAAGGCGGGCGCGGCCGAGATCGGCACGGAGACGTCGTGCTTGATCGAACCGCCTTCGTGCTTCTGCACTTCCGACATCAGCTCGCGCAACCGCCAGAAATCGTTGCGCTGGACGAGCGACGCGGCGATGGCGGCGTCGTCGACGAAGCCCCGTTCGATCGCCTCGCCCAGAAGATTTTCCAGTTCTTCATCCAGCGCGGCGCCGGTTTGCGATGCGAGTTCGATCAGAACGTACCATGCATGTCGTTCGGCCAGCGGATCGCGCACGTCGGCGCCGTGTTTCAGCACGAAGTCGATGCCGATCCGGGGTAGGAGCTCGAAGGACTTCACATCGGCGCCGGCGCGCGACAGCGCGATGTCGAGCACGCCGAGCGCGGCCTGCGGCGAGGCGAGGCCAACGAAGCCCGTGGCGCGGGCGCGCGGCTTCGGAAAGAGCTTCAGCACCGCGCCGGTGATGATGCCGAGCGTGCCTTCGGCGCCGATGAACAGATTCTTCAGATCGTAGCCCGTGTTGTTCTTCTTGACCTTGCACAGGTCGCTCATGACGCGCCCGTCGGCGAGCACGACTTCGAGACCCATGACGAGATCGCGCGCGACGCCATAGGCGAGCGCGGCGACGCCGCCGGCGTTGGTCGAGAGATTGCCGCCGATCGTGCAGGAGCCTTCCGATGGCAGCGACAATGGAAACAGGCGGTCGACCTTGTCGGCGGCTTCCTGCGCGTTCTGCAGGGTTATCCCCGCATCGACGGTCAACGTGTTGGCAGTGGCGTCGATTTCGCGGACCTGATTGAGCCGGCGCAGCGACAGGACGATTTCGTCGCCCGCCATCGAGGGCACCTGTCCGCCGACGAGGCCGGTATTGCCGCCCTGCGGCACGATCTTCAGCCCACGCGCATTGCAGAAGGCGAGCAGGCGCGAGACTTCATCGACCGAGCCCGGCCGCACAATGGCGCGGGCCGCGCCGCGATAGAGGCCGCGCTCCTCGACGAGATAGGGCTGCATGGCGAAAGCGTCGGTGACCACGTTGGCCGCGCCGACGATCGAGCCGATTTCGTCGAGCACATTGCCAGCCGCCAGATCAGAATGCGCGCTCACTGTTTCAGGCCCCGTTCTTGAACCGCCGCGCCAGAGCTTCCGACTGGCGCGCAAGCAGGCCGAGGTCGGAGCCGACGGCGGTGAATGTCGTGCCGGCCTCGATATAGCGTCGCGCGAGGTTTTCGTCAGGCGTGAGAATGCCGGCGGCTTTGCCGCCGGCGCGGATGCGGCCGATCATGTCGATGATCGTGTCCACAACGGCCGGATTGTTCTGGTCGCCGAGGTAGCCGATGGCGGCCGAGAGATCGCCGGGACCGATGAAGACGCCGTCGACGCCTTCGGTCGCGACGATCGCGTCGAGATTGTCGAGGCCCTTCTGCGTTTCGACCTGCACGAGCACGCAGATCTCGTCCTCGCAGCGCGTGTGATAATCCTTGACGCGGCCGAAGCGCGAGGAGCGCGAGGAGCCGGAAAAACCGCGCACGCCGCGCGGCGGATAGCGGGTCGACGCGACAGCGGCGGCCGCCTCCTGCGCGGTGTTGACGACAGGCAGCAGCAGGGTCTGCACGCCCATGTCGAGGAAGCGCTTGATCAGCACCATGTCGTTCCAGGCGGGGCGCACGATCGGGTGGACCTTGTGCTCCATCATCGCCTGCAGCTGGCTCAGCACCTGCGGGATTTCGTTGGGCGAATGCTCGGTGTCGAGCAGCAGCCAGTCGTAGCCGGAACCCGCGACGATTTCGACCGAAACGTGACTCGCCAGCGAGCACCACAGGCCGATCTGCTGGCGGCCGGCGGCGATGGCGTGTTTGAAGGGATTGTGCGGCAGGTCCAAGACGCGTCTCCGGAAGGGGGCGGATTGGACCACGCGGGTCCGGCGCCGGCAAGCTGCAGTCGAACATGCCTGCCAAGCGCGCGAATCCACATTGGGTTGCGCCGCCCAATGGCCGTGGATAAGCATGCGCCTCCGGATGCAGCGAGGCCTGCCATGGCTTTTCCGTTCAAAGACACGGTCGCGGTCGTCACCGGCGCCGGCGGCGGCCTCGGGCAGGCGCTGGCGCTCGATCTCGCGCGCCGCGGCGCGCGCCTTGCTCTCACCGACCGAAACCCCGAGACTTTGGCCAAGAGCTGCGAGGCCTGCCGCGCTGCGGGCGCGGAGGTCAGCGAGCACATGTTCGACATGGCGGACGCCGGCGCCGTCGCCGCCTTGCCGGACGTTGTGGTGGAGCGACACGGCCAGGTCGATCTTGTGATCAACAATGCCGGCGTTGCGCTCGCAGGCACGTTCGAACAGATCGGGCTTACCGATTTCGAATGGCTGATGAATATCAATTTCTACGGGCCGGTGCGGATGTGCAAGGCGTTCCTGCCGGCGCTGAAGGCGCGTCCGTCGGCGCATATCGTCAATATTTCGAGCCTGTTCGGGCTTGTCGCGCCGCCGGGCCAGACCGCCTATTGCGCCGCCAAGTTCGGCTTGCGGGGGTTTTCGGAATCTTTGCGACATGAATTGAGCGAGACGAATATCGGCGTCACAGTCGTCCATCCCGGCGGCATTCGCACCAGCATCGCCTTGTCGGCGCGCATTCCCGCTGGCGTGAATTCGACGGAGCTCGAAGAGCAGATGCGCAGGTTCGATGCGTTTCTCACGACCGATCCCGCCGACGCCGCGCGGACCATTCTCGATGGCGTCGACCGGAAGGCGCCGCGCGTGCTGATCGGCTCGGACGCCAGGCGCGGCGACATCTTGCAGCGGCTGATGCCGGGGACCTACTGGAAGATCATGAAGCGCGGCCTCGAACGCGCGATGAAGTGAGCGAGACGATGACCAGCCTGCGCGCCCGCCTGATCAATTTCGCCCTGCGCCACACCGTCAAGCGCGGTCTGGCGAAGTCGAAGACGCCGCACGACGTGCGGCGCGTGTTCAATTCGGCGCGGTCCTTTCCGCCGCGCGGCGTGACCTTCACGCCGGCGACGCTCGGCGGGGTGCCGGGCGAATGGGTGGAGGCCCGGGGCGCGCCGGCGACAGGGACGCTGCTCTATCTGCATGGCGGCGGCTATGTCGGCATGTCGCCGCGGACGCATCGCGCCATCACCGGCGCCTTCGCGCGGCGCGGGCTGCGGGTGTTTGCCGCCGACTACCGGCTCGCGCCCGAAAACGTCTTTCCCGCCGCGCTCGAGGACGCCACCGCCGCATGGACGGCGCTGCGCGCCGCAGTCCAGGGCCCGGCCTATGTCGCCGGCGATTCGGCGGGCGGCGGGCTGACGCTCGCCCTGCTGCTCAATTTGCGCGACCGGGGCCTGCCGCTGCCGGACGCGGCGATCGCCTTCTCGCCATGGACCGATCTCGCGATCACGGGCGGGACTATGAAAAGCAACGCCAAGCGCGATCCGCTCTTGGTGTCGGACGGGATCGAGACGATCGCGGACGCCTATCTCGGCGCCGCGGACGCGCGCAATCCGCTGGCCTCGCCGCTCTATGGCGATTATGCCGGCCTGCCGCCGATCCTGTTCTCGGTCGGCGACACGGAAATCCTGCTCGACGATTCCTTGCGCGCGGCGGAACGTGCGAAAGAGGCGGGCGTCGTGACGAAAACCTGCGTCGTGCATGACATGCCGCACGTCTTCGTCTTCGCCAACAGATGGACGCCGGAAGCGCGCCGCGCCATGGACGAGGCGGCGGATTTTCTGCATCAGGCCGGCCCGACGCCGGCCTGAAGCGGCCTCAGGCCGCGCTCAACGCCGGCGCGTCGGCGCGCCAGACGCGCGAGACGGCGGTGACGCAATCGGCGAGTTCGTTCGACTTCATCGCCGAATTGAGCGCGAGCATGGCAAGCCCGTGCAATTCGGCCCACCACAGCCGCGCGAGCATGTCGGTCGACACATCCTTGCGCAGGGCGCCGGCCGACTGGGCGGCCGCGACCGGCGCGGCCATCATGTCGAGCAGGGCGCGGTACTGCATCGCGGATGCGCCGCCTTCCTGCGCCATGACGCGATATTCGCCGGGCCGCGATACCGCGAAATCGAGATAGTCGCGGGCGATGGCTTCCAGCCGGTCGCCGGGCGAGGCCGCCTCCTCCTTTTCGATTCGCGCGCGCAGGGACTGGACGCCGAGCCGGGCGATCTCCTCGAGCAGCGCATTCTTGGAGGCGAAATGGCGGTAGACGGCCGCATGGCGGACGCCGGTGATGCCGGCGATCTCGCGCAGCGTGAAATCGGGCCCGCCGCGCTGCACCGTCAGTTCGGTCGCCGCGGCAATGAGAGCATTGCGCAGGTCGCCGTGACGATAGGCGCCGGGCGGCTTGGTCATCCGCGGGCCGGACGCGTCCATGCTCGTCGCGGTCGCAGCTTCCATGTGCATCTCCTTGCCCCCAGGCCGTTCGCGGACGCGTTGCGCCTCCATGCCAGCGACCATGTTTCCGACTCGCGTTTCCTTGATCCGCGTCAAGTTCTGGAAGGCCGGCCGAGTTTTCGCCGGACATCGACAGCGCCCTGCGTTTCCGGCAGGATTCGCGTCGGACATCGAGGGCCCCCATGGACGTACTTCCGGCAAATCTGAAATTCGGCGCGCATCAATCGGTCACCCGCGTCGAGGACGAACGCCTGCTGACCGGGCAAGGCCGCTATATCGACGACCGCAGCGCGGCCGGCGCGCTGTGGATGGTCCTGCTGCGCTCGCCGCGCGCCCATGCGCGAATCGTTTCGATCGACACGTCCGAGGCGAAAGTGGCGGACGGGGTAGTCGCCGTCTATACGGGGGCCGATCTCGTAGCCGACGGCGTCGGCGCGCTGCCCGCCCCGCCGCCGCTGTTCAAGCGGCCGGACGGCGCCGACATGAACGTCCCGCCGCGCCGTATTCTGGCGGCCGACACGACGCGCTTCGTCGGCGAGCCGCTGGTCGCCGTGATCGCACAGACGCGCGAGGCCGCCTATGACGCGATCGAACTGGTTTCGATCGACTTTGACGACCTGCCGGCCGTGACCGACGTGCGCGAGGCGGCAAGACCCGACGCGCCCCGGGTGTGGCCCGCCGCGCCCGACAATTTCGTGGCGGTGCACGCCTATGGCGACAAGGCCGCAGTCGATGGCGTCTTCTCATCCGCGCCGCATGTCGTCAGCATCGAGATCATGAACCAGCGGCTCATTCCCGTCGCGCTGGAGCCGCGCAGCGCGCTTGCCGAGGTCGACGCCGCCACGGATCGTCTCATCCTGCGCACGCAATCGCAGACGCCGACGACGACGCGCGACATTCTCGCCGACGCCGTGCTCAAGCGGCCGAAGGAGAGCATTCACGTTCTTGTCGGCGACATCGGCGGCGGCTTCGGACAGAAGACCAATCTCTATCCGGAGGAGGCGCTCGTCGCCTATGCCGCGACCAAGCTCGGCAAGCCCGTGCGCTGGCGCGCCGATCGGATCGAGGAATTCCTGGGCGGAACGCATGGCCGCGACCTCTACACCAAGGCGGAGCTGGCGCTCGACGCAGACGGCCGAATTCTCGCGTTTCGGTCGCAATCGGCCGGCAATACCGGGGCGACGCCGATGGGCGTCGGCGTGCTGATCCCGCTCGTGCTGTCGCCCTTCGTCGCCGTCGGCGTCTATCACGTGCCGGCCGTGCGCTTCGAGATCAGCGCGATCATGACCAATACGGCGCCGATCGGCGCCTATCGCGGCGCGGGCCGGCCGGAGGCGATCTACATCATCGAACGGCTGATGGATTCCGCCGCGCGCCAGCTCAAGATGGATCCGCGCGAAATCCGCAAGATCAATGCGATCAAACCCGACAAGTTCCCCTACACGACGCCGGTCGGGCAGGTCTACGACAGCGGCGCCTTCGCGGACCTGCTGGACAAGGCGGCGGCGGCCGCGGACTGGGACGGCTTCGCCGCGCGCAAGGCCGCCGCTGAAGCCAAGGGCCTGCTCTACGGGCGCGGGCTGGCGAGCTACATCGAATGGACCGGCGGCAATACGCTGCAGGAGACGGTGAGCGTGCACGCCACCGCCGAGGGCGGGATTATCGTTCATTCCGCGACGCAGGCGATGGGACAGGGGCTCGAAACGAGCTATGCGCAGATGATCGCGGCCGCCTTCGAGCTGCCGATCGACCGTGTGAAGATCGTGCAGGGTGACACCGATCTTGCGCAGGGCATGGGGTCGGTCGGCTCGCGTTCGCTGTTCGTCGGCGGTTCGGCGGTCGCGGTCGGCGCCGCCGATCTCATGGAAAAGGCGCGCGAAAAGGCGGCCGAGCATCTGGAAGCCGCGCACGACGACATCGAATATGCCGCAGGAAAATTTACGGTCGCGGGCACTGACCGGTCGATCACGCTTGGCGATCTCGCGCGCGGCGAATTCGAGCACAGGCTGTCGGTGCGCTCGACCGCCAAGGTCGACGGGCCGAGCTGGCCGAATGGCGCGCATATCGCCGAAGTGTCGATCGACCCCGATACCGGTACGCTGAAGATCGAGCGCTATATGACGCTCGACGATGTCGGCGTCGCCATCAATCCGATGCTGGTGCGCGGCCAGATTCACGGCGGCATCGCGCAGGGCGTCGGGCAAGCCTTGTATGAAGGCGCCGTCTATTCCGACGGGCAGCTGCTGACCTCAAGCCTGATGGACTACAAGGTCGCGCGCGCGGAAGACATGCCGTCGTTCGAGGTCGCGCTGTTCGACGGCGCGCCGTGCAAGACCAATCCGTTGGGCGCCAAGGGGTGCGGCGAATCCGGCACGGTCGCGGGCACGCCGACGCTGGTCAACGCCGTGATCGACGCGCTGTCTTCGCGCGGCGTGAAGGATATCGAAATGCCGATCACGCCGGAGAAGCTCTGGCGGGCGTGCAATCCGTAGTCTTCGTCGCCACCGTCATTGCGAGGAGCGCAGCGACGGAGCAATCCAGTGTCGCGCCACGCCTCTGGATTGCTTCGCTTCGCTCGCAAGGACGGCTCTCTTACCGACCGCTGATATCCTTCCGGCTGCCCAACGCAATCGTGTTCAAATGTCCGCCGCCTGAAATGTCGATTTCGGCGCCGGTGATGTAGCCTGCCTCGTCCCCGCACAGAAATACGACGAGCGCGGCGATTTCTTCGGGCTCGCCGAAGCGCCGCACGGGCGTCGCCGCTATTGCCGCGTCGCGGATTTCCTGCGGCATGGCCTTGACGTTCTCCGTCTCCACCATGCCGGGCAAGACTGCGTTGCAGGTGACGCCCTTGCGGGCATATTCGAGCGCGACCGTATGCGTGAGGCCGAGAAGACCGGCCTTGGTCGCGGAATAGCCGACCTGCCGCGCCAGCCCGCCGCGCGCCGCCACAGACGAAATGTTGACGATGCGGCCGAAGCCGCGCTCGGCCATCCCGCCGACGGTCGCGCGCACGAGATTGAAGGCGCCGGTGAGGTTGACGCCGAGTTCGTTCTGCCAGGCATCGTCCGTCATCTTCTCGACGCTTGCGATGTTCTTCACGACGCCGGCGTTATTGACGAGCAGGTCGACGGGACCAAGTTCGGCCGCAATGCGCGCGACCGCTTCGCGGACAGCCGTCGCGTCGGCGATGTCCGTCTGGACTGCGACGGCCTTGCGTCCGAGCGCGCGTATACGGCGAGCCGTTTCGTCGACGGCTGGATTGAGGTCCATCAGCGCGACATCAGCGCCTTCGCGAGCAAGGCGCAACGCAATGGCGCGGCCGATGCCGCGCGCGGCGCCGGAGACGAGGGCGGTTTGGCCGGTGAGGGGCATCATTGTCTCCAACAATTCGCAAATGTCATCCCGGACGGTCGTAGGCCGATCCGGGAACCAGCCTCTGGCTTCGGTGTTCTGGATCCCGGCTCTCCGCTTCGCTTCGGCCGGGATGACACTTGCGTCTAATGACTCGCAATGCTCGCGCCGCCGTCGATGACGAGACCCGCGCCGGTCACGAAAGCGCCGGCGGGCGAGCTGAGATAGAGGACCGCATAGCCGATCTCTTCCGGCTTGCCGATGCGCCGCAGCGGCGTGCCGCAGATTATTTTCTTCATCTCCTCGCCCTCGAAGGCCTTGGCGAGTTTCGTGTCGATGAGACCGGGGAGGATCGTGTTCACGCGAATGCCGAACTCTCCGTATTCCAGCGCGAAGGAGCGGGTCATGCCGATCATCGCCGTCTTGAAGGTGGAATAGAGCGCCAGCATCTTGTCGGGATGCAGCGCGGCGACAGAGGATATGTTGACGATCGAGCCGCCGCCGCGCGGCTTCATCAGTTTCGTCGCCTCGACCGACAGATACCAGTTGCCGCGCATGTTCACTTCCATCGCCTTCATGAAAAGCGTTTCGTCGGTGTCGTCGATCGAGCGCCAGGGCGAGAGCACGGCATTGTTGACGAGAATGTCGAGGCCGCCGTGCCTGTCTTTCAGATGCGCCGACATGGAGGCGATGTCCTCCATGCGGCCGATGTGACACGCGCGCCCTTCGGCGCTCAAACCACCGGTTCTCAATTCGTCCGCGATGCGCGCGCAATCCTCCGCCTTGCGGCTGGAGATGACGACATGCGCGCCGGCTTCGGCCAGTACGCGCGCGACGCCGAGGCCGATGCCCATTGTGGAGCCGGTGATCAACGCGACCTTGCCGGCAAGATCGAACGGATTCGCTTCTGACGCTCATGCGCGTGTCTCCTTGCGCGGAACGAGGCCGATCTGCTCGAACAGGGCCGGATCGATGTCCTCGCGCCGTGCGTCCTTCTTGTAGACATAGCAGCGGCAGGGCGCGCCGGGCGCGGTCTGCGCATGGCCGTCGATCACGAAGAACAGCGGGTCGCCTGGCGACGATGCGCTTTCCAGCTGCGCGCGGTTGGCTGCTGCGCAATGCGTGCAACAAGTCGGCGCATCCCGGCGATTGAAGTTGATGCGATGCGGGCTCGCCATTTTCGGCGCGAGCCTGTCGCCGTAGTGAAACATGTCGCGCCACACCGCGCCGCGAAACAGCCTGCCGCCGGAGCCGCAGGGGTCGAGCCGGAAGACGAAGCGGTCTTCCTCCTCGATGATCGTGAAATCCGCGCAATGGTAGTTCCACGTGCGCGCGATCTCGCGCACGAGTTCATCGTCGCTCATCGCCGCATAGCGCGGAAAGCCCGCGTTGAAGGCCGGCGCATAGGTCTGTTCGAGAACTTCGGCGAGATAGTCGGCGCCGCCCTGTTCGAGCGCGATGGCGTAGAAATATTCGAGCAGCACGATTCCGAAATCGTGCCAGGGCTTCCAGTCCTTGCGCTGGCTTTCGACAAGCTCTCCGATATCGGAATCGCCGGCGTCGAGCCGCTCGATCGCCTGGTCGACGCGGGTGCGCACGAGACCCGCGCGTTCCTCCTCCGAAAACAGGCGCTCGCCGCGTGTCGCGCGCTTGGCGAAGGTCGCGCGGCAGGCGCCGTTCGCGCCCTTTTCGGTCGTCCAGATTTCGGCGCCGAGCGCGGCGTTGAGCGCCCGCTGGCAGGCCTTGCATATCTGGCAGAAGGAGCTGACGCCGTCGCTCCAGCCGCCGTACCAGTCCGGGTGCTTTTGTGGCAGGCCGGCCTTGTCGAGTTTGCCGCCGGAGCCGCAGAGCGGCATGTCGAGCGTCACACTGTCGTCGTCCTCGCGCAGCGCATCGAGACGCGCGCCGTGCTGCTCGCGAAAGACGGCGATCAGATCGGCGATGGCGCCGCGTTCGTCGCCCTGTTGAAACTGCTGCGTCCATGTGCGCATGAGTTCGGCGCCGATGCGCGCGAGCGCGTCGAGCGCGAAGGCCTCGCCGAAATCGCGTCGCAGCTTGGCCGCCTTGCGCGCGAGCGTGTGGCCCGACAGCGCATCGAGGCCGGCCGGGCCATTCTTCATGTCGATCAAGAGCGCGCGGAGCCGCGTCAGATCGCCCGCGCGCAGGGCCTCCAGCGCATGCCATTCGAAGGGGCGCGCGATCTTGGCGAGTTCGCGTTCGGAATAGAGACGAGACATCGGCGCCTCCCTCGTATTGCGAGCCTGACGGCTCGCGGTCCATTCATGCGTATCGTTTCAGCAGCGTCCGCCCGAGTTGCGACAGGTGCACCTGGTCGGGGCCGTCGCCGATGCGGATGAAGCGGGCGTAGGTGTAGGATTCCGCCAGGAACGTATCCTGCGACACGCCCATGCCGCCGTGGATCTGGATGGCGCGGTCGATCACGCGCGCGGCCATCGACGGCACGACGATCTTGGCGGCGGCGATGAGATCGCGCGCGGCCTTGTTGCCTTCGCGGTCCATCTTGTCGGCGGCCTTCAGCGTCAACAGGCGCGCCTGCTCGATTTCGCAATACGAGTTGGCGATATCCTCGCGGACTGACCCTTGTTCGCCGAGCGGCTTGCCGAAGGCGACGCGGCGGTTGGCGCGCTGGCACATGAGTTCGAGCGCTCTTTGCGCGCAACCGATCAGGCGCATGCAATGATGGATACGGCCGGGGCCGAGGCGCCCTTGCGCGATCTCGAAGCCGCGGCCTTCGCCGAGCAGCATGTTGGAGGCGGGCACGCGCACATTGTCGTAGACGATCTCGGGATGTCCGACCGGCGCGTGATCGTATCCATAGACCTTGAGGTCGCGGATGATCTTCACGCCGGGCGTATTCTTCGGCACGAGGATCATCGACTGCTGCTTGTGCTTGTCCGGGTTGTCAGGGTCGGTCTTGCCCATGACGATGAGGATCTTGCAGTCCTCGTTCATCGCGCCCGAGGTGAACCACTTGCGGCCGTTGATGACGTAATGATCGCCGTCGCGCAGGATCGTGCACTGGATGTTGGTGGCGTCGGACGAAGCGACCTCCGGCTCGGTCATCGAGAACGCCGAGCGGATCTCGCCGTTGAGCAACGGTTCGAGCCATTGCTTCTTCTGCGCTTCAGACCCGTAGAGCGTCAGCACTTCCATATTGCCGGTGTCGGGCGCCGAGCAATTGAAGACCTCGCTCGACCAGTCGACGCGGCCCATGAGTTCGGCGAGCGGCGCATATTCGAGATTGGTGAGGCCGGCGCCGTGGTCGCCGGGCAGGAACAGGTTCCACAGGCCCGCGGCTTTCGCTTTCTTCTTCAGGTCCTGCACGATCTCAGGCGTGCGGTAGCGGGCTGCGCCTTCAGCCTGCTCGCCGTAGAGATGTTCGTTGGGATAGACGTGGGCGGCCATGAAGGCGGCGACGCGGGCCTGCAATTCCTTCGCGCGGTCGCTGAGTTCGAAATCCATGGCGCAATCCTCCGCGGCCGCTGACGGGCTTTGCAGGGATTGTCGGACGAGTTTGGGGGACGATCAAGGGGCCAGGTTCACCGGCGCCAATTCCATGATCCTCATGCTGAGGAGGCGACCCGATCTCGACCCTGGCCGAGATCGGCATTTATGCGCAAGTCGGGCAGGCCCGACTTGCGCAGCAGGCGTCTCGAAGCACGGCCGGGTCTCGTGGCGTCGCCATCCTTCGAGACGCGCCTTTCAGGCGCTCCTCAGGATAAGGGTCCGAGTATTCGGTCAGACTCACGGGATGACCATTGCGGACTAACCCGCAAAGGCCGCATCCGGCAGCTTGTCGATTGCGTCGCCGAGGCGGCGGATATGCGTCTTGGCGGCCGTCTCGGCCTTGCGGCCGGCGCCTTCGTTGATCGCCTCGTAGATCGCGCGGTAGTCCTCGATGCGCACGTCGTCGTCGACGGTCGTATAGGCGCGGAACTGCACGCGGACGAGGTCGACGTTGGTGCGCGGCATCAGGCGGGCGAGTTCGTGGTTGGCGCCCATCGCCACCATCGTCTTGTAGAACGTGTTGCGCGCGCGCGCGAAGCGGAGGAAGTCGCGTTGCACTTCGACGTCGGCGAGGCTCGCATAGGCTTCCGCGATCAGCTTGCGATTGGCGCCTTCCTCAACGCGCTCGGCGGCTAGCCGCGCGGCGAAACCGTTGAGCACTTCGAGCAAAGCGACGAGGTCGCGCGTCTCGTTGCGGCTCAGCGAGCGGATGGTCGCCGAGCGATGCAGGTTCATGGAGACGAGGCCCTCGGCGGCGAGCCGGCTCAGCGCTTCACGCACGGAGCCGCGACCGACCTCGAAGTCGCGCGTCAGATCGGCTTCGACCAGGCGCTGACCCGGTACGTAGCGACCACGATAGAGGCCATCGACGATCCCACGGTAGACGACGCCGGGCGATCCGTCGGTTTTTGCGGCAAGCGTTTTGGGCATGAAATGTCACCAAGATCGTCCGACATGCATTTCATACGGAGCGCATCTTGGCCGTGTCAATTGGACGAGTGGCCGACGGCTGTCAGGCCTGTGCAAAGCCACGGGCGTCGAGGATCGCGCGGACCCAGTCGGCGGGACGCTCCTGCGGAAGATTGTGCCCTGCAGCATGAAAGGCGCGATGCTCGTGCGGGCCGACAAATTTCGCCGCTTGATGCGCCGTGCCGAAATTGACGCCGTCGGCGTCGCCGTCGATCGAAATCGTGGGAACGACGATCGGCGGCTGCGCGACGAGCTTCTGTTCGATCGCCGCGACCGCAGGATCGCCGGCGACGAGGCCGTAGCGATGGCGATAGGAGTGGATCACGACGTCGACGAAGTCGGGATTGTCGAAGGCTTGTGCACTGCGCTCGAATGTCGCCTCGTCGAAGGCCCAGGTCGGCGACCACATTTGCCAGAGCAACCGCGTCACGCCGCGTCGGTCGGCGGCTAGCCCGCGCCGGCCGCGCTCATTGTGGAAATAATACTGATACCAGAGCGCAGCCTCTTCACGCGGAGACGCCGGCTCCACCGCGCGTGCAATGTTCTGGATGTTGTAGGAATTGCCCGAGACGAGCGCCTCGACGCGCTGCGGCCAGAGCGCTGCGACAATGCAGCCGGCGCGGCCGCCCCAGTCGTAACCGGCAAGCGTCGCGCGTTCGATCTTCAATGTATCCATCAGCGCGAGAAGATCGGCGGCGAGCGCCGCCTGTTCGCCTGAGCGTGGCGTGTCTGAGGACAGGAAACGCGTCGGGCCGTAACCGCGCAGGTAGGGAACGATCACGCGCGCGCCGGCGTCGGCCAGCAGAGGAGCGGCTTCTGCATAGGCATGGACGTCGTAGGGGAAGCCGTGGCTCAATATGCAGGGCCAGCCATCGCTTCGGCCGTATTCCCGATAAGCGATGTCGAGAACGCCGGCAGCGATACGCTTCTCTTGCATGACGCGCTCCTCAGCGCCCCGTGAATTGCGGTCGGCGCTTTTCCATGAAGGCGCGTCGGCCCTCCGCATAGTCCGCGCTGTCGAAGCAGGCGGCGACGCGTTCGGCGACCTTCTTCGGGTCGTGCTCGTCGCGCGCGATCTGGTCGATCGTCTCCTTGGCGGCGCGGATGGTCAGTGGCGCATTCTCCGCGATGGTCGCGCACAGGGCGGCGACTTCCGCCTCGAGATGCGCGACCGGCATGACACGATTGACGAGGCCAATCGCGAGCGCTGCGCCGGCGTCGAGGCGCATGCCCGTGTACAGGATTTCCTTGGCTTTCGCTGGGCCGACCAGCGCAACGAGGTCGCGCACGGAATGCGTGGGATAGGCGATGCCGAGCCGCGCGGCGGGGATGGCGAAGAGCGAATTGTCAGCGGCAATCCGCAGGTCCGCCTTCATTGCGATGGCGACGCCGCCGCCGAAGCAGAATCCCTGGATCATGGCGATCATCGGCTTCTCGAAGGCGCCGAGCGCCTTCCAGGCGCCGTCGGTCGCCCTCGCGTATTCGGCGGCCGCCGCGGCGTCCGAGCGATGGGCGTCGAATTCCGAAATGTCCGCGCCGGACGAGGCCGTCTCGCGCCCGCCCCGCGCAGGGAACGACGCGGATCACGGATCGGCCGCGAACCGGTCGAAACGCTGGTGAGCCCGTCCACATGCCGAGCGACATGGCATTGCGACGCTGGTTATCGAACGCCACCCAGCCGATCAGGGGCCGTCCGCGCAACTCGATCTTGCCTGCGCTCATCGCTCCTGTTTCCCGTCGGTCAGCAACAGACAGCATGGCCGTGAAACTTTCAAAGGCAGAGTCGTTCACGACTGCAGTTGATGCAACGCAATGTATGATGATGCGAAAAAAGCCGACCGATGAATTGTCGCCGCTAGTCGGCTAACCGCAGGAGAAGCCGAAAATGCGCAATCTGCTCGTGCACCTCGATTAAGCGCCCCGACCAAGAGAGCCACAAAACCGAACTGGCGGTCGCGCGCAACTCGGATCGGCTCGCGGCTCGTCGGCATTTCAACAGATAACCATCAGTGACCTCAGGCGTGGTGGCGGCCTGGCCGCCGGCCGAATATGTCGCGCAGCGCACAAGGCAGCCAGAAAGGCGTTCACCGCGCGGCGCGGTCTCGCCGATTGCGTCTTTATGGATATCAACCGCGGCGAGATCGGATATTCTCGTGCAGGCGGGTCGATTCTGCCCGGCATTCGACGTCGTCATCTGCGGTCAGCCGGTCCGAAAACCATACACGGCACCAGGCGATCTGATCGGGCGGGATCGTCGTCGATTCCAACCGCCCGGTGCTCGTCATTCCGCATGCCGGCCATTTCCAGACTTGGGCGCAAGCCGATGTTCACGTGGAACAATTCCCGCAGTGCGCCTTCGTCGACAGGATACGTAATACCATCCAGGAACGCCGGCTATCAATCCGTTGGTCTCCGGCTTAAAACGGTGGAGATCGGCTATCGCAAAACGTCGCTGCAGTTCGCGGTCGCGCATCTCAAGCGCACGGGATTGAAGAGCGCGCCGACCAGGCTGTCGCGCCGACATCAGTCTAGTGGGCGCGCTGCTCGGCAAGGCAGCCGATTTCGCGGCGCCGACCTGCTGATGCTCGCGCATTCGGCGGGCAGGAGCTACCGCGTTTTCGCGCAGTTCGAGCTCATGATTCCATGCGCAAACTTTGTGACCTTGCCGGTGCACTCTCTCGCACTGAACGACAGACGTTTTCAGGACATGTCAGGATCGCGGCAGGCCGAGGCCGCAATCACGGACGGTTCGCGTCTGCGCCGAAGTGAAACGGAAAGCCCGTCCGCGCAGCCGGTTTGTACCCTAAACCAAAAGATTTTCACCGTTTTCGGATTTTCGACACGCTGCCGTTTAGGTAAATCTTAAGCAGGCGCATCTGGGTGCATTCAGAGTGGTCAGTCAGGTGTGTGCGATAAACTAATGACGATGCTTATCGCCCAAAGGGCAAATGTGATCGGACGGACGGCGGTCACTGACCAAATCGCCGTTGCCGCCGCCTCGACAAAGCGATGGGTCACATCCGGCGAAGAGCCGAGTGGTAGCCGCGGTGCGCGGCGGCCTGCACAGCCGCTGAAGACGCCTGCAGCCGCTATACGCTGAGCAGTCCGCGACAGATTCTGGGCTGACGATGTCGATCGACCAGCATGGCCTCTTCGGCCTGCGGGCGACGCGGATCCGCAGTACCGCGCCTGAGCCTTCCAGGCGAACCAGGTCGCAGCGAACGAAAGAGCGCCGGTCTGCTGGCTCTTTCGATGACCGCTCAGGCCCCGATCTTTCGTCGCGCATCGTTTCCGTAACCGCTGGCGTTCGAACAGGATCACGGCGACCAAGCGCGATCGCGAGCAGGATCAACCCAGATAGAACAGGCGGAACACCAGCAGGGGCGGGCGAGCACCGCTGCTCTTGGCCAGCGCAGCATAGCGCAGTAGAGGCAGAACGAGGCCGCCAGTACGCCGGCGCGGTGGAGCAGGCCACCGAGAACGAGGCGGGAAGACCGCCAGAACCACGAAAAAGCCGGGATTGCCTCCGCCGGCAGGGCAAATACGTGATGCAGCCGCTGCCGAACCGTATCAGGGCGGCGATCATCTGCCGCGCGGTGATTTCCGGGCCGCGGTACTCGAGCGGAACTTACCGAACTGGCGCAGTTTAAAACAGGATGGAACCGATGACGTAGAGCGTACTGACCATGGCGAAAGGCCAAGCCCAAGAGGCGCGACGTCTCGACATTGAGTCAGCGCGGCTGACAGCGACCGTCCAGCGCACGGCGACGTCGAACACGAGCAAATACACTTCGGCAGGATGATACCAGAAAAAAAACGATGAAGAGCAGAGCTTTGGAATATGACCTCATGCGGCGTCGTGCTTTGCTCAAATGACATATGGAGATGAAACCCGATGTTGTGGGACAGCGCATGGGTCGTGAACAAACAAACCGGAGACGAAGAGCTGGATATATGCGCTTACGCGAGGTGGGTGGGCGATCGGTCATGCAGGCGAGCGCCGCAGGCCTGGCGACGTGGACAGAACCCGCGAGAAAAGCCATGATATCACGGCGGGATAGCGCGGGCTCTTCCGTGTCTGGCACCGATTATGAACTCTGGACAACAACCAGGAAACGCCGCGAGCACAGCCGCCATGCGAGGCCGGCCCAGAAATAATCGAGCGCGCGCTGTCGCTGTCTGCCGTGGAGCCGGCCACGACCACCATAAAACCGACGGCGCAAAGCCGCGCGCGCCAAACAGCGCAGGCGCGCAAATGCGGGATGGGCGGTCATCAACGGTACAGCGCGCATCCCCATCAGGCCATGTCGGCTGGCCGCAGCATCGGCAGGCGATCAGAAGCCCTGTAACCTTCCGGCATCTGAGCGCCGGATGCGCTATGGGGCGCGTCGCAGGCTTTGCGGCTTCTTCAAATACTGGCCTGGTCGTCGATCAATCAGGAAGTTGTCGCGACAGCTGCGCGCAGCGCGCGCGCCGCGTTGGATAGGCGAAATGCGATTGGGATCGGATGCGCGCCGTTGTTCCTCGGTGGCGATTTCGCGATCAGGTCGTATCGTTGAATTGGCGATCATAAGTTCGACTGGGTCACGCAGCGACGCTTTCGTCCGCTGAAAACGCTCAATCTCAGCAGGTATCGCGACAGCAGCATGGGACGACAGTCCGAACTCGTTGTCGTTTGCATTAGCCGCCGTCCGCGAGACGCATTCAGTATAGATGGAATTGCTCGTTGGTTACCCAACGAAGGCGCTGAACAAAAATCGTCGAGCGGTCATCGAGACAGCGATTCGTTTTGACCACGCGCGGCGTAACATGCATTTATTCGCTTCAATCAATTCGTTTTGCTTAATAGTCCATTGCGTCATGAAAACCGACCCGCGCGCGCAGGCCTGGACAGTTCCATTTGCGTCAATGGGTGGCGTTCCGCCACCACTGGTTTCAGGGCGCTTCGAACGCCGCGTTCATAAAACAGTTTGATACCGCCAATCGGGCGGTAGAAGGTTAACGGAAGATCAGATTTGCGTTTGACGACTATACCAGGCGTCTTGGTCAGGGGGCGGGAAAGAACGGCCGGGCGCCATGCAGGGGGAAGAGGTGGGGACGGCCTGACCATATTGCTGATCCCGAAACGGGCAGCTTACGGCGCAAACATCGAGCAGTGCTGTGAAGTCGAGAACTTCAACGTCTACACACGACCGATCCTCGGCAAAGGGCATCGATGACCTCAACAAGGCTCGCGACTACGACATCATCATAACGTTTTCGACCTGCCCGGACATGTCAGGCCAGTGCTGCGCACTGCGCATCATAAAGTCAAGACGCGTCCCTGATCCTCCACCAGGCCTCGCCGGCATCGGACGGGTGAAGGCCTCGGCTTTAAGGCGACGACGCTATCTCACCAAGCCGTTCCACAAGGACAATTGATCGCCCCGCATCACGCGATCGTGCGCACGAAGGGTCACATAAGTCGGGTCATCGACCGGCGATCTGGTCGTCAATCTCGACCAGAAGACGGTCGAAGTGGACGGCGCCCGCGTGCATCTGACCGGCAAGGAATATCAGATGCTCGAGCTGCTCTCGCTGCGCAAGGGCACGACGCTCACCAAGGAGATGTTCCTCAATCATCTCTACGGCGGCATGGACGAGCCGGAACTCAAGATCATCGACGTGTTCATCTGCAAGCTGCGCAAGAAGCTCGCCAACGCCAGCCAGGGCCGCAACTACATCGAGACGGTGTGGGGCCGCGGCTACGTGCTGCGCGAGCCGAACGAAGCGGAAGAGCGCATCACGGCGTAAACCGCCGCAAACGGAAATTCAGAGCCCCGCCTTCGAGCGGGGCTTTTTCTTTTGCGCGTCGCCGCGCGCTAGGCCGGCCGCCCATGTCTCGGACCATGAGACGAGCGGCAGCAGTATCGCCGAAAGTTCTCTGCCGCGGGACGTAAGGCGGTACCCCTCGCTATCGTGTTCGACAAGTTCCGCCGCCCGCAATTCCTTCAATCTCGTGTTGAGCAGCGCCGGGTTCGTCTCCGCCGCCGTCTGCAAGGCGCGAAATGTCAGGGCGCGCGGCGCGCGGGTGAGCTCCCAGAGAATCCGTAACGCCATCCGCCGTCCCAGCAGATCGAGCAGCGCCATGATCGGGCGGCCACTGGTCGATCCACGAACGGCAATGCCAGGGACAGGCGATCTCATGCTTTACTTTCCATAGCAACGAATTATCCTGCTATCTTATCCATAGCAGGAGGCGCCGATGTCTGCACGTATCGATCCACTGTCGCCGCCTTATCCACCGGCGATCCAGGCGGCGTTCGACGCGATCATGCCGCCGGGCGTTCCCCCGCTCCTCCTGTTCCGAACGCTTTCGCGCGAACCTCGCCTGATGGAGCGGCTGCGTGGCGGGTCGTTGCTGGACAAGGGAAATTTGACGCTGCGCCAGCGCGAGATCGTCGTCGACCGCATGACGGCCCGGTGTGGCGGCAAATACGAATGGAGCGTGCACGTCGCTTTTTTCGCCAAACGCGCCGGCCTCGACGAAGCGATGATCTACTCGCTGGCGCGCGGCGGTTCGCACGACGCCTGCTGGAGCGAAGTCGATGGTCTGCTGATCGATCTCTGCGACTCGCTCTATGACGAGGACGACATCGGCGACGATCTTTGGAGGCGCGCGTCGGGCCTGTTCACACCGGAAGCGCTGATGGAGATCGTCATGCTCGCCGGGGCCTATCGAACGATTTCGTGTCTCGTGAAGACCATGCGCCTGTCGCGCGAGCCGTTCGCGCCCGACTTTCCGGAATGATCGTCAGGAATTGACGACGAGCCGCACGTTCGCGCGTTTCTGCGGCCGGTGCGTGAACAGGCCCGCAAAGCCCGGCGTGGCGACGAAATCATCGGTCAGGCCGACGATCGTCTCGGTTGCGCCGAGCAGGAGATAGCCGTCGGGCGCGAGTTGCGCGGACAGACGCCGCAGAATGTCGCGGCGACGCTCGACGTCCATGTACATGAGGACATTGCGGCACAGCACGACGTCGAAATGGCCGAGCGCGCCGAAATCCGACACGAGATTGATCTGACGGAAGTCGATCGCCGCTTGAAGATGTTCCGAGACGCGCCAGCCCGCAGCTTCCTTCCGGAAATAGCGCAGAAGCATGGGCGTCGGAAGTCCGCGCTGAACCTCGAACTGCGAGAAGAGACCCTTGCGCGCGGCGGCGAGCGCCGTTTGCGAGACGTCCGATGCGATGATGTCGACCCGCCAGCCCGCGAACTCGCGCGTCATATCGTCGACGATCATGGCGATCGAATAGGGTTCCTGGCCGGTCGCGCAGGCCGCGCTCCAGATGCGCAGATTGCGGAAGTCGCGCCGCGCCTCCCTGAGCTTCGGCAGCACGATGCCGCGCATCGCTTCGAAGGGCGCGCGATCGCGGAAGAACAGCGTCTCGCAGGTCACCATCGCGTCGACGGTCCTGTTCAACAGCGCGGGATCGAGCCCGGAGCGAAGGCGACGCACGAATTCCTGCGGATCGGAAAAACCGCAATCGGCCATCACGCCAGCAAGACGCGCTTCGATCGACGTGCGACGGCGTGGGTCGATGGTCATGCCGATGCGATCGTCGAGCAATCGCGCGAGGTCTTCGAAGGCGTTCACGGCGCCTCCGTTTTCTGTGATCCGCCGAGACGGAAGGCGATGGCGTCGGCGAGCTGGCTGACCGGCGCGACCGCAGCGGCAAGGCCCGCGCGCGCGACCGCGCCGGGCATGCCCCAGACCGCGCTCGACGCCTCGTCCTGCACGATGACGCTGCCGCCGGCATCGACGATGCGACGTGATCCTTCGAGCCCGTCGGAGCCCATGCCGGTCAGCACGACGCCGAGGACGCCGGCGCCAAGGGCATCGGCGGCCGAACGGAAGAGAACGTCGACGGCGGGCTTGCAGAAATTCTCGGGTGGGCCGTCGAAATGGGCGAGCGCGTAGTAAGGGCCGACGCGCACGATCTTCAGATGCATCTCGCCGGGCGCGAAGTAGATGTGGCCCGGACGGAGTTCTTCGCCGTTGATGGCGGCGCTGGTGGGTTGGCCAGTCAGCTGCGCGATCTGGCCGGTGACGACGTCGGTGAAGTTCGTCGGCATGTGCAGCACGACGACGACTGGAATGTCCCTGAGACGCGGCCCGATGCGGGGCAGCAGCGCCGCGAGCGCCTGAGGGCCGCCGGTCGAGGCGCCGACGACGAGCACGCGCGGGGTCAGAACAGAGAAGCGGCGCAGATGAAATTGGCCGCGATTGCCAGAAACGGCTTCGGCGGCGGTTGCGCGGGGTGAAACAATTTTGCTCATCAATCAACTTTCGCAGAATGCTGGCGGCGATCAGATCAGCCCGATCTCCTCAAATTTGGAGCGCACGATCTGCCGATCGAACGGTTTCATGATGTATTCGTCGGCGCCGGCGTGCATAGCGCGCGCGATCTGCGAGACATCGTTCTCGGTCGTGCAGAAGACGACCTTCGGCTTCGAGCCGCCGGGCATACGCCGCAATTGCTGCAGGAACTCGTACCCGTCCATGACCGGCATGTTCCAGTCGAGCAGAATGCCGTCCGGCATGGCCGCGCCGCAGGCGTTCAACGCCTCCCGGCCGTCATTGGCTTCGGTGGTCGAAAAGCGCATCGAGTCGAGAATGCGGCGCGCGATCTTGCGGATGACCGCTGAATCGTCGACGACCAATATCTGTTTCATGGGTTAGCTCCGGCAGAAATATTGGCGGATTGCGGTGACTGAATGCGCGCGGCGAGCACATCCGCGCGCATGTCGAAGAGCGCATCGACGTCGAGGATCGGCAGGATGCCGGCCGGCGTGCGATAGTAGGCGACTGTGAGGCGAGCGCGTTCGTCGTGGATGTGGCGCGGCGACGCGATCCGCTCCTCTTCCTCGCATTCGATGGCGTCGCCGACGGAGTCGACGATGAGCGCGAAGGTTTCGCCGCGCCGTTCGACAGCGACGGCGAGCGCGCTCGTCGCGCCACCGTTCGACTGAAGGCCGAGCCGCTTCTCGAGGCTGAGCGCGACGACGATCTTGCCGCGCAGGTTGACGAGACCCGCGACCACGGCGGGTCCGAGCGGAACCGGGGTCGCCGCCTGCAGGCGAAAGATCGTCTGCACCGCATCGACCGGCAGTCCGAACAACTGGCCTGCCGCCAGCACGGTAAAGAAGCCGCGACGCTTGTCGGCGCCGGGCGCGAGCGGCGACGTGGATGCAGGAGCCGGAGCCATGCCTGTCATGCCGCGCTCTCCGCGAGGAATCGGTCTTCAAGCCCCTGTTCGCCAAGTGAGACCGCGCCGAGCGCTTCGGTGAGGGTTTCGAGCAGGGCGCGGCGATCGAACTTGCCCGTGATCGCGTTGATGCCGGCTGCGTGCGCCGCCTGCATCGTCTTGTCGTTCGGCTGCGCGAGGAGGGCGATGATCGGCGTGCGCGCGTAATTCGGCATGGCGCGCAAGCTGCGCGCGAAGCTGTAGCCGTCGATGTCGGGCATGTCGATGTCGGTGATGACCGCGTCGAAATGCGCCCCCTTGTCGACGAGCGCGAGCGCTTCGGACGCGCCAGGCAACGCCGTGACCTGATAGCCGGCGGCCGAGAGAACGGGCGTCAGCATGTCACGGAAGAATTGCCGGTCGTCGACCAGCAAGATTTTGAACTTGCGATTGACGCCGCGCGACGCGGAATCGGGACGCGCGATGCGAATGAAATGTGTGAGATCGAGGAGTTCGGCGATGGAGCCGCCGAATTCGGCCGTACCGATCACGCCCGGCGCGCCTTGTGCGATCTGGATGTCGAGCGGGTCTTCGACGATGTCGATGATTTCGTCGACCAGGAGCCCCATGGTTTCGCCGCCGTAGCCGATGACGAGCACCGGCTGGTTGGCGTGCGTCGGCGCGACGCCTTCGGCCGCCGGCAGGAGCGGCATGAGCTGCCCGCGATGACGCAGCACGTAGCCGGCGCCGGTCTGTTCAATCGAGGCCGTGTCGACGCTTTCGATGCGCGTGATCAGCGACAGGGGCAGCGCCTTGCGCACGCCCTGGCCGGCGCGCAGCAGGACGACGCGGGTGCGCGCCCGGCGCGGCGCGATCGAGAGGTCGCCGCGCGGCTCGCGATAGGAGGCGGCGCGTTCGAGCCCGAGCGTCTCTGCGATGCCGCCGGTATCGAGAATGAGCACGACCGAGCCGTCGCCGAGGATCGTCTGGCCGGAATAGACCTTGAGATGGGCAAGCGGAGAGCCGAGCGGCTTGACGACGATTTCCTGCACGTCTTCGACCGCCTGCACGATCAGGCCGAAGGTAGCCGCCGCTACGCGCATGACGACCACGAGACGTTCGTCATCGGCGTTCGCCTCGACCGGCGGCAGGCCGAGCAAGTCATGGAGATCGGCGATCGGCACAACCTCGTTGCGCAAGCGCAGCATCGGCGCGCCCTGTACGACTTCGATCTTGTGTTCGGATTCCGGGCCGACTGAAACGGCCTCGACGACGCCCGCCTGCGGCAGGGCGAAACGTTGGCCGCCCGCCGCGACAATCAGGGCAGGCGCGATGGCGAGCGTCAGCGGAATGCGAATGACAAAGCGCGCGCCGGCGCCGGTTCGTGACGAGACGGCGACCACGCCGCCGATCGCCTGAATGTTCTCGCGCACGACGTCCAGTCCGACGCCACGGCCGGAGACGCTGGTCACGGCGCGCGCGGTCGAAAAGCCCGGCATGAAGATGAAGCGCGCCACCTCGTCGGGCGACATGGCGGCCAGTTCCTGCTCGGTGGCGAGTTCGAGCGCGGCGGCCTTGCGGCGGATCGCCTCGTGGTCGAGGCCGCGGCCGTCGTCAAGCACTTCGATCGAAATCTGGCCGGCTTCGTGCGAAGCGGAGACGCGGATCATGCCCGTCTCGGGTTTGCCGGAGTGAACGCGCTCGCTCGGCGTCTCGAGACCGTGATCGGCGCAATTGCGGATCATGTGCGTCAGCGGATCGCGAATCTGTTCGAGGATCTGCCGGTCGAGTTCGGTGTCGGCGCCTTCGACGACGAGATCGATCTTCTTGCCGAGTTCGACGGCCAGTTCGCGTACGAGGCGAGGCAGAGCGCCGAAGATGCGGCCCATCGGCTGCATACGCGCACGCATCACGGCGTCCTGCAGGTCGGTCGCGACCGCCGACAGGCGCTGCAATGCGCCCTTGACCGCCTCGTCCGTATTGGAGCGCGTGACCTCGGTGAGCTGGTTGCGGGTCAGCACCAGTTCCGAGACGAGCAGCATCAGGGATTCGAGCGCGTCGACGGCGACGCGAATCGTGTCGGCGCGCAAGGGGCGCGGATGATCGCCGCCGTGATGCGCCTCGCCGGCCTGGGGCGTCTTGTCCGCCGGCGCCGCGTCGGCCTTCGCATTGTCCGTTTCCGCAACCGCTGCAGCTGGGGTCGCCACAACGCCAGCCGGCGTCTCGGCCTCGGCGGCCGGCGAATGCTCGGCGGGCGGCGGCGCCGAACCCGTCGTCATCGCGGCGGCATGGCTTGCGAGCGCCGCGATCAATTCGGAATCGTCGTCTTGCGGTTCCTCGCCCTTCTCCTCGATGTCGGCGAGGATCGATTTGATGCGGTCGATGGTGGAGAGGATGAGCGTGACGGTTTCGGCGCTGGCCGGCGCGCCGTCGCGCAGCCGTCCGATCAGACTTTCAGCGGCATGGGTCACGCGCGCCAGACGCGCGAGCCCGAGAAAGCCGCAGGTGCCCTTGATGGTGTGGACGAGGCGGAAAATGCTCGAGATCATTTCCGCGTCGGACGGGTCGCGCTCGAGACGCACGAGCTGCTCGCCCGCCGCATCGATGTGCTCGGCCGTTTCGACCAGAAAATCCCTGAGAATGTCGTCCATCAATCCGCCCGAACACGAAGTCGGGCGTCTCCGACTTCGACTAGCGGCGCGCACAGCCGCCGCTGGCGGAACTATGAATGGGTTGGGTTAAGGGAGGATTGAAATCCGCCCCTCCCGTCAGGCCGCGTCGCTGGCGGCCGTCGCTTCTTCGGCGGGCGCCTTGGCTGCTTCGGCGGCGCGCAATGTCACGCATTCCGGCGCGCTCGACAGATCGACCGAGCAGCCGATCTCGCGCGCCACCAGACCGGTGTAATAGGCCTGGATGCCATGGGCGTCGACCGATCCGCCTTCCGGCGTTCCTGCGAGCAGCAGCGGGACATGCGCGGCGACGCGCGCATTCGTGCCCTTGGATTCGACCGACAGCGTCGCGCCCTCGCCAGCGATCGTCACGGTGATGACCCCGCCGCGCGGAATGGCGGCCGCCGCGATCAGGCACATGTTGAGGACAAGCTTGACCTTGTTCTTGGGCAGCAGAATGCGCGGCGCGTTCCATTCGAGCCTTGTGCGGTCGTCTGCGATGAGGCCGCGCGCGACATTCTCGGCGTCGCCGGTGTCGATCGCCGCGCCGGCCGAGCCCGCCGCGCCAAAGGCGAGGCGGCAGAACTGCAGGCGAGCCGAGGCGGTGCGTGCGCTCTTCTTGATCAGGTCGAGCGCGAAGGTCCGCATGTCCGGGTCCTTCTCGTCCTCGAGCACTTCGAGGCCGTTGACGATGGCGCCAACCGGCGAGATCACGTCGTGGCAGACGCGCGAGCACAGGAGCGCGGCGAGATCGAGCGGAGCGAGCGAGAAGACGGAAGCTTGGTCGGTCATGAGGCGATCCGGAATAGGTTTGACGCGGAGGCCGGCGACCGGATGGAGGCCGCGCGGCGGGTGCAACACGGACGCAGCCTTGAACTGACGAGACAGGCCGCGAATCACTGGCAGAATGCGCGAATCGAGAGATAGCCCGGCCCCGCGTCGCTGCAAAGCGCCGACAGAGTGGAGTTTTCGCGTTAACGCTGCGTTAATGCCGCCTCCGCGCGTGAAGGAAATGGCAACAAATGGCCGGCGCTTGATCGGCTGGCCCGTTACGTGCATGTCTTGAGCATGGCCGAGCCCGCAAGCCCGCTGACCGACGCAGAACGCGACGCTTTCGCGCGGGCCTTTGCGAATATGGCGCTTTCGACCGGGCAGGCGATCCTGGAGGTCTACGCCGGCGCCTGCGCGGCGCGGCAGAAGGCGGACGCAAGCCCGGTGACCGAGGCCGACGAACGGGCCGAGACGGTCATTCTCACGCAACTCGCGGCGGCGTTTCCGCAATTGCCTGTGATTGCCGAGGAATCGGTCGCGCACGGCGTCGTGCCTGCCTGCGGATCGCGGTTCATTCTCGTCGATCCGCTCGACGGCACGCGCGAATTCCTGGCGCACAACGGCGAATTCACGGTCAATATTGCGCTGATCGACAGGGGCGCTCCCATCGCTGGCGTGGTCTATGCGCCGGCGCTCGACAGACTGTGGTTCGGCGGAGCGAACGCCTGGACCTGCGCGGCGACGCCGGGGGCCGCGCTGCCTCCGGCGGGCGACTGGCGACGCATTTCGGCGCGCGCGCCCGAGCCGGACGGGCTCGTCGCCCTGTGCAGCCGGTCGCACGGCGACGCCAGCACCGAGGAATTTCTGGCGGGGCACAAGATCGCGCGACGCGTCAATGCCGGCTCGTCGTTGAAGTTCTGCCTGATCGCGGAGGGCGAAGCGGACGTCTATCCCCGTTTCGGGCCGACGATGGAATGGGACATTGCGGCCGGCGAGGCGGTTCTGCGGGCGGCCGGCGGCCGTGTTCTCACGCCGGCGGGCGAGCCGTTGCGTTACGGCAAGGCGGACGAGGGATTCCGCAACGGCGCCTTCGTCGCCTGGGGCCGGGTGGCCTGAATTCCAACGTCAACGTTTCGTTAACCATGCGCGCGCAGTCTGGCCCGTCAAAGCGCGGCGCCGCGTCCCGGGCGCGGCTGCGCCACGGGTTCACCATTTTCCGGCGGCAGATTCGCGCGAACGGCGGCTGCGGCGCGGGGAGCGGGCCGAGAGGAGCGGGCGATGACGAGGACACGTCGCGATATTCTGATTCAAACGATCGGCGCCGCCGCCGCGGCGGCCACGCCCACGTTCGCCTTCGGGCGCGACCGGCCCGGCCAGTTCTCCTCCAACGAGATCATCGACAATGGCCACCGCTTCTTCGGATCGGTTTCGCGCGGCCTCGCTCAGGGAATCGAAAAGGCGACGAAGCGCTGGGGCCGGCCGAACGCCTATATCCTCGGCCAGGAAGGCTCCGGCGCCTTCATCGGCGGCCTGCGCTACGGCGAAGGCCAGATGTATACGCGCAACGCGGGCGACCGGAAGGTCTACTGGCAAGGGCCGTCGATCGGCTTCGACGTCGGCGCCGACGGCGACCGGACGATGATGCTGGTCTACAATCTGCCGGCGGTCGAGGGCATCTATCGCCGCTTCGGCGGGCTCGACGGCTCCGCCTATCTCGTCGGCGGCTTCGGCTTCACGGCGCTGACGGCCGATCAGGTCGTCGTCGTGCCGATCCGCTCGGGCGTCGGCGCGCGGCTCGGCCTCAATCTCGGCTATCTCAAGTTCACGCCGACCTCGACCTGGAATCCCCTCTGATCCGGCGTTTTCGCCGCTTGCCGGCGGCGCGGTCGATGCGGTCGAAGCGTGCGCGGTGACGCTTTACCTGCGCGCCGGCCTCGTGGCATGGTCGCGCGTTTTCGGTCGGCTGGGACGTTGCCGTTTTGATCGAACAGATCATGATTTTCATGCTCGGCGCGCTGTCGGCCGGGCTGCTGGCGCTGCTGCTGCTGCCGGCCTTCTGGCGCAGGGCCCTGCGGCTCACCCGCCGGCGCCTCGAAATGCTGATGCCGCTGTCGATGGACGAGGTGGTCGCCGAGCGCGATCTGTTGCGCGCCGAATTCGCGGCCGAGAAGCGCCGGCTGGAGCAGCGTATGGAGGCGCAGGCGGAAACGCAGGCGCAGGAACTCGTCGAACTCGGACGCCGCGCGACCGAAATCGTGGGATTGCAGAACGACCTGACAAAGCTGCGCGGCGAGCACGCCGATCTCAACGTCCGGCACGACACGACCGTGCGCGAACTCGCCGAAGCCAATGGGGAGCGCAGCGCGCTGATCGTCGAACTGAATGACGCGACCGGCCTGCATCAGGCGATTCGCGCGCAGCACGATGCGCTGTCGGCGGCGCACGAAGACTTGCAGAGCCTCGCGGAAGACCGGCGTGTCGCGATTGTGGCGCTCGAGACCAGGCAGGAGGGGCTTTCGGCGCGGCTCCAGAGCCTCGAAGCCGGGATCGAGGCGCATGCCCGTACGGCGCGCAACGAGACCGAGCGCGCGCAGGGGCTGATGGAAGAACGCGACATGCTCCGCAAGGACATGCGCTCGGCCGAGCAGATGACGCAGGCGGCGCAGGGTCGTTTCGAGGCCGAGCGCGAGCGCATTTCGCAGATGCAGGCCGAAGTGGAAAAGGCGCGCGCCGATCTCGATGCGGCGCGCGAGACGCAACGACAGGCGGAGCGGGCGCGCGACGCGGCGGTGCAAGCGCTCGGGCAGGCGAGAGGCGAGGCCGACGATTTGCAGCAGCGCCTCGCGGCCGCGCGCGACGACGCCAAGAACGCCAGCCGTTCGGCGGCCGACCGGGCCGAAGAATTGCGCGCCGAGATCGCGCGCCTGACCGGCGCGCTGGCGGCGGCGCGCGAGGCGCGCGGCGGCGATGCGGAGATGGCGCAATTGCGCGAGGCGATCGTCGACATCGGCGCGCGCGTCGCGCGCATGGGCCCCGAAAGCGAGACGCGCAAGCCGCAGTAGGGTCTGCGCCGCGCGTGGCCGTCAGTGGCTGTCGCCGCCCATGCCGAGATTGGGCGGGCGCCGCACGAAGGGCACGAACAGCAGCATCGCCGCGAAAATGATGGCGATCAGCAGAAAGACGTCGGCGAGCGCCATGACGAGCGCCTCGCGACGCACGAAACCCATCAGCTTCTTCAGAGCGGCGACATTGGCGTCCGAACCCATCGGGGCATAGGCGCCGGTCAGCGTCGACATCCACTGCTGCGCGCGCTCGGAGGTCCATGTCACCTGTTCGCGCAGGCGCGTGAGATGCAGGTCCCAGCGATTGTTGATGAAGGTGTTGATGATCGCGAGGCCGAACGCGCCGCCGAGATTGCGCGTGAGATTGAAGAGGCCCGAGGCATTCTTCATCTCGTGCGGCGCGAGCGTGCCCATGGCGACGGAATTGATCGGGATCATGCACAGCATCAGCGACGAGCCGCGGAATATCTGGGGAATGAACATTTCCCAGAAATCCCAGTCCTTCGTCACATAGCTCATCAGCCAGCAAGAGATCGCGAAATTGGCGAAGCCGATCGAGAGCAGGATGCGCGCGTCGACGCGCGTCATCACGCGGCCGATCAACGGCGCCGACAGCATCTGCGTCATGCCGGTCACGAACATGGTCTCGCCGATCTGCAAGGCCGTGTCGCCGCGCACGCGCGCGAGATAGACAGGATAGATGTAGGTGAGCCCGTACAGGCCGATGCCGAGCACGAAGGAGAAGGTGCTGCCGGCCCAGAAACTGCCGTTGCGGATCTTGAGATCGACGACGGGATTTTTCGACACGTAGGAACGCCAGAAGAAGATGCAGGCACCGAGCAGCGACGCGAAGGACGCGTAGACGATCGCGCTTTCCTCGAACCAGTTCTTCGAAGGGCCTTCCTCGAGCACATATTCGAGCGAGCCGAGAAAGACGGCCATGGAGATCAGGCCGGTCCAGTCGAAGCCTTCGAGCAGCTTGAGGTTCGGTTCGTCGAAATCGATCAGGAACCACGAGATCAGCGTCACGCCGATTCCGGGAATGATGTTGACGAGAAACAGCCAGTGCCAGGAGAAGACATCGGTGAGATAGCCGCCCGCGGTCGGTCCGACCGTGGGCGCGAGCGTCGCCACGAGGCCGATGAGCGGCTGGATGATGATGCGCTTTTCCGGCGGGAAGACCGTGAAGGCGCTGGCGAAGACCGTCGGGATCATGCCGCCGCCGATGAAGCCCTGCAGCGTGCGGAAGAAGATCATCTGTTCGATCGACGTCGACTGCGCGCACAGGAAACTCGTCAGCGTGAAGCCGCCGGCGCAGAAGGTGAAGACGACCCGCGTCGAGAAGACGCGCGACAGATATCCCGAGAGCGGGATCATGATGACTTCGGCGATCAGGTAGCTCGTCTGCACCCAGGTGACTTCGTCCGCGCCGGCCGACAGGCCCGCCTGGATTTCCGCGAGCGAGGCGGAGACGATCTGGATGTCGAGGATCGACATGAACATGCCGAAGACCATGCCGACGAAGGCGATGACGCGCTTGGCGTCGAACCGCTGCTCGGGCATGGAATAGGCCGTCGCCGGACCGTGCGCGGAGACGACGGCCGACATGGCGTCAGTGCTGGGACGTGCGCGTGTCGACGTCGACGACGACCGACATGCCCGGCCGCAGACGGCCGGATTTCGCGACCTCGGCCGGTACGCGGATGCGCACGGGCACGCGCTGCACGATCTTTGTGAAATTGCCGGTCGCGTTTTCGGGCGGCAGCATCGAATATTGCGCGCCCGACGCAGGCGCGACGCTTTCGACGACCCCTTCGATGTTGTGTTTCGCGTAGGCGTCGACGACGAGCAGGGCCTTCTGGCCGGGCTTCAGGCCGCCGAGCTGCGTTTCCTTGAAATTGGCCTCGACATAGACCGTGTCGAGCGGGATGAGCGACATCAGGCGCGTTCCCGGCGCGACCAGCGCGCCCAGTTGCGCGGCGCGATTGCCGACCACGCCATCGAAGGGCGCGCGCACGGTTGTGAAGTCGAGGTCGCGCTTCGTCTTGTCGTGCGCGACGCGCAATTCGTCGCGCATGCGGTCGGCCTCGGTCTCCTGCGCGGCGATGACCGCCAGCGCCGCTTCAGCGGCGGCGACGGCCGCAGTGGCGCCGGCGACGGCGGCCGTCGTGCGGTCACGGTCGGCGCGAGCGAGGTCGAGACGCTGCGGCGTGGCGAATTTCTTTTCTACGAGTTGTACGACGCGCTCGAATTCTGAAGCCGCGCGCGCCTGGTCCGCCTGCGCCGCCGTCAGCTGGGCGCGCGCCTGTCCGACGGCCGCCTCCTGGCCGACGCGCTGCGCGTCGATGCGGGCGATGGTCGCGGTCTGCGTGTCGATGCGGCGCGCGGCTGCGGCCATCGCGAGCTTGTAGTCGCCGGGATCGATCTGGACGAGAATGTCGCCCGCCTTCACCTTCTGGTTGTCGACGACCGGGACGCCGACGAGATTGCCGCCGACCTTGGCCGAGATGGTCGCAACATCCGCCTTCACATAAGCGTCGTCGGTCGCGACGATGAACCGGCCTTCCGTCACGTAGCGATAGCCGTACCAGAGGCCGGCGAGCAGGGCGGCGGATGCGAGAATCGCGACGACCTTGCGGCGCGCGCCGCCGGGCGCGGCGGGCGTGGTTTCGCGGACGGGTTCGGCAGGGGCGACGGTCGCGGCGACCGGGTCGGCCAGTCGCTCGAACCTCTCCTTTGGAATTTGCTCGGTCATGTGCAGTTCGTATGTTGGACCAACAATGTAAATAAAACTGCAGCGGCCCTGCCCGTCGCTGAGTCTCGAACCGAACGGTTCGGTCGATCTTGACTAGCATGCGACGTGCGCCTATTTCAAGCCTGACCGAACCGTTCAGTCGGAAAGAATGAACTTCGAGCGCCAATATAATCCCGGCCTGGAGGAGGCCCAGACGGAGCCGTCGCAGACCGGCGAGGCCGCCGGGACGAGCGGCGGCGGCGACAACGCCAAGGCGCGCCAGATTCTCGACGGGGCCCGGAAGGTGTTTCTGGCGAACGGCTTCGACGCGGCGTCGATGAACGACATCACGCGCGAGGCCGGCGTCTCGAAGGGCACGGTCTATTCCCATTTTCCATCCAAGGACGCGCTGTTCGCCGCCGTGATCCGCGAGGACAAGCGCCAGCAGGCCGAACAGCTCTCGATCTACGACGATCCCGAGGGTCCGATCGAACTGGTTCTGCCGCGCATCGGCTTTGCGCTGATGGATCTGGTCCTCGAGCCCGCCCATATCGCCCAGACGCGGATCGTGGCGGCGGTCGCGCCGAAATTTCCGGAGATCGGGCGCGCCTTCTATGAGGCCGGGCCGCAATACGGCCATCGCCGCTTCGCAGCCTTTCTCGAACGCCGCGCGGCAAGGGGCGAACTCGTCATCGACGATTTCGAGATCGCGGCCGAGCAATTCTTCAATCTCGCGCAGGGCGTTCTGTTCAAGAAGATGCTGTTTGCCGCCCAGCCGAAGCCGCCGCGCGCGGAAATCCAGGCGACCGTGGATGCGGCCGTGGGCGTCTTCCTCAAGATGTACGGCGCGCCCTGAGAGCCTGACCGAAAACTCGGACCTTCATCCTGAGGAGCGCCATCGATCTCGGGCTTGCCCGAGATCGACATGAAATGCCCAAGTCGGGCAAGCCCGACTTGGGTGGCGCGTCTCGAAGGGTGGCCGAGGCTCGAAACACTGGATCATGCTTCGAGACGCGATGCTCCGCATCGCTCCTCAGCATGAGGGATTTGGATCGGCAGCGAATTTCCGGCCAGACTCTGAGCCTCAGGCAGGCGCAAACCTGTCCGGCCGTGCGCGCCGCCACGCGTCGGCGAAACGCGGGTCGTCCGCACCAGCGAGCAACGCGCCCGGCGCGAGCGGACGGTAAAGCTCCTCGAAGCCGACGATCTCGCGCGGCGAGACCCGTCGCGCGAAATGCGCGGCCGTGAATTCGCTGGGGTGGTCGAGGCCGGCGGCCGCGGTCAGTTCGGCGAGCGTCATCAGCGTCGAGCGATGGAAGCGATAGACGCGCTCGGCCTTGTCGGCGACGACGAGCGCGCGCATGCGGTTAGGGTCCTGCGTGGCGACGCCGGTCGGACATCTGTCGCTGTGGCAGGATTGCGACTGGATGCAGCCGAGCGCGAACATGAAGCCGCGCGCGGCATTGCACCAGTCGGCGCCGAGCGCCATGGCGCGCGCGATGTCGAAGGCGCTGACGATCTTGCCGGCGACGCCGATGCGGACCTTCTCGCGCAAACCGGCGCCGACGAGCGCGTTGTGCACGAAGCTCAGGCCCTCGCGCAGCGGCATGCCGAGATGGTCCATGAATTCGAGCGGCGCGGCGCCGGTGCCGCCCTCCTTGCCGTCGACGACGATGAAATCGGGGGTCAGGCCCGTCTCCAGCATGGCCTTGCAGATCGCCAGAAATTCCGAGGGCTGGCCGATGCAGAGCTTGAAGCCCGCAGGCTTGCCGCCGGAGAGACGGCGCATCTCGTCGATGAAGCGGACGAGCTCGATCGGCGTTGAAAAGGCCGAATGGCGTGCGGGCGAGACGCAGTCGACGCCGAGCGGCACGCCGCGGATGGCGGCGATTTCCGGGGTCAGTTTGGCGGCGGGCAGCACGCCGCCGTGGCCGGGCTTGGCGCCCTGGCTCAATTTCAGTTCGACCATCCTGATCTGCGGATCGGATGCGGCCTTTGCGAACAGGTCCGGCGAGAAGCGGCCGTCCGCGCCGCGACAGCCGAAATAGCCTGAGCCGACTTCCCAGATGAGATCGCCGCCGTTTTCGCGATGGTAGGCGCTCACTCCGCCTTCGCCCGTGTCATGCGCGAATCCGCCGCGTTTGGCGCCGGCGTTGAGCGCTCGGATGGCGTTGGCGCTGAGCGCGCCGAAGCTCATCGCGGATATGTTGAGAATCGAGGCCGAATAAGGCTTTGCGCGATCGACGCCGATCTTCACGCGATGCGGCTCTTCGCTCGGCGCGGTCGGCGCAATGGAATGGCGCACGAATTCGAAACCTTCGGCATAGACGTCCAGCTCCGTGCCGAACGGGCGCTTGTCGAGTTCGCCCTTGGCGCGCTGGTAGACGAGTGCGCGCTTGTCGCGCGAGAACGGTGCGCCACTCTTGTCGTCTTCGAAGAAATATTGCCGGATTTCCGGCCGCACTTCCTCGAGCAGGAAGCGCAGATGGCCCGTGATCGGATGGCTGCGCAGGATCGCGTGGCGCGTCTGCATGAGATCGCGCAGGCCGAGAATGGCGAGCGCGGCGAGGAGGAGCGCCAGAAGCTTGAACAGGCCGCCGAAGATCGGCGCGGCCATGGCCGCCGTGAAGAAGAAGGGCGCGGCGAGGATCGAGAGCGTGAGGGGCAGGTAGCGCCACGCGAATGCCAGTCTGAGCCTGTCCATATCCCCTCCACCGCAGCCCGCGGGGCCGCCGCTCAATGCCGGGCGGATCAAACGGCGCGCCGTTGCGTCAGCCGTCCGGCTCGGTCAAGTGAAACTTTGCGTAATTGACGCGTACACGGTCGTTGTCGCTCGGCTCGAGCACGTCGACATAACGATGGCCGAAGGAGATGTCGGGCGCGAGATAGGTCCTGCGCGCGCGCACGGTTTGCGCGGCGGCCTCGTCGAAGCCTTCGATCATCACGAGGATCGAGCCCTGCAACGCGTGAAGCGCGGCGTCGTCGATCCCATACAGCGGGCTCGTCTCGTCGATCACGTGAATGATCGTCCAGCTCAACACGAACAGCGGCGATTGCGCGCGCAGGAGCGGCAGTTCGACAAAGCGCCGGAACGGCGCGCCTTCGGCGGTCTGGATCGTGGTCGAGAGCCACACCTTGGCCAGCGGCGCGGAAATCGCGTTCAGCCGTTCGTTGGCGGCGCGCAACATCAGGCTGCGCCTGCCGTCGTGCATGCTGACCACGGCGCGCTCTGCGAACATGATGCGCGCGCGGGGACGGGAGAAACGGTAGAAGATGACGCCCGTCAGAAGCGCGGTAGTGAAGACGCCCGTGTACAGTTCGACGCTGGCGACGACATGCCCGTAGGTCGATTGCGGATACATGCCGCCGTAGCCGACCGTCGTGAGCGTCTGGATGCTGAAGAAGAGGTAGGGAAGGAAATTGCCGTCGGCATTGGCGATCGGCTTGTCGCCGAACGAATAGACGGTCGCGAACACGCAATTGAGCGAGAGAAAGGCGAGCGTCGCTCCCAGGAAGAAGACCGGCCAGCTGACGGTAAGGCTGCGATGCGCGAAATCCGACCAGAAGTCCGTCGCCAGGCCGAAGGATTCGACCTCGCGCCCGCCGAGATTGAGGCGGCGCGGCTTCGCCGCCGACTTCCAGATTTGCGAGATTGGACCCTGCATTGCGCGTTCATAGCGCAAGCCGGCCGATCTTGCGACGGCGTCGCGCTAGCGCGGCGTGACCAGCATCGGCATGCCGCCCTGCGGCCGCAGTGTGATGCGCTGGACAGGTCGCACGACGTGGCCGGGCGCGAGATCGAAACGGAAAGCGCGCGTGAGGTGGGCGAGCACGATGATCGCCTCCTGGATGGCAAAGCCCATGCCGATGCAGACGCGCGGGCCGGCGCCGAAGGGAATGTAGGCGAAGCGATCGATTTTCTCGCGATTGGCGCCGAGGAATCGCGCGGGATCGAACTCGTCGGGCCTCTCCCACAGGGTCTTGTGGCGATGCAGGAGGAAGGGCGAGACCGTCACCACCGATCCGGCGCTGATCTTCTTGCCGCAGACGATGTCGTCAGCGATGGCCGCGCGGCTGAGGAAGGCCGCCGGCGGATAGAGGCGCAGCGATTCTTCGAGAACCGCCTTTGTCACCGGCATACGATCGGCCAACTCCTCGATCGGACCGGCGTTCAGTTGCGTATCGGCCTCCACCTCGACCTCGGCGCGCCAGTCGGGCGCCTGCGACAGAAGGTAGAAGGTCCATGTCAGCGCATTGGCGGTTGTCTCATGGCCCGCGCCGATGAAGGTGACGATGTTGGAGCGCAGGTCCTCTTCCTTCATGCCGCGGCCGGTCTCGGGATCCTGCGCCTCGAGCAGAAGCGTGAGGATGTCGCGCGGCGCGGCGCCGCCTTCCGCGATCAGCTTGCGGCGTGCGGCGATGATGTCGTCGACGGCGCGCGCGAACCATTCGAGCGTCGCCTGTCCGCGCAGGCGGCCGAGGCGCGGCAGGAATTTCGGCAGGCCGAGCAGGTCGAAGGGATCGAGGCGGCCGACCGTGTTGAAATAGCGGTTCACGGCGCTCTGGAACTCGCCGGTGTCGCGGCCGAGGCCTCGCGAGAACAAGGTGTGTTCGAGAATTTCCAGCGTCAGCCGCGACATTTCCTCATGCATGTCGACGCGCTGGCCGGGGCGGCGCCGGGAAAAGCGCGCGACGCCTTCACGGGTCGAGGCGGCCATGGCTTCGGCGAAGGCGGAGACCTGGCGCGGCGTGAACAGCGGCGCGAGCGAACGGCGCTGCGCGCGCCAGTTCTCGCCCTCCGCCGTCAGCAGGCCCTCGCCGAGGCCGGGCTTGAGCACGCGCAGTTGCAGATCGTCCTTGCGGTAATTGGCGACATTGTCGAGGAAGATGCGCCGCACGCCTTCGGGATCGCTGACGACCGCGCGTTCGCCCAGCACCGAGCGGCCGACCAGCACGGGCTCCTCGTAGTGTCGACGCGTCCAGATCTCGATTGGATTGCGGCGCAGCGTCGTGATCATGCCGATCAGGCCGAGCGGCGTTTCGCGCGGCGTCGGGGCCGGCGGGCGGAAGGCGAGCGTTGCGGCGGGCATCACAATATCCTTCGAACGCACGATTGCGCGGTCGTTATATGTGAGCCCGTCATGTGGCGCCAATTCGGCCGGGCAAACTCGAAGTCAGGCTGTCGGCCTCACATCGCGTCGCACGGTGAACACGCCATCGGGATCGCGCCGGCGCACCAGCGTGATCAGATCGCGCGCGACTTTCTTGGCGTGCATCGTGCTCAACGCGTCGACGTGCGCCAGCGACCTGCAGGACTCATCGTCAACGTCGACGCTGAATTCGGCCAGCGCAATGTCGCGCCGCACCGATATCCGGTAGCTTCCCATGGCGGCCTCCCGAGCGTGCCGGAGGACCACAAGGTCGCTGACTCCGGCGCCACAGGCAAATCAAATTGTCCGCCTGCGCGATGCGCGCCGCGGCGACGCGATCAACAAAGACGCCGACGTTTCCATGGGTTGGTGGAATGGGCGCCGTAGCGCCACAATCGCGGCTGATCACGATTTCGTGAGCGCCCGCAAGGTCAGCGGATGGCGCCGGTCGGTTCGCCGTCGTCGCCGGGATCGAAGGCGCCGTCGTCGCGGATCGTCGCCGGCGGACGGGGCCGCGGGCTCAGCGCCAGAGCGCGCTGGACGCTGGCGGGATCGAAGGCCCTTTCCCGGCCAAGGCGCGGCGGCTGCGGCGGCAGGCCGACGCTCGGGCCGGAATGCAGCGCGTAGGTATTGTCGCCCGGCAGCCGCTTGAGCTGGGCGATGTCGGTCTCTTCCTCGAGATCGGGCGCCTCGGGCAGATTGTCGCGATCGGGCGGCGGCGCGAGCGTCGGGATCGCCGGCTTGCAGATGCGGCGCAGGCCCTTGCGGCTCGAGCCGTGCATGGCGAGGTCGACGTGGATGTGATCGTAGTGGAAGGCGTTGGAGCCCGGCGCCAGCACGGTCGTGAAGCGATCGCAGGCGCCGCCCTGCGCCTCGCGCAGGAATGCCTTGGTCTGCTCGTCGCCGCGCGTCCAGTCGCGACGGATGACGATCTTGCGGCCGTCGGCCAATTCGAAGCCGCCGATGTCGAGCGCATTGCCGAAGGAATGTTCGGACAGGCGCGCGCCGATCCGGTTGTTCATGCCGCGGCAGGCGTAGGCGCCCATTGTGTTGATCTGCGCGACAGGCTGGCCGAAGCGGGCCTGCGCGGCGGGTTGCAGCGTGTTGGCGACCCAGTCGTCGAGTTCGGCGACCATGGAGCAGTCGAGCGTCGAGCGTGAATTGAGTTTCACTGCGCCGCCCATCAGGGCCGTCACGTGGAGCGGCCGCGTCAGGCCGCAAATGCCGGGGCCGCTGATCTCTGGGGCGGGTTGCACATAAGCGGTGACCTGCACGCGCTTCTCGGCGAAACAGGCGTTCTCCGCCGCCGCGCGCCAAGCCGGGCGCTTCGGCCGCTCGTAGACCGAACAGGCCGAAAGCAGCGACATGAGCCCGGCAAGGGCGAGATATGGCAATACGCGACGCGCCATTCGCGTAGGGATGCGGCAGGCGCGTTAACGGCTCTCGAAAAAAGAAGGTTAACGCGTCGAATTTGTCGGAGTGTTTCGTTTAAGCCGCCGCATGGGTCGGCAACGCCTGCGTTGCACGCCTGCCGGGCTGGCTGGCCAGCAGGCCGGGCACGAGCGCTTCGGCAGCTTCCGCGCCGGAGATCACCACCGCTTCGACACCCGCGCCGACATTGCCGCCGCCGGCGACGACAAGGTTCCGGATCGGCGATTTCGAGCCCTTCAGACGGCCGGCGCGCGAGACGCCGTAGATCGCGCCCGCGCTCGCCCAGTCATAGCGCGCATAGGTCACCGGGCTCGCGTCCGTGCGGTAGACGATATGCGCGCGCAGATCGGGCAGGACCTTTTCGGCGGCTGTGATCATCTGATCGCCGAATTCCTGCTTGCGGCGTTCGTATTCGTCCGAGCGGCGCCAGGCCTTCCAGTCGTCGCCGCCGTCTTGCGGCGGGAACCACTGCTTCGCGGTCTCGTAGGGGACGAGCCGGATGAGGTTGAGGATGGCGTGGCCTTCAGGCGCGGCCGAGGGATCGACCAGCGACATGGCGGCGATGCCGACATGGGCGCCGGGCAAATGCACATGTGTCGCCGGCTTGATGTCGGGAACGTAGTCGACGCCGAGTTGCACGGTGAAGCAGGAGGTCGCCGGTTCGGCATTCTCCAAGGTCTTGCGAAAATCGGCGGGCGTATGCGGCGCGTCGACCAGTTCCAGGAAGGTGCGGCGAATGTCGGCGTTCGAGACGACGGCCCTTGCGCGCACCGTTCGTCCGTCGCGCAGCTCGACGCCGCAGGCCGCGCCGTTCTCGACGAGGATTTTCTTGACCGGCGATTTCAGATGCACCGATCCGCCGCGCTCCTCGATCGCTTCGACGAGCACGTCGGAGAAGCGGCTCGAACCGCCCCTGGGGTAGAAGCCGCCCTTGAAATAATAGCCGAAGATCGGGACCATCTGGCCGCAGGTCAGCTTTTCCGAGCCGTCGCCGAGATAGCCGACGAGCGCGTTGATGACGGAGACCGCCTTCGGGTCCGAGACATGCGCGGCGACGAGTTCGTCGAACGGCTGGCCCATCCATTTGTAGCCGTGCGGATGCTCCTTCGGGAAAGCGAGCAGTTTTGAGGGATCAGCGGGCAGGCCGGGAATGCCGCTGCGGCCTTCGCCGGTCGCGTACATGTCATCGAAGATCGCGTGGATCGTCTCGAACAGCGACATGATTCCGGCGGCGCTGTCGGGGAAGCGTTCGCCGAGCAGGCGCGCGTAGTCGCGCCAGTCGCGCGGCGGATCAATCGCGCCGGATTCGGTGCGGTAGGAATGGTCGATGCGCGCCCATTCGACGCGGTCGGCGACGCCGAGACGGTCGAGCAGGCCGGCGATCGTACCGCCGTCCCAGACGCCGGAGAAATCATGCGGGCCGGCGTCGAAGCGATAGAGCACGGGCTCGCCCTTGTAGCGCGCCTTGCGCGGGTAGGAATGGCAATAGCCGCCGGCGAGCACGTGATGGTCGAAGACGGCGACGCGCAGGCCCGCGTCCGCCAGCAGCGCGGCGGCGGACAGGCCGCCGATGCCGGCGCCGACGATCGCGACGTCGCAATCATTGTCCTTGTCGTCGAATTTCGGGGCGGGCCAGTGATAGGTCTCGCGCGCGGCGATCATCTTGCTCAACGCGAAATTGATCGCGAGCTTCGGGCCGAAGATCGAGACGAGGGCGCCGAAGACGACGATCGCGGTCGAGACCCAGCCGGCGGCTTCGAGGAAACGCGCCAGTCCGAGCGCGAGAAAGAGAATTCCCCACAGGCCGGAGATCGCCGCGTTGACGAGGAAGAATTGCGGCGAGCCCGCCGCCTCGGCGTGAGCTGCGCGCGAATAGTCGGAGGTCCACGGCCGGCGGACAGCCAGAAGGCCGAGCGCGACGACGCCCTGGCCGGCGAAGGACAGCCACAGCGCATTGGCTGCGATCCGTTCGGGCGCAACCAGCCACGCGAGGCCGAACAGCGCGAAGATCGCGAGCGAGCCGAGTTCGAAGGCGAAAATCTCGCGGCGCGCCATGCGCCAGGCTTCGAGCGCCGCCATCAGCACGAGGCCGGCGGCGATCGCCCAGCCGGTCATCCCGCGCGCGAGCAGCCAGTAGAAGGCGATGAAGGGGATGAGGGTGAACTTGACGGTGAGAAAGGTCTTCATGACGCCCCCGCGCCCCGGTTTCTTGAATGCGTGAAATTTGAAGGCGCAAAAAAAGCGCCGGCGGAGACCGCCGGCGCTCGTATCGTCAGATCAGATCTGTGCGGCTGGGTCGCCTGGACCCTGCTGCTGCGCCCGGCGCTCGTTCATGAAGCGGTCGAATTCTTCACGGTCGCGGGCGCGGCGCAGCTTGTCGAGATGCTCGGCGAAGTCGCGCTCGGCCTGGACGAGCTTCTGGCGCTCTTCCTCGAGGCGAGCGAGCTCGGCCGCGCGCCAGTCGTCGAAGGCGCTGTTGCCGGTCGGGCGCGGGCCGGAGAAGGGTTTCCACTCCGAACGGCCCCAGTCGGCGGCGCTCCACTGCGTGCGCTTGGCCATGCAACGTCCGCGCATTTCCGAACCCCTTTCGTGAACGAAGTCGACAAGATCCTGATCCGGACGGCCCTCGCGCTTCTGCCAGACCTTGAGGAAGAGAATGGCGAGGCCGATCGGCCAGAAGACGATGAAACCGAGGATCATCGCGAAGAGTTCGACGCCCCGCCAGCGCACCCGCCGCGAACGGCGCTCGCCGGAATGGGCCGAACCATCGATAGTGCCTTGATAGACGCTCATGTTCCTCTCCATCGGCATGGCCCCGATGGCCGCCGATATGAATGTAATTTACATTTACATTGGATGGGCGTCTAGGGGGCGACGGATGAAATTTTGGTAATGGGAAAGATCGCCCCTCAGCCGTTATGCCCGCGTGGCAGATGTCGCGAGATGGCGTCGCTTTGCGCGCTCGTGTCGCAGGCGAGCGTGGCGGGACGCTTCGACGGGCTTCGACGGGCTTTGAAGGACTATCGCAATCGTTTGGCGTCATGGCCAGGACAAGCCCGGCCATGACGCGCGGGGCCTCAGTGCCCGTTCACCTTCTCGCTCGCCCGCGCCGCGACGATGGAGTCGGCGTGCTTGCCGACGACTTCGGCGAGATGGTCGAACTTCGACGTATAGGAGCCGACGCCCGAGGTCGCCGAGCGCAGGTCGACGATCAGGCCGGCCATTTCGGCTTCGGGGATCTGCGCTTCCAGCACGTCCCAGCCTTCCCAGCCCGGGCGCCCGTCAAAGCCGAGAATCTGTCCGCGCCGGCCGGACACGATGGCTGTCGCGCGCGACATGGCTTCGGTCGGCACGGCGATCGAGACCGCGAGGATCGGCTCCAGCAGGACCGGGCCCGATTTCTCCAGCGCCTCCTGCATGCCCATGCGCGCGGCGGTGCGGAAGGCCATGTCGGAGGAATCGACCGTGTGATAGGAGCCGTCGACCAGGGTGACGGCGACGTCCACCACCGGGAAGCCGAGCGGCCCATGCGTGCAGGCGTCGCGGCAACCCGCCTCGACCGACGAGAAATATTGCCGTGGCACGGAGCCGCCGTGCACCTTCTCCTCGAACAGGAAGCCCGCGCCGCGCTCCTGTGGGCGCACGTCGATCAGCACGTCGCCGAACTGGCCGTGGCCGCCCGACTGCTTCTTGTGCCGGCCGCGCACATGGGCCGTGTGTCGGATCGTTTCACGATAGGCGACGCCGCTCTTCTTCGCCTCCACCGTCACGCCGAAACGCGCCGCCAGCCGTTCGAGCGCGACGCGCAGATGCATCTCGCCCTGGCCGGACAGTTTCATCTCGCCGGAGTCCTGATCCTGCGTGAAGACGAGCGAGGTATCCTCCTCGGTGAGTTTCGCCATGGCGGCGGCGAGCTTCACCTCGTCCTTGCGATCCCTGATCGTGAGCGAGAGCGCATGCACCGGCTGCGGCGTCGGCGGACGGCCGGAAATCTGCTGCGGTGCGCCCGCCTTGGCCTCGCCGATCGTCTCGCCAGAGGCGATGTGGTCGAGCCGGCCGAAGGCGAGCGTGTCGCCTTCCTCCGCCTTGCCGACCTTGGTGGAGGCCGAGCCGATTATGCGGGAGAGCGAGGCGATGCGATCCTCGCCGCCATTGGCGCCGGCGACCGTCGAACCGTCCGCAAAGACGCCGCGCAGAACGCGCACGATCGACAGTTTGCCGCCATGCGCCGTGTGCACCGTGCGCATGGACTGGCCGACCGCCGGGCCCGTCTCGGCGACGCCGAGGCGGGCGCGCGTCTGCGCGATGTTCGGCGATTCATGACGCAGCGCCTTCAGGAGACGCGTCACGCCGTTGCCGCGCTCGGCCGAGCCAATCAACATCGGCACGACATGACCGTCGCGCAATTCGCGGGCGAGATCGTCGAACACCTGATCGCGCGGCGGCTCGATATCGGAGATCAGCTCCTCCATCAGCGCGTCGTCGTAGTCGGCGAGCTTCTCGAGCATCGTGTAGCGCGCGTCTTTTTCACGCGGCAGATCGCCGGCCGGCACGTCGATGACGGAAGACGGCGCATGTTCGCGGTAGACGAAGGCGCGTTCGAGCGCGAGATCGATGAAGCCGGTGGCGATGCCGTTCTGCCAGATCGGGATTTGGCGGAGCAGCAGCGGCGCGCGCGAGGCGGGCTGCAACAGACCGAGCGTCTCGTGCACGCGCTGCGTGGCGCTGTCGATCTTGTTGAGGAAGAGGAGACGGGGAACGCCGAGTTCCTCGAGTTCGCGCAGGATGAGTTGCAGCGCGGGAATCTTGCGGGGATCGGCCTCGCAGACCACGATCACCGCGTCGCAGAGCGGCAGGACATCGCGCATCTCGTCGGAGAATTCGATCGAGCCGGGGCAATCGATGAAGGTGTAGCGGTCGCCGAGATAATCGGCGGTGGCGACATTGGCCTCGACGCTCATCGCATGGGCGCGCGCCTCGGCGCTGGAATCGCCGACGGACGATCCGTCGCGAACATTGCCCTGGCGGGAAATGGCGCCCGCGCGCACCAGTATGCTTTCGAGGAGCGTGGTCTTGCCGCTCTGGAAGGGACCGACCAGCGCAATCAGCCGCGGTCCCATCGATCTTCTGCCGCCATTGGCCGGCGTGTCGCTCATTTCAAACTCCCGTGACCTTGACGGCGCCGGAAGCTGCGGCGACCTACGCCGTCGGTCAGGATCGTTTCACCGACGCGCGCATATGGCAAGCCGGCTGACCGACGCCAAACGTCGCGGGCGCCTCACCTTTTGTGACGACGCGCGCGCGGCGCGGGCGCGGCTGGCGGCGGCGGGGCGTATTCGAGCGACATGGCCGTGACGCCGGCGGCGACATCGACCCCGATCTGCGCCTGCACCGAGAAGGGCTGCAGGTTGATCGCGCGGTTCGAGCCGCCGATCAGCGCATTGGCGCCGAGCCCGACGCCCGCCGTCGCCGAAGCGCCGACGCCGCCGTAGTCGCCGCCGAGCTCGCCGGAATGCAGGCCGACCGTCGGCGCGAAGACCGCCCAATCGAGATGGCCGGGGCCGGTCACGCCGAGCGCCAGGCCGAAGCGCGAGATCGTGCCGACATAGTGCTCGGCATTGCCGTCCTCGCGGAAGAACCAGCAATCGAGCGCCTTGCTCGAGGTGATGACGGCGCCGACGCCAGCGGAAACGTCGCATTCGAGCGCGCCGACGCGCGTCGTCTGCGCGGCGGAGGCGGGCAGGGCGGGTAGCGTGCTGATGACGAGCGCTGCAGCGAAGATGGTTTTCGAGACGAGTTTCATGTGGCGCTCCCCAGTGCGCATGGTCGGGCTTGACCGCGGCCAAGAGAAAACGCCGCCCCGGGGCGGGGGCGGCGCCAAAACGCACAGAGCGGAAATGTCGCCGCGTCAGGTCAGGCTGGCGCAAAACCTCTGGATGCGCGTGCAGGCGTCTTCCAGCACCTTGTCCGAAGTCGCGTAGGAGACGCGGAAGTTCGGGCCGGTGCCGAATGCCGAGCCCTGCACGGTGGCGACGCCTTCGGCCTCGAGCAATTCCGTGACGAAGTCCTGATCGGTCTGCAGGACCTTGCCGCCCGGCGTCTTCTTGCCCATCGCGTCGGCGCAGGAGGGAAAGACGTAGAAGGCGCCTTCCGGGCTCGGGCATTTGAGGTGCCTGGCCTGGCCGAGCATGGAGACGACGAGATCGCGCCGGGTCTGAAAAGCCTTGCGCGAGGTCGCGATGAAGTCCTGCGGTCCGTTCAGCGCCTCGACGGAGGCCCATTGCGCGATCGTGCAGGCGCCCGACGTCTGCTGGCCCTGGATCATGTCCATGGCCTTGATCAACTGCTCGGGCCCGGCCGCGTAGCCGATGCGCCAGCCGGTCATGGCGTAGGCCTTCGACACGCCGTTCATCGTCAGTGTGCGGTCGTAGAGCGCGGGCTCGATCTCGGCGGGCGTGACGAATTTGAAATCGCCGTAGGTCAGGTGCTCGTACATGTCGTCGGGCAGAACCCAGACATGGGGATGGCGCACCAGAACGTCGGTGACCTTCTTCAGCTCTTCACGCGTATAGGCGGCGCCCGAGGGGTTGGACGGCGAGTTGAGCACGATCCATTTCGTCTTCGGCGTGATGGCGCGCTCGAGGTCCTCCGGCTGCAGCTTGAAGCCATGCTCCATCTTCGTCTGTACGACGACAGCCGTGCCGCCGCACAGCGCCACCATTTCGGGATAGCTGACCCAATAGGGCGCGGTGACGATGACTTCGTCGCCGGGGTTGAGAGTCGCCATGAAGGCGTTGAACAAAATGTGCTTGCCGCCGGTGCCGACGATCACCTGGCTCGGCTTATACTCGAGATTGTTCTCGCGCTTGAACTTGGCCGCGATCGCCTCGCGCAGCGGGTTGATGCCCGAGACCGGCGGGTACTTCGTCTCGCCGCGGCGAATCGCGGCGATGGCGGCTTCCTTGATGTTGTCGGGCGTGTCGAAATCCGGCTCGCCGACCGACAGCGAGATGATGTCGCGACCCTGGCCTTTCAGATCGCGGGCTTTCTGCGTCACCGCAATGGTGGCGGAAGGCTTCACGCGGGAAAGGGCATCGGCGAGGAACGCCATGGGTCTGTCACTCCGGTTCGAGAAAGGCCGTTTTGCGGGCGGCGCACCATAGAGCTTCGCGGAAGCAGCGCAAATTATTTCAACGCGGGACGCGCCATGGGGCCCGTTCACAGGCGTTCACAAGAGTGTGAGACGGCGCCCCCCGCATTGACATCCCGCGAATTAGAGCCAAATTACCCCTACAGGAGAAATTTTTCGCTTGAACGTTGCAAATTAACCACAGATGCGGGCGGCGCCCGGGAGGCGCCAAAACGCACATCGCAAACGGGGTTGGGTCGATAGGGTGACTTTCGAAGCCGGTCGACGGTTTCGGACAACAAAGCTCTGGGGATGGCTGACATGTCGGTCGTGGATCATTTCGACAAGGCGCCTGAAGCCGGTTTCTCTCGCAGATGGGATGCGGAAGCGGCCCGTCGCCAGTTCAACGTCTCGCTTGCGCTGATCGCCGCGCTGGCCTTCGGGATCGGGACTGTCGCCTATTCGATGCGCAGCGCGCCGAAGCGCCCGATGACGGCCGCGATCGAGCACGTCGACCTCAATTCGCCGATTTTCGGAGCCCTGGTGAAGCCGTAAGCGGCGCTGCCAGAACTTCATCCGGAATCGCCCGACCCAGGTCCGCGCTTTCTTGGCCGCGTGGACCGCTCCGAAGACCAGAACTTCGGGGGTCGGGCGTTTTCTTTTGTCGGGCCGCGCCCGAATCAAACCACCAGCCCGGCCATCGGCTTCACGGCGGACGAATCCGGGAAGACGCCGCCTGACAGAGCCGTAGCGCTCAGGCCAAGGTGATCCGCCAGCGCGCCTTTCAGCACCGCGCGCAGATCCGTCGTCGGCCTGAGATCGCGATTCTGCCAGAGCTGCTCGTTCCTCAGGCCCGGCCAATCGGCTATCACGCGCCCGCCGGCGACCGCGCCGCCCGCCAGGAACGCGACCGTTCCCGTGCCGTGGTCCGTGCCGGTCGTGCCGTTGATGCGCGCCGTGCGGCCGAATTCCGTGACGGCGACGATGAACGTGTCGCGCCACTTGTCGCCGAGGCCTTTCTCGAATTCGCCGAAAGCGCCGTCGAGACCGGACAGGAGCTGCGCCAGTCGTCCGCGCGGCCCGCCCTCGTTGGCGTGCGTGTCCCAGCCGTCGAAGGCGAGCGCCGCGACACGGGGACCGTCCGGAGCAGCCAGCAGGCGCGCCGCGCCGCGCGCGGCCTGCGCCATGCCGGGAACCGAATCCATCCCGCCGCGCACGCCCTTTTCGCCGTTCATCTCACGGCTGGCGAGCTTGTCGATATCGAGCCCCCGCGCGAGAGCTTCGGCGAGGGCGGGATCGGTATGGCGGTAGAGATCGAGCATCCGGCGCCCGAGATCTTCGCCCGCCGGCTGCAAGGCCTGCGGCGCCCAGCCGACGACAGGCGCTGGCCCGCGCAGGACGAGCGGCGTCGCTATGCCGACGCCCAACCCGCCGCGGCTGCGCACCGGCTGGCCGCTCGGCAGCGCCGCGAGCGCGCGGTTGAGCCAGCCGGAGGTCGCGCGACCGACGCCGGGCAGGCCGCTTTCCAGCACGTCCTGCCCGTCGAAGTGCGAGCGCTCGCGATAGGGCGTCGCGACGGCATGGACGATCGCAGCCTGCCTGGCGCCAAACAGCCGGTGGAAGGTCGGCATGCCGGGGTTGAGCGCAAAAAACGAATCGAGCGGGCGCGCGGCGTCGGGGCCCGACAGCGATAGCGCAATGTCGCCGTGCAGGCCCGCGTAATCGGGGTCGCCGACCGGACCGACGGCGGACAGGCCGTCGAGCGCGCCGCGCAGGATGATGACGACGAAGCGCGGATCGCGCGCTCCAGCTGCGCTGGCGATACGCGGCGCGTGCGCCCAGGCGAACAGCGCGCCGGCGCCGGACAACAGAGCGCGGCGCGATGGCGCGGCCATCTCGCAGAGGCGTGAATCGATCATGCTCATCTCCTCTGCACTTCCGGCGACATCAGCAGCATAGCGAGCGCCTGCTGGCGCGATTCCGCGCGCGCCAATGCCTGTCGTGTCTCCGGCGAGGCTGCGGCGCCGGCGACCTTGTCGAGCAGGTCGACGGGATCGGCCATGTCCTGGATGCGGCTCGCCACCTGCCAGGACAGGTCGAGCCGCGCCTTCATGCCTTCGGGCGAAACCCACGAGGCCGCCGTATCGGGAAAGCCGTTCGGCCCCGTCGGCGCCCACAGCGGCTGGCCGAGCGAGTTGAGGGCGCCGATGATCGGCCCGGCGTCGGCCGGCGTGCGGCCGGTCATGCGCGCGGAGGCGACCGCGAATTCGTACGGGCTGCGTAGTTTTGCCGGCGGCGCGGTCCAGGCTTCGGGGCTGGCGAGCAGGGTTTCGGCGAGCGCTTTCAGATCGCCGCCGGTCTCTCGGAAATTCCTGGCGAGGCGCTCGACCAGCGGCGGCGGCGCCTCGTCCGCCACGAAATGCCGCGCAAACTTTGTGGCTATGTGCTTTGCCGTCGCCGGATGCCGCGCGAAATCCTCCAGCGCGGCGAGGCCCTGCGCGCGATCCGGCTGCGCATAGGTCTTGCCGAGCACGGTCTGCGCGCCCGGCTCGTGCATGTTGGGGACGAAGAGCGCAGTCCCCGGTTCGCCGAGCCGGCCTTCCCGGCCGACGAAGGTCCAGCCGGTGATGACATTGGCGAGCGCCGTGACGTCGGCCTGCGTGTAGCCGCTGCCGACGCCAAGCGTATGCAGTTCGAGAATTTCGCGCGCCAGATTTTCGTTGAGACCGCGCTTGCGGTTCCGGCCGGCGCGCGAATCCGGCCCGATCGACTGCTGGTTATCGAGATAGAAGATCATGGCGGGATGCTGCTCGACCGCGGCGAGCATATCGACGAAGCGGCCGAGCACGTGCGGGCGGATCGCCTCACGCTCGTAGGCGCCGGCGATGGCGCGGACAAATCCGCCCTTGGCGACCGACACGCAGAAATGGTTCGACCAGAAGCAGACTAATCGTTCCACAAAGCCGGCGCGCACGGCGGCCGCGCGCTGGAACCGGGCGAGCGCCTCGGCGCGGTAGGACCGCTGTTCTACATTCGGCGGCCGTCTCGCGCCGCCTTTTTGCATGGGCCCGGTCATCGCTGGCGCCGGCGGGGCCATTGCGGGGGCGACAGCCGGCGGCTCGGCGCCCCGGATCATGTCCATGCCCATGGCGACCTTCTCGCGATTCGCGCTTTCGCGTTCGACGCGCTGCCGCTCCTGCTGTTCGAACAGGGCTTGCAGTAGGCCCGGCGTGCGGCCGAGGCCGGGGCCGTCGAGCAGGGCGATTCCGGGTTGACGCAATTCGGCTTGCAGAAAACCGCGCGGGTCGGCGCTTGCGGCGGCGAGGTCGCCATCCCCGCGCGCGCCGAAGCCGAAGCGGTTGAGGGCGGTCAGGCCGGCGCGCGGGTCTATTGCCATCGTGATCTTCCGTCGGGCGGCAGAATCGGCCCTGCGGGCGATTAAACCACGGCCAAGCTGGCGCATTGATGAACGAGGTCGCAGAAATCCGATAGTTCGGCTGGCGCGCCGCGAAACGCGGGCCTTCCAACCCGCCGCCGCCCGGCCCATATTGGCGCCATGCCGCCCCGCAAGCCGTCCAAGCCCAGCCGCGCCAAAGCCGCGCGGCCCGATGTCACGCCGCTCGACGAACATCTGTCGGCGCTGCTGAATCCCGCGCTGACGCCGGAGAAGGCCGGCCCTCGGGGTATGGGCGAGGCGCCGCAGACGAGTTTCGTCAGCGATGGGCCGATGGGTTTTTCCGGCGCGACGGCGACGGTCGAATCGCTGAAGGCGCTGCTCGAACTCGGCGACCCCAACCTGCGCCAGAAGGCGCCGTGGACGCCGCACCGGCCCGAGCGACCGGAGAAGTCGGAAGGCGGCGTGCCCTTCAAGATCGTCTCCGACTACGAGCCCAAGGGCGACCAGCCGAACGCCATCGCCGAACTCGTGTCCGGGGTGCAACAATTCGAGCGAGACCAGGTGCTGCTCGGCGTCACCGGCTCCGGCAAAACCTTCACGATGGCGCAGGTCATAGAAAAGACGCAGCGGCCTGCTTTGATCCTTGCGCCAAATAAAACATTGGCGGCGCAGCTCTACGGTGAATTCAAATCATTTTTTCCGGATAACGCCGTCGAATACTTCGTAAGCTACTACGATTACTACCAGCCTGAGGCCTACGTTCCGCGCACCGACACCTACATAGAAAAAGAATCCTCGATCAACGAGCAGATCGACCGGATGCGCCATGCGGCGACGCGCGCCCTGCTGGAGCGCGACGACGTCATCATCGTGGCCTCCGTCTCCTGCATCTACGGCATTGGTTCGGTCGAGACCTATACGGCCATGACCTTTGCGGTGAAGGCGGGCGAGAAGCTCGACCAGCGCCAGCTGATCGCCGATCTCGTGGCCCTGCACTACAAGCGCACGCATGGCGATTTTTCGCGAGGAACCTTCAGGGTCAGGGGCGACACGATCGAAATCTTCCCCGCCCACTACGAGGACCGCGCCTGGCGCGTCGGCTTCTTCGGCGACGAGGTCGAGGCGATCGCCGAATTCGATCCGCTGACCGGCAAGAAATCCGCGGATCTCTCCACCATCAAGCTCTACGCGAATTCGCACTACGTCACGCCGCGCCCGACGTTGATCCAGGCGATCGACGGCATCAAGCGCGAGCTGAAACAGCGCCTGCCGGAACTGTACAACGCCGGCCGGCTGCTGGAGGCGCAAAGGCTCGAGCAGCGCACCATGTTCGATCTCGAAATGCTGGAGGCCACCGGTTCCTGCGCGGGCATCGAGAATTATTCGCGCTATCTCACGGGCCGCAAGCCGGGCGAGCCGCCGCCGACCCTGTTCGAATATCTGCCCGACAACGCCCTCGTCTTCACCGACGAGAGCCATGTCACCGTGCCGCAGATCGGCGGCATGTACAGGGGCGACTTCCGTCGCAAGGCGACGCTGGCCGAATACGGCTTCCGCCTGCCCTCCTGCATGGACAACCGGCCGCTGCGCTTCGAGGAATGGGAGGCGATGCGGCCGCAGACCATCCACGTCTCCGCCACGCCCGGCTCATGGGAAATGGAGAAGACCGGCGGCGTGTTTGTCGAGCAGGTGATCCGCCCGACCGGCCTGATCGATCCTCCGGTGGACGTGCGTCCGGCGCGAACGCAGGTCGACGATCTCCTCGGCGAAATCCGCGACGTCGCGCAAAAGGGCTATCGCACGCTCGTCACCACGCTCACCAAGCGCATGGCGGAGGACCTCACCGAATATCTGCACGAGAACGGCGTGCGCGTGCGCTACATGCACAGCGATATCGACACGATCGAGCGCATCGAGATCATCCGCGACCTGCGGCTGGGCGCCTTCGACGTGCTCGTCGGCATCAACCTTCTGCGCGAGGGCCTCGATATTCCGGAATGCGGGCTCGTCGCCATTCTCGACGCCGACAAGGAAGGTTTTCTGCGCTCCGAAACCTCGCTGGTGCAGACCATCGGCCGCGCCGCGAGAAACGTCGATGGCCGCGTGATCCTCTATGCCGATCACGAGACCGGCTCGATGCAGCGCGCCATGGCCGAGACCAACCGGCGCCGCGAAAAGCAGATGGCCTACAATGAAGAGCACGGCATCACGCCGGCCTCGATCAAGCGCGGCATCGCGGACATTCTGGGCAGCGTCTACGAGCAGGACCACGTCACGGTCGACGCCGGCCTCGCGGCGCAACCGCTCGTCGGGCACAATCTCAAGGTCACCCTGCAGGACCTCGAAAAGCGCATGCGCGAGGCCGCCGCCAATCTCGAATTCGAGGAAGCCGCCCGCCTGCGCGACGAGATCAAGCGGCTGGAGGCGACAGAACTCTTGTTGGCCGAAGACCCGATGGCGCGGCAGGCGGATGTCGAGGATGAGGCCGGCCGGTTCGCGGGGAAAAGGAAGTACGGCAGCGCGGCCAACCTTCCCGCGACCCGCGCCCACAAGCCCACCGACGCAGACATGGGCCCGCACAATTTCGGCGGCGGCGAAGCCCGCCCGCTGCCGCGCTCGATGGCGGGCAAGGGCGGGACAAGGGCGTTCAAGGGGAAGCGGCGGGGGTAGGCGGGGCCTCCTCCCTTCTCCCGCTTCGCGGGAGAAGGTGTCATGCGGAGCATGACGCATGAGGGAGGCGAAATCGTCCCCGCGCGCTTGTCCGGTTTCCTCAACTCGCGGGTCCCACACCCGACCCTCGCTGCGCGAGGGCCACCTTTTCCCATTCCACGGGAGAAGGGAGCTGGAAGCAGGAGTTCAAGGGAAGCGAGAGGCTGTGTGTTGCGATCCATCGGGAACGAGAACACAAACGTCAGGCCCTGTTCATCTCACGAGTCCGATTTCACCTCCGTCTCAGTTTGATCATCTGCGGATAAATCCATAATTTCTTCAACTATCAAGGGAGTTGAGCTACGGGGTATAGCCCTCAGTTCGTACATCAATTTTTCGCCGTAGGGCGTCAATCGCCAGTATGTGGCTGTGTCCTTAATACTTCGAATTTTGTCGCTCTTTTGGAAAACGCCGAGCGCAACCATTTGTACGATGAATGTATCAAAAGATTCAGGAACGATAGTTATGTCACTGAGCGTCTTTTCCGAGAAATATTTCGCACCGCTGATGTCGTCGTAAAATTCGCGACGTGCAAAATTGTCAATTTTTTTCTCTATAACCTCCTCACTAGCTTCGTCTATCAATGATGGTGCCACCGCAGCGAGTACCTTGTTCCAAGTCGTCTTGCTTTTCCAGCGGACCTTCCGCGTATCCCATGCGCGTTGTGGGTCCGCATGAAAGGTGACAAGGCATTCAACTGCGAACTCCTCGTCGCCTTGAGAGAGCCGCTCCGAACCCGGTGCCGCACTTTGACTTCGACCGGAAAGCTCATTCTTTAGCTCGTCAATGGTATTGCGGAGTTTTAGTATTTCCTGAGCAGCGCTCTCTGTGGGTAGGTTGTCCGCTCGGACCCAGCCCGGCATAGGATAAGCTTTGATCAGCTGGATCAAGCTCCTACTCACAACAGAACCCAGCTCCTGTGGGCTTTCCCAGAACTTGACCATTTTCTTTTGGGGATTATCCCCTTGACGCAAGTATGAGGACAGGCTATAACTCCGGGCATAGGAGTTGGCTATGTCCGGTCACGATTTCGGCAGCAAGGAAAGCAACGTCCAAGCCTTTTCGGTTCGGGACTTTTTCAAGGAATTTCCGAACGATGATGCCTGCCTGAACCGGGTTATGGAGGTACGTTTCGGCCTCCGCCACGTTTGCGCCAAATGCAATAAGGAAGCGACTTTCCACAGGATCAACGGACGCCGAGCCTTCGCCTGCGCGGCTTGCGGCCATCATCTGTATCCCTGTGCTGGCACGATCTTCAATGATAGCCGCACCCCTCTAACCGTTTGGTTTTATGCCATCTATCTGTTTGTGGCGACACGTCACGGCGTTAGCGGCAAAGAGCTTCAGCGCCAGCTTGGCGTGACTTACAAGTGCGCCTATCGCATAGGCCAGCAAATCAGGAGCCTGATGGCCAAGGCCGATGAGTTCGAAATGCTTCAGGGGCATGTAGAGCTTGATGAGGCCTATGTGGGTGGCCGACGCCCGGGTAAGAGGGGCCGGGGGGCCGAAGGCAAGACCATAGTTATGGGCCTTAAAGAGCGTGGCGGCCCGCTGAAAACCGAAGTTATCCCCAACGTGAAAAAGGACACGCTTCGCGGCGTCGTCCTACAGAATATTGAGAAGGGCGCTGTTGTCTCGACCGACGAACTTTACAGCTATGGCTTACTCGAAGGCGACGGCTACAAGCACGGCGCAGTCAAGCACGGCGCAAAGGAATGGGCGTACTACGATTACCGGCACGACGCCGTGCACCACACCAACCACGTTGAAAGTTTCTGGCGGCTGTTCAAGCGGTCGATTGCCTCGACCCATATCCATGTCAGTCAGAAGCGGATGGCCGTTTACCTCGGCGAGTTCCAGTTCCGCGCGAACCATCGCCAGATGAAGAATGCGATGTTTGATTTGCTGATCGGCGCTCTTTGACCAGTGCGCCAGTCAACGCATCAAAATCGGCACGACAAATCGGCCCAATGCCGTTGGCCTCTTGCTGACGAACAAATTCGTCAATCAGGCCAAGGCGTTGAGCCTCAGATAACGATAAGTGCTTGTGACTCTTGCTGGAATCCATGCTTTATGCTAACAGAAATACCCGGGGCGGTCACCCGCCCCGGGTTGTCATTCCTCTAACAAGAGGAGGCGAAACAGAGGGTGCAAGCCTCTGGATCGCAGAGGATACCAAGGCATCCTCATGACCTCCTTACAGGCGTCTATAACCGCCTGTTGTTCCGCTGGTCAGCGGTAGTTGCCGGCTCTAGGGCCGGAATAGGTGCGGAGGCGGTGGGATTCGAACCCACGGGGAGCCGATAGTCTTTGCCGGACGTGCCCCCTGCGGTTTTAAAGACCGCCGCAATAAGCCACTCTACCACGCCTCCAATCTCTAGCCTGCTTCTGCCTCTTTCGAGGTGGAAGCAGGTTGGAGCTTGTCGAGGCCTAGCCGCTCTCTTGCGGCATCGGTCACAACAAACCCATTCTGCATGTCGCCTTTGATGTAGCCGTGCTGCTCAAACACTCGCAGCCGATCCCGAACACTCCCGATGCTTGTTTCTATGCCGAAGCCGGTCGCGATGGTCAGGAAATCATCCGGCTTGGTCGGTTCGTCCATGAGGTACAGGTACGCTAGCACCCGACGCCAAGCCATCGAGATCGAGCCAGCGGGCTTCCCGCCTCGTCGAGCGCTAGGAGGCGACGGCGGAACGTTCGCAGTAATCTGGATCATTGGCCGCAGCTTTGCGGCATGTTCCAGAACCGTGACTTCAAGCTCTAGCTGCTCATAAAGGCGCTTGGCCTCATCGCGGCGACGACGCTTGTCCTCGATCTCGCGATCAAGTTGGTCCATTGGTTCACCTATCAAACAGCGCACGGCGGGTGCCGCAAGTGTCTTGATAGGGCGCCGAGGCGATTCCCGCAAGCGGAATAAGCGCCGCCCTGTGGATTATCGGCGCTTACGTCGGAAACGTATGGCACGCATAAAGATATGTTTATGTCACACCACTTGCGTCAGTGGGATAATTCCCTTTCTTTTTTACGAACTCTATAAAAGAGTCGAGTTTCTTTCTCGATTCCTCTGAACTCTCAACCCGATTTGCGGGGAGTTTGCCGATATCTTTGTGGACGAAAGCGATTATCGGTTTTTTTAAACTGAGGGCATGTCTGTATTCCATCTCAGTATAGCTGATACCATCCGGTCCTATCGAGCCATATTTTCCGCCGATCACAACGATATAATAATCGCAGTCCGATATAATTTTTTTTATGAGTGTCCACTGATCATCATTAGCGGCAGGAAAAAGCTCCATCCCACTTGGTATACAATCAAGTTCAAGCAGGGCCTGTAGTATTTCTTGCCGCTCTACCTGTAAGTCGCTGAAGGTGGAACTCACAAAGACTTGATATCGCTTATCCATTGAATGTCTCATTTGTCCCGCTTGAAAGCAGCATACGACACAAAATTGCCGCAGATAATAGGTAAATAATCCTTATGCCTCCCGCCCCCGACCTCACCCGCCGCCCGCGCACCAGGCGTCCCTTCACCGAGGACGACATGATCCGGATGCGCGATCTCTATTACGACCGCGCCGTGCCCCTGCCGCGCGTCGCCGATTCCTTCGGCGTGCCCGTGTCGACGCTGCTGCGCTGGATCGCGGAAATGGACTGGCCGCGCCGCTCCGCGCAGGTCACGCCGACCGACGCGCGGCGCAACCTTTTCGCGCAGGTGCAGGCGGAGCCTCCCAAACGTCGCCGCAAGGGCCCGCCGCCCAGCAAATACGATCTGGCGCGCGACGTCGCCTTTGCCGCGCGGGCCGAACTCGATGCGCTGCAGGCCGAGCGGGGGCGGGCGACGTTCGAGGAAAGGCGGCGGCGGGCCGCCGTCATCGACCAATTGTCGCGCGCGGTCGCGCGGATGGAGCGAGTGCAGGCGAAGCGCTTTGCCGCCTTCGACGATCTGGAAAAGAGCGTGGAGGCGCTGGCGCGCGACATGAAGGCGAACAAGCGCGCCGCCGCGCGCAAGCGCCCGGAGCCGGATTACCGGCCTTTTGGCGCGGGCGGGCAGCCGGAACGATGGTGAGGGTCTGAACCCCTCCCCCCTGAAGTCGGCTGATGCCGACTTCAGCATTGATGCGCAAACCGGGTAAACCCGGTTTGCGACTGGGGAGGGGCAGGGGAGGGGGTCGGGAAACCTTGCGAGATTGTCCGCGTGCAAATTTCCGCCAGCGTCGCAGGATTCCCCGACCCCCCACCCTAACCCTCCCCCTCAAGGGGGGGAGGGGATAGGTTCGCGCATCGGCAAAATCCTAATTCCTGGGCAAACTCGCGTAATATTCGGCGATCGCCTGCATTTCCTCGTCGCTCATGTGACGGCCGAGGTAGCGCATTTCCTTGTGGGGGCGCTTGCCCGACTTGAAGTTCTTCAGCTGGTTGTAGAGGTAGACGTCGTGCTGGCCGGCGAGGTCGGGCACGTCGGCCTCCCGCGCGATGCCGTCCGCGCCGTGGCAGGCGGCGCATTGCACCATGAGATCCTGCGTCTCGGCCTTGTCGATGGCGGCGGCGGGCGTGGCGGCTAGGCAGAGTGCGAGGAAGGGAAAGACGCGGCGCGGCAAGGCGATGGACGCTCCTGAATGGGACGAATCCTCCGCATTTGGCGCCAGGCTCTTGTCCACCGCAAGGCGCCTATCGCCGCAGGATGAGGGGTTCACATGCACACCATTCTCGGCTAATCAGGGCGCGCTTCGCCGGGCGCGTCCCGGCCAGAGATTCCTAAGGACGCGTTCCGGCGCGAAAGGCCGGCGATGCGGCCTTTTTTTATGGGTGGTCTTTGCGCGTCAAACCGCTCCGGAAAGTCTGCGACTTCCCGGTTTGATGCGTCGGGATCACGCCGCTGCAGGACGCCATGCCGAAAAGAACCGACATTTCCACCATCATGATCATCGGCGCGGGGCCGATCGTCATCGGGCAGGCCTGCGAATTCGACTATTCCGGCACGCAGGCATGCAAGACGCTGCGGTCCGAGGGCTTCCGTATCGTGCTCGTGAATTCGAACCCGGCCACGATCATGACCGACCCCGACATGGCCGACCGCACCTATGTCGAGCCGATCACGCCTGAGGTCGTCGCCAAGATCATCGAGAAGGAGCGCTATGCGACGCCCGGCGGCTTCGCGCTGCTGCCGACCATGGGCGGCCAGACGGCGCTCAATTGCGCGCTGTCGCTCAAGAAGATGGGCACGCTCGAAAAATTCGACGTCGAGATGATCGGCGCCACGGCGCCGAGGCGATCGACAAGGCGGAAGACCGCGAATTGTTCCGCGAGGCGATGACCAAGATCGGTCTCGATACGCCGCGCTCGCATCACATCAAGACGCTGACGCAGGCGCTGGAGGCGCTCGACGACATCGGCCTGCCGGCGATCATCCGGCCGTCGTTCACGCTCGGCGGCACGGGCGGCGGCATCGCCTACAACAAGGCGGAGTTCATCGACATCGTCGAGCGCGGCATCGACGCCTCGCCCACCAACGAGGTGCTGATCGAGGAGAGCGTGCTCGGCTGGAAGGAGTACGAGATGGAGGTCGTCCGCGACAAGGCGGACAATTGCATCATCATCTGCTCGATCGAGAACATCGACCCGATGGGCGTGCACACCGGCGATTCGATCACGGTGGCGCCGGCGCTGACGCTGACAGAAAGAATACCAGATCATGCGCAACGCCTCGCTGGCGGTGCTGCGCGAGATCGGCGTTGAGACGGGCGGCTCGAACGTCCAGTTCGCGATCGACCCGGCGACGGGCCGCATGATCGTGATCGAGATGAACCCGCGCGTCGCGCGCTCGTCCGCGCTTTCGCCTCGAAGGCGACGGGCTCTCCGATCGCGAAGGTCGCGGCCAAGCTCGCCATCGGCTACACGCTCGACGAGATCGCCAACGACATCACGGGCGGCGCGACGCCGGCCTCGTTCGAGCCGACGATCGACTATGTCGTCACCAAGATCCCGCGCTTCGCCTTCGAGAAATTCCCCGGCGCCGAGCCGATCCTGACGACGGCGATGAAGTCGGTGGGCGAAGCCATGGCGATCGGCCGCACCTTCGCCGAATCCTTGCAGAAGGCGCTGCGTTCGCTGGAGACGGGCCTCAGCGGCCTCGACGAGCACGAGATCGAGGGGCTTGGCCTCGGCGACGACAAGAACGTTCTTCGCGCCGCGTTGGGGACTCCCACGCCCGATCGCATCCTCGTCGTCGCGCAGGCGCTGCGCATGGGCATGAGCGAGGACGAGGTTCATCAGGCCTGCAAGATCGATCCATGGTTCATCGCGCGCATCGGCGAAATCGTCGCGCTGGAGAATCGCGTGCGCCAGCACGGCCTGCCCAGGGATCCCGACAATCTGCGGATGCTGAAGGCCGCGGGCTTTCTCCGACCTGCGGCTCGCGACGCTCACCAACAGGGCCGAGAAGGACGTCACGGGCCTGCGCCAGGCGCTCGGCGTGCGCCCGGTGTTCAAGCGCATCGACACCTGCGCGGCCGAATTCGCGTCCCCCGACGGCCTACATGTATTCGACCTACGAGCGGCCGTTTGCGGGCGAGCCCGCCTGCGAGGCGGCGCCGTCCGCGAAGGAGAAGATCGTCATTCTCGGCGGCGGGCCGAACCGCATCGGGCAGGGCATCGAGTTCGATTATTGCTGCTGCCACGCCTGTTTCGCGCTGAGCGAGCAGGGCTACGAGACCATCATGGTCAATTGCAATCCGGAGACCGTATCGACCGACTACGACACGTCGGACCGTCTCTATTTCAGAGCCGCTGACGGGCGAGGACGTGCTCGAAATCCTCGCGACCGAAAAGTCGAACGGAACGCTCAAAGGCGTGATCGTGCAGTTCGGCGGCAGACGCCGCTCAAGCTCGCGCACGCCCTGCAGCAGGCGGGCATTCCGATCCTCGGCACGTCGGTCGATTCGATCGATCTCGCCGAAGACCGCGACCGCTTCAAGCGCCTGCTCGACAGGCTCGGCCTCAAGCAGCCGAAGAACGGCATCGCCTATTCGGTCGAACAGTCGCGGCTGGTGGCGGGCGAACTCGGCCTGCCGCTGGTGGTGCGCCCGTCCTATGTGCTCGGCGGCCGCGCCATGGCGATCATTCACGACGAGCCGGCGCTCAACGATTATCTGCTCGGCGTGCTGCCGAGCCTGGTGCCGTCCGACATCAAGGCGCGCTATCCGAACGACAAGACCGGGCAGATCAACACGGTGCTCGGCAAGAACCCGCTGCTGTTCGACCGTTATCTCGCCGACGCCATCGAGGTCGACGTCGATTGTCTGAGCGACGGCAAGCAGGCGCACGTCGCCGGCATCATGGAGCACATCGAGGAAGCCGGCATCCATTCCGGCGATTCCGCCTGCTCGCTGCCGCCGCGCGTTCGCTGTCGCGCGACACGATCGCCGAACTCGAGTTCCAGACCGAGAAACTCGCGCTGGCGCTCGACGTCGGCAGCGGCCTGATGAACGTGCAATATGCGCTCAAGGACGGCGAGATCTACGTTCTCGAGGTCAACCCGCGCGCCTCGCGCACGGTGCCCTTCGTCGCCAAGGTGATCGGCGAGCCGATCGCCAAGATCGATCGCGCATCATGTCGGGCGAGCCCCCTGTCGAATTTCAAGCTCAAGCCCATGCCGTCGGATCATGTCGGCGTGAAGGAAGCCGTCTTCCCGTTCGCGCGCTTCCCCGGCGTCGATACGGTGCTCGGTCCGGAAATGCGCTCCACCGGCGAGGTCATCGGCCTCGATCGCTCCTTCGAGGTCGCTTTCGCCAAGTCTCAGCTCGGCGGCGGCACCTAGGTGCCGACCAAGGGCGCTGTTTTCGTTTCCGTGCGCGACGAGGACAAGGCGCGGATGCTCGAGGCGATCCGCACGCTGGTCGCCATCGGCTTCAAAGTGCGCGCGACCGGCGGCACGGCGCGCTATCTCGTCGAGAACGGCGTTCCGGCCGAGCGGATCAACAAGGTGTCGGAAGGTCGTCCGCATGTCGTGGACGCCATCAAGAACGGTTCGATCCAGCTGGTGTTCAACACGACCGCTGGCGCGCAGGCGCTGTCGGATTCGCGTTCGCTGCGCCGGGCGGCCCTCTTGCACAAGGCGCCCTACTACACCACTCTTGCCGGTGCGCTCGCCGCCGCCGAAGGCATCAAGGCCTATGTCGGCGGCGATCTGGAAGTGCGCGCGCTGCAGGATTATTTCGCCCCCGACGCCGCCTGACCCTCGGGCGGTCCTCGATTCACCCAAAGGTTTCGGAGCCTAGAGACCGGATTCAGACGGAAGCGATAGTATGGAAAAACTGCCGATCACGGCGGCGGGCCACGCCGCCCTTGTCGAAGAGCTGCGCCGCCGCCAGCAGGAAGACCGCCCGCGCATCATCCAGATGATCGCGGAGGCGCGCGCCCATGGCGACCTCTCGGAGAACGCCGAATATCACTCGGCCAAGGAGCAGCAGTCGCTGAACGAAGGCCGTATCGCCGAGCTCGAGGACAAGATCGCGCGCGCCGACGTCATCGATCTCTCGAAGCTCTCGGGCAAGACGATCAAGTTTGGCGCGACCGTCACGCTGGTCGACGAGGATACGGACGAAGAGAAGAAATACCAGATCGTCGGCGAGACCGAGGCCGACGTGAAGAGCGGCCGCGTCTCGATCACCTCGCCGATCGCGCGCGCGCTGATCGGCAAGACCGTGGGCGACACGGTGGAAGTGAACACGCCCGGCGGCGGCAAGAGCTATGAGATCTTGAACGTCGCGTTCGGGTGAAAGCGACATCCGTCATTGCGCGCCCGGCAGCGGCGCGCGACAGACGCGCAATCCGGCCATCCTTCGAGGACGCGTGGCGCTCCTCTGATGGATTGAACTCGGACGGCGTGGATGCGCAATGACGGCCCCCAAGGCAAGGTCCCGGCTCAAGCCTCGCCGCGCGTCTCCAGCATCAGCGAATTGATCGCCTCGCGCGCGTTCTTGCCGGCCCAGACGACGAACTGGAACGCCTGGTAATAGCGCTCGCAGGCGAGCAGCGCGTTGGACATCAGGCTCTCGCATTGCGCGGTCGTGGGATGGGCGCCGCCGGTCAGCAGATGCGCGTGGCGGAACATGACCACGCCCTCGCCGGTCCACAGGTCGAAATGGCCGAGCCACAATTGCTCGTTGGCGATGGCGATCAGCTCGAGCGTGTCGGCGCGGCGACGCAGCGGCACCTTGAGGTCGAAGGCGCAGCCGATGTGCAGGGTCTCGAGGTCGGGCAGCCAGGAGAAGGCGACCTGGTAATCGGTCCAGGCGCCGGTGACCGTCACCTGCACCTCGTCCCGGTCGTCGCGTTCGAACGCCCATCCGTTGGCGGCGGCGAGCCGCTCGACGACGTCGAGCGGATGTTCGCGGCGGGACGAGCGTATCTGGGAAGTCTGCATGATCTGGTCCGAATGGCGATGTGAAACACGGCTGAACGCTCGATCCGCCGGCGCGACAGGCGCTGCGGCCGCCCCATCCCCGGCCCTGCGCGAGGGCGAATCGGACAGGCGCATGCGAATCACTTCGCAAGACGACTATAGCCGGATGCGACTCAAACCGTGCATCCGGCGTGGTTAACCTCTTGGATTCGTGGGACTCAGTCCAGAGTCGGCGGCCAGGTGTCCACAGGAAGGGCGCGCCACCTTCTCCCGCTCCGCGGGAGAAGGAAAATCGTTACTTCGCCGCGAGCTTGGCCTCGAGTTCGGCGATCCGCTTTTCGAGCTTCTCGTTTTCTTCGCGCGCGAGCGCGGCCATGTCGCGGACAGCCTCGAATTCCTCACGGCCCACCACGTCCATCTTGGACAGCATGCGCTCCATCTGGGTGCGCACGACGGTTTCCACCTCACGGCGCACGCCGTTGGCGAGGCCGGCGGCGTCGTTGAACATGCGGGCGAGGTCGTCGGTCAGGCGGGAACGGCTTTCTTGCATGGCTCAGTCTCGTTGCTCTTGCTCGTTGTTTTTGCGCATGTCGCAACCGCAAAAGTCTGCAACTTCTGCGCGACATGCTTTGCTGCTGTCATATCACGAAATTCGGCCGATCGAGGGCGCGCCTTGACGCAGGCGGACGCAGGGGCGAGACCAGCCTTTCCCTAGGAGGCAAGGCCGATTCGATGCCGTTTCTGGCGATCCCCTTTCCCGCGATCGACCCGGTTTTCTTCTCGATCGGCCCGCTGCCGGTGCGCTGGTATGGCCTCGCCTATGTCTTCGGCCTGCTCATCGGCTGGCTTTATGCGCGCCGCCTCGTGCGCGCGGAGGCGCTGTGGGGGGCGACGCCGCGGCCGTCCGCCGACAGTCTCGACGATCTGCTCGTCTATTCCGCGCTTGGCGCGGTCGTCGGCGGGCGCCTGTTCAACGTGCTGTTCTACGGGCTCGACTATTACCTCGCCCACCCCGCCGAAATCCTCGCCGTCTGGCACGGCGGCATGGCCTTCCACGGCGGGCTCGCCGGCGTGGCGCTGGGCGCGTGGCTGTTTGCCCGAAAATACGGGATTTCCGGCTATACGGTCGCCGACATCTGCGGCGCCGTCGCGCCGATCGGCATTTTCTTCGGGCGGCTGGCCAATTTCATCAAGCCGGAAATGTGGGGCCGGCCGACGGATGTCCCCTGGGCCATGGTGTTTCCGGGCGCGGGGCCGGAGGCGCGCCATCCGAGCCAGCTCTACGAGGCCGGGCTCGAAGGGCTGCTGCTGCTCGCCGTCACCGCGCTCGCCGTGCGCGCCGGCGGGTTCAGGCGGCCGGGGCTGGTCGCGGGCGTGTTCGGCGTCGGCTACGGGCTTGCCCGCATCGTGTCGGAATTCTTCCGCGAGCCCGATCCGCAGCTGGAGGCGCTCGCGCATGGGCTGACCATGGGCATGGTCCTGTCCGCGCCGATGATCGTGATAGGCTTGTGGCTGATCGTGCGAGGCGGCAGGGCGGAGGAGGCGAGGCGATGACGGATCAAGCCCTGAACGCTTTGGGTGCGGAAATCGCCGCCATGATCGAGCAGGACGGACCGATCTCGGTCGAACGCTACATGGGACTCTGCCTCGCCCATCCCGTGCACGGCTATTACATGACGCGCGATCCGCTCGGCGCGGATGGCGATTTCGTCACCTCGCCGGAGATCAGCCAGATGTTCGGCGAATTGCTCGGCCTGTGGGCGGCCGAGACGTGGCGGCTCGCCGGCGCGCGCCAGCCGGCGCGGCTCGTCGAGCTCGGACCGGGGCGCGGCACGCTGATGGCGGACGCGCTGCGCGCCGCGCGCGCCGCGCCGGATTTCTTTTCCGATCTCTCGGTGACGATGGTGGAGACGAGCCCGGCGCTGACGGCGCGCCAGCAGCGGATGCTGGAGGGCGCCGAACGCACGGTCGAATGGGCCGAGACCGTCGAGCAGATTCCGCCGGGGGCGGCGATCGTCCTCGCCAATGAATTTTTCGACGCGCTGCCCGTGCGCCACTACGTGAAGACGGCCGAAGGCTGGCGCGAACGGCAGGTGGGGTTCGCCGAGGGGCGGCTGATGTTCGGCGCGGCGCCGGAACCCGAACCCTATCTGACGGTCGATGCGCCGGTCGGCGCGGTTCTCGAAGTCGGCGCGGTCGGCCAGCGCATCATGATGACGCTCGCCGCGCGCATCGTGCAGCAGGGCGGCGCGCTGCTCGTCGTCGACTACGGCCATGCGGAGACGACGCTCGGCGAGACGCTGCAGGCGATGCGCGACCACGCCTATGTCGATGCGCTCGAAGCCCCCGGCGAAGCCGATCTGACGACGCATATCGATTTCGCCGGCCTCGCGCGGGCTGCGAAGACCGCTGGCGCGCGGGTGCACGGGCCGGTCAGCCAGGGCTTCTTCCTGCGCCAGATCGGCATCGTGCAGCGCGCGCAGGCGCTGATGCGCAATGCGAACGCCGAGCAGCGCGAGGAGATCGAGAAGAGTTTGGTTCGCCTCGTCTCCGAGGAAAGGGACACGGATATGGGGCGCCTGTTCAAGGTCATGGCGATCACGCAGCGCGCGGTCGAGGCCCTGCCGGGCTTCGTCGAGGAGCCCGCCGCGTGAACGATCCGCACAGGAATCTGCCGATCGTCCGGTCGCCCCTGCTCACGGCGGCGGGCGTCAGGCACGCCTTCTTCACGCGCAATGGCGGCGTCAGTCCGGGCGTCTACGCGACGCTGAACGGCGGCGTCGGCTCCAGCGACAGCAGGGAACATGTCGCCGAGAACAGGCGTCGCATGGCGCTAACGCTCGGCGTCGCCGAGGATCGCCTGCTGGTTCCGTTCCAGATCCATTCGCCGGATTGCCTTATTGTCGACGCGCCGTGGACGGAGCGCCCGCGCTGCGACGGGCTGGCGACCGCGACGCCCGGGCTCGCGCTCGGCGTGACCGGCGCGGATTGCGGCATGATCCTGTTCGCCGATCCGAGGAGAGGCGTCGTCGGCGCCTGCCATGCCGGCTGGAAGGGCGCGCTATCAGGCGTGATCGAAGCAACGCTGGCCGCGATGGAAAAGCTCGGCGCAAGGCGCGCCGAGACGATCGTCACGCTCGGCCCGACCATCGGGCCGGCAAGCTATGAAGTAGGTCCGGAATTCTTCGCGCAATTCGTCGCGCAATCGCCGGAGCACGCGCGCTTCTTTTCGCCCTCGGTCAAGCCTGAGCACAAGATGTTCGATCTGCCCGGCTTCATCGGCATGCGTGTCGAACGCGCGGGCGTCGCGCAATTCGAGAATCTCGACCTCGACACTTATGCGGACGAGACGCGCTTCTACAGCTACCGCCGCACAACGCATCGCAAGGAGCCGGATTACGGGCGGCTGGTGTCGGCTATCGTGGTGGAATAGTCGACCCTGACGGGTGTTGCTTCCGCTGCCGGTCAGGCTAAATCTCAAGCCATGACCAAGCCCCCCGTCGATGCGCCGCCCGAGGACGTCGACGTTTCCGACGACAGCGAACAGAGCCTGCCGGGAATCGATCTCGACCTTTCGGCCGAGACGGCGGCGGGGCCGCTGGCGCGCGGCGTCGAGGTCATTCGCACGTACTGGAAGCATGCGCCGGTCGGGCCCGGCGTCTATCGCATGATCGCGATCGACGGCGAGGTTCTGTACGTCGGCAAGGCGAAGAGCGTGAAGAAGCGCATCGCCTCCTACATGCGCGGCGAGGGGCACACCAACCGCATCGCGCGCATGATCGCGCTGACCGCCTCGATGGTGTTCGTCTCGACCGAGACCGAGCCCGAGGCGCTGCTGCTCGAGACCAATCTCATCAAGCAATTGAAGCCGCGCTTCAACGTGCTGATGCGCGACGACAAGTCGTTTCCCTATATTCTGCTGACGCGCGATCACGCCGCGCCGCAGATCGCCAAACATCGCGGCGCGCGCAATCGAAAAGGAGATTATTTCGGGCCGTTCGCGAGCGCGCAGGCCGTGGGGCGCACGCTCAACGCGCTGCAACGCGCGTTCCTTCTGCGCTCGTGCACGGACAGCTATTACGAGAACCGCACGCGGCCGTGCCTGCTGTTCCAGATCAAACGTTGCGCGGGGCCGTGCACCGGCGAAATCTCGTATTCTGACTATGGCGAACTCGTGCATGAGGCGCATGATTTTCTCTCCGGCAAGAGCCGCGCGGTGCGCGACCTGCTGGCGCGGGACATGACGGAAGCCGCCGAAAAGCTCGACTTCGAACGCGCGGCGCGGCTGCGTGATCGCATCGCCGCGTTGTCGGTCATTCAGGGGTCGCAGGGGATCAATCCGCGCAGCGTGGAAGAGGCGGACGTCTTTGCAATTGCAGAAGAAGCGGGTCAGTTCTGCGTCGAAATCTTCTTCTTCCGCACCGGCCAGAACTGGGGCAACCGCGCCTATTTTCCGCGCGCCGACAAATCTCTCAGCAAGGGGGAAGTGCTCGGCGCCTTTGTCGCGCAATTCTACGACGAGCGGCCGGCGCCTTCGCTCGTGCTGCTCAATGAGGATGTCGAGGAGCGCGATGTGCTCGCCGTGGCGCTGGCGACGCGCGCGGGCCGCAAGGTGGAGGTGGCCGCGCCGCAGCGCGGCGAGAAGCGCGAGCTCGTCGAGCAGGCGGCGGCCAATGCGCGGCAAACACTGTCGCGCAAGCTCGCGGAAGCCGCCAGCCAGGAGAAGCTGCTCGGCGCGCTCGCCCAGGCGTTCGGGATCGAAAAGCCGATCCGCCGCGTCGAGGTCTACGACAATTCGCACATCATGGGCACGAACGCGATCGGCGCGATGATCGTCGCCGGCCGCAACGGCTTCATGAAGCCGCACTATCGCACCTTCAACATCAAGTCGGCCGAGCTGACGCCCGGCGATGATTTCGGCATGATGCGCGAGGTGCTGCGGCGGCGGTTTGCAAGGTTGGTGAAGGAGGAGGGAGGCGCGGGAGTCGACGCCGCCACGACCCCTCATCCTGAGGAGGCGGCGCTAGCCGCCGTCTCGAAGGATGGCGGCAGCGGCCATGCTTCGAGACGCGCCTTCGGCGCTCCTCAGCATGAGGGCGTGGTGGATGAAAGTCTGGTGGATGAAGTCAGTGGCGCCGTCCCTTCACAATTTACCGGGAGAGAGCGGGGAGAGGGAGAGCCGGACCCCGACGCCTTTCCCACTCGCCCGGACCTCGTCGTGATCGACGGCGGCAAGGGGCAGTTCGAGGCGGCGCGGGCGGCGATGGCCGAGGTCGGCGTGACCGACATTCCCGTCGTGTCGATCGCCAAGGGCGCCGACCGGGACTCCGGCCGCGAGATGTTTTTCGTCGCCGGCCGCGAGCCGTTCCGCATGGCGCCGCGGGACCCAGCGCTCTATTTCGTGCAGCGGCTGCGCGACGAGGCGCACCGCTTCGCCATCGGCACGCATCGCGCGCGGCGCAAGAAGGAATTCACGAAATCGCCGCTCGACGAGATCGCGGGCGTGGGGCCCGCGCGCAAGCGTGCGCTGCTGGCCGCTTTCGGCACGGCCAAGGCGGTGTCGCAGGCCGCGCTCGCCGATCTGGAAAAGACGCCCGGCGTCAATGCCGCGACCGCGCGGCTCGTTTACGCTCATTTCCACGAAAAGGGCTAACAACGGGCGCGGGCGGCTATTTTTATTGACGCGCCGCACCCGGGCGTGTTCCCTCGCGTGATGTCCGAGACCGTCGCGCCGCGCCGCAAGAATCACACGCTGGCGCTGCCCAATATTTTGACTTACGGCCGCGTTCTCGCGGTGCCGGTCGTGGTCGGGCTGATGTTCTGGCCGGACGAATTCTGGATGCGCTGGACCGCGCTCGGCGTGTTCACCGCCGCCGGTATCACCGATTTCTTCGACGGCTATCTCGCGCGCGCCTGGAAGCTGCAATCGTCGATGGGCCGCATGCTCGATCCGATCGCCGACAAGCTGCTGGTCGCCGCCGTCCTGCTGATGCTGGTGGCCGACCGCACGATTTCGAGCTGGTCGATCTGGGCGGCGATCATCATCCTGTGCCGCGAAATCCTCGTCTCCGGCCTGCGCGAGTTTCTCGCCGGTCTCAAGGTTTCGGTGCCGGTGAGCGCGGTCGCCAAATGGAAGACGACCATGCAGCTGATCGCGCTCGGCTTTCTGATCGCCGGGCGGGCGGGCGAGACCGTGCTGCCGGGCAATGTGAAGATCGGCCTCGTCCTCCTGTGGATTTCCGCGCTGCTGACGCTCTATACCGGCTGGGACTATATGAAAGCCGGGCTGAAGCACGTGACGGAGGAGTGATGAAGGCCGTCTATTTCGCGTGGGTGCGCGAGCGCGTCGGCGCGACCGACGAGGAGATCGCGCCGCCCGCCGAGGTGCGCACGGTCGGCGATCTCATCGGCTGGCTGGTGTCGCGCGGCGAGAATTACGCGTACGCCTTCGAGAACGCTCGCGCCATCCGCGCGGCGATCGACCGCAAGCATGTGAAGCATGATGCGCCGATCGCCGGGGCGAAGGAGATTGCGTTTTTTCCGCCGATGACGGGGGGGTGACGCTCCCGTGGCCGTCCGCGTTCAGTCCGAACCCTTCGACGCCGCCGCCGAGGCCCGCGCGCTGACGGCCGGACGGACCGATGTCGGCGCGGTCGTGACCTTCGTCGGCCTGTGTCGCGACGAGGGTGGGACGCTGGCGGCGCTCGAGCTCGAGCATTATCCCGGCATGGCGGAAGAGGAGATTTCGCGCGTCGTCAACGAGGCCTGCGCGCGCTGGCCGCTGTTGGGCGCGACCGCGATCCACCGCCACGGAAAAATCGCGCCGGGCGAGGACATCGTGCTCGTCGTCACGGCCTCGGCGCATCGCGCGGCGGCTTTTGCGGCGGCCGAGTTTCTGATGGACTATCTCAAGACCCGCGCGCCCTTCTGGAAGAAGGAACATGCGAAGGATGGGTCGAGCGGCGACTGGGTCGCGGCGAAGGACGCCGACGATGCAGCCGCCGATCGCTGGAAAGCCTGAAGGATCAGGCCTTCTTCATCGGGCAGGTGTTCATGCCGAGCAGCGTGTAGGCCGGGCAGAAGCGGAACAGGCCGGTGACCAGCGGGATCACGCCGATCCAGCCCCACATGGTCTTCGGGCCGACGAATACGAGCGAAATCAAGATGAGGCCGACGATCACGCGCAGGATGCGGTCGATGCCTCCGACATTGGCGGACATGGGTATTCTCCCTGGTTGGACCCTGTCATGCCTAAAACATCGGCCGCCTGTGGTCTGTGATCAAGTCACAAAGCCGCGCGTCCTTCGAGCGCCGGGCGATCGAGGACGGTCACCTCGCCGCGCGCGGTGCGCACGAGGCCGGCCTTGGCGAGCGCGTCGAGCTGGCGGCTCACCACTTCGCGGGCCGTGCCGACTTCCTCGGCCAGCGCCTGATGGGTCGCCGCGACGCGGCCCTCCGCATCGGCCCGCGCCAGCAGAACCTGTGCAATACGCGCGTCGACGCGGGCGAAGGCCACGGTCTCCAACAGGCGGCTGATGTCCTGCAGGCGCGCGCCGAAACGCTGGAAGACGAAGGTGCGAAAGACTTTCGACATCGCCATCAGCCGATCGAAGCGCGTGGCGGGGATCATCACGAGCGTGACCTTCGTCTCGGTGACGCCCTCGGCCGAATAATCCTGCCCTGCCATCAGGCAGAGCGTCGTCTGTACGCAGACCTCGTCGGCGCCGACGCGATAGAGGACGAGCGCGCGGCCCGTCTCCGAATTGAGGCCGACGCGGATCGAGCCCGCGAGAACCATGGCGAAGCCCGAGCAGGCGGCGCCCGGCGAGAACAGGGTGCGGCCCGCCTCGATCTCCATCGGCTGGAGGTCGGCGACCAGCGCGCGCGCCTCCGGCTCGAGGGCGGCAAGCGCCGGCAGGCTGTCGATCCAGTCGGCGCTCTTGCCGCGCGGCCCTGCGTTCATGCCTGCTCCCCGCAATCCGATGGGCTGGCCAGTTTCCAGCCGCGCGCCCTTGGGCTAATCGACGGGACGACACGCTGCAAGCTCTTGCTGCAAGCGCCGCCCAGGACGCCCATGCCCGAATATTACTACGAAGATTTCGTTCCCGGCTCGGTCGCCGAATTCCACGCGGAACGCGCGATCACCAAGGAAGAGATCATCCGCTTCGCCGCGGCCTACGATCCGCAGCCCTTCCATCTCGACGAGGAGGCGGCCAAGCATTCGATGCTCGGCGGGCTCTGCGCGTCCGGCTGGCATACATGCTGCCTGATGATGCGGCTCAATTTCGACCAATGGCTGTCGCGCACCGCTTCGCTTGGCGCGCCGGGGATCGATGAAATCCGCTGGGAAAAGCCTTTGCGGCCCGGCGACCGGCTGACGCTGCGCCGCACGATCCTGCACAAGCGCGTGTCGCGCAATCGCCCGGAAATGGGACTCGTCGCCATGGAGATCGACGCGCTCAACCAAAAGGGCGACGTCATCCTGCGGCAGAAACACACGCAGCTGATCCAGCCGCGCGATTCCGCGCGCGCCGTCGCCGAGACATCAGAGACCGCGCCGGCGCCGAAAGTCGCGCATCCCACGCACGCCCTGCCGCGCGTGACGGCCGAGGGGCGCGCGCGGCCGTTCGCCGGCTTTCTCGAGGACCTGCAGGTCGGCGCCTATATCGAACTTGGCCACGAGACCTTCACCAAGGAAAACATCATCGACTTCGCGAGCCAGTTCGACCCGCAGCGTTTTCATCTCGACGAGGCGGAGGCGGCGAAGACCCATTTCGGCCGGCTCGCGGCGTCCGGCTGGCAGACCGCCTGCCTGTGGATGAAGAACGTGGTGGCGACGCGCGATCGCGTGCAGGCGGACCTGCGCGCGAAAGGAATCGAGACGCCGCAGGGCGGGCCGTCGCCCGGCTTCATCCATCTGCGCTGGGCAAAGCCGGTGCTGGTCGGCGACACCGTGACCTATGCGACGCAGATCATCGAAAAGCGCGTGACCTCGAAACCCGGATGGGGTCTGGTGTTCAATCACAATACGGGCGTCAACCAGAACGGCGAACTCGTGTTCGAGTTTCGGGGTTCTGGGTTCATCCGCACGCGCAGCGGGTGATGCGCGTGCGCCCGCGCACGGCGCCGGGCGCACGGGCGGAGAAGAGTGCGCGCGTCTGGAGGGGGCGTATGCGCGCGACAATTCTACTTGCCTGCCTGATCGGGGCTCTTGCGGCGGAGCGCGCTTCGGCGGCCGAAAGCGCCTATACGAAATTCGACTGGGAGAAGTGCCGCAAGACCGGCGAGGAAGACGATGTGGTCATGCGCCGCTGCAACGGGCCCGACGGCATTGTCGTTGACATCAACAACGGCGCCGACGCCGCCTTCGTCTCCTTCGGCGAGAAGGGCGCGCGCGGCGAGACGCAGCTCGGCGATTTCTACTTTCCGAAAGAGACGGTCGAATGGCGCAAGGCATCGGGCAAGCCGTTCGCGGCGATCCTGCGCTACGACATCGGCAAGTCGGTCGGCGGGCCATTCCGCAGCGCGCTCGTTGTCTACAAGCTCGAAGGCAAGGCGTCGTCCTGCATCGTCGCGATCGTCGATGGCGGCAAGCCTGGCGCGAATGAACGCGCCCGCGCTGCGGCCGACGAAGCAGCGCCAAAATTCACTTGCGACAAAGACGCGCCGCAGCGCCGATGAGCAAGTCCGCGACGAGGACCCGCAGCGTCGGCCGCGCTCCCATCAGCCGGAAGCGCAAGGCGCAGGCGATCTTCATCGGTTCGCTGCTGCTGTTTGCGGCGACGATCGCGCTCGTCCTCTATCTCAAGCATCAGCAGGAGCTGGAGACGGCGGCGGCGCCGCCGAAGATGACGTCCTATGTGATGGACGAGGCGCAATTGATCGACCCCGGCGCGCGCGTGCGATTGAACGAGCGCCTGCGCGCGCTCTATCGCGCCGACGGGCCGCAGGTGGTGGTGGCGACCATCGCGCAGGTCACGAAGGGCTCGATCGCGGAGGACGCCATCGCCCGCGCGCGCGCATGGCGGATCGGCCATGCCGGACGCAACGACGGCGTGCTTCTGCTAATCGCGGCCAATGAACGCAAGGCGCGCATCGAGGTCGGCTATGGGCTGGAAGGCGTGCTGACCGATGCGGCGAGCCGGCTCATCATCGCCAACCGCATGGAGCGGCATCTGCAGGCGCGCGAATGGACGCAGGCCGTGGAGGGCGGCGTCGAGGGCATACTCGATGTCGTCGGCAAGACGGTCGTCGCGCCGAACGCCGGGCGCGGCCACGAGGCGCCGGAATCGCTCGTCCGGACGATCATCGTCGGCGCCGGCAAGACGATCCTCATCGTCTTCTTCGTCGCCGTCATGGCGCTGTTCTTCCTTGCGATCGTCTCGGTCATTCTCTCGATCCTGCAGACGATCCTGCTCGCCATTCCCGGCGTCGCGCCGCGCATCATGGCGTCGAAACGCTGGAGCTGGCTGGCGCGGCCGCTGCCGGTCAGACCGGCCGGCTTCGGCTCTTCCAGCTCCGGTTCATCGTCGGGCGACAGCTGGTCGTCGGGCGGCGACTGGTCGTCGAGCTCCGACAGCGGTTCCTCGAGCAGCGATTCCGGCGGCGGCGGCGATTTCGGCGGCGGCGGCTCGAACGACTGAGCCCGGGTTGATCGCCGTGACGCGCCCGTCCATCCTGACGACATGACCGGCCTCAGGCTTTCCGCGCGCTCGCTCGCCGTCGCGCTCCTGTTCGCGCTCGCGGTCCTCCGCGCGCCGGAATTTGCGCGCGCGGAAGTCAAGCTACCGAAGAATGTCGCGGTCCAACGGGACATTCCCTATGGGGCGGACAAGGCGGCGAAGTTCGATCTCTATCTGCCGAAGGATCTCGCCGGAACGTCCCGTCCGCTGCCGACGGTGCTGTGGATTCACGGCGGCGGCTGGGCGGGCGGCGGGAAGGAACATGTCGCGCAATATGCCGCCGAACTCGCGGCCGGGGGATTTGCGGTCGCGGCGATGGACTACAGCCTGCCGCCGGACGCGATCTATCCGACGCCGGTGCGCCAGGCCTTCGAGGCGCTCGCCTATCTCCGGCGTGAGGCGGCGCGCCTGCATGTCGATCCCGCGCGCTTCTTCATCGCCGGCGATTCCGCGGGCGCGCAGATCGCGGCGCAGGCGGCGGCGGCCGTGACCTCGCGCGCCTATGCGCGGCGGTTGCGCGTCAGGCCGACGATCAGCGCGCGAGAGCTAAAGGGCGCGCTGCTCTATTGCGGCGCCTACGACCTGACCACGATGGGTTTTACGGGGCCGATCACGTCGAAGCTGGATACGCCGCTCGCGCAATATGCGGGCACGCAGACTTTTCGCGCGGACAGGAATTTCGCGAGTTTTTCGGTCGCGCGCTACGTGACGCGCGCCTTTCCGGCTACTTTCATCACCGCCGGCAACGACGACGATTTCGAGGACCAGTCGCGCGCCTTCGCCCGGCGTTTGAAGGCCGTGCGCGTGCGCGTGGACGAATTGTTCTTCGCCGCGGATTTCACGCCGCGCCAGGGCCATGTCTACCAGTTCGCGCTCGACAAGCCGATCGCCCGCTATTCGGTGATGCGCGCGGTCGATTTCATGAAGGCGGCGCTGGGCTGGCGGTGAGGCTCAGGCGCCTGCGCTCGCCAGATCCGGCATGAGGAACGCCGCGAACAGGGTAAAGAGGAAGAGCAGCGCCCAGAAGGCGACCGCGCTGCGGCTGATCAGGCGCGAGCCGTAAGCTTCGACATGCTGCTCCCAGCCGGGCGGATTGCCGGCGTAGGTCTGGATGTCGGCGCGCCAGAGGTCGCTCAGCTTGAACTTCTGGTCGAGGATGGAGGGGCGCGGCAGCAGCACCGTGCCGTGCTCGGCGATGCGGCCGAAGGCGGCGATCTCGATCTCGCGCAGATAGGCGGCGATCTCGGCGATGCGCGACAGGGCGACCCAGGCGCGCACGGCCGCCAGCAGCACCATGATCGGCGCGATCCAGTAGATCCCGCGCCCGCCGGCGGCCGCGCCATGCGTCAGCACCCAGGTGTAGAAGATCGCGAGCGCGCCGAGCGTCAGCGTCTCGAGGCGGCGCGTGTCGCGCACCTGCTCGAGGATTTCCTCGCGCAGCATCCTGTACTGGTCGGCGTGGTCGAGATCGCCGGTCAATTGCCTGTCTCGCGTATCGAGCATGGGCTTCAATGCCCCCCGAATGCGACGAGAGTGCGGACGGGGACGCCGAGATCGCGAATTTTCTGGGCGCCGCCGAGGTCGGGCAGGTCGATGACGAAACAGGCGGCGACGACGTTTGCGCCCATCTTCTGCAACAGCTTGATCGCGCCTTCCGCCGTGCCGCCGGTGGCGATGAGATCGTCGACGAGAATGACGCGCTCGCCCTTGGTCACCGCGTCTTCGTGCATTTCCATTTCGTCGATGCCGTATTCCAGGGAATAGGCGATCGAGACGGTGGTGTGCGGCAGCTTGCCCTTCTTGCGGATCGGGATGAAGCCGGCCGAGAGCTGATGCGCGACAGCGCCGCCGAGAATGAAGCCGCGCGCCTCCATGCCGGCGACCTTGTCGACGCGCCCGCCCGCCCAGGGGTGGACGAGCTCGTCCACCGCGCGGCGGAAGGCGCGGGCGTCGCCGAGCAGGGTGGTGATGTCGCGGAACATGATGCCGGGCTTGGGATAGTCCGGGATCGTGCGGATGGCGTCGGTCAGGGTCTGTTGAAGCGTCGCGTTCATCTGAAATTCCGGGGCTCGGCTGCGGATGCTAGGGTTTGATGACCACAGATCGCCGCGAAAGGAAAGCATCATGAACGATCAGGGCCAGCGCGTCACCGTCGTCGACATCGACATCCCCTTCACGCGGCTCGTCGGCATTTTCATCAAGTGGGGCATCGCCGCCGTGCCGGCGATCATCGCGCTGTCGGTGATCTTCAGCCTGGTGTTTTCGCTGCTGTGGGGTCTGTTCGGCTTCGGCATGATGCACGGGCCGACGACGCGGTTGTGAGGCTCACCCCGCAGCGTTCACCCGCGCCATGACGGCGTCCAGCTTCTTCAAGAGTTCCGGATCGCGGGCCTCCGGCGCTGTGATCAGCGCCGTGTCGAGCGCGCGATCCGAGCCTACGGGACAGGGCGCGCGCTCGGCTGGCATGTCCTTGAGCAGGCGCGCGAGGAGGCGGGCGGCCTTGGCCGCGTTCTCATGCACGATCTTGATGATGGCGGCGACGTCGACGTCGTCGTGCTCGGGATGCCAGCAGTCGAAATCCGTCACCATGGCGATGGTGGCGTAGGAGATTTCCGCCTCGCGGGCGAGCTTGACCTCGGGGCAGGCGGTCATGCCGATCACATCGTAGCCGGCCGCCTTGTAGGTCAGGGATTCCGCGTAGGAGGAAAACTGCGGGCCTTCCATGCAGACGTAGGTTCCGCCCTTGTGGAATGGAATGTCCTCCGCCTTCGCGGCCTCGGCGATGCGATCATGCAGCAGCGGCGCGACGGGGTGGGCCATCGACACATGCGCCACGCAGCCGTTGCCGAAGAACGAGGACTGGCGGCCGAAAGTGCGGTCGACGAATTGGTCGACCAGCACGAACAGGCCCGGATAGAATTCGTTGCGGAACGAGCCGCAGGCCGAGACCGAGACGATGTCGGTGACGCCGACGCGCTTCAGCGCGTCGATATTGGCGCGGTAGTTGATGCCGGACGGCGACAGCCGGTGGCCGCGGCCGTGACGCGGCAGGAAGACCGCGTCCGTATCGCCCATGCGGCCGAAACGCAGGGCGTCGGAGGGCTCGCCCCAGGGGGTTGAGACCTTTTCCTCGCGCAAATCTTCCAGCCCCGGCAGGTCGTAGACGCCCGAGCCGCCGATGATGCCGATGATGGGTCTGGCCATGTCTGTCCCCGCTATTGCGCCTTCACGCCTTGTGGCCTCACGGATGATTGAGCGCAAGGGCCGTGGATGAGTGGGCCTGCGGCCTTGTCGTGAGCCAGGGCCGTTCGTAAATTGGCACAACGTCCGCACAGGTTGAGATTTGGCATGCCGCAGCGTCGGCATGAGCTGGAGTTTCCATGTCGCAGTCCAAGACCCGCCACGCCCGCCTCCTCATCGTCGGCTCGGGGCCGGCCGGCTACACGACCGCCATCTATGCCGCGCGCGCCATGCTGTCGCCGGTGCTGATCTCGGGCTTCGAGCCCGGCGGGCAGCTGATGATCACGACCGACGTCGAGAATTATCCGGGTTTCGCCGAGCCGATCCAGGGCCCGTGGCTGATGGAGCAAATGCGCGCGCAGGCCGAGCATGTCGGCGCGGAACTGGTGTCGGATTATGTGACCAAGGCGGAGCTCGGCCAGCGCCCGTTCCGGCTGACCTGCGATTCCGGGGCGGTGTGGACCTGCGACGCGCTGGTCATCGCCACCGGCGCCAAGGCCAAGTGGCTGGGCACGCCGAGCGAGGAGAAGTTCAAGGGCTATGGCGTCTCGGCCTGCGCGACCTGCGACGGCTTCTTCTACCGTGGCAAGGAGGTCGTGGTGGTCGGCGGCGGCAATTCGGCGGTGGAGGAGGCGCTTTACCTCGCCAATCTCGCCTCCAAGGTTACGGTCGTACACCGGCGCGATTCCTTCCGGTCCGAAAAGATCCTGCAGGACCGGCTGTTCGCCAATCCGAAGATCGAGGTCGTCTGGAATTCGGCGATCGACGAGATTCTGGGCGTCGAGAACCCGCTGGGCGTGACCGGCGTTCGACTGAAGAACGTGCAGACTGGCGCAACCGAGGAGCGCAAGGTCGATGGCGTCTTTGTCGCTATCGGCCATGCGCCAGCGTCAGAGCTGTTCGCCGGTCAGGTGGACATGAAGGCCAATGGCTACATCAAGACCGTTCCCGGCACGACCCAGACGAATATTCCCGGCGTGTTCGCGGCCGGCGACGTCGCCGACGACATCTATCGCCAGGCGGTGACGGCCGCTGGCCTCGGCTGCATGGCGGCCCTGGAGGCGGAGAAATATCTGGCGGCGCAGGAATCTCGCGCCGCCGCGGAGTGATCGATCTGCGAAAAACACGAGACGCAGCGAAAAAACGGCTGGAATTGTCCGACAAAAGCATGCCATGAATTGGCCGACACACGAACGCGGCGCATAAGCCGCGCGACCTGAGCGCATAACGCCCGCCGAACGGGCGATGATCAGGTGGCCAAAGGGGAGGATTGCCGTGGATTGGGACAAGCTCCGCGTTTTTCACGCGGCGGCGGAAGCCGGCTCTTTCACGCATGCGGGCGAGCGCCTGGGCCTGAGCCAGTCTGCGGTCAGCCGTCAGGTCGGCGCGCTCGAACAGGATCTCGATACGCCGCTGTTTCACCGCCATGCGCGCGGCCTGATCCTGACCGAGCAGGGCGACATCCTGCTGCGCACGGTCAAGGACGTGATGGGCAAGCTGGAGGCCGCGCGCCTGCGCCTGTCCGAGCAGCGCGAGAAGCCGCAGGGCGAATTGCGCGTGACGACCACGCTCGGCATCGGCGCCAACTGGCTCGCGCCGCAGCTCGGCGAATTCCTCGAACTCTATCCCGATATCAAGCTGCGGCTGATCTTGACCGACGAGGAACTGGATCTGGGCATGCGCGAGGCCGATGTCGGCCTGCGCCTGCGCGCGCCCTCGCAGCCCGACCTCATCCGGCGCCGGCTGTTCACGGTGCACTACCATCTCTACGCGTCGGCCGATTACATCCGCCGGCACGGGCAGCCCAAGACTCTCGCCGATCTCGATCAGCACCGCATCCTCAGCTACGGCGCGACGGGCATGGGCTTTCTCAACAGCCTCAATTCGTTGCTGACCGCCGGGCGCGACGCGAAGAACCCGCGCGTGCCGGCGCTGTCGGTCAACAACATCACGGCGCTGCGGCACGCGGTCGAGGCCGGCGTCGGCATTGCCGTCCTGCCGGAATATCTGCTGGCGGCCGCCGATTCCGGGCTGGTGCAGCTTCTGCCCAATGCGGAAATGCCGGAACTCGAGTGCTACCTCGTCTACCCCGAGGAAATGAAGAACGTCGCGCGCGTACAGGTGTTTCGCGACTTCCTCGTCGCCAATGCGCAGCGCTGGAAATACTAGAGCGACAATCGCTTACCATGCGTGAGCTGCATGGTGGTTTCGAACGATTCATGTTGGCGTCGCATGCCTACCATGCGGGCAGACTCATTGCCGGGCGTGCGAAGCAGGCGCATCCTTTCAGCGTCGGTTGCGTTGTTCACTGCCTCCCCGGTGAAGGGCCTGCCGATCATTCCCTCTTGAAGTCCTCCGGCGTCTTGCCGGGAGCGGCCGGACGCAAGTCCGGCCTTCTTTTTTTTCGGGGGAATTTCGCGTTCTCAGTCGAACAGGCTGGAAACCGATTCTTCCTTGGCCGTGCGCGCAATCGCCTCGCCGATCAGGCCGGCGATGGTGATGACGCGGATGTTCTTCGACAGGCGAATGGCCTCGGTCGGCGCGATCGTGTCGGTGATGACCAGCTCTTTCAGCTTGGACGAGGAGATGCGCGCGACCGCGCCGCCCGACAGCACGCCGTGGGTGATATAGGCGGAGACGTCCCTGGCGCCTTCCTTCAACAGCGCTTCGGCCGCATTGCAGAGCGTGCCGCCGGAATCGACGATGTCGTCGACGAGGATGCAGCTCTTGCCGGCGACGTCGCCGATGATGTTCATCACTTCGGATTCGCCGGCGCGTTCGCGGCGCTTGTCGACGATGGCGAGCTGGGCGTCGATGCGCTTGGCGAGCGCGCGGGCGCGCACCACGCCGCCGACGTCGGGCGAGACGACCATGACGTTCGACAGGTCCTTGTTGCGGTCCTTGATGTCGCGCACCATGACCGGGGCGGCGAACAGATTGTCGGTCGGAATATCGAAGAAGCCCTGGATCTGGCCGGCGTGCAGGTCGACGGTCAGCACGCGGTCGACGCCGGCGCGTGTGATGAGATTGGCGACGAGCTTGGCCGAGATCGGCGTGCGCGAGCCAGACTTGCGGTCCTGCCGGGCGTAGCCGAAATAGGGAAGCACGGCTGTGATGCGGCGGGCCGACGAGCGACGCAGCGCGTCGGCCATGATCAGCACTTCCATCAGATGGTCGTTGGCCGGGAAGGACGTGGACTGCACGATGAACGTGTCCTGTCCGCGCACGTTCTCCTGAATCTCGACAAAAATTTCCATGTCGGCGAAGCGCCGCACGGAACATTGCGTCAGCGGCGTGCCGAGATAGGCGGCGATCGCTTCGGTCAGCTGGCGGTTGGAGTTCCCCGCCAGAATTTTCATGCCAGCCATATCAGCGATCCGAGCCCGTTCGAATGCGCCGCCTCATAGCAGTCGGTTTGCGTGCGAACAATACGACGGCGGCATGACAGACCACCGAAATCGGTGGACAGTCTCAAGCCCGTTTTTGCGGCGCCTCAGCGGGTCGCGGCGAGGCCGAGCCGGGCGCCCGCCGCCGCCGGGGCCTGCCGCGCGACGGCGGTGGTTCCCGCAGCGGCGCTGTGGCGCGGGGCCGAGGGCGCGGCAGATGCGACAGCGGCGCCTGCGACCGCCTCGGGCGTATTGGTGAGCGCATCGGCCAGATCGCCGGCGCTGCGGGCGGCGAGGGCGGCGAGCGCCGAATCGTCGGCGGCGGCCCAGGGGTCGGCGGCCGCGCCCTTGACCGGCATTGCGTCCGTCAGACGGGCGACGCGCTTCTTGGAGCGGTCGAACAGGTCGATCACGTAGGAAAGCCGCGTCACGCCCGGTTCGCCGGCGCCGGCGTCGATATAGGCGCGCACGAGATATTCGGCCTTGGCCGGCTCGACCGTGGTGACCTCCTGCGCGCCGGCCGACTGGGCGAAAGCCTGGGCGAAGCGGTCGTTGACGTCCTGCGGGGCGCCGGCGACGCTGGCCAGCGCCACGGTCGCGCCGCGTGGGCTGACGCCCGGCCGGCGGGCGATCTTGGAGGGGGCGGCGGCGGGTTCGACGCGCACCTGGCTCGCGGTGTCGACGCAGGCGGTGAGCGGCAGGCACAGGGCGGTCGCGACAATCGCCGCCGGCGCCGTCAGCTTGCGTCCAATGTGCACGTATCCCGCTCCCCGCGCGCTTCGCCCCGGCGCCGTGTGGGCGGCGAAGGGCGTTAACGAAGCGTTAAACTCTTGGGCGCGGCGCGTCCAGCCGGGAAGGGCGAGGATGGTTAGCGTGGGGCGGGCGCCCCTTCTCCCGCTCCGCGGGAGAAGGGAGGGGCTGCCTCACTCCGCCTCCACGACCTTGCGCGCGACAAACGTCATCCGCTTCTGGTTGTGCCCGATATTCTGCGCCGCCCGCTCGCAGGTGAAATCGTGGTCGGCCAGAGTTTCGCGCATGTCGGCCTCGTCGTAGAAGGACAGACCGTATTGCTCACGCAACGTGCGATAGTCCGACAGCGCGGTGCGGGCGAGGCCGATGATCGCGGCGGTCAGGAAGCCGCCGTGCAGGCCGAATTGCAAGAGAGCGCGGGCGTCGTCGATCGGGCTGACGTCCTTCGGGATGATGTCGGCGAGCACGAGGCGACCATCGTCCTTCAGCTTGTCGTGGAAGGTTCCGAGCATGCGCGAAAATTCGGCCTCTGCGACATATTGCAGGACCGAGACGATCACGATCATGTCGAGGGAGGCGTCGGGGATCGCGGCGACGGCGGCCTCGTCGAGCACCGCGACATTCGCGCGGTTGACGTTGGCGGCGATCAGTTTCGCGCGCACGCTCGGCGCCGTGTCGAACAGGTAGAGTCTTGCGCAGCGTTCCGCGAGATAGGCAGCGCCGAGCGCCTCGCCGCAGCCGTAGTCGAGCACCTGCGCCCGCGTATCAGGAATATGCGCGGCGACGCCCTTGGCGACGAGATCGGCGTGCAGCAGCTTGTGGCGCTCGCTGACGTAGAGCGCGTGATCGCGGTCGAAGAAGTCGCGCCAGGTCATTAGCGATTTCTCCCCTCTCCCGTGAAACGGGAGAGGGTGGCCCGTGCGAAGCGCGGGTCTACACGAAGTCGGCTGTTGCCGACTTCGGTCCGGGAATGAGGGCGTTGCGACTGCTTGAATCATCCGAGTTTCGGCGCGTCTCCTCATCCGTCGCGCATTTTGCGCGACACCTTCTCCCGCTCCGCAGGAGAAGGGAAACCCCATCACCCCTTCGCCTTGTCCATCATCTCGACGAAACGCGTGAACAGGTAGTGCGGAATCCTGCGGGCCGGGCGAGGCTTCGGGGTGGTGCTGCACCGAGAAGGCCGGGCGGTCGTCGAGCGCGATGCCGCAGTTCGAGCCGTCGAACAGCGAGCGGTGCGTCTCCTTCGCGTTCTTCGGCAGCGTGTCGACGTCGACCGCGAAGCCGTGGTTCATCGAGACGATCTCGACCTTGCCGGTGGTGTAATCCATCACCGGGTGGTTCGCGCCGTGATGGCCCTGATGCATCTTCTTGGTCTTCGCGCCGACGGCGAGCGCCATCATCTGGTGGCCCAAACAAATGCCGAAGGTCGGGACCTTTGCGTCCAGCAGCTTTCTAATCGTCGGCACCGAATATTCGCCGGTTGCGGCGGGGTCGCCGGGGCCGTTCGACAGGAAGACGCCGTCGGGCTTCATCGCCAGAATGTCTTCGGCGCTCGTCGTCGCCGGCACGACGGTTACGGCGCAGCCGGCGTCGGCCAGCAGGCGCAGGATGTTGCGCTTCACGCCGAAGTCGAGCGCGACGACCTTGCGGGTCGGCGCGGTCTGGCGCCCGTAACCGGAGCCAAGCGTCCAGGTCGTCTCGTCCCAGTCGTAGCGCTGGGCGGCGGTCACGCCCGGCACCAGGTCTAGCCCATCCATCGAGGGAATGCCGGCCGCGCGCTTCTTCAGCGCTTCCACGTCGAACTTGCCGTCCGGCGCATGGGCGATGACGGCGTTGGGCATGCCCTTGTCGCGGATGCGCGCAGTGAGCGCGCGCGTGTCGACGCCGCAAATGCCGACAATGCCGCGCGCCTTCAGCCAGGCGTCGAAATGTTTTGCGCCCGAAAATTGGAAGGGTCGGTAATCTCGGCCTGCAGCACTACGCCGCGCACGCCGGAGGCGGCGGCCATGTTGACCGTCTCGACGTCCTCGTCGTTGACGCCGACATTGCCGATGTGGGGGAAGGTGAAGGTGACGATCTGGCCGGCATAGGAGGGGTCGGTCAGGATTTCCTGATAGCCGGTCATGGCGGTGTTGAAGCAGACCTCGCCTTCGGCTGCGCCCACTGCGCCGAGGCCAAAACCCTCGATGATTGTTCCGTCGGCCAGAACCAGCAGGGCAGTCGGCGTGCGGAGGCTCCAGGGGGCGGTCTTTTCGGCTTGATCGGCTGTCATCTGCGCTCTACACCCTTGGCCCTCTGGACCCCCGGCCCTCGCCTGCGCCGAAGGGCCCGGCCGCATGCGCGAAGTCGGAACTCTCCGGCTTCGAACTCGAGGCAGCGGGCGTGACGGGCGCGCGAGGGGGTCGAAATCGGCGCGGAAGCTAGGGGAGGGGCGCAGAAGCGTCAACCCCGCAGACTGCCGCGTCAACCACGGAATTCTGACATGAGCCTGCGGGAAAAATTCACAGCCGACCTCAAAGACGCGATGAAGGCCGGCGAGAAGACCAAAGTCGCCGCCATCCGCCTGATTACGGCCGCACTCAAGGACCGCGACATTCTCGCGCGCGGCGAGGGCAAGACGGTCAGCGAGGAGGACATTCTCGCGCTGCTGCAGAAGATGGTGAAGAGCCGGCAGGAATCGCTGGAAATCTACGAGAAGAACAACCGGCCGGAACTCGCCGCGCAGGAGAAGGGCGAGATCGACGTGATCTCAGGCTACCTGCCGAAGCAGATGGACGAAGCGGCGGTGGCCGCCGCCATCAAGGCCGCGATCGCGGAGACGGGGGCGGCCTCGATGAAGGACATGGGCAAGGTCGTAGGCAGCCTGAAGGCCAAGTACACGGGCCAGATGGATTTCGCGAAAGCGAGCGCGGCGGTGAAGGCGGCGCTGTCGTCGTAAATTTCACCCCTTCATGCTGAGGAGCGGGCGAAGCCTGCGTCTCGAAGCATGGGGGCTGCGGCCATCCTTCGAGACGCGCCCTTTGGGCGCTCCTCAGGATGAAGGTTCGGGTGGTTCGCAGAGGACCGCCGCGCAAAGACAGCCTGATCGAGCCCATGCGCCTGCACCTGCAATTCTCCGCCTTCATGCTGGTCGGCGTCGCGGCCATGGTCGTGCACTACGGCCTGCTGATCGGCCTCGTGCAGCTGGCGGGAGCGTCGCCGGTGCCGGCGACGCTGGTCGGCTATGTCGGCGGCGGCCTCGTGTCCTACGCGCTCAATCGCGCGCATGTGTTCGAGACCGAACGCAACCACGCCGACGCGCTTTGGCGATTCGTCGGCGTGGCGGGCGTGGGCTTCCTGCTGACATGGGGCTTCATGCATCTGTTCGTGGAGCGCTTCGGCGCGCCGTATATCCCCGCGCAGATCGTGACGACGGGCATCGTGATGTTCTGGAGCTTTGTCGGCCACAAGTTCTGGACGTTCGGCGAGAAGGCGTGACGGCGAAGTTTGCGAATGTAATGCATCGCTTGACACTGTCGCGCTATGAGTTACATTTGGCGCGGTGATCAAGAGCTTCCGCAGCCGCGCTCTCAAACGTTTCTGGACGAAAAGCGACGCATCGGGGCTGCGTCACGACTGGGTGCGCAAGATCGAACGCCAGCTGACGCTCCTCGACAGCGCGACGAAGCCGGAAGACATGGATGTCGTCACCTTCGGCTTTCATCGGCTGACAGCGGATCAGGCCGGGCGTTACGCGATCACGGTGTCGCGCAACTGGCGGCTCACTTTTGCTTTCGACGGCCAGGACGCCGTCGACGTCGATCTGGAGGATTATCATGGCGGCTAGGGACAAGAATCGACCGCCCCTGCATCCCGGCGAAATCCTGCGCGAGGACATTCTGCCGGGCTTGAGCATGTCGGTGACCAAAGCCGCCGAGATTCTCGGCGTGACGCGGCAAGCGCTGCATCGCGTGCTGGCGGGCACTGCGGCCGTTTCGCCGGAAATGGCGCTGCGGATCGGCAAGTTCTGCGGCAATGGCGCAGAGGTCTGGCTGAGGATGCAGGCGGCCTACGATCTCTGGCACGCGGAAAGGCGGATCGCGGGCGAGATCGCCGGTATCAAGACGCAGCGGGCGGCGTAAATGAAACGCTCATTTCGAACTATGATAGATCAACCGAGAAATCGGACAGGCAATGACGAATTTCTTGTTGAAGACAAATTGCACGCTTCACCTCAATGGAGCTGCGCCGCGGCCAACCAATGCTTCTCAGTGGGAGGGAGCGAGCGTATCCGCCTTGCGCCCGAAGAAGCTTGAAGGTGGGAATGGCAAGGACGTTGCCGCCGGCGACGCGCTAGTCATCTGGACACATGAGGATGCAGAATATGGAAAAGGGTTGGGTTTAACCGCCACGGCGGTCGCCGGCCATGTGACGGTTCAAGGGGAAACCCTGAAAATTGTTCTTCGGGATGTAAAACTGGTGCAACCTCATATTCGGCTGATAGAGCTGTCCCCCGGCCCAAGCGGGAGCGCTCTGCTCGATTCTTTGAAGGGCGATCGTCATCTGCGAACGATCGAGGTCAGCGACGAGCATATTTCGCAGTTCTGGAAGGCAATTGGGGACATTAAGCGCGCGAGACAGGAGCGCATTGCTGCCTACACGCGGTCCATGCCGAAATCCGCCGAAGAGATTGCCCTTGCTGACGACGCGCTGCAGATTGCCGAAGGTTTCGAAAGACGATTTGCCAAAGTTGAGGTGCGGCCCGATCAAGCAGATTTCAGGCGCGCGCTCATTGATCTGTATGGTGCAAAATGTCTGGTCAGCGGTAGTCGCATAGAAGCTGTCATAGAGGCCGCCCACATTGTCCCCTTTTCGGAGGGCGTCAGATTTCGTAACGACGTCGGCAACGGGCTGCTGCTTCGAGCCGACATACACAAGCTGTTCGACAAGTTCCTGATTTCCATCCGTCCGGAGGATAGCCGGGTGGTTGTGGCGTCATTACTTAAGGGCGCCGCCTACGAGAAACTAGAAGGCCGTCTGGTGCGGCACAAAGCCAAGCGAGAGTTCTTGGAACGGCAATACGAAGAGTTCGACCGTCGCAAGTCACTAGAGGCGTAGCCTCGTTCTCCAATCCTACGGAATGCCGTATTGACGCGCGGCGTAACCAGGACCGCGAGCCCTCAGGCTCGCGGCGCATTCACGGCCATTTCACCGTCGGCGGCAGCGACGACAGGATCGAGGCGATATTGCCGCCGGTCTTCAGGCCGAAGATCGTGCCACGGTCGTAGAGCAGGTTGAACTCGACATAGCGGCCGCGGCGCACGCATTGTTCCTCGCGGTCGGCCTCGGTCCAGCTCTTCGCGAAATTTTCGCGCACGATCCGCGGATAGATGTTCAGGAAGCTCGTTCCCACGTCCTGCGTGAAGGCGAAGTCCCTGTCCCAGCCGCTGTTGGCGGCGTCGCCGGCGCTGTTCAGGTGATCGTAGAAAATGCCGCCGATCCCGCGCGGCTCGTTGCGATGCTTGAGGAAGAAGTAGTCGTCGCACCAGGTCTTGTAGCGCGCGTAATCGGCGACATCGGCGTGACGCGCGCAGCTTTCGCGCATGGCGGCGTGGAAGGCCTGTGAATCCGGGTCTTCCTGCGCGCGGCGTCGGTCCAGGACGGGCGTCAGGTCGGCGCCGCCGCCGAACCAGGCTTTCGTCGTCACGACGAAGCGCGTGTTCATGTGCACGGTCGGGACGTTGGGATTCCAGGGGTGCGCAATCAGCGAAATGCCGCCCGCCCAGAAGCGCAGGTCTTCGGCGGCGCCGGGAATTTGCGCGGCGAATTCCGGCGCGAAGGTCCCAAAGACCGTGGAAGTGTGGACGCCCGCCTTCTCGAAGACGCGGCCCTTGAGGATGGCCATGCGTCCGCCGCCGCCGGGCTCGCCCGTGTGGTCCGCGCGCTGCCACGGGGTGCATTCCGCGCGGCCGGGAGCGATCGCCTCGGGGAAAAAGGGGCCGGGGCATTCGTCCTCCAGCGCCTCGAAGGCGGCGAGGATGCGGGCCTGGAGGTCGGCGAACCAGTGGGCGGCTTGCGCCTTGCGGGCTTCGAGGAGGTCTTGGGTCATGCGGCCAGACATCGACCGGCCGGCCGCCGCCGTCAACCGCGCGTCTGCCGGATCGCCTCGCCCAAAACCATGGCGGCCGCCACGGCCACGTTCAGGGAGCGCAGCTCGGGCGGATCGGCACGACGATCCGCGCATCGGCGCTGCGATGGACCTCTTCCGGCGCGCCGGCCGATTCCCGGCCGACCATCAGCACGTCGTCGGGGCGAAAGGCAAAGTCCGTGTATGGCGTCGCGCCCTGCGTCGTCAGCAGGACGAGGCGGCGCCCGGCCGCCCGGCGCCAGTCCTCGAAGGCGGAAAACGACACGTGGCGGGCGATATCCACATGTTCGAGATAGTCCATGCCGGCGCGGCGGAAATGCCGATCGGACACGGGAAAGCCGGCCGGCTCGACGATGGCCGCGCCGACGCCGAGACAGGCGCAGGCGCGCAGCATGGTCCCCGCGTTCTGGGGAATGTCCGGCTGGAAAAGCGCCAGCGTAAGCTGTGTCGTCGCCGTCATGCGCGCCCTGAGATTTCTTCGCCTTTCGCATGAGCGGGCCTCTATGGACAAGGGCGCGCATCAGTGCGACATAACGCCCCGTTGCGCGCTGCGGGGCCGGACTCCTGCGACATGGCATTGCCGCGCGCGGCGCTTGACGCTAGAAGCCGGACCAACGGCCGCAAGCGCGGCTCCTGACGCTTAGGGGAATAGCTGACGTGGCGACGACATCGACTGCCGAACCGACCCGCCGGGACATGCTCTACATCGCCACCGGAGCGGCGAGCGCCGTAGCCGTGGGCGCGGTCGCCTGGCCCTTCATCGCGCAGATGAACCCGGACGCCTCGACGCTGGCGCTCTCTTCGACGGAACTCGACATTTCCGCGATCCCGGAAGGGCAGATCGTCACGATCAAGTGGCGCGGCAAGCCGGTCTTCGTCCGCCACCGCACGAAGAAAGAGATCAAGGAAGCCGAAGACGTGGACGTGGCCAAGCTGCCCGATCCGCAAGCCGACTCGGCGCGCGTGAAGAAGCCCGAATGGCTCGTGGTCGTCGGCGTGTGCACGCATCTGGGCTGCATCCCGCTCGGCCATCAGGGCCAGTACGACGGCTGGTTCTGCCGTGCCACGGCTCGGCCTACGACACGTCGGGCCGCATCCGCCAGGGGCCGGCGCCGCGCAATCTCGAGGTTCCGGACTACGCGTTCCTCACCGACACCAAGATCAAGATCGGCTGAGCCGGCCGCAGCGCCCAGGCAAGCAGACGCCCGAGAAATTCCGAGAGAAGGCGAAAAGATGAGCGGACCTTCGACATACGTTCCGAAGAGCGCGATCGGCCGGTGGTTCGAGAGCCGGCTGCCGGTGATGGGCCTGGTGCACAGCTCCTTCGTGGCCTATCCGACGCCGAAGAATCTGAACTACTGGTGGACCTTCGGCGCCATCCTGTCGTTCATGCTCGTCGCGCAGATCGTGACCGGCATCGTGCTCGCGATGCATTACACGCCGCACACGACGATGGCCTTCAACTCGGTCGAGCACATCATGCGCGACGTGAACTGGGGCTGGATGATCCGCTATCTGCACGCCAACGGCGCGTCGATGTTCTTCCTGGCGGTGTACATCCACATCGCCCGCGGCCTCTACTACGGCTCCTACAAGGCGCCGCGCGAAATCCTCTGGATCCTCGGCGTGATCATCTTCCTGCTGATGATGGCGACGGGCTTCATGGGCTATGTGCTGCCCTGGGGCCAGATGTCCTTCTGGGCGCGACCGTCATCACCAACCTGTTCTCCGCGATCCCGCTGGTCGGCGACGCCATCACCACCTGGCTGTGGGCGGCTATTCGGTCGACAATCCGACGCTGAACCGCTTCTTCTCGCTGCACTACCTGCTGCCGTTCATGATCGCGGCCGTCGTCGGCCTGCACGTCTGGGCGCTCCATGTCGTCGGCCAGAACAATCCGGCAGGCGTCGACATCAAGGACGTCGAAAAGGATTCGGTGCCGTTCACGCCGCATGCGACGATGAAGGACGCGACCGGCATCGCCGCCTTCGTGATGCTTTACGCCTGGTTCGTGTTCTTCATCCCGAACTTCCTGGGCGACGCCGACAATTACATCATGGCCAACCCGCTGCAGACGCCGCCGCACATCGTGCCGGAATGGTACTTCCTGCCGTTCTACGCGATCCTGCGCGCGATTCCCTCGAAGCTCGGCGGCGTGATCTTCATGTTCGGCGCGATCGTCATGCTGGTGATCCTGCCGTGGCTCGACACCTCGCGCGTCCGCTCGGCGGTCTATCGCCCGATCTACAAGATCCTGTTCTGGGTCTTCATCGCCTGCGTGATCGGCCTCGGCTACCTCGGCTCGCAGCCTCCGGAAGGCGGCGCGGTGCTCGCCGCGCGGATCCTCACCACCTATTACTTCGCCCACTTCCTCGTGATTCTGCCGCTGCTTGGCCTGTTCGAGACGCCGAAAGAGGTTCCGGCCTCGATCAACGACGCCGTCCTTGCCAAGCATGCGCAGAGCAAGGCCTGAGCCGAGCCAAGACAGGACAGAACCATGCTCTCCAAGACCTCTCTCGGCATGATCGCAGCGCGCTACGTTGGCGCGGCTCTCTTGGGCGCCGCTCTGCTCGGCGCTCCGGCCTTCGCCGAAGGCGGACACGATCAGGCCAAGCCGTCGCGGCTCTCCTGGTCCTTCGCCGGCTTCTTCGGCCATTACGACCAGGGCCAGCTGCAGCGCGGTTTCAAGGTGTTCCGCGAAGTCTGCGCGAACTGCCATTCGGCTGAAAAGCTCGCCTTCCGCAACCTCGGGGAGCCCGGCGGTCCGGGCTTCTCGGAAGCGCAGGTCAAGGCGCTGGCCGAACAGTACAAGGTGAAGGACGGTCCGAATGACGCCGGCGACATGTTCGAGCGCCCGGCGCGTCCGTCGGACAACTGGCCGTCGCCCTTCGCGAACGACAATGCGGCGCGCGCCGCGAACGGCGGCGGCCTGCCGCCCGACATGTCGGTGCTCGCCAAGGCGCGCTCCTACAAGCGCGGCTTCCCCTGGTTCGTGCTCGACGGCCTGCCGGGCCTCATGTACCAGGAGCATGGCGCCGATTACATCGCCGCGCTGCTGCAGGCGTACAAGGACGAGCCGCCGCATGGCGTGAAGCTCGACGCCGGCCAGTACTGGAACGACATCATGCCGGGCAATCGCATCGCGATGCCCAAGCCGATCAGCGACGGTCAGGTCGACTACACCGACGGCACGCCGGCGACGCTGGAAAATTACTCGAAGGACGTCTCCGCCTTCCTGATGTGGATGGCCGAGCCGAAGCTCGACCAGCGCAAGAAGACCGGATTCCGCGTGCTGGTGTTCATGGCGATCCTGACGGGTCTGCTCTATGCGACCAAGAAGCGCGTGTGGGCGTCGACGCCGCACTGAGCGGAGCGCGCGAGGAATGGAAGAAGGCCCCGGTGACGGGGCCTTTTTTTTGCGGCTGTACTGGTGTTAGCTGCGCTTATCCGTCATGGCCGGGCTTGTCCCGGCCATCCACGTAGAGCGACAGGCGTCAATCTCCCACGATAGCGAAGCGGCCCGGCGTGGATGCCCGGGGCAAGCCCGGGCATGACGCGGGTTGCTTCAGGTCGCCAAACGCCTTGCCTTTTGCCGTTCCGCCACGCATACCGCCCGCAACTTCCCGAACACCTGAACACCGGACGCAGACATGGGCTTCAAATGCGGTATCGTCGGCCTGCCGAATGTCGGCAAGTCGACCCTGTTCAACGCGCTGACACAGACGGCGGCGGCGCAGGCGGCCAATTATCCGTTCTGCACGATCGAGCCGAATGTCGGCGACGTCGCCGTGCCCGATCCGCGCCTCGATATGCTCTGCAGAATTGCCGGCTCGAAAGAGATCATCCCGACGCGGCTGACCTTTGTCGACATCGCCGGCCTGGTGCGCGGCGCGTCGAAGGGCGAGGGGCTCGGCAACCAGTTTCTCGCCAACATCCGCGAATGCGATGCGATCGCGCATGTCGTGCGTTGCTTCGAGGACGGCGACATTACCCATGTCGACGGGCCCGTCGATCCGATCCGCGACATCGAGACGATCGAGACGGAACTCATGCTGTCGGATCTCGAGAGCCTCGAGAAGCGCGTGACCAATTTGGAAAAGAAAGCGCGCGGCGGCGACAAGGAATCGAAGGAGACGCTGGCGCTCGTCGAGCAATGCCTCGTGCTGTTGCGCGAGGGCAAGCCCGCGCGCGTCGCCGTGGCCGCGAGCCCCGACGAGCGCAAGGCGTTCGCCGCGCTCGGTCTGTTGTCGTCGAAGCCCGTCCTCTATGTCTGCAACGTCGAGGAGGCTGCGGCCGACAAGGGCAACGAATTTTCCGCGAAAGTTTTTTCACGCGCGAAGGAGGAAGGCGCCGAAGCCGTCGTCGTCTCGGCCAAGATCGAGAGCGAGATCGCGGTGCTGCCGGCCGACGAGCAGAAGGATTATCTCGAAGCCGTCGGTCTCGCCGAGCCCGGCCTCAATCGCGTCATTCGCGCAGGCTACGAACTCTTGCACCTCGTGACGTACTTCACCGTGGGTCCGAAAGAGGCCCGCGCGTGGACGATCGAAAAGGGCACGCGCGCGCCACAGGCTGCGGGCGTGATCCACACCGATTTCGAGAAGGGTTTTATTCGCGCCGAGACGATCGCCTACGACGACTACGTGACGAACAAGGGCGAGGCCGGCGCGCGCGAGGCCGGCAAGTTCCGGCTGGAAGGCAAGGATTATGTCGTCGCCGACGGCGACGTGCTGCATTTCAGATTCGCGAACTGAACTGGGCTTCGCGCCGTACATTTTCGAACGCCATGTGAGCCGAGTCACAAGCGATCGGACTGCGAGCGCATAGCATTGCGTAAGCCTCATGTTCGCGGCGAGGGCGCCATGCCTGTCGATCGCGCGCGGGTTCCGCGCAACTTCGGGTTCGACCCCACTGATATGGCGGCGGCGATGAGCTGCGCCGGAGGCGCAATTGCCTGCTGGGCCCCGATCGCCGCGGATTAGTCGCGTGGGCGCGAACTCATGGTCAAGGAGGACGCCGTGAAGAAAACAGCGCCAGTCCAACGCTATGTCATCATGCCGAAAGTCGGGTTCGACGGCGTCGCGCTCAAGAACGACATGCTTGCGCCCGCCGCGGGGCCGCAAACGCTGAAGGCGCGGGCGCTGTCCCCTGTCGCTGCGCCGACGATGCGAGTCCTGGACCAGATCGGCGATAACGGACCGAAGCTGGTTGAAATGCCGCCCGAGGGCGAGCTCAGCCTGCGTCTCAGCAATCCAGACCTGAAGATCGTCCCCGAGGTCTTCTATCGCCGGCTGTGGGAGCGTCAGTGGGTTGAGAAGCGTCCTGCCGGTCGAAGGCAGGCGAGTAGAAAGCCGGCGAGGGCGGGGGCGAAAGCGGTCAAGACGGCGGCCGGCGCGGCGGCGTCGAGCGGCCTGACAATCACAATCGTGGACGGCAAGACGTCCAAGCCTCTCAAGGGCGTCCATGTCGTGCTGTTCACGAATTTCGTCGATCGCATCGGTCAAGACGGCGATACGAACGCCCAAGGCGTTGTCCGGCTGGGCGCGATTTCGCCCGGTCAGACCATCGAACGCGCCTATGTCTACGGCCCACCCGGATATTGGGGTCATTATGCGGCCGACGTCAAAGCGTCCTCCCTGAAGCAGATCGCGCTCGCCAAGGTGAATCCGGACGATCCAAAACTCCTTTTGAATCAGCTCTACGGTTCGCTGGCGGCCGACGCCGGAACAGGCGTGACGGTCGCCGTGATCGACACCGGGGTGGACGGTGCGCATCCGGCCCTGGCGAACGTCACGGGCGGCCTGAACTGCGTCACCGCCGAAACGCTCAGCGATCCCGCGGCCAGAGATCGATGGGGGCCGGCGGCCAAGGAGGGCGAACATGGCACGCATGTCGCTGGCATCATCGGCGGGCAGGTCGTCGGCGGCTGGCGCGGCGTCGCTCCCGGAGTGAAGCTGCGCAGCTATCGCGTCTTTCCAAATTCGGGTGGAAACGCGAGCAATTTCGACATTGCCAAGGCAATTGACGCCGCCGTGGCCGACGGCTGCGGCGTGATCAACATGAGCCTCGGCGGCGGGCCTCCGGACGCGCTTACCAAGGCCGCGATCGACCGTGCGCTGAACGCCGGCGCCGTCGTTGTGGCGGCCGCGGGCAACGATGGGCGCAAGCCGGTTTCCTATCCCGCAGCGTTCCCGGAATGCATCTCCGTCTCAGCGATGGGACGCAAGAAGTCGTTTCCTGCGGATTCGACTGGGGCCGCCGACATCATGCCGCCCGCCGGCGGCGCTGGCGGCCTGGATTTCGTGGCCGCCTTCAGCAATTTCGGATCGGAGATCGATGCGGTTGGGCCGGGGGTCGAAATCGTATCGACCCTTCCAGACGGCGAATTCGGCCCCATGAGCGGCACTTCGATGGCCACGCCGGCGGTCGCCGGGTTCACGGCCTATGTTCTCCACGCCAACCCGGAGATAGATGCGGCCAGCGGCGCCGAGCGCTCGCGAAAGCTCAAGGACGCGCTATATAGTAGCTGTCGGCCCGAAGGCTTTGGCAGGGACTATGAAGGTTTTGGTCTCCCGCATGCCCCGGCTGACATGAGCTAGATGGCGGCCGATCCGATGGCCGACCGGGGTTCGTCATGGCTGAGACAATGGTCGTGCACAGCATTGCGCCCGATGCAGTGAGTGGCGACGAAGTCGCGCGTCGCCTCAACAAAGGCGGCATTTCGGTGGTGGACCAGCAGCAGCACATGATGCTCGTGCAAGGGAACGAGGCCTCTATCAAGGACGCGCTGGGCGACGCCCGCGGCTGGATCGTCAGTCCCCTCACCGAGACGCCGCCGCCCTCCACGCGTCAAAAGGCGCTTCGGCGACCGTGACGCGCTTGTCGGGCGCGCCGTCTCGTCGCGCTCGCGTCTTTTTCTCCCCGGCGCTACAAATCGCGCAGGGAGAAACCACCATGCGCGACTATGCCGACGCCGTCCGTCATTTCTCGTTCGAGGCGCTGGAGCGCCGGACGATTTCCGGTTCGCTGACGGACGGTCTCAACCCTTGCGTCGAATGCTGCGACCGTTGGGCGAAGGACGGTAAGATCGCGCTCGAATGGTATGGCGCCAATGGCGAGCGCAAGACGGTCACGTTCGCGCAGATGCGCGACGACAGCGCGCGTTTCGCGAATTACCTGAAGTCGCAGGGGATCGCCGCGGGCGATGTCGTTGCGGGCCTTCTGCCGCGCATTCCCGATCTCTTCACCGTCGTGCTCGGAACCTGGCGCGCGGGCGCGATCTACCAGCCGCTGTTCACGGCCTTCGGGCCGGCGGCGGTCGAAAGCCGCGTGACGGCGGAGGGCGGCAGCAAGGCGAAGCTCGTCGTCACCGACCTCGCCAACCTGCCGAAGCTGAAGGATGTCCCCAATTGCCCGCCGATCCTGACGATCGGCGACGGCTACGCCGAAGCGCTTGCCGCGCAATCGACGGAATTCGCGCCCGTCATGCGCAAGGGAAGCGATCCCTTCATCGTGCTTTTCACCTCGGGCACGACCGGCAAGCCGAAGGGCGTGCGCTATCCGCTGACGCTGCTTCTGCCGGTCGCCTCCTACATGCTCGACGCGGTCGATTTGCGCGCGGACGACAATTACTGGAACGTCGCCGATCCCGGCTGGGCCTATGGCATGCTCTACGCCGTGCTCGGCCCGCTGCTGCTCGGCCACACGACGACGTTCAACGAGGGCGCATTCGCGGTCGATTCGACCGTGCGCATCATTTCTGAGCGCAAGATCACCAATCTCGCCGCGGCGCCGACCGCCTATCGCCTGCTGATGGCGGCGGGCGACGAAGCCATGGCGCCGATCGCGCATCAGCTGCGCGTCGGCTCGAGCGCGGGCGAGCCGCTCAACCCGGAAGTGATCCGCTGGGCCGAGCGCGTGCTGCATTGTCCGCTCGCCGATCATTACGGGCAGACGGAAGTGGCGATGATGATCAACAATCATCACGCGCTGAAGCACGATGTGAAGCCCGGCGCGGCCGGCCTGCCGATGCCCGGCCTCGACATGGCGATCCTCGACGACGATCTGAACGAACAGCCGCCGGAAACGCCCGGCGTGCTGGCCGTGCGGATTTCCAAGTCGCCGCTCTATACGTTCTCCGGTTACTGGAAGGCGGAAAGCCCGAACGTGCGCGGCGACTGGTACATTACCGGCGACACGATGATGCGCGACGCCGACGGGCATTTCTTCTTCGTCGGCCGCAATGACGACATCATCACGTCCGCCGGCTATCGCATCGGGCCGTTCGATGTCGAAAGCGTCGTGATGGAGCATCCGGCCGTTGCGGAAGTCGCGGTCGTCGGCAAGCCCGACCCGCAGCGCACGGAAATCGTCAAGGCCTTCATCGTGCTGAAGGCGGGCGTCGCGGCAACGGACGCGCTGAAGGAGGAAATCCAGCAGATGGTGCGCAAGCGCCTGTCGACGCACGCCTATCCGCGCGAGATCGCTTTCGTGGCGTCTCTGCCCAAGACGCCGAGCGGCAAGATCCAGCGCTTCATCCTGCGACGCGAGGACGCCTGACGCTCAGCGCCGCGGCGGATCGAAGCTGCTCACCACGCGTAGCCCCAGCCCGGGGAGACGTATACCGGGTAGCCGTAGGCCGGGTAGGCGTAGGGATAATAGCCGGGGGCGTAGGTGTCGTAAGCGTTGGCGGCGGCGATCGCGCCCAATACCGTGCCGAACGCGGCGAGGCCCGGATTGTAGCGGTAGCGATAACGGCGCGGATAGTAACGACGCCCGACGTAATAGCGGTGGCGCCTTACATGATGGCGCCGATGCGCGACGTGCCGGCGATAGCGCGCCTGGTCGATCGGCAGTTCCGCACGCACGAGATCGGCGGGCGCAAGGCCGTTCGGCACCGCGGCGGCGGGCGCGGCAGGGGCGGCCAGAACAAGCGCGGCCGTCGCTGTCGCCAGAAGACCGGCCCTGAGTGAGGACATCATGGCGTTCTCCCTTTCGGAATTTGCACGACCCCAGCGCCACGCCGTCATGCCGACGCTACGATCGCGCCCGTCAAGAAATAGATGGCGTTCACGCGGCCTATTCCAAGACCCGCCCACGTTTCGGGCCTGGCGTGCGTCGCGCGCCGTCCATCGTGATGACGCCGTCGGGCTGGTCGATGGACGCAACAGGCGCGGGGACGCCTCCCGTCCGGCCTTTTTACTGGACGACGCGCCGGCCATTGCCGAAAGATGGCGGCGCGCTTCCCTTCGTTTCGCCTCGGAGCGCTTGACGGGCAACATTCGACCTGAGATATGGCAACAGCGCTGACATATTTTGCGGATTGAGACGCGTGGAGACAGCTCTGCACGGCAAGCACAAGGCGCAGGCCGAGGCCCATGACGCCGAGCCGATGTTCGATCTGATCGAACTGCTGTTTTTCGCCTATCGCGATTTCGTGGGCGACGCCGACCGCTTGCTCGAAAGCTACCGGTTCGGGCGGGCGCATCACCGTGTGCTGCATTTCGTCAATCGCCAACCCGGCCTCACGATCGCCGAACTGCTGGATATTCTGAAGATCACCAAGCAGAGCCTGAGCCGGGTGCTGAAGGAATTGCTCGACCAGAATTTCGTCGAGGCGCGTGCTGGCGTCGCCGACCGGCGCCAGCGCCATCTCTATGCGACCGCCAAGGGACGTAAGCTCGCGCTCGATCTCGCGCATTTGCAGTCGCGCCGGTTTGCGCGCGCGCTCGATGCGCTGCCGGCGAATGCACGGCAGGATGCGATCCGCTTCCTGATGGCCATGATCGATCCGTCCGACCAGGACGAGGTGAAATCGCTCGTCTGGCCACAGGGCGCGCGGCCGGCGCCATGACCGTCTCGCCGCCTGCCGCCGCCGCTTTGCCGGACGACGCGCCGCATCTTCTGGTGGTCGACGACGATTCGCGCATCCGCACGCTGCTGACGCGCTATCTCGCGCAGGCCGGCTATCGCGTCACCGCGGCGGCAGACGCCGCCGAGGCGCGCCAGCGCATGGCCGCGCTCGCGTTCGACCTGATTGTTCTCGACGTCATGATGCCCGGCGAGAGCGGCGTTGACCTTTCGCGCAGCCTACGCGACGCCGGAGCGACGACGCCGATCCTGATGCTGACGGCGCGCGGCGGCGCGGACGACCGCATTCTCGGCCTCGAGGCCGGGGTCGACGATTACCTGCCAAAGCCCTTCGAGCCGCGCGAACTTGCCCTGCGGATCGCCGCCATCCTGCGCCGGGCGCCGACGCCTGCGCCGGCTGCGGCTTCGGCGGTCGCGCATTTCGGGCCGTGCGAGTTCCACGCCGCGCGTGGCGAGTTGCGGCGCGCCGGTGAAGCAGTGCGTATCACCGATCGCGAGCGGGACATTCTGCACGCGCTCGTCTCGGCCAACGGGGCGCCGGTGCCGCGGGCGGCGCTGGCGGGCGATGCAGCGGGCGAACGCACGATCGACGTGCAGGTGACGCGCCTGCGCCGCAAGATCGAAGACAACCCGGCCAATCCGCTGCTGCTGCAGACCGTGCGCGGCGCGGGCTATCGGCTCGTGCTCGACCAGGGCGTATCGTCATGAGGTTCGTCGAACATCCCGCCATCGCCGCGCCGCGTCGCATCTGGCGCGGCTTTGCGCTCTGGCTGCGCGCGAAAATGCCGAAGGGCCTGTTCGCGCGCTCGCTGCTGATTGTCATCCTGCCGATGCTGCTGTTGCAGACGGCGGTCGTCTATTTCTTCATGGAGCGGCACTGGCAGGCGATCACGATCCGCCTGTCGCGCATGCTGACGCAGGAAATATCGGCGCTGATCGATGTCTACGAATCCTATCCGCAGGACAAGGACGCGACGCAGCTCACGCGCATTGCCGCGCAGCGCATGAGCCTGCAAATTTTCATCACGCCGCCGGGGCAGCTGCCGCCGCCGCTGCCGAAACCCTTTTTCGCGCTGCTCGACAATGTGCTGTCGCAGCAGATCCGGACGCAGATCAACCGTCCCTTCTGGATCGACACGGTCGGCGCCTCCAATGTCATCGAAATCCGGGTGCAGCTGAAGAATGCGCAATTGCGCGTCTATGCCTCGCGCAACCAGGCCTACGCCACCTATTCGTCGATCTTCATCGGCTGGATGGCTGGCACAGCGCTGGTGCTGATCGGCGTCGCAGTTCTGTTCCTGCGCAACCAGATCAAGCCGATCCGCCGCCTGGCGGAAGCATCCGAAGCCTTTGGCAAGGGGCGTGAAATCGCGTTCAGGCCGTCGGGCGCGCGCGAAGTGCGGCAGGCCGGCCTCGCCTTCGTCGACATGAAGCGGCGGCTCGAACGGGCGATGGAGCAGCGCACCGCCATGCTCAACGGCGTGAGCCACGACCTGCGCACCGTGCTGACGCGGTTCAAACTGTCGCTCGCCCTGCTCGGCGAGGGGCCGGAGCAGGAGGCGATCGCGCGCGACATCGCCGAGATGCAGCGCATGCTGGAAGCCTATCTCGCCTTTGCGCGCGGCGATGGCGGCGAGAGCGCGGTCGCGACCGACGCGCGCGCGCTGATCGGCGAACTGGTCGCCGACGCCGAGCGCCATGGCGCGGCGGCCCGCTACGCCTACAGCGGCGAAGCGCAGGCGATTCTGCGGCCCGACGCCTATCGGCGGTGCCTCGCCAATCTGATCGGCAATGCGCAGCGCTACGGCAAGCATGTCGGGGTGACGGCGACCCGCGACGACCGGCGGCTGACCGTGCATGTCGATGACGACGGGCCGGGCATCGCCCCCGAGAGCCGCGAGGATGCATTCCGACCGTTCTACCGGCTGGACGAAGCGCGCAATCAGGACGCCGGCGGCGCGGGTCTCGGGCTTGCGATCGCGCGCGACATCGCACGGGCGCACGGCGGCGACGTCACGCTGGACACGAGCCCGCTCGGCGGTCTGCGGGCGACGGTGAACGTGCCGGTCTGACCGACCAGTCTACCCGGCAGCGGGCAGATAGGCGACCGTCAGCGCCGCCAGCAGCGTCCCGAGCCCGGCGAGCGCCGCCTCCCTGTGCTGCGGGCCGCGCTGCGCCCGGACGATCGCGCCGTCCATGGCGATCGCGGCAGCTTCGGCCATCGCGCGCGCGTCCGGCGTCAGGGCGACCAGCGATTCGATCGCCGCCTGCGTCTCCTCCTTGTGGGCGACGCATTTGGCCAGCGCCTCAGGGAAAGCGTCGCCGAATTCGGCGATGAGGTTGATGAAACCGCATCCCCGGAAGGTCGGTTCGGCGAACCATTCGCGTAGCGCCTGGGCGACCGGCGCGAGAGGGGCGCTTTCGCGCGCTTCCGGCGTCTGGGCGTCGCGCGCGCGGATGAGCGCGTCGGCGAACCAGGGCATCCAGAGGCCGTGGCGATAGTCGATGTAGGCGAGGACGAGGGCGTCCTTTGACGGGAAGCGGCGGTAGAAGGTCACCTTGGTGACGCTGGCGCCGGCGATGATCGCGTCGACGCCGGTGGCGCGAATCCCGTGGCGATAGAAGAGATCCTGCGCCGTCCAGAGGATGCGTTCGCGCGTGTCCGACCGGCGTGGAGCGGCCCGATTTTGTGTGGTCATGAGTGCAATGTAGAATATTCTGTCTACATATGCAAGGCGCTAGTAGACAAATTCGTCTACTAATTCGTCCGGCCGATTGCGGGCCCAACCGTCGCGTTCTTGGAGGCCACGGCGCCCGGTCCGGTCAGGCGTCGTTGGCGGACGCCTCGGTCGCCTCCTGCCGGCGCGCGCGGCGGTCGCCGACGAAGCGCAGGCCGACGCTGAACACGCCGCGGGCGAGCGAGCGCAGCGGGGAGGTCAGGCGGTCGACGTCCTCGGCGCGCGCGACCAGCATGTCGCCGCGCCGGAGCGTGCGGTCGAGCTCGGCCATGGTTGCCGCCATGCCGGGATCCTCGTCGGCGAGCCAGACGTTGACGAGCCGCGCCCAGGCGAGCGCCAGCCCCTGCAGCTTGAGCGCGCCCACTGGGCCCTCGGTGTCGACGCCGGCCGCCTCCAGCATGAAGCGCATGGAATTGACGACGATGCGGTTGAGCTGCGCGGCGGCGAGCGGTTCGCGGCGCGCCCAAGCCGCGATGCTTTCAACGGCCGCCTTGTACGGGGCGAGCGCGTCGAAGCGGCGCATCAGCACGTCGAACAGGCGCTCCTTCGTCGTCTCGTCGGCCATGTCGGCCGTCGCGCCATCGAGAACGACGCGGTCGATGCGGCGATTGAAGGCGGCCAGCACCGCGCCCTTCGAGGGGAAACAGTCGCGGAAATCGGCGAGCGAGAGGCCGGCGCGTTCGGCGATCATGCTGAGCGTGATGTCGCCGAAGTCCTGTTCGGCGGCGAGATCCATCAGCGCGTCGACGATCCTGTCGCGATTGTCCGACGGTTTGGCTTTCGGGGCGGCTGTCTTCCTGTCGGCTGTCTTCCTGTCGGCGGTCTTCTTGGCGGCGCGGGCCATGGCGCGTTCCCTTGGGCTGGCGACTTCGTCGTTCTTATCTAGTCCGCCGCGCCCGTCGCACCAAGGCCCGCCGCGCCGCCGCTACGACATGACGCGGGTCGGCAGCCAGGTGGCGATCTGAGGAAAGAAGCAGAGCAGCAGGATCGCCGCCATCATCAGCAGGACAAAGGGGACCGCGCCCCAGATGACGTCGCGCAGGGGAATGTCGGGCGCGATGTTGCGGATGACGAAGATGTTGAGGCCGACGGGCGGGTGGATCAGGCCCATTTCCATCACGATGGTCATGACGACGCCGAACCAGATGAGATCGAAACCGGCCGCCTTCAGCGGCGGCAGGATGATCGGTGCCGTCATCAGGATGATCGAGACCGGCGGCAGGAAAAAGCCGAGCACGACGACGAGGCCGAGAATGGCGGTGAGCAGAACCCATTTCGAGGGCTGCATGGCGACGATGGATTCGGCCGCCGACTGCGAGATGTGCAGATAGCTCATCACGTAGGAATAGAGGAGCGACATGCCGATGATCATCATCAGCATGGTCGATTCCCGCATGGTCGAGACGAGGATCGGCTTGAGGTCGGTCGGCCGCCACACGCCATAGATCATCGCGATCAGGGCGAGCGCGAGAATGGCGCCGAGACCCGCCGTCTCGGAGGGCGTGGCGAAGCCGCCGTAGAGCGCGATCATCACGCCGGTCAAGAGGATGACGAAGGGCAGCACGCGCGGCAGCGTGCTGAGCTTCTCCGCCATCGTATATTCGTGCGTCTCGAGAATTTCGGCGCGTTGGCCGGTTGTCTCGTAGGCATGTTTCGCAGCGGTGAATTCCTGACGGAAGCGCACCATGGCGTAGCCGGCGAACAGCGTGACCAGCAGCAGACCCGGTCCAATGCCGGCGAGAAACAGGCGACCGAGCGATTGTTCGGCGGCGACCGCGTAAAGGATCATGGTGATCGACGGCGGCAGCAGGATGCCGAGCGTTCCGCCGGCCGCGATCACGCCGGCCGCAAAGCCGCCGGAATAGCCGCGCCGCCGCATTTCCGGAATGCCGGCCGAACCGATCGCCGAACAGGTCGCCGGCGAAGAGCCCGCCATGGCGGCGAAGATCGCGCAGGCGAAGACATTGGCGATGCCGAGGCCGCCGGGCACGCGATGCATCCAGGCGTGCAGGGCGGAGTAGAGATCCTGGCCGGCGCGCGACTTGCCGATCGCCGCGCCCTTGAGAATGAACAGCGGGATCGACAGCAACGTGATCGAGGCCATTTCCTCGTAAACGTTCTGCGTGACCGTATCGAGCGACGCCGCCGGTATGAAGAATAGCATGTAGAGCAGGGCGACGCCGCCGAGCGCGAAAGCGATCGGCATGCCCGAAAACATCACGACGAGCGTGGCGGCGCCGTAGAGCAGGCCGATGGCGAGCACGCTCATGAGCGCTTGCCCGCGAAGGCGATCGCGATCTGCAGGGCGATCTGGAGTGAAAGCAGCGTCATGCCGGCGGCCATCAGGAAATAAGGAATCCAGAGCGGCGGCGCCCAGGGCGACGAGGTCACCTGTCCGTCGACCCAGGCCTCATGGAAAAGGGTCCAGCTCTTCCACGCGAAGAAGGCGCAGAAGGCGAAGGAGAAAATGTCGACCAGCGCCAGCCGGATGCGATTGGCGGCAGGCGACAGCAATTCGGCGAAGGCCTCGATGCCGACATGGCCGCGCCGTTCCTGCACGAAGGCGGCGGTGAGAAACGTCGCGCCGACGAGCAGGAAGACGGCCGCCTCGTCCTGCCAGTAGGTCGGCGCGTGCAGGATGTAACGCACGAGCACGCTGTAGGAGAGGACGAGGCTGGCGGCGATGGCGGCGAGCCCGGCGAGCGCCATGATGGCGCTGTTGATCGCGGCGAGCGCGCGCGCCAGTCGCGGCAGCAGACTGTCGCCGGCCGGCAGGTCGGCGTTCTCGCGATAGACGGGCGCGCCCGACATCAGGCCTCTCCGGCTGTCAGGCGTCTTGCGCGAGCTTGATCAGCTTGGCGCAGCCGGCGTTCTTGGCGGCGTAATCCTTCCAGGCCGTGTCGCGCGCGATCGCCTTCCATTTCTCGAGCACGTCGTCGCTGAGCGCATGCGTTTGCGCGCCCGCCTTCTTGTAGACTTCCACCACCCGGTCGTCGTCGGCCATGGCCTCCTGGCGGCCGAAGGCCTCCATTTCCTCGCCGACCTTGAGCAGCAGGTCCTGATGCGCCTTCGGCATCTTGTCGAAGATCGCCTTGGACATGATCAGCGGCTCGAACATGAACCAGTAGGATTTGCCGCCGCCCGCGGTCAGGTGCTTGGCCAATTCCTCGAGACGGAAGGAGATGAGGCTGGTCGAGGAGGTGAGGCCGGCGTCGCAGGCGCCGGTCTGCATGGCGGCGTAGAGTTCGTTGGAGGGCAGCGACAGCACGGCGGCGCCGGCCGCCTTCAGGACCATGTCCATTTCGCGCGAGCCGCCGCGGATCTTCATGCCCTTGGCATCCTCGGGCGTCACCAGCGGCTTGGCGCGGCTCGCTACGCCGCCGGCCTGCCAGACCCAGGTCAGGATGATCACGCCCTTGTCGGCGAGATAATTGGTCAGCTCCTTGCCGACCGGCTTGGTCTTCCAGCCGAGGCCCTGATCGTAGGAATTCACCAGGCTCGGCATCAGGCCGATATTGGCCTCGGGCGCCTCGCCGCCGGCATAGGGCAGGGGGAAGAGCGAGACGTCGAGCGCGCCCTTGCGCAGCGCGGAGAATTGCGCGTTTGTCTTCATCAGCGAGGAATTGGCGTAGACCTCGGCATTGATGTCGCCGTTCGAGCGCTTGCCGACCTCGGCCGCGAATTTCCGGCACAGCCGGTCGCGGAAATCGCCCTGGTCGATCGTGCCGCCGGGAAACTGGTGGGAAATCTTGATCGTGGTCGCGGCGCGGGCGGCGCCGGCGGACAGAAGCGCGGGCGCCGCAAGCGTCCCGGCCACGAAATGGCGACGGTCGATCGTCATGTGTGAAATCCTCCCTCTTGTTGCAGCGATTTAGATCAAGCCGCCGGGAGGTTGTCAAAGCGCTGCTATGCTAGCCGGACAGCGCCTTGGCGCGGGCGTCGGCGGCGGCGACCGCCTTTTCCATCAGCGGCTTCAGCCCGTTCTCGGCCATCAGCACGCCGAGCGCGGCCTCCGTGGTGCCGCCCGGCGAGGTGACGTTGATGCGCAATTGCGCGGGCGAAATTTCCGGCGAGCGATGCATGAGTTCGCCCGCGCCCTCGACCGTGGCGCGCGCCAGCCGCGCGGCGAGGTCCGCAGGCAGTCCCGCGGCCGCGCCGGCCTGCGCCAGACATTCGGCGAGCAGGAAGACATAGGCGGGCCCCGAGCCCGATACGGCGGTGACCGCGTCGATCAGCCCCTCGTCGGCGACCCATTCGACCGAGCCGACCGACGACAGAAGCTTGTGCGCCAGCGCGCGCTGCGCCTCCGTCACGCCGGCGCTGGCGACCGCGGCGGTCACGCCGCGGCCGATCGCGGCCGGCGTATTGGGCATGGCGCGCACGATGCTGCCGGCGTTTGGCGCGCGGGCGGCAAGATCGGCGATGCTCTTGCCGGCGAGGATCGAGACGATCAGCGTGGCGCGTCCCGCGAGCGCGGCGAGGCGCGTGGCGGCGGCGTCGAGCGTCTGCGGCTTGATGGCGACGACGAGGATTTCCGGCTGGCCGAGCGAATTTTCGGCGGGATTGAGTCTTATGTCCTTCTGCGCGCAGAGCGCAGCGAGTTCGGGCGAGGGCATGGGCTCGAGCACGGCGACATTGGCGCCGGCGAGGCCGAGACCCGCCCAGCCCTGCAGCATGGCGAAACCCATTTTGCCGGCGCCGACCAGAATGATGGAATTCTTCTCAGTGCGCATGCGTCGCATTCCCGTGGCCCGCGGCCCGATCGACATAGGCGAGCGGCTCATCCTTCACCGCCTTCATGGCGAGCGAGGAACGGACGTTGCGCACGTTGGGGGCGCCCGTCAATTCCGTGACGAAACTCTGGAAGGCGTCGAGATCGGGCGCGACGCATTTGAGGATGAAGTCGGTCTCGCCCGACACGGTCCAGCATTCGCGAACGATCTTCCAGTCGGCGACGCGCGCGCCGAAAGCGGCGAGTTCGGTTTCCGTCTGCTGGTCGAGTTTCACGAAGACGAAAAAGACGACGGACAGGCCGACCGCTCGGGTCTCGACGAGCGCCCGATAGCCGGCGATGACGCCGTCCTCCTCGAGCGCACGCACGCGCCGCAGGCAGGGCGGGGCGGAAATGCCGACGCGGCGCGCCAGCTCCACATTGGTCATGCGCCCGTCGGCCTGCAATTCGTCGAGAATGGCGAGGTCGATCGCATCCAGCCGCCCGGTCAAACCTTGTCCCCCAAATCGAAAGAGGCAATGGTCTAGACGTGAACGCGGCTTCCGACAATGCGCAGATCGCGCGAAAATTGCTCGCCGGCGCCACCTGCTGGACGCTGACCGACGGCAAGGCCGGCGACGAGGCGCCGTGTCTCGGGCTTGCGCAGGCGCTCGGCCTGAAAGCCGAGAAGCGCGTCGTGCGGCCGCGCTCGCTCTACGCGCTGCTGGCGCCGCGCGGGCCGATCGATCCGGCGGAGCGACCGACGGCGCCGGGCAGCCCGATCGCGCCCCCCTATCCCGACGTTCTGATTGCATCCGGCCGGCGCGCCGTGCCCTATCTGCGGCATGTGCGGCGCGCCTCCGGCGGCAGGACCTTTACGATCTTTCTCAAGGACCCGCGGATTGATCCGCATGTCGCCGATGTCGTGTGGATGGCCGAGCACGATCGTCCGCGCGGCGACAATGTGATCGCGACGCTCGCCGCGCCGCATCTCGTGACGCCTCAGGCGCTCGTCCATGCGCGCGAAAATCCAGATCCGCGCATCGCGCGACTGCCGGAACCGCGCATGGCGCTGCTGATCGGCGGGGACAGCCGGCACTATTCCTTCCGGGAGAAGGACGTCATCTCGCTGGTCGGCGTGGTCGAGAGCATGATCCTGGCGGGGGCGGGCGCGATGATCACGCCGTCGCGCCGCACGCCGCCGCAATTGCTGGCGAAGCTGCGCGGCGTCTGCGCGGATGCACCCAAGCACACGTTCCTGTGGGACGGGATGGGCGACAATCCCTACATCCAGATGCTGGCGCACGCCTCGACCATCGTGGCGACGGCCGACAGCACGAATATGGTGGGCGAGGCGATCGCGACCGATGCGCCCGTCATGATCTACGAGCCGACCGGCGGCCATCCGCGACTGTCGCGGTTCATCCGGGAACTCGTCGCGGGCGGGCGCGTGCGCATATGGCGCGGGCGGCTGGAAAGCTGGAGCTGCGCGGCGCATGACGATACGAAGACGATCGCCGACGAGGTCGCGCGCCGCTATGCGATCTTCCGTGCTGGGGGCTGATCGCGCGCTCGTGATTTGTTCGTGAGGCCGCGGGCCACTAGGTCTAGGTTCGAGGAAATCGCACCGAGGCCGCCATGCTGATCAAGATCCGCAAGTCCTGGGAAATTCCGGAGGCCCAGGCGACGCCGGAATGTCTGTTCGTGAACCGCCGCGCCGTGCTGGCGGGCGCCGGCGCGATCGGCGGGGCGCTGGCGCTGCCGTCGTTCGCACGCGCCGCCGAAGACCCTTCCGCGGGTCTCTATCCGGCGAAACGCAACGAGGCCTTCAAGCTCGACCGCGCCATCACGCCGGAAAAGGTCAACGCGAACTACAATAATTTCTACGAATTCGGCATGTCGAAGAACATTGCCGACGGGGCGGCCGCGCTGAAGACGCGGCCGTGGAGTGTGAAGATCGACGGTCTGTGCAATGCGCCGCAGGAGATCGCCATCGACGATCTGATCAAGCGCATGCAGATCGAGGAAAGGCTCTACCGCCACCGCTGCGTGGAAGCCTGGTCGATGACGATCCCGTGGACGGGTTTTCCGCTGTCGAAAATCGTCGCGCTCGCCGACCCGAAACCGGAAGCCAAATATCTGCGCTTCGAGACGTTCAAGGATCCCAAGGTCGCGCCGGGACAGCGGCAAATCTGGTATCCTTGGCCCTATACGGAAGGCGTGACCGTCGAGGAAGCGAAGAACGATCTCGCCTTCATGGTGACGGGCGCCTACGGCAAGCCGCTGCTCAACCAGTTCGGCGCGCCGATCCGCCTCGCGCTGCCGTGGAAATACGGGTTCAAGTCGATCAAGTCGATCGTGCGCATCTCCTTCGTCGCCGAGAAGCCGAAGAGCTATTGGGAGCAGTTGCAGGCCAGCGAATACGGCTTCTGGGCGAATGTGAATCCGAAAGTGTCGCATCCCCGCTGGTCGCAGGCCACCGAAGAGGTGATCGGCACGGGCAATCGCGTGCCGACGCAGCTCTACAACGGCTATGCCGAACAGGTGGCGGGCTTGTACAAAGACATGCCGCAGGATCGGGCGCTGTTTTTCTGAGGCGCGGTCAGAGAATTGCGTCGATCCCCTTGGAGTTCGCGAGCGCCAGAAGCTTGAGCGAAGGGCCACTCGGCTTCGCTTCGCCGCGCTCCCATTTACTGATCAGAAATTTCGACACGTTGAGCGCGAGCGCGAATGTCGCCTGGCTCATGTTCGCTTTCTCGCGGATTTCGCGGATTTCCTCCGGCGCGAGTTCGCTGACCGTCGTCAGGCAGGCGAGGTCGAAGTCCCGCATCGTCGCCTTCGAGATTGCGCCGATCTCGCGAAGGTCCTGCGCCGTCTCGTGAATGGAGGCGAGCAGATCGGACTTATGTCTGGCCTTCTGGCCCATCGCTTATCTCTCTCCATCCACTGCTTCGAACCAGTTCGTGCAGTTGATCCAGCGACAGCTTGTGCATCTCTTTGGCGAGCAGGCCAAGCGCGTCACGCTCTGTCGCCGTGATATTCGCCTTGTCCGACTTGGCGAAGAGGTGAAGCATGACCGCCAGATCGCCGCGCCGGTAGAAAATGATCGATCGATAACCGCCGGACTTGCCGCCGCCCTGCCGAGCAATGCGCTGCTTGATCAGCCCGCCGCCAAGATCGGCGTCGATCAGGCCGCGGTCTGCGTTATCGATCGCCTTCCTGCATGCTTCGTCGCTCAGTCCTTCCTTGCGCGCCGCGCGGGCGACGCTGCGATTCTGGAAAACAAGCATAACTACCTCGAGTTTAGAGGTTCCAGCCCTGCCTGTTTCTGATCGACGCCTGTCGAGAATACGAGCGCACTCGATTTGGCCCGAGTGTCATTTGAGTAGAATTTCTATCTATAGTAGCCGTGGCTATAAATCAAGCCTTCGCTCACCCCGCCTTCAACGTCCGCGAAATGATGTTGCGCTGGATTTCCGACGTGCCTTCGCCCATCAGGTAGACCAGCGCGTCGCGGTGGATGCGGCCGACCGGGTATTCGCGCATCAGGCCGGCGCCGCCCAGAACGCGGATCGCGCTTTCGCTGACGCGCACGGCGGCTTCCGAGCAATGCAGCTTGATCTTTGACGCCAGCGCCATGTCGCACGTGCCCTGATCGACGCGCCAGGCGCCGTGGTAGACCATCCATTTCATGGTCTCGACCTCGGTCGACATGTCGGCGAGGCGATGGGCGACCGCCTGATGCTCGATGATCGGCTTGCCGCGCACGAGGCGGGTCTTGGCGTAGTCGAGCGCGACCTCGCAGGCGCTGCGCGCCATGCCGAGACAATTGGCGGATACGCCGACGCGGTTTTCGGCGAGCGCCTCCATCACGAGATGATACGAGCCTTCCTTTGCCCCGAGCAGCGCCTCGTCGGGCACGAAGGCGTCGGCGATATGCACCAACCCGGTTTCCGAGCCGCGGATGCCCTCCTTGTCGAGCTTCGAAATCTCGATGCCGGGATTGGGGAGATCGACGATGAACAGGCTGATGGCGTCGCTCGTCAGCTCCGGCCTGGTGCGCGCGGCGAGCAGCAGGAAATGCGCGAAGGGCGCGTTGGTGATGTAGAGTTTCGCGCCGTTGAGTTTCCAGCCGCCGGGAACCTTCTCGGCCTTCGTCTTCAGCGCGCGCACGTCCGAGCCCACGTCCGGCTCCGACAATGCGAAAGCGGCGATCGCTTCGCCGCGCAATGCGGCCGAAAACCAGCGCTCCTTCTGATAGTCCGTGCCGCCGCGCCAGATCGGCCAGATGCCGATATGGGTGGCGGCCGACCACGCGGCCGAGATCGACTGGCAGACGCGGCTCATCTCCTCGCGCACGATGCAGTCGGTCACCTTGTCCATGCCGGCGCCGCCGTCCTCTTCCGGATAGCGGAGGCCCATCAGGCCGATCTCGGCGAATTTCTGAAAGAGATCGACCGGAAACTTCTCCGTCTCCTCGATCTCGCGCACGCGCGGCGCAATATGTTTCTGGGCGAAACGGATGACCGTCTCGCGCACCTGCTCCTGCGCCGGCGTGAAGGCAAAATCCATGAGCGTCCGTCCCTGTTTTTTGTCGGACGATCTTGCCGGGCGTCCCGGTCAAGGTCCTTGCGCTAGATCAGCCTGCATCCGGGCGGGATGGCTCAAATCAAGAAAGGCTGATCGCCTTCGAAGCGCAGCGCGCGCGGATCGCGACAAACCGGCCTCCACGTTTTCGCCGAGCGCTCAGTGTCAGGGCGCAATGGCCATGTCCACTTCGGCGCCGCGGCCGATCGAGCGCAGGCTCTGGGCGTAGGTCGGAAAATTGACGAGCTGGCGGCCGTAGAGACGGCGCATGGCCTCGAACAATTCGCCGCCGCGGCCGAGCGCCTCGTCGATCATGCGCACCATCAGCGAATTCGGCCAGGAGCGTCTGCGGATTTCGTGGACGCGCTCGAACACGTCGTCGCCGGAGAGGGAGGGTTCGTCCTGCGCGATCAGCGCGCCCATGGCGGCGGTCGAACGCGACATGCCCATGTGGCAATGGACCAGCAGGTGCTTTTCGCCGGGATGGCCGGCGATGGCGCGCCCGTAGGCGAGGATGGCTTCGATGTCGCGCGCCGTCGGCAGGACGATCCCCGGGCGCTGTTCGATCTCGTCGCTGAAGCGCAGGACATGGCGGCGATGCGCGGGCCAGGCGGCGAAGGCGGCGGGCTCGGGCATGGAGGGATCGAGAATGCTGAGCACGTCCGTGACGCCGCGCATGTCGTGCTCTGGCAGTTCGGCAATGCCACAGACGGTCAGTAGGGCGAGGCGATGGTCGGACATGGCTGCTCCCGGCGACAGGCGGAGCCCCGAGTATAAGGCATGCCAGCCGCCCGCAAACCGGGCCGTGCTTGTTCGCGGGGCGCCCAGCAGCCAATATGCGCGCCAAAGATGCGCGGCTTCTGGCCTGCGCCGCGAAGAGCAGGGCAGATAATGGATCATCACGCCGACACGTTGCGCTATCCCTTCGCCGCGCCTCCCGAGCCCGGAACAATGGCGGAAGTCGCGCCGGGCATTTTCTGGACGCGGATCGCGCTGCCGTTCCAGCTCAACCACGTGAACATCTTCATCCTGGACGACGGCGAGGGCTGGGCGGTCATCGACACCGGCATCGACAACAAGGCCACGCGCGCCGCCTGGGAGGCGCTGGCGGCGGGCCCGCTCGCCGGACGACCGATCACGCGGCTCATTGTCACGCACTTCCATCCCGACCACATCGGCCTTGCCGGCTGGCTGTGCGAACGGTTCGACATGCCGTTGTTGACGACGCAGACCGCCTATCTCGGCTGTCTCAACATTTCGCTCAGCCCCGGCGCGCTCGACGCCAAGCCCTACCGCGACTTCTATCTCCGGCACGGGCTCGACGAACTCACCACCAATCTCGTCGCCACCAACGGCCACGGCTATCTGCGTATGGTCTCGCCGCTGCCGCCGACCTTCCAGCGGATCGTCGCGGGCGACCGGCTGCAGATCGGCGGGCGCACGTTCGAGATCATCACCGGCGACGGCCATGCGCCGGAACAGGCGATGCTGTGGTGTGAGCAGGAGAAGATCTTTCTGGCCGCCGATCAGGTGCTGGCGAAAATCTCGCCCAATGTCAGCGTCTGGGCGGTCGATCCGGACGGGGATCCGCTCGGCCTCTACCTGCGTTCGCTCCGATCGCTGCATGCGCTTCCGGAAGACGCGCTCGTGCTGCCCGGCCATCAGTTGCCGTTCTATGGCCTGCACAAGCGCGCCGACGAATTGGCCGCGCATCACGAGAGCCGCTGCGCGCTGATCGCGGAAGCCGCGCGCGAGCGGCCGCATTGCTCGGCCGATTTCGTGCCTGTGCTGTTCAAGCGCGCGCTCGACCCGCACCAGATGAGCTTTGCCT
>JACKJE010000029.1 GCA_020638135.1 Methylobacteriaceae bacterium | reverse complement strand
GCATCGTCGGCTACGGCGCCTCGACCAAGGGCAATGTCGTGCTGCAATATTGCGGAATCGGTCCCGACCTCGTGGAAGCTATCGCGGAAGTGAACCCGGACAAGTTCGGCCATGTCACGCCCGGCTCGCATATTCCGATCGTCTCGGAAGCCGACGCGCTCAAGATGAAGCCGGATTACTATCTGGTGCTGCCTTGGCACTTCAAGGACAACATCCTCCAGCGCGAACAGAAGTTCCTGGCCGACGGCGGCAAGATGATCTTCCCGTTCCCCGAGATCGAGATCGTCTGAAATCGAATCTTCCCGACTCGGGGGGTGGGCAAATTGCCGCGCCGCGCGACGCGTGTGTCGCCCGGCTTCCATTGGCATTGTGCGGGCCAGCCTCTATAAGGCAGCCAGCGAACAACAGGCGGGATTGACGAAATGTCGGCCGAAAAGGATGTCGATCGGGAGGTTTTGTCCGCCTTCTTTCCCGACCCTGCCTTCAAGGGCGTTTTCATCGAGGTCGGGGCTGCGCGTCCCGACTATCTGTCGATCAGCGCCGGCTTCCGCCGCCAGGGCTGGAAAGTCGTAGCGATCGAGCCGAACCCCGATTTCTGCGCCGCGCACCGCGCGGCCGGCCACGACGTGCTCGAATACGCCTGCAGCGACGTCGAGCAGGATGATGCCGAATTCTTCGTCGTCGACTCGCAGGGCATCGATTATCTCGGCGGAAACGTTTCCTTCGAGAGCTTTTCCTCGCTCGGCATCCGCGACGAATTCGCCAAGCTGCACGAGACGATCAAGGACAAGACCAACGTGCGCAGCGTGCGCGTTAAGGTGCGCAAGCTCGATACGATCCTCGCCGAGCACGAACCCGGTATTTCGCATGTCGACGTGATCGCCGTCGACGTCGAAGGCTGGGAACTGAACGTCATGCGCGGCTTCTCGACAGGCAAGTTCAATCCGCAGGTCGTGATCCTCGAAAATCTGTTCAAGAGCGAAGATTACGTGTCCTACATGAAGAGCGTCGGCTATCAGCTCTGGCGCCGGCTCGAGCCGAATGACGTGTTCGTCCGCAACGACCTTGCGTCGGCGTCCGGCAAGGGCAAGCTGGGACAATTCGTGGATCGGCTCGTCGGCCGCAAGTAAACGCGACCGGCAGAACCGGCCTCGGCGCGCCGCATCGCGAGGTCCGGCGCCGGTTCGATCGCGAAGATGACGGCCGCCGCGCCGCCGCGGCGGATCGCATGGAGACTGAGATGTTGAAGGGCCTGCTGATCTCTCACAAGGGCAGCCATTGCGGCGTCTATCAGTTCGGACGCGGTCTGTTCGATACCGTGAGCAAGGGCGGCGACATCGACTGGTCCTACGCCGAATGCGGCAGCTTCGACGAGGCGAGGCAGGCGGCCGCGCAGCATCGCCCCGACGCAATCCTCTTCAATCACCACCCGATGACCATGCCCTGGGCGACGCATGCGCCGCTGAAGGATCTGGGCGCGCGTATCTTCGGCCTGCTGCATCAGGTCGACCAGAAGGGCGCCGACAGCGTCGAGACCGATCCCTTCGAATATCTGATCTGCCTCGATCCGACCCTCATCCCGCGCAATCCGCGCATTCTTCGCGCGCCGCGTTTCGTCTCCGAGCCCGCGCCGCAACTGCCGCCTGCGCCGGACGTCTTCACCATCGGTTCGTTCGGTTTCGCGACGCCCGCCAAGGGCTTCGACCGGCTGTGCAAGCTGGTCAACGAGCAGTTCGACCGCGCGATCATCCGGCTCAACCTGCCGCTGCACGACGATCCCAAGGTCATCCCGCAATCCATGGTCGACGGCGTGATCGCCGCCTGCCGCGCCGCGATCGCCAAGCCCGGCGTCGAACTCGTCATCACCCACGACTTCTTCGACAATGCGGGAATTCTGAAATTTCTCGCCGCCAATACGATGAACGCGTTTCTCTATCACGACGCGCCCGCGCACGGCGTTTCGAGCTGCACGGATTTCGCGCTTGCTTCCGGCCGCCCGTTCGCGCTGTCGCATTCGTCGATGTTCCGCAATTTCTTCCACGTGAATCCCTCGATCTTCGTCGAGGATCGCAGCCTCGCCGCCATTGCGGCGGAGGGAACGCAGATGATGGCGCAGGCGCGCGCCGAACTCGCGCCCGAGCGCGCCGGTGCCGAATGGAACCGCGCGATCGTCGCGGCGATCGAACTGGACAAGGCGCGCGCGGCGACGCCCGACGGCCGCGGCTTCAACAAGATCCTCGACGATCGCTCGCGCACGGCCTATTCGGCCGCGCTGGCCGATCTCGAGAAATATGCGCCCGAGATGATCGCCCGCAAGATCGCGCGCGCCAACATCCAGCAGGGCTTTGCGCTCGAGACCGCCTGCCGCTTCCTGGAAAATGTCGAGAACCCGCGCATTCTCGCGGCCGGTTCGTTCGAGGACACGGCTGTCGAAGCGCTCAAGGCGCAGGGCTATCGCGTCGACACCATCGATCCGAACGACAATGGCATGACGCTGCTCGAATTCTATCTCTCGCCGGAAGCCCGCCTCGGCTCCTACGATCTCGCGCTGAGCGTGTCCGTGCTCGAGCATGTCGAGCACGATGAGCAGTTCCTGCGCCTGATGAGCGAATTCCTCAGGCCGGGCGGCCTCGGCATCCTTACGGTCGACTTCAAGGAAAGCTGGAAGCCCGGCATGGACAAGCCGATCGTCGATCATCGGCTCTATACGACGAAGGACATTTGCGAGCGCCTGATGCCGGCGATCGGCGATTGCGCGCTCGTCGACCCGCCGAGCTGGCGCGAGGGCGTCGAGGATTTCCACTACGAGGGCGCCGACTACGGCTTCGGCGGCTTCGTGTTCCGCAAGCTGACGCCGGACGTGCTCGGCGCCTATGCGCGCACGCCGGTCTGGCGCGAACTCTTGGCCGAGGCGACGCTCAACGCCGGCAAGAAGCGCCCGAGCGCGGGCGACAAGATGACGACGATCCGCCGCCGCTGGTTTGGTCGCGGCTAAGGCCGCCTCTCACGCTTTGCCCTGCGCCGCGCGCTGCGCGCGGCGCATCAGCGCCTTGCGCTCCTCCTTGGCGGCCCATTCCGGATCCCAGCGCCTGATCCTGCGGCCCGTCGAGGTCGCGTAGATCAAACGCCCGTGCAGGCTCTTCCAGGAGAAATCCTCGAATATTTTCGACGCCAGCCGGTCGAGCGTCTCGCGGCTCTCCAGCTCCGGATCGAGCGCGCAGACGAACTTGCCCATGATCAGCGAGCCGATGCCGATCTCCTGGCGCACGGCGCGCCGCACGTGCAGCGCCTCCACGCTGTCGTGGCCGAAGAACGTATCGGCGATCCTGTTGTAGCCGTCGATCGACAGCGCCAGCCGCTTCACCAGCCCGCCGCCCATGAAGCTGTCATTGTCGGGCCGGCGGTCCTGCCAGCATTCCGCGACGTAGCGCAGCTTCAGGCCTTTCGGCATGAGCTCGAACAGCCGCGCCGCATGCGCCCAGCACGAGCGGTCGAAGGCCTCGTTGAAGGCGATGCGATCCCAGCTCGCGCGCTTGTTGATCATGCCGCCCATGAAGCTGAAGAAGGCTTCCGTATTGGCCGCGCTCTCGAAATATCGGCGCCGCTCGGCCGGGTCGGACAATTCGAAGGTCTGCGCCTTGTCGCCCGTCAGCACCGGCCATTCGACCCAGCCGCGCCCGTTGCTCAGAAATTCCATGTGCTGCGAGAGATAGATGTCGCAGCCGCTGTCGATCTCCTGCAGGGCGCGGGCGAGCGCGCCCGGCCGCATGATGTCGTCGCCGGAGAACAGCCAGCAGTACTCGCCCCTCGTCAGCGCAAAGGCGGTCGCCATATCGCGGTCGATGCCGCCCTTGGCCGGCAGCCGCTCGTAGCGCACGGCCGGGTGGCGCGCCTGATATTCCGCCATCACTCGCGGCGTCGCGTCGGTCGAGGCGCCGTCGACGACGACGATCTCGACCTCGTCGGCGCGCGCCTGCAGCACGATGGAATCGAGCGTCTCGACGATGAATTCAGCGAAATTGTAGATCGGTATGGCGATCGAGAGCCGCATTGCGCGTCAGTCCTCGTCCGCGCTCGCGCCGATGCTCTGCGTCAGCCGGCGCAGGAGGTCGATCAGTCGTTCGCGCTCGCCGTCCGGCAGAAGGGCTGCGAGCCGCGCCTCGCTCTCGTCCTGCAGGCACCGGACTTCCTTCGCCAGCGTCTCGCCCTCGGGCGTGAGATAGAGCGCGCGCGAACGCCGGTCGGCCGCCACCGCCTTGCGACGGGCGAGCCCGCGCCGCTCCAGCTCGTCCAGAACCGCGACGAAATTGGTGCGCTTGATGCCGAGCGCGGCGGAGACGTCGCCCTGCCGCATGCCGGGATGCTCGGCCAGGATCGACAGGACCGCATATTGCGTCGGCCGCAGGTCGTGGCCCGCAAACGTCCGGCGGAAATCGTTGAAGACGGCGACCTGGGCGCGCCGCAGCACATAGCCGAGCACATTGTCGAGATGGCCGAGCGTCACCGGCGTCGGCGGATTGTCCCCCTTCGGCGCGGCGGCCGCGCCGAGGGACCGTGCCCGCGCCGCCGTCCGACGAGCGCCGGTTCGCCCGGCGCGTTCCTGTCTCTCGTTCCGCATGACAGCGCGTTGATAAACGGGCCTGTCCAAATTGCAAGAAAGCCGCCTCGCCCGACTCAATCAGCCGGTGCTAGATGGCGCCATGAACTGGACGCCCGAACAGGATCGCGCGCTCGGGGCCGTCGCCGCCTGGCTTGCCGAGCCCAAGGCCCCGCAGGTTTTCCGCCTGTTCGGCTATGCCGGCACCGGCAAGACGACGCTCGCCCGGCACCTGGCCGAGAGCGTGGACGGCGAAACCGCCTTCGGCGCCTTCACCGGCAAGGCGGCGCTGGTCATGCGCTCCAAGGGCTGCGCGGACGCCCGCACCATCCATTCCATGATCTACCGGCCGAAGGAGATCGAATCGGAGGAGCCGTCCTTCGAGCTGAACGAGGACGCGCCGGCGGCCGCCGCCAGTCTGATCGTCATCGACGAATGCTCCATGGTCGACGAGGAGCTCGGCCGCGATCTCCTGTCCTTCGGCAAGAAGGTGCTCGTGCTCGGCGATCCCGCCCAATTGCCGCCGGTAAAGGGCGGCGGCTTCTTCACCGAGGCGGAGCCTCAGGTCATGCTGACCGAGGTCCACCGCCAGGCGGCCGACAATCCGATCGTCCGGCTGTCGATGGACATCAGGGAAGGCCGCAGGCTCGAGCGTGGCGACTACGGCGGCGCCAGGGTGATCGGCCGCGACGCTGTCGACACAGACGAGGTCAAGGCCGCGGACCAGGTGCTGGTCGGCCTCAACCGCACCCGCCGCGCCTACAACAGGCGCCTGCGCGAACTCAACGGCTTTTCCGGCGACCTGCCGCAGGCCGGCGAAAAGCTCGTCTGCCTGCGCAACAACCGCGCGAAAGGCCTGCTCAACGGCGCCATCTTCCGCGTTGCGCGCGCCGGAACCGTGCGGCGCGGCAAGGTGCGCCTGTCCGTCTCGCCGGAGGATGCGCCGGGCGCCAAACCGCAGCGGGTCGGCGTCATTCCGCAATTCTTCGCCGGCGGCGAGGAGGAAATCCCTTATGCGTTGCGCCGCGAATCCGACGAATTCGACTACGGCTACGCCCTGACCGTTCACAAAGCGCAGGGATCGCAATGGGACAACGTCTATCTCTTCGACGAGAGCTATGCGTTTCGCGAACATCGCGCCCGCTGGCTTTACACGGGTGTCACGCGCGCCGCGGAGCGGCTGACGGTGGTCTTATAGTATTTCCTGTGAGTTCTATGCTTGCATTCAAACAATAATGGCTAGATGCGGCCAAAGGAGCGCAGAAAGAATGCGGTCTTGGCGAACTTGTTTCAACCTGTAATTACGATCGCACGCAATTTCGTTGCCTGGTATTAACGAATCTTCGTCACGCTACCGGCCAGCAGTTCGATTGGGGGTCGAAAACATGCGTGTTCGGAAAAATGTCGTACGTCGTCGATCCGCGCCGGTGTTCGCTGCATTTTTCATAGCGGCGGTTGCAGCAACCAGCTTTGCGGCTCTTGCGGCGGACCGGCCGGCAGCCCGGCAGCAATTGCGTATCGGCGAGGTTCTCGCTGACTCGCCGCTCTGGAGCGAATGGTCGCGGCGCTTCCTCGATCCGAGTGGTCGCGTGGTCGATACCGGGGCGAAGGGCGCCAGCCACAGCGAAGGCCAGGGCTACGGAATGCTGCTGGCGGTGGCGGCCGGCGACCGTCCGGCGTTCGACCGGATCTGGGGCTGGACGCGCGCCAATCTCGGGGTGCGCGCCGACAAGCTTCTCGCCTGGCGCTGGGATCCCGTCAGCGGCGCCGTGTCCGACCGCAATAATGCGACCGACGGCGATATTCTCGTCGCCTGGGCGCTCGCCGAAGCCGCCGATCTCTGGAAGTCGCCCGATTACGCCGAGGCCGGAGCGGAAATCGCCGCCGACATCGAGCGATATCTGGTCGTCGAAGCCGCCGGCGTCGGGACGGTGCTCTTGCCGGCCGCTTTCGGCTTTACCCGGTCCGACCAGCCCGACGGGCCGGTGGTCAACCTGTCCTACTGGATCTTTCCCGCCTTCGCGCGACTGAATCAGCTCGCGCCGGACCCGGATTGGGAGCGAGTCCGGCGCAGCGGCCTGACGATCCTCGACGCCCTCCAGTCGCCGGCGCCGGCGCGGGTCAGCAACTGGACCGCCGTCGGCGACGGCAAGGTCGCGCCGGCCCGCCGTTTCCCCGCGAAGGCTGGTTATGACGCGGCGCGCATTCCGCTCTATCTCGCCTTTTCGGCCCATGACAATGTCGAGCGTCTCGGCCGTTTCGCCTCCATGTTCCCGCCCAGCGCGCGCGGTTTGCCGATCGCCAACCTGCGCACCGGCGAAACCGAGGAAGTCGCGACGGGCAGGGGCTACCGGGCGCTTGCCGCATTGCGCGCCTGCGCCGTCGCCGGTCAGCCGTTTTCGCGCGAATTCTACTCGCTCGGCCAGAACGACGCCTACTATCCGGCGACGCTGCACATGCTGTCTGTCATCGCCGCCCTGACGGCGCGCGACAATTGCATGGACCCTGTCGAGGCCAGCCATCTCCAGCCCAACGGCCCGATGCGCCGGCTGGCCGGCGACCTGCCGCGGTTGCATGTGGCCCGCTCCAGCGTCGATTTGCCGCAGCCTGCGGCGGCGAAGCCCGCTGTCGTGACCGCGAATGCGCAGATGTCCCATGTCGAGAACGGCGACCCGACAACCGGGCCGATGCTGGCGTTCGGCGCGCCAGCCGGCGCGCTGCTTGCGCTGGTCGGCTTTCTCGCGGTCTCGCGCCGGTCGCGGACCCCGTCCTTCGTACAGGAGCCGACGCCGCCCGTTCTGCGCGAACGCTCGCCCGCGCCGCGCCATCTGCCGGAAAATCCTTTCTGCACGACGCGCGGCGAACACGCGCTCGAGGAACGGCTCGACATTGCCGCCAAGGCCTCTTGGCAATGGCAGCGCACGGCGGCGGTCGCCTGCTTCCGGCTGCCGGACTACGACGACATCGTCGTCGCCGAGGGCGCGGCCGCCGCGCAGCATGTCATGAGCGACCTGATCGCCGCCCTGTCGAACCGAGTGCGCAAGAGCGACGCCGTGACACTGATCGCGCCGAACGAGATCGTCGTCTGTCTCAGCCTGATCGCCGACGAGCCGGATCTCGCGAGCGTCGGCTGCCGTCTCACCGCCGCGCTGCGCGAAGCGCGGCCCGTGCTTGGGCCAGACGACAATCTGTTCGGGCTCGCGCTTTACGAGGCCGCCGGAACCGGCGCCGAGTGCCTGGCGCAGGCGCGCGTGGCGTTCGACACGCTTCACTTGCCGCGGCCGAAATCGAAGCCGGTCCGCGCCGAAAAACGATCGCCGACGCGCAGACGGACGCGGGCCAAGACCGCCGGCAAACCGTCCACGAAAGCGCCCGCGACGTCCTGAGCGGCGCGGACCGCGCGGCGGCGCTCAGCCGCCCGCCGCGCTCTGCCCGCCGATCTTGTCCTGCGTCTTGGTGTCGAAATCCGAGGCGTCGTGACGCTCGTGCAATTGCGCCGACGGCTCGCCCTGCAGGCGATTGACGATGCGCCCGCGCTTGACCCCCGGTCGCGCCGCGACCTGATCGGCCCAGCGAATGACGTTCCTGTATTCGTGCACGGCCAGAAATTCCGCCGCGCCATACTGGTTCGACTTCACGAGGCCGCCGTACCACGGCCAGATCACCATGTCCGCGATCGAATAGGCGTTCCCGTCGATGAACTCGACCTCCGCCAGCCGCCGGTCGAGCACGTCGAGCTGTCGCTTCACTTCCATGGCGTAGCGGTTGATCGGGTATTCGTATTTTGCCGGCGCATAGGCGTAGAAATGGCCGAAGCCGCCGCCCAGAAACGGCGTCGCGCCCATTTGCCAGAACAGCCACGACAGGCATTCCGCCCGCGCGCCGCGCTCGCTCGGCAGGAAAGCGCCGAATTTTTCCGCGAGATGGACGAGGATCGCGCCGGATTCGAAGATGCGCACTGGCGTCTTCTCGCTGCGGTCGACCAGCGCGGGGATTTTCGAATTCGGGTTGATGGCGACGAAGCCCGAGCCGAATTGGTCGCCCTGGCCGATGTTGATCAGCCACGCGTCATATTCCGCGCCGCTGTGGCCGGCCGCCAGCAGCTCCTCGAACATGATCGTGACCTTCTGCCCGTTCGGCGTGCCGAGCGAATAGAGCTGGAACGGATGCTTGCCGACCGGCAGCTCCTTGTCGTGCGTCGGACCGGCGATCGGCCGGTTGATATTGGCGAAACGGCCGCCGCTCTCCTTGTCCCACGTCCAGACCTTCGGCGGCGTATATCCCGTGCTGTCGCTCATCCCCGAGCCTCCCGCTGTTCGTATATGCTGCGAGCATATAGGCGCCGGCCGCGGTTTGTCGCGGTTGCGGCCATGCGGATTTCGACAGGCGGCTATTTGCGCCCGTGCAGAGGGGACGCCTGCGCTGCAGCGCTCACGCCGCCAGCCACTGCCGCAGCATGGCGTCGAAGACATCAGGCGCCTCGAACTGCGCCCAATGGCCGGCGTGCGGGATCAGTTTCATCTCGCGAAAATCCTTCGCACGCCGCAATCCCGCTTCGAGCACGTCGAACCGCCCGCGCGCGAGAACGTCTTCCGCGCCCCAGGTCGCAAATACCGGCGCGCGAATGGCGGCCATGGTGCGCAGCAGAATGTCGGTGCGCGCGATGCGGCGCTTGGTCAGGCGGTCCTGCTTGAGGCAACGCACGTAAAGGCCGAGCGAAAGGTCGTCGATGCTGGAATCGTTGGCGAGCATCAACAGCCGCAGATTGTGCCGGAAGGCCTCCTCGCGCTGCGGCCCGTCGGGCAGACGCAGCCATTCCTTGAGCGCGATCTTCGCGCCGGGTTTTTCGCTCAGCGCCGGCGGGCCGACGAGCACAAGCTTCTTTACGCGCTCGGGAAAACGCGCGGCGTAAAAGCCGCTGACCATGGCGCCGAAGGAAAAGCCGACGAGATCGAAATTCTGGAGCCCGAGCGCGGAAACGCCTTCCTCCACCCAGGGCGGCAGGGCGTCGCCGTCCTCGCCGACGGGCGGCCGATCGGATTCCCCGCAGCCCGGCAAGTCGCAGGCGAAAACCTTGCGGCCCTGATCGACCAGAGCGCGAAGGTTGCGCGCCCAATGCGCCCAGCTGCCGGAGCCGCCGTGCAGCAGCACGACTGGTTCGCCGCTTCCCCAGCTATGCCAGACCATGCGGCCTTTGCCGCACGGCGTCTCGTGGCGTGCGCTTGCGGCCTCGACGCGCGCGAGATCGTCGAGCGTCGTAATTCGTTCCGGCAGCCCGGCCATGCCCATTCGTCCTGTCCTCGGGTCTGCTCGAAATTCGCTGTGGACCCACGTCCTCATGCTGAAGAGCCGCCGAGGGCGGCGCGTCTCGAAGCATGATCCAGCGTTTCGAGCCTCGGCATCCTTCGAGACGCGCCACCCAGAGTCGGGCTTGCCCGACTTGGGCATTCATGTCGATCTCAGGCAAGCCCGAGATCGATGGCGCTACTCAGGATGGAGATTCGAGTTTTCGGTCAGACTTTCAGTCGATCCGGACTCTGTCCATAGCACGCGCGGTCCGCCTGCGGCGCAATGTGCGCCAGCGCATCGCGCATAACAGGCGCGCAGGGTTCGATCGAGCAGGTTCAGGAGCCCCTGCCATGTCCGTCGCCCGCCTTCTCGCCATTCTCGCCGCGCTCGCCATTTCCGCCTATGTCGCGCTGTCGACGGCGCAAGCGCAAACGCGGGTTCATCGCGCGGCGGCCCCGCGGGCCTCGCCAGACCGACCGGCGGGTCGTTCACCATCAACATGCCCGTAAGCTTCCGTGACGTCGAAGTGACGGTGGACGACGGCGGCAATGGGCACGAGGTCGGCTATCTCCTGAGCGGCCGGACGTCCGAGGGCGTCAAGTTCATCGCCATGGAGCTGCTTGTCCCCATGCCGGTCAAACCGATCACGAGTTTCCTCGACGACATGAAGGCTCGGCCGGGCGCCGTCGTTTCGGAGGTAGCGCACGAGAAGGACACGGATAGGGAAACTCTCTCCTTCCGTTTCGAAGACGGAAAATCAGGCGCCTATATGCGACTGATCCGCCTGCCCGAGGTCGGCTATTCGCAGACCATCGAATATCCGCTCGCCGCGCGCGAACAGGCGACCGCATTGCAACCGGAGTTCTTCGCCTCGTTCCGGATCGCTCCGCGGAAATAGACCGCGCCGAAACGCGCGATTGGCCTTGTGCGCTGCAATAGCGTATGGAACGCGCCAGTCCGGCGGCTCCTGCCGCCCTTTCGGCCGTTCCGGCCCTCAGGATCCCGAGTGACATTCTCCATCGCCAGCCCCGCGCTGTCCCGCGCCCTCAGTGAGCGCAACTATTCCGAAGCCACCGCCGTTCAATCGGCCGTCCTCGAAGCCCCCGCCGATCGCGACGTCATCGTTTCCGCCCAGACCGGCTCCGGCAAGACGGTCGCCTACGGGCTCGCCATCGCGCCGACGCTGCTCTGCGGCAATGAAACCTTCGCCGGCGCCGGCGCGCCGCTCGCGCTCGTCATCGCGCCGACGCGCGAACTCGCCTTGCAGGTCGAGCGCGAATTGCAGTGGCTCTACCTTTATGCGGGCGCGAAAATCGTCGCCTGCGTCGGCGGCATGGACCCGCGCCAGGAGCGGCGGCGCCTGGAGGCCGGCGCGCATATCGTCGTCGGCACGCCCGGCCGCCTGCGCGATCACATCGAGCGCAACGGCCTCGATCTCTCCGCGCTCGCGGCGATCGTGCTCGACGAGGCCGACGAAATGCTCGACCTCGGTTTTCGCGAGGATCTCGAATTCATTCTCGACGCGACGCCGCCAACGCGCCGCACGCTGCTGTTTTCCGCGACCATGCCCAAAGCCATCGTCGCGCTTGCGCGGCGCTATCAGCGCGACGCGCTGCGCATCGAGGTCGGCGGCGACACGAGCGGCCATGCCGACATCGACTATCGGGCGATCCGCGTCGCGCCGAAGGAGATCGAACACGCCGTCGTCAATCTGCTGCGCTTCGTCGAAGCGCAGACGGCCATGGTCTTCTGCAACACCCGCGAGGCCGTGCGTCACTTGCAGGCGACGCTGCAGGAGCGCGGCTTCGCCGCCGTGCTGCTGTCGGGCGAACTCAGCCAGCACGAGCGCAATCGCGCCATGCAGGCCTTGCGCGACGGCCGCGCGCGGGTTTGCGTGGCGACCGACGTCGCCGCGCGCGGCATCGATCTGCCCAATCTCGAACTCGTCATTCACGCGGAACTGCCGACCGACGCCGAGACGTTGCAGCATCGTTCAGGCCGCACGGGACGCGCCGGCCGCAAGGGCGTGAGCGCGCTGCTGGTGCCGCGTTCGCGCGAACGCCGCGCCGCGCAATTGCTCGCCATCGCCGGCGTGCAGGCGCAATGGGGCGGCCCGCCGACACTCGCCGAAATCGCCGAACTCGACCGCCAGCGCATGCTGCGCGATCCCGCGCTGACGGAAGAAGCCTCGGACGAAGATCGCGAGCTCGGCCGCCAGTTGCTGGCCGAGCGCGCGCCGGAAGACATTGCCGCCGCGCTCGTGCGCCTCTATCGCGCGCGCCTGCCGGGCGTCGAGGATATCGAGGCGCCTTCGGGTCCGATGACGCCGCCGTCCTTTGAGCCGCGCGCCGGCGCGCCGGCGCGGGTTCCCAAGGGGCCGCGGGCCATGCCGGACGCGGTCTGGTTCCGCATGGATGTCGGCCGCAAGCGCAACGCCGATCCCAAATGGCTGCTGCCCATGCTCTGCCGCAAGGGCGGCGTCACGCGGCAGGATATCGGCGTGATCCGCATCTACGATCACGAGACGCAGTTCGAGGTATCGGAAGCCGTCGCGCACAATTTCCTCGCGGGCATGCGCCGCCCCGGCGGCGACCAGGTGCGGGTGGAGCGCATGGACGCGGGCGGCGGCGAACGCGAGCGGCCGAAGAAGAAGAAATTCGAGAAGCGCGCAGGGCCGCCGCAGCAACCGCAAGAGGGCGTGGCGACGGGCAAGCCGAAGTTCAAGAAGAAGAAAAAGAACGCATAGCCGTCATTGCGAGCCCGACGGAAGTCGGCTGCTGCCGACTTCGTCTGAAAGCGAAGCAATCCAGAGCCACGGCCCGGCTCTGGATTGCTTCGTCGTTTCACTCCTCGCAATGACGGTGAGGCCTACGGCGCGAACACCATTCCATCGAACAGCTTCCTTGCAGTCAGCACCACTGCCGCCGTCGCGCTCGGGCCCGATCCCGTCACGCGGATCGTGGACGCCCCCGTCGGATGCTCGATGTCCAATACCTTCGGATCGCCCGCCGGGATATTCGCGAGCGAGGCCGCAGGCGACCCCTCGATCATGCAGGCCGACGCGACGCTGACCGCGCCGAGCACGCCGATCGAGGCGTGGCAGCGGTGCGGAATGAAAGTGCGCGTCGAGATCGCGCCGCCAGCGCGCGGCGCGCTGACCAGCGTCATCTTCGGCACGGAGGCGTCCTTCACGTCGCCGAGGTTCATCATCGGCCCCGCCTGCAAGCGGATCGACTCGAGCTTCTTCTTCAATTCCGTATGCGCGTCGAGTTCGTCGCGCGTTTCCGTGCCCGTGATGCCGAGATCGCTCGCCCGCATCACGACCACGGGCATGCCATTGTCGATCAGCGTACACTGAACGCCGTCGATAACGTCGAAGGCATTGCCGGTCGGCAGCAGCGCCCCGCAGGACGAGCCCGCCGTGTCGCGGAACTCGATCGGGATCGGGCTCGCCGTGCCCGGCACGCCGTCGATCGCGCGATCGCCCTTGTAGGTGGGCATGCCGCCGCCGGGCGTGCGCACGTTGGCGACCGCGATCTGCCCGGTATTCTCCATGTAGATGACGATCTGCGTCTCCTCGTCCGTTGGCTTCACGAGCCCGCGCTCGATCGCGAAGGGGCCGACGCCGACGAGAATGTTCCCGCAATTCTGCGCGTCCGTAATGATCGGCTTGTCGACGAAGGCCTGCAGAAAGAGATAGTCGACGTCGACGCCTGCGCGTTCTGATTTCTTCACGACCGCGATCTTCGACGTCAGCGGATCGGCGCCGCCCATGCCATCGATCTGACGCTTGTCGGGCGAACCCATCATGCCCAGCAGGAATTTGTCGCGCGCCGCCATGTCGCCCGGCAGATCATCGCTGAGAAAATACCCGCCCTTGGATGTGCCGCCGCGCATCCACATGCAGCGCACGCCCTCAGACATATTTGAGGCCCTTCGCCGCGAGCGCCTCGCGCATCTTGTAGAGATCGAGGCCGAGAACGCCGGCGTTCAGCTTCTCGCGCTTCTCGCCTTCGTTGGCGATACGCGCCTGCGCCTTCTTGAGAACCTCGGCGGCTTCCTCGCGCTTGACCACGCACACGCCGTCGTCGTCGGCCACCATGATGTCGCCGGGATTTATGATCGCGCCGGCGCAGACGATCGGGATGTTCACGTCGCCGAGCGTCTCCTTCACTGTGCCCTGCGCGCAGATCGCCTTGGACCACACCGGGAATTTCATCTCGGTGAGATCTGCGATGTCGCGCACGCCCGCATCGATGATCAGGCCGACGCCGCCGCGCGCCATCACCGAGCCCGCGAGCAGGTCGCCGAAATAGCCGGCGTCCGACGGCGAGAACGGCGAGACCACCATCACGTCGCCTTTCTGCATCTGCTCGACCGCGACATGGATCATCCAATTGTCGGCCGGCGGCACGGAAACGGTGACGGCTGAAGCGGCCACGCGCGCGCCGCGAAAAATCGGCCGCATGTAGGAGGCGAGCAGGCCGGTGCGCCCCTGCGCCTCGTGCACGGTGGCGACGCCGCATTCGGCGAGGCCGGCGATCACGGCGGGGTCGGCGCGGTCGATCTTGGTGCGGACGATGGGCATGGCGTTCCTCTCCCGTTCGGGCGCTTTGCCCGCAATTTGAAGCTTGTTTCCGGCCATTATCCGGCGGCCCTCCGGGCCGGCCATTTCAAACTTCCCGCAACGGCATAAGTTCTGGCTATAGTGGGCGCGGGAGGAAGGCGCCGGAATGGCCGATACCGACAAGGCGGACATACCGAACCTGCGGCATCTCAGGGCCGTCTGCATGGTCGCGGAGACGCGCAGCGTCAGCCGCGCGGCCGAGCGTATCCACCTGTCGCAGCCCGCGATCACCCAGGCGATCGACAAGCTGGAGGCCCGGCTCGGCGCCGCCCTGTTCGAGCACGGCCCGGAAGGCATGGCCGCCACGCAGGCCGGCAAATTGTTCTGCGCGCGCGCTGCCACCGCGCTCGATTTCCTGCGCGCCGGCGCCCGCGAAATTTCGCGCGCCGCCGGCCGCGGCCGGGTCGCGCCGGAGCTCGACCGGCTGTTCACGGTCGCCCAGTTGCGCGCGTTGATCGCCGTTTCGGCGGCCGGCAACTTCAGCATGGCGGCGCGCAACATCGGCCTGTCGCAGCCCTCGGTGCATCGCGCCGCGAAGGAGCTGGAGCGGCTCGCCGGCCTGTCGCTGTTCGACGCCGCGACCCACGGCATCGAACTGACGCGCCCCGCGCAATTTCTCGCCCAGCAGGCCCGCCTCGCCTTTGTCGAGATCGAGCACGGCTTTGCCGAGGTCGCGGAGCTGTCGGGCGGGGATTCGAGCCGGCTGGTCATCGGCGCCATGCCGCTCGCCCGCAGCCATATCCTGCCGGAAGCGATCGACCGGCTGATGCGCGAGCGCCCCAACGTGCTCGTGCGCGTGGTCGACGGTCCCTACCGCGACCTGCTGCACGGCCTGCGCAATGGCGAGATCGACATGCTGATCGGCGCCCTGCGCGATCCCGCGCCGATCGACGATGTCGAGCAGATCGCTCTGTTCGACGACCGGCTCGCCATCGTCGCGCGCACCGGCCATCCGCTGTTCGCGCGCAAGAAGATCGGCGAGGCCGATCTCATGGCCTATCCCTGGGTCGTCTCGCCGCCCGGCGCGCCGACGCGCGACTATTTCGAATCCATGTTCCCGCCGGCAGTGCGCAGAAAACTGCCCGGCCTGATCGAGACGAGTTCGCTGATCGTCGTGCGCGGCGCGCTCCTGCGCTCGGATCGCCTGACCCTGATTTCGCAGCACCAGATCGTCACCGAGCAATCGCTCGGCCTGCTCGCGCCGCTGCCGGTGCCGACGCCCGGCAGCGCCCGCAGCATCGGCCTGACCATCCGCCGCGGCTGGCGGCCGACGGCGACGCACGAACTGCTGATGCGCCACATCCGCGCCGCCTGCGCCGAACTCGACGGCGCCGCCGCGCGGGCCGGACGCGGGGCGGCGGCCTGACCGCCGTCATCCCAGGATCGCCTTGATCTCGTCGTGCGACAGGCCGGCGTCCTTCAGCACCGCGCGCGTGTGCTCGCCGAGCGCGGCCGCGTGCCGGCCGACGCGGGTTTGCGCCTCCGACATGCGGAACGGCGGATTGAGCGCCTTGAACGAGCCGCCGGCGTCGGTGACGTCGACCAGCGCGTCGCGATGGGCGATCTGCTCGTCGGCCAGCGCCTCGGCCACGGTGCGATAGGGCGAGCAGGCGACGTCGTGCTTTTCGAGCGCGGCGATGCATTCCTCGCGCGTCAACGTGCGCGACCAGTTTTCCAGTTCCGTCATCAGCTCGTCCCAATGCGCGCGCCGCTTGGCGTATTCGGCGAAACGCGGGTCGGCGATGAAGTCGGGGCGGCCGGCCGCGGTGACGAAATTGCGAAAAGCCTTTTCGGTGACGACGGCGACCATCACATAGCCGTCCTTGGTCTCCATCGGCCCGAACATCGGGCGCGAGGGCTTGGCGACATCGAACTGCGACCATTGCAGTTCGTTGAGCGTCAGGCTCAGCATGCTCTCCAGCATCGACACGTCGATATGCTGGCCGCGCCCGGTCCGCTCGCGCTGGAAGAGCGCCGTCGTGATCGCCGAATAGGCGTAGACTCCACTGACTACATCGGCGTGGAACACGCCGCAAAAATCCGGCCGGGTGCGGCCCTGCTGATAGGAGAGATGCGCGAGATCGTAGCCCGACGCCGCATGGATCACCGGCGCGTAGGCCGGTCGTTCCGCCCAGGGCCCGGTCTGCCCGTAGCCGGACATGGAGCAGAAGACGAGCTTCGGATTGACCTTGGACAAGGTCTCGTAATCGAGCCCCAGCCGCTTCATCACGCCTGGCCGGAAATTCTCGACGATGATGTCGGCCTGTTCGGCGAGCTTGTGGACGGCGGCGATGGCGGCCGGCTTCTTCAGGTCGATCGACACGCTCTTCTTGCCGGCGTTGAGCTGGCCGAAGGCGGAACTCGCTCCATTGCGCAGCGGCGGGCGGGCGCGCAGCACGTCCCCGTCGGGGCTCTCGATCTTGATCACCTCCGCGCCGAGATCGGCGAGCAGCCGCGCGCAATAGGGCCCGGCGATCGTCGTCGAGAAATCGAGCGCCATAAGTCCCCCGAGAGCCCGCCCGGCAAGCGCCTTTTCACCATTCGCCTTGCTCATCTGCGCCTCCCGCATGTCCATTGTGCGCCGCCATGCATTGGCGACGGTGCTTCTTGGCCTTTAAGATCGCATGCAATTTCGCGACTGGGAAGAAACGGAAAACCGGATGAGCATCAAAAGGGCGGCCTGCATCGCCGGCATATATGAACACCCGACCAGGCATGCGCCCGACAAGTCGCTCGCCCAGCTCCATGCGGAAGTCGCGAAAGGCGCGCTGGAAGATGCGGGCCTGTCGAAGGACGATGTCGACGGCTATTTCTGCGCTGGCGACGCGCCCGGCATGGGCCCGATCTCCATGGTCGACTATCTCGGCCTGAAGCCGCGTCATGTCGATTCGACCGATGTAGGCGGCTCGTCCTACCTGCTGCATGTCTCGCATGCCGCCCAGGCGATCGCGGCCGGCAAGTGCGACGTCGCGCTGATCACGCTCGCCGGCAAGCCGCGCTCGGAGGGCATGGCGACCGGCACGGCCCCGCGCATCGTGGCGCCGTCGGTGCCCGATGCGCAATTCGAGCAGCCCTATGCGCCGACCATCGCCAACATGTACGCCATGGTGGCGATGCGCCACATGCACGATTGGGGTACAACCAGCGAACAGCTCGCCTGGATCAAGGTGGCCGCCTCCCATCACGCCCGGCACAATCCGCATGCGCTGCTGCGCAATGTCGTGACGGTGGAGGAGGTGGTGAACTCGCCGTTGGTGGCGTCGCCCCTGCACCGGCTCGACTGCTGCGTCATCACAGACGGCGGCGGCGCGATCATCGTCACGCGGCCGGAGATCGCCAGGAGCCTTAAGAAGCCGGTCGTCAATATTCTGGGCGCGGGCGAAAGCCCCAAGCACACCGACGGCGGGCGGATCGATCTTTCCTATACCGGCATCGAATCCGCAGGCCGCCGCGCCTGGGCGGAAGCGGGCGTCAAACCCGCCGACATGAAATACGCTTCGTTCTACGACAGTTTCACCATAACCGTGCTGAAGCAGATCGAGGACCTCGGTTTTTGCGAAAAAGGGCAGGGCGGCAAGTTCGTTGCGGACGGCAATCTGATTTCCGGCGTCGGCAAACTGCCGTTCAACACAGATGGCGGCGGGCTTTGCTCCAACCATCCCGCCAACCGCGGCGGCCTGACCAAGGTGCTGGAGGCCGTGCGGCAATTGCGCGGCGAGGCCCACCCGCGGTGCAGGTGAAGAATTGCGATCTCGCGGTGGCCTCCTGGCACCGGCGGTTCGCTCGGCACGCGCCACGGCGCGGCCGTCCTCGTGATGGAGCGCGCATGATGGCCACGAAACGCAACATTCTCGCGCCCGTGGCCAATGTGGAGACGCAAGCCTATTGGGACGCCGCCGACGCGGGCAGGCTGCTGGTCAAGAAGTGCCTTGCCTGTGGCGAGCCGCATTTCTACCCGCGCGCGCTCTGCCCCTTCTGCTTCGGCGAGACCGAATGGCAGGAGACGAACGGCGAGGGCGAAATCTATTCCTTCTCGGTTATGCGCCGCGCCGAGGCGCCCTACGCCATCGCCTTCGTCAAGCTCGACGCCGGGCCGACGATGATGAGCAATATCGTCGATTGCGATTTCGACCGCATCGCCATCGGCCAGCGGGTGAAGGTCGTCTTCCAGCCCTCGAACAATGGCCACAAAGTGCCGATGTTCACGCCGGTGTGATGAGGAGAGCGGCAAGACAAGCCGGCGTCTTTGGTCTATAGCTAAACCATGTGCGGTCGCCGAAGAACCGCGGGGAGGACCTTATGGACAAGATCTGGCTTAACTCCTATCCGCCGGGCGTTCCGGACGACGTCGACGTGAGCGGCTATGACTCGCTCGCGGCGCTGTTCGAGGACAGTTTCAAGCGATACGCGAACGACAAGGCCTATGTCTGCATGGACAAGGCCATCACCTTCGGCGACATCGATCGCATGTCGCGCGTCTTCGGCGCCTGGCTGCAAGCCAAAGGTCTGAAACAGGGCGACCGCGTCGCCATCATGATGCCGAACGTGCTGCAATATCCGGTGGCGCTCGCCGCCGTGCTGCGCGCGGGTTTCATCGCGGTCAACGTCAATCCGCTCTACACGCCGCGCGAGCTCGAGCATCAGCTGAAAGATTCCGGCGCGCTCGCCATCGTCGTGCTCGAGAATTTCGCGTCCGTCCTGCAGGAGGCCCTGCCGAAAACGCAGGTCAAGCACGTCGTCGTCGCCAGCATGGGCGACATGCTGGGCGCCGTGAAGGGGACGATCGTCAATTTCGTCGTGCGCCGCAAAATGGTGCCGGCCTGGTCGCTGCCCGGCCACACGACCTTCAAGGCGGCGCTCGCCGAGGGCGCGGGCAAGCCGTTCACGGCGCCGACCATTCAGCGCGAGGACGTCGCCATCCTGCAATATACCGGCGGCACGACCGGCGTGTCCAAGGGCGCGATCCTGTCGCACCGCGCATTGCTCGCGGCCGTACTCGCCTCCGAGGCCTGGCTGCAGCCGGCCATGGGGGGCGGCAAGATCAAGGGCCAGATCGTCTCGATTTGCGCACTGCCGCTCTACCACGTCTTCGCACTGGTCTCGGTCGCCTTCCTCGCGATGCGGCTCGGCGGCCTGTGCGTGCTCATCCCCAACCCGCGCGACATTCCCGGCCTCGTCAAGGAGATGGGCAAGTACCGCTTCAACACATTCCCGGCGGTCAACACGCTGTTCAATGCGCTGGTCAACAATCCCGAATTCGCCAAGCTCGACTTCTCCGGCCTCGCCATTTCCAACGGCGGCGGCATGGCGGTGCAGGAGGCGGTGGCGAAGAAATGGTTCGCCATTACCGGTTGCCCGATCGCCGAAGGCTACGGCCTGTCGGAGACCTCGTCCGGCGTCACCTGCAATCGCGCGGACAGCGAGAAATTCACCGGCACGATCGGCCTGCCGATGCCCGGCGTCGAAATCAAGATTCTCGACGATGACGGCAATGGGTGAAGCACGGCGATCCCGGCGAGATCGCGATCCGTGCGCCGATGAACATGTCCGGCTACTGGCAGCGCCGGACGAGACGGCCAAAGGTGATGACGCCGGACAATTTCTTCCGCTCCGGCGACATCGGCACGATGGACGACGACGGCTATCTGCGCATCGTCGACCGCAAGAAGGACATGATCCTCGTCTCCGGCTTCAACGTCTATCCCAACGAGATCGAGGCCGCGATGGCCGAGCACCCCGACGTGCTGGAATGCGCGGTCGTCGGCCTGCCGGACGCCAATTCCGGCGAGAAGGTCGCGCTCTATGTCGTGCAGAAGAACCCGGTGACGAAGGAAGATCTCAGCAAGTTCGCCGAACAGCATCTTGCCGGCTACAAGCGCCCCAAGCACATCGAGTTCCGCGATGTGCTGCCCAAGACCAATGTCGGCAAGATCCTGCGCCGCGAATTGCGTGACGAGGCGATGAAAGGGCAGGGGAAGTAGTCAGCCGTCATTGCGAGCGAAGCGAAGCAATCCATCCACCGGGACTTCATCCAGATTCGTGGATGGATTGCCGCGTCGCTTCGCTCCTCGCAATGACGACGCTTGGCCCTACACCGCCTCCGCCAGCGCCTCCAGCGTCTCGGTCGCGCGTTCGATCATCACCATGTGCCCTGCGCCCTGCACGATCTGGATCGAGCCTTTCGGCATGGCGGCCGCCAGAGCGCGCGCGCCCTTGAGCGGCGTCATCATGTCGCGCGAGCCCTGCACCACCAGAGCGGGACAGGTAATCTTCGCCGCATTGTCCGCCACGGCCTGATGCGCGTTGCAGGCGGCAAGATCGTTCGCCAGCACGCCCTTGTCGGCGCGCTCCAGCAGGTCCTCGCTCGCGCCCGTCATCCACACGCCCGGCCATTCGCAGCCGCCGATGCCGGCGTGGAAACCGTGGCCCCACAGGTTCACCATGTCGATCGCGTCATGATGATCGGCCGCCGCCGCGCCCAAGAGATCCTTCGACACGGGCATGGCGAGCGCCGCGCCGACGAGGCCGAGCGCGCGCGCTTTCTCGGGATGCCGCGCGGCAAAGGAGATCGCCGTCAGCGCGCCCATGGAATGCCCGACGACAGCCGCCTGTTTGACGCCGAGCTGATCGAGCGTGGCCGCGACCCAGTCGGCCATGTCCTCGATGAATGAGAGCAGCGGCCCGTCCGATCCGCCGTGGCCGGGAAAATCGAGCGCCAGCACGGCGCGCCCGCGATAGGCGAACCAGCGCGATTGCAGGAACCACACGGTGTGATCCATGCCCGCGCCATGCAGGAAGACGACGACGGGTCTTGATGCATCGAAGGCGACGCCGCCGGTCGAAGCGTGGACATTCTTGCCGTTGAGAGAGAAATCCATCGCTCAACCTTTCTGCGAGAAGCGCAGGGCCTGCGCGAGATCGCTGGTGATGTCCGCCACGTTTTCGAGGCCGACCGACAGGCGGATCATGTCCTCGCCGACGCCGGCCTTGGCGAGCTGTTCGGCGTTCATCTGCCGGTGCGTCGTGGACGCGGGATGAATGACCAGCGTCTTGGCGTCGCCGACGTTCGCGAGATGGCTCGCGAGTTGCAGCGCCTCGATGAACTTGCGGCCCGCCTCGCGCCCGCCCTTGACGCCGAAGGTCACGATCGAGCCGGCGCCTTTCGGCAGCAGTCTCTTGGCGAGCGCATGATCGGGATGCGTTTCCAACGTCGGATGGTTCGTCCAGGCGACGGCATCGTTCTTCTGGAGAAATGCGAGCACGGCCGCCGTATTCGACACATGCCGCTCCATGCGCAGCGGCAGGGTTTCAATACCCTGCAACAGGTGAAAGGCATGCGTCGGCGACAGGCACGCGCCGAAATCGCGCAAGCCCTCCGCGCGCGCCCGCATGGCGAAAGCGATCGGCCCGAATTCCTCCGCGAAGACCAGATTGTCGTAGCCGGCATAGGGCTCGCTCATCGTCGGGAATTTGCCCGTCGCGCGCCAGTCGAATCGCCCGCCGTCGATCACCACGCCGCCAATGGCTATGCCATGCCCGCCGATCCATTTGGTGATCGAATGCATCACGATATCGGCGCCGAGATCGAAGGGCCGGCACAGGTAGGGCGTCGCGAAAGTGTTGTCGATCATCAGCGGCAGGCCCGCATCATGCGCGATAGCGGCGACGGCGGGAATGTCGAGCACTTCGAGGCCGGGATTGCCGATGGTCTCGCCGAGCACGAGTTTCGTGTTGGGCTGGATTGCCGCCTTGATGCCCGCATGGTCGCGCGGCTTGACGAAGGTCGTCGTGATGCCGAAGCGCGGCAGCGTCTGCGCCAGCATGTTGACCGTACCGCCGTAGAGCGAGGCCGACGCCACGATATGGTCGCCGGCGTTGAGCAGCGTCGCTATCGCCAGATGCAGCGCCGCCTGTCCGCTGGCGGTGCACACGGCCGCCGAGCCGCCCTCGAGCGCGGCGAGCCGCTCTTCCAGCACCGCCACGGTCGGGTTGGAAATCCGCGAATAGATGTGCCCGCCGACTTCGAGATTGAACAGGGCGGCCGCATGATCGGCGTCGCGGAACACATAGCTCGTCGTTTGATGGATCGGCGTCGCGCGCGATCCGGTCGTGGGGTCGGGGTGCTGGCCTGCATGCAGGCTCAGCGTTTCGAAGGCGGGCGGTTTGGGTGCGGCCATGAGTCCGGTCTCGTTGGGGTGGCGTATGCAACACGAATGCGCGCGTGCGCGCAAACCCATCCTATTTCATCCCGCGCTTCTTCTTGCGCCTCGCCGGCGCGGCTTCCGGCTCGGGCGGCGGCTGCGGGCAGAAGGCCGGGTCGCGCGCGCAGCGTATCTTGCGGATCGTGGCGTTCGCCTCGCGCACCGCGCGCTCCGTCTCTGCGGCGATGCAGCCACGATAGGCGAACACGCTCGCCACATAGCGCTCGACATCGGTCTCGCAGGCCTTCAGTTTCTTCTCGCTGGCGTCGGCCACGGCCTCGACGCAGGAGGGCGGCGTCGGCGGCGCGCAATAGTTGAAATGCTTGAAGGCCGTCTGCGCGCCGAGCCGCGCAGGCGCGAGCGTCGCCGCGAGCGCGACGCAGGCGAGGATGCGCAAAGCGGATCGCGAGACCTTCATGGCGCAAGGTATGGCCGCAGCTTGGCCCGCGCGCAACCTTGGCGCCTCGCGCCGGCGCGTTAGATAGACGGGATCGCCGCCGCCCGGAGCGCCCCATGACCACGAGATACGAACAGGTCTATTCCGCCGATGCGATCGCGCAGCGGCTGGTCGGCGATCTCGGCCGCTGGACCTATGCCGACGGCGCGATCCGCCGCACCTATCGCACCAAGGATTGGCGTTCGACGCTGCTGGCGGCGGGCGCGGTCGCCCATCTTGCCGAAGCCGCCTGGCATCATCCGGAAATGATCCTCAATTATCCCTCGCTGGAAGTCCGCCTCAATACGCATTCGGCCGGCGGCGTCACCGACAAGGATTTCGAGCTTGCCGCGAAGATCGAGGCGGTCCTCGGCTGGCGGCCGGGCGCCGACGGCGGCGCGCTGGAGGGCACGCCGGCGGATGTCGGCTACATCCATCCCGATTGACCTTGCTGTCCGGGAAATGTCATTCCCGCGACAGCGGGAATACAGAGCCGTGACGATGATCTCTCGAGCCTGATCGAAAACTCGAACCTTCATCCTGAGGAGCGCCATCGATCTCGGGCTTGCCCGAGATCGACATGAAATGCCCAAGTCGGGCAAGCCCGACTTGGGTGGCGCGTCTCGAAGGGTGGCCGAGGCTCGAAACACTGGATCATGCTTCGAGACGCGATGCTCCGCATCGCTCCTCAGCATGAGGGATTTGGATCGGCAGCGAATTTCGAGTCAGACTCGCAGGATGAAGGTCCGGCATTTCGGTCAGATTTTCCACCGCCCGCTGTCGCGGGCAGGACAGGTTCGAAGGCGCGATGAGCGGAGGACAGACCATTCCACCCACAGCGGCCATGGCCGCCCGCCGTGACTCCTTCCTGCGCATCGTCGCCGAACGCCGCGCGCTCATGGGCATATTGAACGTCACGCCCGATTCCTTTTCCGACGGCGGCAGGTTCGTCGGCCGCGACCCGGCTGTCGCGCAGGCGAAAAAGCTCGTGGCCGACGGCGCCGACATCGTCGACGTCGGCGCGGAATCGACGCGGCCGGGCCACACGCCCATTTCGGCCGACGAGGAAATCCGCCGCCTCGCGCCGCTGCTCGACGCCTTGCTCGCCGAAGTAGACGCGCCGTTCTCCATCGACACGTATAAGGCCAAAACCGCGCGTTACGCGGTAGAACGAGGTGTCTCAGTCATCAACGACGTCTGGGGCCTGCAGCGCGATCCCGCCATGGCCGACACCGTGGCCGAGACCGGCGCGGCCGTCGTTGTCATGCACAATCGCGACGGCGTCGATCCCGCGCTCGACATTGTCTCCGACATGAAGCGCTTCTTCGACCGCTCGCTCGATCTCGCGCGCCAGGCCGGCATATTGCGCGCCCATGTCATGCTCGATCCCGGCATCGGCTTCGGCAAGACCAAGGAGCAGAACCTCGCCGCCTTGCGCGCCACCGATCGTCTTGCTGCCGAATACGGCCTGCCCGTGCTGATCGGCGTCTCGCGCAAGTCGCTGTTCGGCCTTCTGCTCGGCGCGAATGTCGATGCGCGGCTGATCGGCACGATCGCGGCCAATCTCGCGACTGCGGCGCGCGGCGCGCGCATTTTTCGCGTGCACGATGTGGCGGAACATCGGGCGGCTTTCGCCGTCTGGGACGCAATCGAACATGGCTGAGCCCGCCCTCGTCGCGCTCGGCTTTGGGGCCAATCTCGGCGACGCCGCGCGCACGATTGCGCGCGCCGTGCGCGAAATCGAGGCGCGCGGCATCGGTCGTCGCATCGCCGTCTCCTCGCTCTGGCGCACGCCGCCCTGGGGTCGCCTCGACCAGCCGGATTTCCTCAACGCCTGCGCCCTCTATGAAACCTGCCTCGCCGCGCGCGAGCTGCTCGCAGCGCTCAAGCGCATCGAGGCGGACCTCGGCCGGGTCGACGGCGAGCGCTGGGGACCGCGCGTCATCGACATCGATATCCTGCTCTACGGCGACGAACAGCTCGCCGATCCCGATCTCGTCGTCCCGCATCGCGAGCTCTTGAATCGCGCCTTCGTTCTGGCGCCGCTCGCCGAAATCTGCGGCGACCGCGCAATCGCCGGAGTGAAGATCGCCGACGCGCTCAGGCGTGTGGATCGCGCCGGCCTGTCTATAATGCGTCAGGGAGACGGCTGGATCGGCCGCGAGGAAGGAAAGATTGCGATGGGCGAGACGATAGACCTGACCTGCGAGGACGGCGTGAAAATTTCGGCGTATCGCGCGCGCCCTGATGGCAAGCCGAAGGGCGGCATGGTCGTGCTGCAGGAGATTTTCGGCGTCAACCACCACATCCGCGCGGTCGCCGACAAATATGCCGCCGCCGGCTACCTCGTCATCGCGCCGGCCCTGTTCGACCGCGTCGAGAAAGGCGTCGAACTCGGCTACGGCATGGACGATCGCCCGCGCGCGATGGATCTGCGCGGCCGCACGAAAGTCGAGGAAACGCTCGCCGATATCGCGGCGGCCGTAGAAGCCGCGAAAGCCGGCGGCAATGTCGGAATCGTCGGCTATTGCTGGGGCGGCACGCTCGCTTATGCGGCGGCCGCGCGCCTGTCGGGCGTCGCCGCGGCCGTCGGTTATTACGGCGGCGCCATTGCGGGGATCGCGTCGGAACGTCCGCGCGTCCCGCTGATGCTGCACTTCGGCGAACGCGACAAACACATCCCGCTGAGCGACGTCGACAAGATTCGCGCCGCCCAGCCGGAAGTTCCGGTATTCGTCTATGCCGCCGATCACGGCTTCAATTGCGACGAGCGCGAAAGCTACGATGCGACAGCCGCCGCGGAGGCGGAGCTGCGCACCTTCGAATTCTTCGCCGCCGAACTGAAGTGACGGCTGCCCGGCGCCGGCCCGTCAGGCCGCAGCGCCGGACATCGTCACGCCGGGCGCGTTACCACCAGCGGTAGTAATAGCGCGGACGCCAGTAGTAACGGCGCCGGTAGTAGTAGCGCGGACGCCAGTACCGCCGGCGATAATAACGGCGATAGACGCGGAAGCGCCGGCGACGCCAGCGCCTGCGGCGCCAATAGACGTTTTCGGTCTTGACGGCTTCCATGTCCGCGTCGGTCGCGACAGCCGGCTCCGGCGCTGCGGGCGCAACGTCCGTCGGCTTGGCCATCGGCATTGCATCGCTCGGGCTGGTCTTCAGCAGCGCAACAGCTGCAGCAAGTCCGCCGAACAAACCAAGAAATGATCGTCTGTCCACTTTCACACCCCCCTTTTGGGTGGATTGATCCGCCGCTTGATAATTCTGCTCCGCGTCCATCGCGCGCGCAAGCCTGTGGAAGGCGCCGCGTGTGCGGCGCCGCACGTCTCACGCTGCGGCAAACGGCCACGCGTTCTGTTGCGGCCGCATCCGCTCCCAGGCCCGCGACACCTGCAACACGCCGAGATCGTCGAAGCGTCGGCCGGCGATCTGCAGTCCGATCGGCAGCCCGCGTGACGTATAGCCGCAGTTTATCGAAGCCGCCGGTTGCTCGGACATATTGTAAGGCAGCGTGAAGGCGATGTGTTCGAACGGCCGTTCCGGATCGTTGGTCGGGCTCGGCAGTTCGGCGTCGAATGCGGGCGCCGGCGCGGTCGGCGAGAGCACGTAGTCGAAGCGCCGCGTCGCCGCCTCCGTCGCCTTGCGCAACGCCATCGACTGCGCGAATCCCGAATAGACGTCCTGCCCGCTGAACGGCGCGGCCGATTCCGCCCAGGCGCGGATGAAGGGCAGGATCTTCGCCTTGCGCTCTTCCGGCAGCGACGCGATGTCCGCATAGGCGCGTGCGCGCCAGAAGCGATCCTGCCCGTCGAGCATCTCGCGCGTCAGGAACGGCGCGAGCGGTTCGACGATCGCGCCCGCCGCCTCGAAGGCGCGCGCGGCGGCCTGCACGGCCGCGCTGGTTTCGGGATCGACCGGCAGGCCTGCGCCGGCGTCGAGATGCAGGCCGATCCGCAGCCCCTTCACATCGCGATCGAGCGCTCCCCAGGCGATCGCCTCATAGGGCAGGCTCATGTGGTCGCGCGCGTCGGGCAGGCTCAGCACCTGCATGAACAGCGCGGAATCCGCGACCGTCCGCGTCATCGGTCCGGCGACGCGGCCCTGGAACGGCGGGTCGATCGGAATCCGCCCAAGGCTCGGTTTCAACGTGAAGATTCCGCACCAGCCGGCAGGCAGGCGCACCGAGCCGCCGATATCGGTGCCGATGTGCAGCGGCCCGTAGCCGGCCGCCGCCGCCGCGCCCGCGCCGGCCGAGGAGCCGCCGGGGGTCTTCGTCAGGTCCCAGGGATTGCGGGTCAGCTTGTGGAAGCTCGATTTCGACGAGGACAGCATGCCGTAGTCGGGCATTGTCGTGCGCGCGAAAATCACCGCGCCGGATTCGCGCGCCCGGGCCGCCGGCGGCGCGTCGGCCGTGGAGGCGACGAGTTCGCTCGCCGCCGTGCCGAGCGGCATGGCGACGCCCCGGGTCGCAATATTTTCTTTGATCGTTAACGGAATGCCGTCGATCGGGCCGAGCGGCGCCCCCTTGCGCCAGCGCGCCTCGGACTCGCGCGCCGTGGCGCGGGCTCCTTCGACGTCGAGCGCCCACAGCGCCATCAGCTGCGGCTCCAGCCGTTCGGCCCGTAAAATCACGGCTTCCAGCGCTTCGACCGGCGAAAGCTCGCCCTTGGCGTAAGCGGCCACGAGCGCGCAGGCGGACAGGTCGGCAGGGTTCATCGGCGTTCTCCCATTGCGGCGCCTATCCTACTGAATCGCGCGGGCAAATCGACACGGGCGCCCGGCCGAGGAAGCAATTGCTTAATCAACTTGCGCCATTCTGGCTGCGGGCGCAGGTGGCCAGATCTTCGCCAAGTACTTCTCCTGCCTGAGAAATCGAATCATGGCGATTGTTGCTATCGTTGACGACCGCGTAACGAACAGGAACATTTTTTCCAAGCTCGCGGCTTCGATCGCGCCCGATATCGAGGTCCATGCCTTTGGCAATCCGCGCGAGGCCCTGGACTGGCTGGCCGCCAATCCGGTCGATCTCGTCATCACCGACTACAAGATGCCGGAGATGAACGGCGCCGATTTCGTCCGCGCCCTGCGCGCGACACAGGGTGCCTCCGACATTCCCGTGGTCGTCATCACCGTCTATGAGGAACGTTCCTACCGGCTGCGCGCGCTCGAGGCGGGCGCGACGGATTTTCTGAACTCGCCGGTCGACCATCACGAATTCATCACCCGCACACGCAACCTGCTCACGCTGCGCCGCCACCAGAAGCTGCTCGCCGAACGCGCCGACACGCTGGCGCAGGAACTCGCCGACAGCGAGCGCTCGCGCGAGCGCGCGATCCGCGATTCGATCGAGCGTCTCGCCCAGGTCATCGACACGCTGCCGGTCCTCATCAACGCGGTCGATCGCGAGGGCCGCACCCTGTTCGTCAACGCCTTCGAGACGGACTTCTTCGGCGTCGATCCGGTAGCCGCCGTCGGCCGTCCGCTCGCCGAACTGATCGGCAAGGCCAACGCCGAGCGCAACCAGACGCTCGACCAGCTGGTCTTCACGACGGGCCGCGCGCTTCCCGCCTTCGAGGAAAATCTGACGAGCGCCGACGAGCGCCGCCGCAGCTTCCTCACCACCAAGACCCCGCTGCGCGACCATACGGGCGCCGTGACCGGCGTGCTCACGAGTTCGCTCGACATCACCGCCCACAAGCGCACGGAAGAACACCTGCGCTATCTCGCTCATCACGATCCGTTGACGGGGCTGCCCAATCGCACGCTCCTGTCCGAAAAGCTGCGCGGGTCGATCGCCCGGGCGCGGCGCGGCGACAAGATATTCGCCCTTCACCTCATCGACCTCGACGGTTTCAAGGCGGTCAACGACGTCTACGGCCATTCGGTCGGCGACCGCTTCCTGCAGGCGATCGGCGCGCGCCTGCGCGAGGTGGTGCGCGAGCGCGACACGCTCGCCCGCCTCGGCGGCGACGAATTCGCGATCCTGCAGTCGGATGTCGCGACCAACTATGACGTTGCGGAATTCTCCGCGCGCATCTGCGAGGCGATCGCCGCCTTCGTCGATCCGGAAACGCCGCAGATGAAATCGACCGCCTCGATCGGCGTCGCGATCCACCCCAACGACGGCGCGGATCCCGAGGAACTCCTGCGCAACGCGGATCTGGCCATGTACAAGGCCAAGGGCGAGGGCGGCAACGCCTATTGTCTGTTCGCTGCCGACATGCAGGCGCGCGCGCGCAGCGCGATGAGCCTCGAGACCGACCTGCGTACGGCGCTCGCCAACGACGAATTCGTCCTCTACTACCAGCCGCAATTCGACGTCTCCACCAATGCGATTATCGGCGTCGAAGCGTTGTTGCGCTGGAACCGTCCCGGCGTCGGCATCGTCGGCCCCGGCGCCTTCCTGCCGCAGGCCGAGGAAAACGGCCTGATCATTCCGATTAACGAATGGGTGCTGCGCAAGGCCTGCGCGGATGCGCGAATCTGGCAGCGCGACGCGTTCCCGCTGTTCCGCGTCGCCGTCAACATGTCGCCCATCCAGTTCCGCAAGAAGAACGTGCCGCTGCAGGTCGCGCGAATCCTCTCGGAGACCGGCCTCGATCCGCGCCGGCTCGAGCTGGAGCTCACCGAAAACATCGTCATGCAGGACATCGACGCGGTCGCCAACGACCTGCGCGAACTCAATCGCCTGGGCATTTCGATCGCCATCGACGATTTCGGCACCGGCTATTCCTCGCTGAGCTACATCAAGAAACTGCCCGTGCAGCGCATCAAGATCGATCAGAGCTTCGTGCGCAACATGACGCAGGACCCCAACGATTCCGCGATCGTGCGCGCCATCATCACGCTTGGCCGCAGCCTCGGCCTCGAAGTCGTCGCCGAGGGCGTCGAGACGCCGAAGCATCTGCAGGGGCTGCGCGAGGTCGGGTGCGAACTCGTGCAGGGCTATCTGCTCGGCAGGCCCGCCCCCTTCGCCGATATTTCGGAACTCTTCGTGCGCGCGAGCCCGCTCGCGAAGACCGCCTGACGTCCATGCGGGGCGAAAAGCCACTCATCAAGTCCCGGCCTGAAGTCGACGACCAGCGCGTCGAGAACGAACGGCAGATGGGTATCAACAGAATGGTCATCACGACCATCCTGTTCGGCGCCGTCGCCATCTTCGGCGCCTCGCACCCCTCGATGGGCTCCGGCTTCATGGCCGGCGCCTATCTCGCCTATCTCGGGCTGGCCGCCGGCTTTTTCCTGCACGCGCGCATCTGGCCGCGCGCCCGAGCATGGCGGCGCGTCGCCGTTCTCCTCACGGACATCTGCGCGCTCTCCTATATCGCCTACACGGCCGGCCCGGCTTACGTCGGTCTCCTCTATCCCGGCTATCTGCTCATCATCTACGGCTTCGGCTTCCGCTACGGCGTGAAATGGATCGTCGCGTCGGGCGTCATGTCGATCGTGGCGGTCGGTCTGGTCGTTCGTCTTTCGCCGCTGTGGCGCGACAACGATCTCCTCGCCGGGGGCCTGATCGTCGGCCTTATCATCATTCCCGCCTATGCGCTCAATCTCGTCCGCAACCTCTGGCAGGCCAAGGCGAAAGCCGAGGACTCGGCGCGCGCAAAGAGCATGTTCGTGGCTGCCGTCAGTCACGATCTGCGCACGCCGCTCAACGCGATCATCGGGCTCGGAGACATCCTCGCTGCATCCAAGTTGCCGCGAGAAGAGACCGATATGGCGCGCATGATCGGCCAGGCCGGTCGCTCGCTGCTCGAACAGATCAATTCGATCCTTGATTTCTCGCGCCTTGAAATGAGCAACGAACCCGTGCCGCGCGAACCTGTCGATCTCTTCGAAATGCTGCATCAGATTCGCGAATTGCTCGACGTGTCCGCGCAGACGAAGGGCGTGCGCCTGTTGCTGCGCATCGACATGCCCATGCCGCGCCGGATCGTCACCAATGCGCGGCATATGCACGACAGTCTGGTGAATCTGATCGGCAACGCCATCAAATTCACGCCGGCGGGCTACGTCGAGATCGTCGTCCGCGCGACGCGTGTCGGCGCGGGACGCGCGCGATTGCGCTTCGAGGTGCGCGATTCCGGGATCGGCATGGG
>JACKJE010000028.1 GCA_020638135.1 Methylobacteriaceae bacterium | reverse complement strand
TCATGCGCAAGAAGCGGGTCTGAAGGCGCGCAGGCCATTTCTTCCCGCCCGCCGCCATCCTCCGGCTATAGTCTTCGCGCTGAATCGAACCGGAACGCGGATGGAACCGGAATTTCACTGGGAAACATGGCGTCAGCCGCTGATCTTCCTGATCACGGCCGGCGTCGTCGTGCCCCTGTTCCGACGGCTGCGCGTCTCTCCCGTGCTCGGCTTCCTGATCGCCGGCGCCCTGCTCGGTCCCTTCGGCGCGGGCCGGCTGGCCGAGAAGTTTCCCGTTTTCTCGATGGTCACGATCGGCGGCGGCGCGGGCGCGGCGCAGCTTGCCGAACTCGGCGTCGTCTTCCTCCTGTTCATGATCGGTCTCGAATTGTCGTGGGACCGTCTCATGCGCATGCGCCGCCTCGTCTTCGGGCTTGGCGCGGCGCAGGTCGTCGTCACGACCGCCCTGCTCACGCTGCAGGTCGGCGCGTGGCTGGATCTGGGGCCCGGCCGCGCGCTGATCTGCGCGGCGGCCCTGTCCATGTCCTCGACGGCGATCGTTCTTTCGGTTCTGTCGGAAACCAAAAGGCTGAACACCACGGCCGGCCGCGCGGCCTTCGCGGTTCTGCTGTTCCAGGACCTGATGGTCGCGCCCCTGCTGTTCATGGTGCCGCTGCTCGACGCCAAGAGCGGCGCGCTCGCCAGTTCGCAATTGTTCTGGACCTGGGCCCCGGCGGTCCTCGCCTTGTTCGCGCTGGTCGCCGGCGGACGGCTCGTGCTGCGCCCGCTGTTTCAGCTGGTCGCGGCCGCCGGCTCCACCGAGCTCTTCATGGCGGCTTGTCTTCTGGTCGTCGTCGGCGCGAGCGTGGCCATCGCCTCGGCCGGCCTGTCGATGGGGCTCGGCGCCTTCATCGCCGGCCTGCTGCTGGCGGAAACTGAATTCCGCCGCGAGATCGAGGTGACGATCGCGCCCTTCCAGGGTCTGCTGCTCGGCCTGTTCTTCCTCTCGACCGGCTCGCATCTCGATTTTGCGCGCGTCCTCCAGGAGCCGCTCGCCATCCTCGGCTTCGCGCTCGGCCTCGTCGTCATGAAGGCGGCGATTCTCTATGTGCTCGCGCGCGCCTTCCGGCTCGCCGCGCCGGTCGCGCGCGAAATGTCGCTGCTGCTTGCGCCCGGCGGCGAATTCGCCTTCCTGATGATCGGCGCGGCCATGGCGGCCAGGATCATTCCCGACCGGGCCGGCGGCGATCTTCTGCTTGTCGTCACACTCACCATGACGGCAATCCCCCTGCTCGGCTGGATCGGCGCGCGCTCGACGAAATCGCGCGGGCAGGAGGATGTGCAATTCGCGCATCTCGCGCCGGCCTTCACCGTCGCCGACCAGCGCGTCGTCATCGTCGGCTATGGTCGAGTCGGCCGGCTGGTCTCGGACATGTTGGCGCGCCACGACATTCCCTTCGTCGCCGTCGACGGCACGCCGCAGCTCGTCGCCAAAGCGCGCCAGGACGGCGTGGAAATCTATTGGGGCGACGCGACGCGGCCCGGAATTTCTCGAACGCGTCGGGCTTGCGGGCGCGCGCGCGCTCGTCGTCACCATGGACGCGCCCTCAGCCGTCGAGAAAGGTCGTGACGCTCGCCCATGCTGCGCGCGGCCGGAACTCACTATCGTCGCGCGCGCCCGCGACGCCGTGCACGCCACCCATCTCTACGAACTCGGCGTGACCGACGCGATCCCCGAAACGATCGAAGCGAGTTTGCAGCTCGCCGAAGCCGTGCTCGTCGACATCGGCGTGCCCATGGGCTTCGTCATCGCTTCCATCCACGAGAAGCGCGACGAATATCGCAAGTTCCTGCAACCGCACGGCGACCGGCGCAAGGAAACGCGCGGCATCAAAATGTCGAAGCGCGTGCGCGACATGAACAAGCCAAAACCGGAAAAATCGGGAGGACCAGCGTAATGGCGTCGACAATCGACACGCGCGAATTTCGGACGCCGCTGCCCAACGCGGGCCTCAACATCTACATGCGCAACAAGCGCAGGGCGGACATCGCCTCCTTCGGGCCGGAACGCACGCTGCTGATGGTGCATGGCGCGACCTATCCAGCCAGAGCGTCGTCTTCGATCTCGCCGATCGGGGGCGCATCGTGGATGGATCATCTGGCGAATGCGGGCTTCGACGTCTGGGTCATGGACCTGCCGGGTTACGGACGCTCCGATCGCCAGAAGGAGATGGACGGCCTGCCGACGCGGCTGGCCCGGTCATCACGACAGATACGGCGATCCTTGCTGTGAGCGCCGTCGTTGAATTCATCTGTGCGCGAAACGGGCTCGACAGGCTCAACCTGCTCGGCTGGTCCTGGGGCACGGCGATCATGGCCGGCTACACACAGGACCATCTCGCACGCGTAAACAAGCTGACGCTGTTCGCGCCGCTCTGGCTGATCAAGGGAACGCCGACGATCGGCGATCCCTCCGGCAAGCTCGGCGCCTGGCGCGGCGTGACGCGCGAGGAGGCCAGGCAACGCTGGCTGCGCGGCGTGCCGGAAGATGCGCAGGCCGCGCTCATTCCAAACGGCGTGTTCGACGCCTTCTGGCAGGCGGCGCAGGCGACCGACCCGCAGGGCGCCGCGATGAACCCGCCGGTCCTGCGCGCGCCGAATGGCGTCGTGTTCGACGCGGGCCGCTACTGGATGAAGGACGCGCCGACTTGGGATCCTCGCGCATCGAATGTCCGGTGCTGATCGTGATGGGCGAATGGGACGCCGACACGCCGCCATCCATGGCCAACAAGATTTTCCTCTGCTCACGAACGCGCGCGAAAACGAAAGAGGCTCGTGCTGCTCGGGCGCGGCACGCATTCAATGGCGCTCGAAAGCGAGCGCCACGCCCTGTTCTCGGAAGTGCGGCGGTTTCTCGAGGATTGACCGTCATTGCTTCGCTTCGCTCGCAAAGACGACCCAGCGTTCGGCCCGAATCGCCTGCGTCCGGCGGCAAGCAATGACCCTCTCAGTCGATCGTGACGCGGCACGAAACGCACTTCGCCGGCCGCGTTGGCGACGAGCAGCAGGGCGGACTTCTTGCCGTCCTTCTTCAGGCCCTTGAGCGCATCCTGAACGTCGGACGGCGTGCTCACCGCCTTCTGATTGATTTCGACGATGACCTCGCCCGGCTGCAGCGCTTTTCGGCTGCGTTCGACATGGGATCGACGCGGGTGATCACGACGCCCGATTTCACGTTGTCCTTGATCTGGTAACGCGCGCGTGTGTGGCGCGAGCGTGGCGAAATCCATGCCCAGCGCGGATTTGACGGCATTGTCGTTCGACCTCGCTGTCGCGCGAGTCGCCGCTCTTGGTCTTGCCGTTCTTCTCGCCATCCTCGAGACGGCCGAGCTTGACCGTCTTGGTGACTTCCTTGCCATCGCGCACGACGACGACGTCGACTTCCTTGCCGATCGGCGTCGCGGCGACGATCTTCGGCAGATCGCGCGACTGCGACACCGTCTTGCCGTCGAATTTCACGATGACGTCGCCCGCCTTGAGGCCGGCGGGCTTGAGGGCCCCTTGTCGTCGACGCCGGCGATCAGCGCGCCGCGCGCCTTGCCGAGATTGAGGCTTTCGGCGATCGAATCGTCGACGTTCTGAATGCGCACGCCGAGCCAGCTGCGCGGCGCGTCTCGCCGAACTTCTGCAATTGCTCGATGATCGGCGTGACCGTATTGGAAGGCGTGGCGAAACCGATGCCGATCGAGCCGCCGGACGGCGACAGGATCGCCGTGTTGATGCCGATCACCTCGCCGTCCATGTTGAACAGCGGACCGCCGGAATTGCCCTTGTTGATGGACGCGTCGGTCTGGATGTAATTGTCGTAGGGGCCGCTGTCGATGTTGCGGTTGCGCGCCGACACGATGCCCGCCGTCACCGAGCCGCCGAGGCCGAACGGATTGCCGACCGCCAGCACCCAGTCGCCGACGCGCGCCTTGTCGCTGTCGGCGAATTTCACCGCGGTCAGCGGCTTGTCGGGCTTCACGCGCAGCACCGCGACGTCGACCTTCGCGTCCTTTGCCGAGCATTTCCGCCTTGAGCTTCTGCCCGTCGGTGAAGATGACATAGACCTCGTTGGCGTCGGCGATCACGTGATTGTTGGTGATGACGATGCCCGCCGGATCGATGACGAAGCCGGAGCCGAGCGAATTGACCGGCGCTGGCGCGGCGGCTCGCCGCCGCCTGCCGTGCCGCTTGAAGAATTCCTCGAACAGATCGTCGAACGGCGTTCCCGGATGGAACTGAGGCGCGCCGCCGCCGGTGCCGCGACGCTCTCGACCGTCTGCGTCGCGGAAATGTTGACCACCGCCCACTGACGCTGGCGGCGAGATCGGCGAAGGAGGATCCGGGCGCGCCGCGCGCATAGGCGCGGGCGTCGACCGGCGGGACGAGCGTCGCCGCCCTCCCAGCGCCAGCGCGAAGCGCGAGCCCGGCGGCGGCGGCAGGACGCGCGAACCGGCGCGTCGGATTGGCGTGCGACATATTCAACTCCCGAAATCAGCCCGCTTTGCGCGGAAAAGTCGCGTTCGAAACGCGGCGAAACCAAGACGTCGGCGCAAGGGCGCGCCGCGCTCACTTTCCGGCCGGATTGCCGAAATATTTGAAGAAATCCGAGCCCGGCGATGTGACGAAACGCGTATCCCCGGCCTTGAACGACTGATCGTAGGCCTGCATCGAGCGATAGAAGGCGAAGAAGTCCGGATCCTTGCCGAAGGCTTCGGCGAACACCTGGTTGCGTTCGGCCTCGCCCTTGCCGCGGATCGTATCGGCCTGCTGCTGCGCCTCCGCCTTGATGACGATGGCGTCGCGGTCGGCCTTAGACGTGATCTTCTGATACTGCTCGTTGCCCTGCGCGCGAAATTCGTTGGCCTCGCGCTTGCGCTCGGCCTGCATGCGGCTGAACACCTTCTCGAGATTTCGCGCGGCAGGTCGGCGCGGCGCAGGCGCGCGTCGACGATGGCGATGCCGTAGTTCTTGCTCTCGTTGTTGACCTGTTCCTTGATCTTCGCCATCAACGCTGCGCGATCGTCGCGCACGATCTGCGTCTGCGTCGCTTCGCCGAGCACGCGGCGAACCGCCGAATTCAGGATGGACGCCAGAAAGTTGTTGGCTGCGCGAATGCTGCCCGCCGCCTGATAGAAGCGCAGCGCATCGACGATGCGGTAGCGCACGAAGGCGTCGACGTCGATGCGCTGGTTGTCGGCCGCGATGATTTCCTGACGCGGCGCTTCGAGATCGAGGATGCGATTGTCGATGCGCACCACCGTCTCGATCAGCGGGATCTTGAAGTGGAGGCCCGGCTCGGTGATGAGGCCGCGGCCCGCCACCGGCGCGCCGAAGCGCAGGACGAGCGCCTGCTCCGTCTGCTTGACCTGGAACATCGCGCCCGACAGCGACGAGGAGAATCGCGAGGACGATGATCGCGTCAGAACGATCCGATGGAGGATTTCATTTCGCGCCTCCCGCCGGCGCGCCGGCCTTGCTGATTTCGCCGAGCGGCAGATAGGGCACGACGCCCTGGCCCGCGCCCTTGTCGATGATGACCTTGTCGACGGCGCCGAACACGCGCTCCATCGTCTCGAGATAGATGCGCTCGCGCGTGACCTGCGGCGCCTTCTTGTACTGCTCGTAGACCTGGGTGAAGCGCGACGCCTGGCCCTTGGATTCGGCTACCGTCTGTTCGCGATAGGCCTCGGCCTCCTGCAGGATGCGCGCCGCCTGGCCGCGCGCTTCCGGCACGACCTTGTTGGCGTAGCCCTCGGCCTCGTTCTTCAGGCGGTCGCGATCCTGTTGCGCCGCGGTCACGTCGCGGAACGCGGAGATGACCGAAGCCGGCGGATCGACCGACAGCAATTGCACCTGCATGATCTTCACGCCTGCGCGATAGCCGTCGAGCACGCGCTGCATCAGCTCCTGCGACTGCGGCTCGATCACCTTGCGCTCGGCGGTGAGCAGCTTCTGGATCTGCGAGCGGCCGACGATCTCGCGCATCGCGCTTTCGGCGACCGCCTTCACCGTGCCCCGGATTGAGATGTTGAACGCGTAATCTTCCGGCTTCTGGTCGTCGATCTTCCAGATCACGCGGAACTTCACGTCGGCGATGTTTCTCATCGCCGGTCAGCATCAGGCTCTCTTCCGGAATATCGACCTGCGTGCGCGTATCCGGACGCATCGCCGAGCCGACGTCGATCGCGTTGAAGTCGGTGACGCCGAGCTTGACCACCGAGCCGATCGGATAGGGCAGATTGTAGTTGAGGCCCTCTTTCGTCTTGCCGACGAATTTGCCGAAGACGAGATTGAGGCCGACCTGGTTGGTGGCGACGATATAGAAGCCAGACAGCAGCCACAGCAGCACGCCGGCGAGCAGAAAGCGATCAGGCCCTTTGCCGCCGAAGCCGCCGGGCATGGCGCCCTGCAGCCGGTTCTGGGCGCGGCGCAGCAGATCCTCGATGTCGGGCGGCGTCCCGCCGGCCCGCCGGGCCACCGCCCCACGGGCCGGGCGGCCTCCCCAGGGATTCTGTCCGCCGGGCTTTGCGCGGCCCGTCCTGATTGCTCCAGGGCATTCTCGTCCTTTCCCTCCGGCCGCGGCGAGGCGGCGCGACGACCTTATAGGAGCGCCCGCCGGCGCCGCAACGTTCGCAATCTGAGCGTCAGATATGCAGGGTTGCAAAGGCGCGCAATGGCGGTGGGCAAGCTTTGCGCTGGAGTTTCAGGCTCGCGGTCCAGCTACGCCTTCGCTCCAGGAACGCGCACGATAAAGGACGCCTCGTCCTTCTCTCCGCGCAGCGGACCGCTTCGCGCGAGACCTCGCGCCAACGGCCTCATGTCGAGGGGCGGAAAAAAGGCGTCGCCGTCGGGCGCCAGATCGACTTCGCTCAGAACGATCCGGTCGGCGATGCATCGAGCGTGGCGCGATAGAGTTCGCCGCCGCCGACCACCATGATTTCGTCGACGCCCATCGCCGCGCGCGCTCGTGCCCAAGCGCCAGCGCCTCGTCGATCGTGCGCGCGACATGGACGCCTGCCGCGCGCGAAGGTCGCGTCGCGCGTGACGACGATCGTCTCGCGGCCAGGCAAGGGCTTGCCGATCGATCGAAGGTCTTGCGGCCCATGATCATCGGCCGCCCCAGGTCGTCTCGCGAAGATGCTTGAGATCGCTCGGCAGACGCCATGGCAGCGCGCCGTTTACGCCGATTGCGCCATTGCGCGCCACGGCCGCCACCAAAACGATCTTCGCCATCGCGCTTTTCCGGGTTTACGATTTCAAGAGAATCGCCCTAGTCTCCCATTGTCGTCAACCAACCGAAAGGAGGTGATCCAGTGTCTCATTGTCATCAGCCGAAGTCTGCGCTGCGGGCTTTGCGCGCCTGGACTCCTCGTGGAACGTTCGGCGCCGCGTAATCCGTCGCTGTAGCCGGTAAGACAATGTGGGGGCCGTATCGCAAGATGCGGCCCCTTTCACTTGCGCCGCGAGGGCGCGTCGCTATCGCTCGCGCGAAAGTCGCGTCAGCGCGAGATCGAGCGCCGACAGAAAGGCCGAGCGGTCGCGCGGCCCGAACGGCGGCGGGCCGGTGGTCGTCTCGCCCGCCGAGCGAAGGTCCGTCATCAGATTGCGCGTCGCCAGCGCCGAGCCGATATTCTGCGGCGTCCATTCCTGCCCCTTCGGCGACAGACGCGCGCGCCCTTCTTCACGCATCGGTCGGCGAGCGGCAGATCCTGCGTGACGACGACGGTCGCCGGCGTCGCGCGCTCCGCGATCCAGTCGTCGGCGACGTCGGGTCCCGGCGGGCACGATCACGCGCTCGACGAAAGCGGCGCGCAGGACCCTGCATGAACGAATTGGAGACGATGAAGACGCGCGCGCGCCCTTCGCTCGGGCCGCGACCTTGTAGACCTCGTCCTTCACCGGACAGGCGTCGGCGTCGACGAGGACGGAAAACGCAGACAGCGACGTCGGCCTTGATCCGCTTGGCCCGGCCAGGCCTCGTAGCCCTCGATGGCGATGTCCTCGTAAGGTGAAATCGAAGATCGACTTCACTTGCGGGTTGAGGCGCAGCGTCGGCAGCGGCTTCGGCGAGCGCGTGAGCTGCAATTGCGCCTGTTCGATGTGATTGTCGTAGAGATGCGCGTCGCCGAAGGAATGCACGAAATCGCCGGCCTCGCAGCCCGTGACCTGCGCGACCATGGCCAGCAGCAGCGCATAGCTCGCGATGTTGAAGGGCACGCCCAGAAACACGTCGGCCGAGCGCTGGTAGAGCTGCAGCGACAGCCGCTTGCGGCCATCGATCTCCGCGACATGGAACTGGAACAGGCAATGGCACGGCGCGCGAGCGCCATCGCCGGCAGGTCGGCTGGGTTCCACGCGCTGACGACGAGCCGGCGCGAAAACGGATTGCGCCTGATCTCCTCGACGACCTCGCTGATCTGGTCGATCGTGCGTCCGTCGGGCGCAGGCCCACGAGCGCCATTGCTTGCCGTAGACGGGCCCGAGATCGCCGTTCTCGTCGGCCCATTCGTCCCAGATCGTCACCTTGTTGTCGGCGAGATATTTGATGTTGGTGTCGCCCTTCAGGAACCACAGAAGCTCGTGCACGATCGCGCGCAGATAGAGCTTCTTGGTCGTCACCATCGGAAAGCCCTCGGCGAGATCGAAGCGCATCTGATGGCCGAAGATCGACCGCGTGCCGACGCCGGTGCGGTCGGCCTTTGCGGCGCCGTCGTGCAGCACATGCGAGAGCAGGTCGAGATATTGGCGCATGGGGCCAATCTAGCGCGATTCCGCGGATTGGACGACCGGCCCTGTGGACAGGTTCAGCCCGCCGCGATCGCCTCCAGGCGGGCGACGTCGAGCAGCCGGACGCCGTCCGGCACCACCAGCAGCGCCTTTTCGCGCGCCAGCTTGGAAATGGCGCGGCTGACCGTCTCGATGGTCAGGCCGAGAAAATCGCGATGTCCTGCCGCGTCATCGGCAGCGGCACGGTCACGGAATTGTTGTTGATATGCGACCAGCGCTTGCGCAGGCCGACCAGGAAGCAGATGACCCGCTCTTCGGCCGTGCGGCGCCCGATCAGCACCATCTGCTCCTGCGCCAGGCTCAGCTCGTGGTTGGCGAGGTCGTAGAGCCTCCGCAGCAGCTGCGGATGCTCGTCGACGAAGGCTGAGAAGGCCGCGCGGTCGAACCGGCAGACCGTGACCGACGTCAGCGCCTCGGCGCCGTAGACGGTGCGGCTTGCAGCGACAGGCCGAGAAAGTCGCCGGGAATCGCGAAGCCGACCACCTGCCGGCGACCGTCCGGCAGCAGCCGGTAGAGCCGCACCGACCCCGAGGTGACGTTGTAGACGGAATGGGCGTCCTCGTCCTGCGCGAACATTTGCTGGCGCTGCGCGTAGCAATTCGTGCGCGACAAAGGCCTCGAGTTTGTGCAGTTCGTCTTCACTCAGCGCGCCGCAGGCCGAATAGGGCCGCACCTCGCAAAGGCGCAATGCGTGTCATGCCCGTGCTGGGGGCAGCCGCCGGCATGCGTTTGGCTCCGGGAGGTCTGTCCCGATCCTGTCGCTGGGGACTCTGGCGCTGGCGTTGAGCGGATCATTGGCCACTATTTAACATGATCCGGCCGCCTGCAAACTGTCGCCGCACGCCATGAACAAATTTCGGGCGCCTTGCAGCCACGTTCCGGTTGGCCGGATACGCCCTTTCGCGATCGCCCGACCCGCACTATATTCGGAGCGCCTTCGCAAGAAGGCTATGGCGATAAACAGGCTTCGAAATAAACCATCCGGACCCGGGGGCGGTACCCGGCGCCTCCACCCCAGCCCAGCGGCCTGCTGGGTTGCGGCGGGGGCGAAACAGGATCGACGGGGGCGTAAAGGAAGTTCTTTTGCCCGGCATGATACCGCCGTTATCGGGTCAAACCTATAGTTGCCAACGACAACTATGCTCCGGTGGCCGTCGCTGCGTAATGCGGTGAAGGTACTGGGAATCAAGCCCTAGGGGGTTAGCACCTTCTAGGCGGGGCTCGAGGCGCCTGGCAACAGAAGCCTCCACTTTTCTTGCAGCATTCTCTTGGTGTCCGTTCGGGTATAGCGTGCGCGTCGCAAACGCCCCGCGAATCGGGCGCAGACCAGAGAGCCGAACGCCCAGACCATGGCGACCGACCACATTCGATACGACCTGCTGGTGCAGGACGCCTTCCGTGGCATTTTCCGCAAGGTGCTGACCGATGCGGCGCTGCATGGTCTGCCGGGCGAGCATCATTTCTACATCACCTTCAAGACCGGCGCGCCTGACGTCGTCATGTCGGATCGCCTGCGGGCCGAATATCCGGAACAGATGACCATCATTCTCCAGCACCAGTTCTGGGATCTGAAGGTGCACGATTCCGGCTTCGAGGTCGGCCTTTCCTTCCGCCGCGTGCCCGAAAAGCTCGAAATTCCCTTCGCGGCCGTGACCGGCTTCTTCGACCCCTCCGTCAATTTCGGGGCGGAATTCACCGCCGACGATCCCGACGCAGCCGAAAGCAAGGAGAAGTCGGAACCCGCGCCCGTGCTCACCGCCGTGCCCAACGAGCCGGTCGCCGAGGCGCAACCCGACAAGGCCCCGGCCCCCGCCGTCCGTCCGGCGCGCGGCAGCGCCTCCGAGCCTGCTGTCGAACCGCCGGCCGAGCAGCCCGACGATTCGCCGAAGGTCGTCTCGATCGACGCCTTCCGCAAGAAGAACACCTGAACCGATGGGCGACGTCGTGAACCTCCGCCGCGCGCGAAAGGATCGCGCGCGCAAGGAGGCGGAGACGAAAGCCGCCGACAATCGCATCGCCTTCGGCCGAACCAGGGCCGAGCGTCAGGAGACCGAGGCGCAGCGCGCACTCGACGCCCGCCGCCTTGACGGCCATCGCCTCGACAAACCCGACGATGAATGAGCCCGCGCCGCAGCGCGTCGTCAAACGCTCGCTGTCGATTGCGGGCCACCGCACCAGCGTATCTCTCGAGGAAATCTTCTGGAGCGAATTGCGGGCGCTCGCCGAACGACGCGCGCAATCGGTAGCCTCGCTGGTCGCGGAAGTCGACGCGGCGCGGGGCGAAACCAACCTGTCGTCGGCGCTACGCGTCTTCGTGCTGCAGCAGGCCAAGGCCGGTTGATCCCGCGCGCCGCACTAGCCAGCGAGCGTCACGACCGCCACCGGTTCACGATCCAGAGCGCGCCCCATGCTCCCAGCAGCGTGACCAGCATCCCGCCGACAAGCGCGATCGAGAAGCGGACGCCGCCTGCCGCCGCCAGCGACCGCGAACCGTCGCTGAGCAGCATCGCCAGCAGCCCGCCGCCGAGCGGCGCCGCCACCAGCGCGCCGACGAACGATAGGACGATGTTGACGACCCAGCCGAGCGCGCCTCGCCTCTTCGTCCACGCCTCATGGATTGCGACCGCCAGCGCGGCGACGAAATAAACCAGCGCGATCGTCATCGACCCGCCGACGCTCGCCATCGGAATGGAATCGGTCAATTGCAGGAGCAGGATGGCGGCGGCGGCGATCACCGCGATATAGATCACGCGACGTCCTTCACTTGCCTGAGAATTTCGGCTCCCGCTTCTCCATGAAGGCGCGCACGCCCTCCTTCATGTCTTCGGACCGGAACAGCGGCAGCAATTGCAGATAGACGTGATGCACATGGTCCTTGAACGTCTCGTTCAGCCCCATGCGCATCATGCGCTTGGCCGCCTGCACGGCGAGCGGCGCATTGGCCGCGATCTCGCGCGCCATTTTTCGAGCGCGACCCATCAGTTCGGAATCCGGAACCACTTCGTTGGCGATGCCCCATTCCAGACACTCGCGCGCCGAAAGCGTTCGCCCGGTGAAGATCAGTTCCGACGCCTTCGCCCAGCCGATCATGCGCGGCAGGAACCAGGTGCCGCCGGATTCCGGCACGACGCCGCGCTTGACGAAGGCCGCCGCCATTTTCGCGCTTTCCGCCATGATGCGGATGTCGCAGCCGAGCGCCGTGTCCATGCCGTAGCCCGCCGCGCCCCCGTTGACGGCGCAGATGGTCGGCTTGTCCATTTCGAACATCACCGTCGGCGGCGTGTTGCGCAGGTCGAGATTGGTGGAGCTGGAGGCCGCCGAAATGCCGCCGCCGTCGCGCGCCTCGCGCAAATCGAGCCTGCGCAGAAGGCGCGGCCGACGCCGGTGAGAATCACGCAGCGCACGGCCGGATCTTCGTTGGCCTTTGACCAGGAGGCGCGTCAGCTCGCCGAGCATGTCGCGGGAAATCGTGTTCATGCGCTCCGGCGCGTTGAGAGTGATCAGCGCGATCGCGCCGTCCTCGATCTCGTAGAGAACTTCGTTGTGTCCGGCGCCGTGGGTCGTTGTGACATTGCTCATGCGCGAAACATCTCCCAGCTTGTCGTCACGCCGCCGTCCGCTCGGCCGAAGCCTTGAACGGCAGGCCCAGCACCCGGCAGATCGGCGCCGAGGCGCGCTCGGGATGCCGCGGGGAGCCGTAGAGACGATAGAAATCGAGAATGCGCGCCAGATCGCTTTCGTAATTGTCGGTCGTATAGACCGGCGCGCCGAAGGTGATGCGCTTGCGCACATAGTCGATCGCCGCGGGCAGGATCGGCACGCCGGCGGATGCGGCGATCAGATGAAAGCCGCGTTTCCATTCCTCGGCGTTGCTGCGTGTGCCCTCCGGCGCGATCAAGAGGATCAGCTTGTCGTTGTCGCGAAAGGCGCCGACGCTGGCGCCCACGACGCCGCCCGCCGCGCGGCGATTGATCGGAATGGCGCCGAACCAGCGCAGGATCGGCCCCATCACGCCCTTGAAGGCCGTGTCCTTGATCATCGTGCCCGCGCGCAGCCGATAGGCCGTGAGCGTCGCTATCGCCAGCACGCCGTCCATGTTGCTGGTGTGCGGCGCGCCGATCATCACCATCTTCGCCACGTCGGCGATCGGGCCCTGCACCGTCCAGCCCATGAGCCGCAGCATTGTTCGGCCGAGCCATTGCGACAGGCCATTGCCGCGTCGCGCGACGCTGTCGCCGACCGTAGTCTGCGTCCCGGCGAGGTCGCCGGCTTGCTGAGCGTTCAAGATGTCTATGCCTTCTGGATACGAAATCCAGCGTCCACTAGCACGGTTTCGCCCGTCGTTTTCGGGAAAGCCGTGCACAGCGCGTAGATAGTTTCGGCTACGTCGGAAGGCGCAATCGTCGCGTTGAGCGCCGCCGTACCGCGATACATCTTGCCCATCGCCTCATAGGCTTCGGCGCCGTAGCCGTTCTTCAGCCAGTCCGATTCGATCATGCCGGGGCCGACGCCATTGACCCGGATTTCCGGCCCGAGCGCCCGCGCGAGCGCCATGGTCAGCGTGTTGAGCGCGCCCTTGGACGCCATGTAGGCGATCGACGAGCCGCGCGCCATCACGGCCGCGATCGACGACACGTTGACGATCGCCGCGCCCTTCTCCTTGCGCAAGAGCGGCGCGAAGGCGCGCGACATCTGGAAGGCGCCGATCACGTTGACGGCGTAGATCGACTGGAAGTCGTCCGCCGAGAGCCCGTCGAGATTGCGCTGTTCGACGAATTTGGTGCGGCCAGCATTGTTGACGAGATGCCGCGCGCCGCCCCAGCGCTTGCCGACCATTTCCGCCATCATCTTGCAGTCGGCGTCGGACGAGACGTCCGCCTTGATCGTCTCGACCTCCGCGCCGGCCTTCCGGCAAGCGGTCGCCACCTCGAGCGCCGGCGCCGGGTCGCGCGAATAATTGATGACCACGTTGTAGCCGCTCTCGGCGAATTTCAGCGCGGTGGCCGCGCCGATGCCGGCCGACGAACCTGTAATGACAGCGACTGGACGTGACATTTGACCGATTCTCTATTTTGGGCGCCTCCGCCGGGAAGAGCATCATGGCGCCGCCCCGGAAAAAATGCAGCCTCGGCGACTGTGGCGGAATGGCGACAGCGACGCACAATTGACACGCGGTAACATTTGGACAGGTCCATCCGGAGCGAGTCGCAGATAGACTCCCAGGCCAAGAATTCCTGAGGCAGGGCAACAAGATGTGGAATTTATTGAGCCTTCGGGCATCGACTCTGCTGGCGGGCATGACGCTTGCCGCAGGCGCGACCGTGGCCGTCGCCGCCGATCTCCCGTCCCGCAAGATGGAGCCGGCGCCGCTGATGACGCAGCTTCCTGCCGTCGACGGGATCAACGCGAAGCTCGAGGTCTTCGGCGGCTTGACCCAGCGCCTGTCGCAAGACCCCACCGCGCCCTTCTTCCAGCGCAACCAGTGGCGCCCCGCCAGCGGCCTGCTGGGCTCGGTGACGTTTCCGGTCGGAAACTCCTTCGGCCTGCAGTTGGACGGCGGCATTGCGACCGGCGGCGGCGTGTTTTCGGCGGCGCTCGGCGGCCATGCCTTCTGGCGCGATCCGTCGAAGGCGCTTTTCGGCGTCTACGCGAGCGGTACGCGTTACAGCCGCGCTGGCGGGATCGTCGTCGGGCGCGTCGCGCCGGAGGCTGAAATCTACCTCGGCCGCGTGACGCTGCAGGGGGTCGCCGGCGTCGAATTCGGCTCAAACAAGGGCTACACCTACGGCTATCCCTGGTTCGTCCCGGGCACGACATTCCTGACGCTCAACCAGAATGCGGTGAGAACCCGCTTCTTCGACATCGCCTCGATCGCCTTCTATCCGGTCGACGACCTCAAGCTCGCCATCGGTCAGCGCTATGTGTTCGGCAAACTCGCGGCTGCCGCGAGCGCGGAATATCTCGTGACGCACGGCCCGACGGCGGTTTCGGTCTTCGCGGAAGGTCGGCTCGGCCAGCGCGGCGCCAGCGCCGTCTTCGGCGGCCTGAAGGTCTATTTCGGACAGCGCGACAAGAGCCTGATCCGTCGTCACCGCGAAGACGATCCGATCAATCATCATATGGACACCGCGACCTCCGGCGGAGGCTACGGCAATAGCGGCGGCAGCGGCCTGCCGATCGTCACCTGCGCGCCTACGCCCGATATGGGGGTCGGTAGCACTGGCGCGTTTGTCGCCGGTTGCGGAGCGCTCTAGGTCAAATCGATGAACGATTTGCGCGGCCGGACGTTCGTCGCCCGGCCGCTTTTTTTTGCGCGCGCCGAAAGCCTCCTTGCATTTTCGCAAGCGTTTGTCGGCGCCGCGCCTCACGCCTTCGTGAACATTCCCACCTTGCTTCCCCGGCGGCCCCCAGCAGAAACTTGAGAGCACGGGAGGAGCACATGAATCACAAAGCGATTGTCTTCGGCGCGGCGCTGGCAGCCGGCGCGCTCGGTACGGCCGCGCAAGCGCAGCAGGGCCCGCCGCAATTTCCGGACATGACATTCTTCGTCACTTCAAAGCCCGGCCCCGACGGCGCCAATCTCGGCGGCCTCGAAGGCGCCGACAAGATGTGCCAGACGCTGGCCGGCGTCGCCGGCGCGGGCGGCAAGACCTGGAAGGCCTACCTCTCGACGCAGGGCGCAGGCGCCGTGAATGCGCGCGACCGGATCGGCAAGGGCCCGTGGAAGAACGCCAAGGGCGTGCAGATCGCGGCCAATCTGGAAGAGCTGCACAAGGATGCAAAGCTGTCGATCGACAACACCCTGACCGAGGGCGGCCGCAAGCTCGCCGGCGCCGGCTTCAACAACAATGTCCACGACATCCTCACCGGCTCCGACATGGAGGGCAAAGCTCTGCCCGCCGACAAGGACATGACCTGCGGCAACTGGACCAAGGGCGGCGAAGGCACGGCCATGGTCGGCCATGCCGACCGCATGGGCCTGCGCGACGACGTGCCGTCCCACTCGTGGAACTCGTCGCACCCGAGCCGCGGCTGCAGCCTTCCGGCGCTGAATGCGACCGGCGGCGGCGCGCTACTGTATTGCTTCGCGTCGAACTGAGCGCGCCAGCACGACGGCGCCCCGGAATAACAAAGCCCGGTTCTCGCGAACCGGGCTTTCGTTTGCGCCATTCCTGAAGCGCCAACAACCACTGGGGTTGGTGCGGTCGAGAGGACTCGAACCTCCACTGGTTGCCCAACTAGCACCTCAAGCTAGCGCGTCTACCAATTCCGCCACGACCGCAAGTCAAATGCGCCGGTTTGGGGCCGGCGCATCGGCAGGCGTCGTCTAGCAAACGGCCCCGCGCCTTGCAAGCCCGCGGCAACGCTTAAAACGCCCGCGGCAACGCTTAAAACGCCCGTTTCACATCCGTGTGCGCGAAGTCCGCGCCCTTGAACAGCAGCGGCTCGTTCAGCGCTTTGGCGAGCGCATAGGCGAAGCAATCGCCGAAATTGAGCTGCGCCGGATGGCCCGAGCCCCGTCCGAAATCCCGATAGGCTTCACGCGCGATCTTCGCCTGTTCGACGGTGACGGGTTCGATAATCGCCTCGATACGTTCCAGCAGGAGATCGAGTTTTCGCGAGGCGACGGGATCGTGCGGCCTGTCGATCACTGCCGCAAGCTCGACGAAGGATGCTGCAGAAAGACGACGCGTTTCTGCGCCCCGCATGACTTCCGCCAGGGCTTCAGCGTCCGGCTCACTACGCAAGATCGCCACCAGCGCGGAAGTGTCGACGATCACTTCGGAAGCCCGTTCTCGTCATAAAGATAGTCGCCGTGATCGAGCGCCAGCGTTTCCGGGTCGAGCCGGCTGGCGCATTCCCGCCCGATGGCGAGAACATCCGCGACGAAGTCGCCCTTGCCTTCCTTATCGAGGCGCTGGAGCCGCTCCCGCACAGCCTCCGTGATCACAGCCGTCTTGCTCCGGCCTTCACGCTCGGAAAGCTCCGCGATCAGCCGTTCCGTTTCCGGGTTCTTGATGTTCAGGCCCATAATTCTACCCTTCGATGGTAGAAATATACCATCACGGCCCCGCCTGTCCAAGACGCGCGCTATTCGCTAATTCTCGCCCATGTCGTCACCCGCCCCGCGCCGACCCGCGACGCGCTCGCCGCGCGCTTCCTCCCCCGCCCCGGCGCGCCGCCGGTCGAATGGGCCATTTCCGACGCGCTCGTCCCCTATCAGCAGGCGCTGGCCGAAATGGAAGCCCGCGCCGCGGCCATCGCCCGTGGCGAGGCGCCCGAGCGCGTCTGGCTGCTCGAACACCCCCCGCTCTACACGTCGGGCACGTCAGCAAAGCCCGGGGACCTGCTGGACGCGCGCTTCCCCGTGTTCGAGACCGGGCGCGGCGGCCAGTTCACCTATCACGGGCCGGGCCAGCGCGTCGGCTACGTCATGCTGGACCTGAAACGCCGCCGGCAGGACGTGCGCGCCTTCGTCGCCGCGCTCGAAGCCTGGATCATCGAAACGCTCGCCGCCTTCAACGTGAAGGGCGAGCGGCGCGAGGACCGCGTCGGCGTCTGGACGCGCCGGCCCGACAAGCCAGCCGGGCTGTCGGGCGAGATGGCCGAGGACAAGATCGCGGCCATCGGCATTCGCGTGCGCCAATGGGTGACCTTCCACGGCGTTTCGCTGAACGTGGAGCCCGATCTCGCGCATTTCTCCGGCATTACGCCCTGCGGCGTGCGCGAGACGCACTACGGCGTCACCAGTCTCGCCGATCTCGGCCTGCCCGTGACGATGACCGACGTGGACGTCGCGCTGCGGCGCGCCTTTGAGGATATTTTCGGACCGACGGTCGCGGCCTGACGCTCAGGCCGACTTGCGCGCCCCAAAACTCTTGCGCGCGCCGAATGTCGTCGTCGGCGCGCCCCTGGGCGCAACGCGCGCGGCGACCTCGGCGGCTTCAGCTGCCTCGGCGTGCTGCCGGGCGAGCGCCTTGGCGATCAGCGCATCAGGATCAGCGCCGTTGGAAGCGCCCGCGTCGATCGCGGCCAGCCGTTCCTTGCCGGGCTCGTAGGCATAGGCGTCGCCGCCCGCATTCGATTTCGGAATCCACAGGAGCGAGGTGCGCAGCAAGGCCCCGGCCTCCAGCCCGGCGAGCGCGATCGCCAGCGGCCCGCCCTTGTCGGCGGCCGGCCCGAGGATCTCGTGGACATGCTGGCCCATCAGCTCCAGCGCCTCGGGCGATTGCGAGGCCAATACGGCGGCGGCGGCGATGCAGGCGAAACTCGTGATCGCCACCCACATGGCGCTGAAGCCGATGTCGTGCAGCCGCTTGGCGTCGAGCGCAGCCTGCACGAAGAGCTGCAGGATGAGCACGCCGACCAGCAGGCCATGCAGCCCTTCCGGCGCAAACTCGAGGGCGGCCACAAGCAGCGCCAGCACGAGCACGGCCATACGATAGGGCCCGCGTGCCACCCGGCCGCGCCAGTCGAACAGAAACCAGAGGAAATGCCTGGGCATCGCGTTTTCCGTCAGCGAACGCGCAGTCTGCGCCCGGATGGTCAACGGATCGTAAAAGGTCAGCCGTCCCGCCGGATTTCGAAGAGCTCGGGCAGCGCCGCCGCGCTTGCCGTGGCTATTTCAAGCCGTCGACGCGCGATCCCGGCGGCCCGCGCCGGCAGGCCGCGATCAGCGCCTCGACTTTGTCGGCGGGTCCGCAAACCTCCGCCTCGACACGCCCGTCGCGCAGATTGCGGACGAAGCCGGCGAGCCCCAGCGCGCGCGCCTCGCCCGCGACGAAATAGCGAAAGCCGACGCCCTGCACGCGGCCGGAGACGAGAACGCGCCGCGCCTCCATCTCAAACAGCGATATTGTCGATCAGCCGCGTCTGGCCGAGCTTGCCGGCCGCCAGCAGCCGGATCGGCCCCTCGATGCGCCGCGCGATCCGCTCCAGCGTCTCGGCGTGCCGCGCCTCGATATAGTCGACCATGAAGCCCGCCTCGACCAGCATTTCGCGCGCCTCGGTCATTTCGTGGCCGATCACCTCGCCTTCGCGGATCTTGGCCGCCGCATGGTTCAGCGCGCGATACATGGCCGGCGCGCGCGCCCGCTCATCGGCCGAGAGGTAGACGTTGCGCGAGGACATGGCGAGGCCGTCCGCCTCGCGCACGGTCCGCGCGCCGACGATCTCGGTGGGAATGTCGAGATCGCGCGCCATGCGCGTGATGACCCGCAGTTGCTGGTAGTCCTTCTCGCCGAAAATGGCGCAATCGGCCTGCGCCTGATTGAGCAGCTTGGCGACGATCGTCGCCACGCCGGCAAAATGCGTCGGACGGAAATGGTCCTCGAGATCGACCTTGGCGGGTCCGGTCAGCGTCACCGTCGTCGCAAACCCCTCCGGGTACATTTCCGCGACATCGGGGGCGAAACACAGGTCGCAGCCGACTTGCGCAAGCTTTTCGACATCGGCCGGCAGGGTGCGCGGATATTTGGAGAAATCCTCGGTCGGCGCGAATTGCGTGGGATTGACGAAAACGGTCGCGATCACGCGGTCGGCGCGGCGCAAACCCTCCTCCACCAGCGACACATGGCCGGCGTGCAGGGCGCCCATTGTCGGCGCCAGCGCGACGCGCTCGCCGGCGGCCCGCCACGCGCGCACCTGCGCGCGCAGCCCCGCGACATCGTGCAGGACCAGCGGCGAAGACGGATGGCTCTTGGCGCTCAAGGCGAACTCCCCGACAAACTCTCAACCAGCGGGCGGCGACCACTTGATCGCCCGCCGCTGCGGCGCAGCAACACCGCCTCCTGATAGCAGGCCGCACAGAAAATCGACATAGGCCGCCGGCAAATCCGCTTGTCGCGCCGCCGCGATCACGCCCTCCATGTAGGCCGGCTTTTTCGGCGGACCAGACGCCGCCGCCGCCGCGCCGATATAGACCAGCGCGCGCGCCGGCGAACCATCGGCGCGCAGCACCGGCTGGTTGGCCTTCTGGTAGAGCCCGCGCGAAACCTCCTCGTAACGGTCGAGCGCGGGAATGTCGGACAGGGCGAGATCGTAGAGAACGCCATGCGTCTCGCTATTGGGATCGCGCACGACAGTCGCATGGCCGTCCGCCATCAGCGCGAACCGGTGGCGCGCCAGCCGCGCCCGGCCCAACGCGCGCGATTTCGGGCAGCGCGCGCGCATGGCGTCGGCGTCCATGTTCGACCCGTAGGCGAAATAGAAAGGCATCGGCGCAAGTCCCTCGGAAAGTTAGACTGTTGCAACGCCGAGTCGGGGACTGGCAAGCGCGTGGCGAACAAATACATTTTTCTCGCGACCGCAGTCGCTGCCGGCTGCGCCGTTTCGGCCGCCTATTTCTACTTCCAGCTCAGGCGCCTGCGCCGCGCCGACTTCATCCGCGACTATGCCTGGCCGCCCGGCCTGCTCGACAAGCTGCAGGCCCGGCACAAGGGCTTCCGCCGCAAGGAGAGCGCGCTGGTGGCCGAAGGCCTGCGCCAGTTCTTCCTCGCCTATCTCAATTCCGGCAAGCGCTACGTGGCCATGCCCTCGCAGGTCGCCGACGACCTCTGGCACGAGTTCATCCTCTACACCCGGGCGTATGACGCCTTTTGTGCGAATGCCTTCGGCGGCTTCCTGCATCACACCCCTGCCCTTGCGCTGAGCCCGGCGAAACGCCAGTCCAACACCGGCCTGCGGCGCGTCTGGTGGCAATGCTGCAAGGAGGAAAACATCAATCCCGTGAAGCCGTCGCGCCTGCCGCTGCTGTTTGCGCTGGACGCGAAGCTGAAGATCGCGAACGGCTTCTACTACACGGCCGATTGCGCCGCGCAGCGCGTCGGCGCGGCCGGCGGCGCTAGCGGTTATTGCGGCGGCGATTTCAGCGACAGTTCAATCGACGGCTCGACGACAGGTTTCGGAGATGGTGCAGGCGATGCGTCGTCAGGCGACAGCGGCGGCTCGGGCGATTCCGGCGGCGACGGCGGAAGCTGCGGCGGCGGCTGTGGCGGCGGCGACTGATGTCGCCACCGTCCACTCAAACATACACTTCTTGATATTTTCGGATTTGAATGTGAACCTGCCGATAGCGGCCGCAAAGAACGCCGCATCCGGGAGGCATCACATGAAATTCTCGCATATCGCCTGCGCCATCGCCCTCGCCGCCGTCACGAGCGCCGGCGCTTCGGCCGCCGAAAGCGGAACCTACAAGCGTCCCAACGGCGATCTCGTGAAGGTCACGACGTCGGGCGGAAAGCTTTTTGCAAGATCACCGGCGGCGAACGCGCAGGCTTCGAAATGTGCCACGGCATGACCAAGACCGGCGCCTCCTGGCAGGGCGCGAACATGAAGCACCCCTCAATGCCCGGCATCATGACCTTCAACGGCACGGTGACGTTCAGCGCCTCCGGCCTCAGCATCAAGGGCTGCGCCGTCGGCCAGTCCATGTGCGACGCCGAGAACTGGACGAAGGCGCACTGAGGCGAAGCGGCGAGTCGAAGGGCGCCTATCGCCCTTCGCATCAGCCGTGATGATAGCGATATTCCTGCGTTCGCCCGCCATAGCCATAGGCGGCGGCGCGCACGTCCTCGACGTGGATGTAGCTTTCTTCGTGAACGTCGCCGAGAAGCCGCGACAGCGCGTCGAAGGCCCTGGCGATGAACTCCGCCTTCTCGGACTTGGTGTTGGTCTCGTCCGTGATCTTGATGTCGAAATAGAAGCTCGACTTGCCTTGCTCGTGCAGCGAATGGCCTGCGACATACCAGTCCTTCGGATCGAGGTAGTCGACGGCGATCGACGTGACCTCGCGCTTCTTCTTCAGGACGTCGACGGTCAAATCGAGCAGCGTGCTCACGACGGCCTCCGTCGTCTCGTGCGAGCGCGGCGCTCCGATCAGCACTTTCAGGATAGGCATCGGATCATTCTCCTTTGTTACGCGTGAATTGAGGTCGTTCGAGCTTGTCGCGAACGACGCGCATGTCGCGCACGGAATTGACGAACAGGTCGTCGCCCAGAACTTCCTTGAGGCGCCGCGTCATGGCCGCGGCCTCGGCGTTCAGGCCGTCGCGCAGAGCTTCCGCGGCAGGCGTTGGAAACACGCCCTGTTCGCGCCCGTCCCGCTTGCTTGCGCGCCGTACGATCAGTCGCCGCTGCTCCAGCGCGTCGAGCGCGCGCGTCGTCGTCGGCCGGGAGATCGAAAGCGTCGCCGCAAGTTCGCCCTGCAGCAGGCCGGGCTTGGCGAGCACGGCGCGCAGCATGAACGCCTGTGGCGGCGTCAGGTCGAATTTCTCGAAGACCTGCGCCCAGGCCCGCTCCACCGAGCGCGCCAACGCAGTCGCATTGAAGAACAGGCAATGGTCGAACATGACCGACATATATAGCATACTAATTAGCTATGCAACTATCTCTTTCAAAAAATGCGCCCGCCTGCATGTTCGTGCGGCGGGCGCGGGTGGCGGTCAAAGTCGCGCCCCGCCGAAACCGACGGCGGCGCGACCGAGCTGTCAGGCGAATTCCATGATCACTGCGTCGACGGCGAGCGAATCGCCCTCTTTCGCGTTGATCTTTTTCACCGTCACGTCGCGTTCGGCGCGCAGCACGTTCTCCATCTTCATGGCTTCCACCATGCAGAGCGGCTCGCCGGCCTTGATCTCCTGTCCGTCCGAAACATAGATCGCCTTGACCAGGCCCGGCATTGGGCACAGCAGCGACTTCGAGGTGTCGGCGACCTTCTTCTCAGGCATCAGCGCCGCAAGCCGCGCCTCCTCGCGCGTATAGACCCAGGCGTCGACCGAGACGCCGCGATGGGCGATCGCATAGCCATTGAGGATCGGGCGCACCTGCACCGCGACCAGTTCGTCGTTGACCATGCCGTTCCACACGGGCTCTCCGGGAACCCAGTCCGACAGCAGCCGATAGGCCTCGCCGTCGGCAAGCCGCACGAGAATGGCCTCGTCGCCGGAATCGATCGAAATGTCGTAGCGCGCGGTTCCGAGCACCACCGTGCGGTCGCGCAGGAACTCGACCGCCCGCTGCGTGCGCATCTGCCCGGAAATCTGGCGCTTGCGCTCGTTGGCGACATGATCGAGCGCCGCCGCCACCGCCGCCATCACGTGCGCGGTCTCGCCGGAGGCGACGAGCGGCGAAAAGCCATCAGGATATTCCTCGGCGATGAAGCCCGTCGACAGCGCGCCATCGCGCCAGCGCTTGTGCTGCATCAGCGAGGCGAGGAACGGAATGTTGTGACGGATGCCATCGATGTAGAAGGCGTCGAGCGCGCGCGCCTGCGCGTCGATTGCGGTCGCGCGGTCGCCGGCGTGCGTGACCAGCTTCGCGATCATCGGATCGTAGTAGATCGAGATTTCGCCGCCTTCGAACACGCCCGTGTCGTTGCGGATCGTGACGCCGTCCTCGTGGCCTTCTTCCGGCGGGCGATATTTCACCAGGCGGCCGGTCGAGGGCAGGAAGTTGCGGACCGGGTCTTCCGCATAGATGCGGCTCTCGACCGCCCAGCCCTTCAGATGCACATCGCTCTGCTTGATCGCGAGCTTCTCGCCGGCGGCGACGCGGATCATCTGCTCGACGAGATCGACGCCCGTGATCAGTTCGGTCACGGGATGCTCGACCTGCAGTCGGGTATTCATCTCGAGGAAGTAGAAGCTCTTGTCCTGGCCCGCGACGAATTCCACGGTGCCGGCGGAATCGTAGTCCACGGCCTTGGCGAGCGCCACAGCCTGCTCGCCCATCTTGCGGCGCGTCTCTTCGTCGAGCAGCGGCGACGGCGCCTCCTCGATCACCTTCTGGTTGCGGCGCTGGATCGAACACTCGCGCTCGCCGAGATAGATCACGTTGCCGTGCTTGTCGCCCAGCACCTGGATTTCGATGTGGCGCGGATTGACGATGAACTTCTCGACGAACATGCGGTCGTCGCCGAACGAGGATTTGGCTTCCGACTTCGAACGCTCGAAGCCTTCCTTCACCTCCTCGCGCGAATTGGCGATGCGCATGCCCTTGCCGCCGCCGCCGGCCGACGCCTTGAGGATCACGGGATAGCCGATCTCGTCTGAAATCTTCACCGCCTCGTCGGCGCTGTCGATCACACCGAGGAAGCCCGGCACGGTCGAGACTTTCGCGGCATTGGCGAATTTCTTCGATTCGATCTTGTCGCCCATCGCCTCGATGGCCTTGGGATTGGGACCGATGAAGACGATGTTGTTGTCCTTGAGCGCCTGGCAGAAGGCCGCGCGCTCCGACAGGAAGCCGTAGCCCGGATGCACCGCTTCCGCGCCGGTCTGCTTGCAGGCGTCGATGATCTTGTCGATCACCAGGTAAGATTCGGCGGCGGCCGGCGGGCCGATATGCACCGCCTCGTCGGCCATTTCGACGTGCAGCGCGTCCTTGTCGGCGTCGGAATAGACCGCGACCGTCTTGATGCCCATTTTCCGGGCGGTCTTGATGACGCGGCAGGCGATTTCGCCGCGGTTCGCGATCAGAATCTTCTTGAACATGCGCCCACCGATCGAAAGCCGCTGCACTGCGGCAAATCCAGCTGAGGCGCTTTTACGGGAGGCCGCGGCCCCCGTCTACACATCCTTATGAATCACGCAGCGCGGGCGATTTCCGGCCCGGCCCAGCCCTTGGCGACCCGGCCGCGGACGGCGGCGGCGAACCAGCCGGGCGTGCGGTGCGCCTCCTCCAGCGCCGCCACCAGCGTGGCGAAGGCCGTGAGCGTCCGTGCGGCGTCGGCCTGGCCGACCAGCCACTCCGCCTGCGCCTCGTTGAGCACACCGCTCGGGCGCTGCTGCCAAAGCAGGAAATCCACGATCACGTCGACGAAGAACTCGCGCCATTCCGGGCAATCGGGCCGAACGTTGCGCTCGATCGAGAACAGCGCCGCCGCCTCGTCCTGCGTCAACGCGTCGCCGCGGAACAGATCGTAGCGCAGCCGACGCACGAGGTCGGCGTCGATCTCCCCTTCGCGCTCGATCGAAACCAGCGCCAGGCGACGGCGGTCGAGTTCAACGGCGCTGCGAAAGTCGTCGGCGCTGAATTGTGCTGTCACGACAAGGTCCCCGCGCGTCTGGATTTGACGCGCTGGGACTTTCGCCCAGGGCGAATTGCAGGAATCTAAATCCGGTCAGCGAAACCCGCTTAACGGTTAAGTCCTTGGCAACGCGGATGGTTTGGCCTTGCTTGCGAATTTCGGGACAATTCTAGGCTTTCGCGCGGGGCGCAAGCACCATCTGGGTCTGCGTGACGATGGCGGCGAGCTTGCCATCCGGCCTGAGAATGCGCGTCGTCCAGACCTGCGTCGTCTTGCCGCGATGGACCGGCGTGCATTCCGCGCGCGCGACCTCGCCCGCCCGGATCGCGGAAATGAAATTGGTCTTGCTCTCGACCGTCGTCGTGCCCGCGCCCGGCGGCAGGTTCAAAACGGTCGCCACCGCGCCGACCGTGTCGGCAAAGGCCATGTAGGCGCCCCCGTGCAGGATGGAATTGGTCGTGCACAGATCCTCGCGAACCTCCATTTCGGCGACCACTCTGTCGGGCGATTGCTCCACCAGACGAACGCCCATGAGGCGCGCGAGCGGCATGATGTTGACGTCGATCATCTGGCCCTCCCTGAGCGCCGAGTGTCGCGAGCGCGGGGAAGATTGGCAATGACGTCTGACGTCATCGCCAGCCCCTCCCCGATCCTCCCCCCGTTTCGCGGGAGAGGGAGGCGGCGCGGCGAATTCCCGAATCTGTCCTATCTTCCCGAAATGACCGATCCCGCCCTGCGCCAGGCGCACGACATTCTCGCCGCCTCGCCGCTCGTCGACGCCCATAACGACCTGCCCTATGTCATCCGCGCTGATCGGCAGGCGCAGGGCGATGTCGCCGCCTACCGGCTCGACCAGCGCCGCAATTCCGGCGACACCGACATTCCGCGCCTGCGCGAAGGGCGCGTGGCCGGGCAATTCTGGGCGGCCTTCGTGCCGCCGCGCGAGCAGCACGCCGCGAGCTACGCGCTCCAGCAGATCGCGCTCATCAAGCGCATGAACGCGCTCCATGCCGACGTCTTTTTGCCGGCTCTACGAGCGAGCGACGTGAAGCGCGCGCATCGCCAGAAGAAAATCGCAAGCTTCATAGCGATCGAGAACGGCGCCGCGATCGAGAACCGGCTCGACGCGCTCGACGCCTACTACGCGCTTGGCGTGCGCCTGATGACGCTCTGCCACAATGCGACGCTCGACTGGGTCGACAGCGCCACCGACGCGCCGCGTTCGCAGGGCCTGAGCGATTTCGGCAAGCTAGTGATCGCACGCATGAACGATCTCGGCATGATCGTCGATTGCGCCCATGTCAGCGACCAGGTCATGCATCAGGCGCTCGATTCTTCACGAGCGCCAGTCGTTTTTTCCCATTCCAACGCGCGCGCGCTGTGCGATCACAAGCGCAACGTGCCCGACGACGTGCTGGCGCGCATCGCGGGCAAGGGCGCGCTGGTGATGGCGACCTTCGTGCCGAATTTCATCGCGCAGAAATCGCAGGACTGGCTGAAGAGCATGCAGGACGCGCACGGCGGCTACAGCGACGGCGGCGACCCGGACGCCGCGATCGCCGCGCGCGAGAAAGCCGCCGGGCCCTGGCCGCGCGGAAACCTGTCGCAATATTGCGATCATCTCGACTATCTCAAGTCGAAGGTCGGGCCGGATCACATCGGCGTCGGCTCGGATTTCTTCGGCGGCCCGCAGGGCGAAGGCCTGAAAGATGTCTCCTGCTTTCCGCATATTTTCGCGGAACTGATCCGCCGCGGCTGGCCGAAGCCGCATCTCAGGAAACTCGCGGGCGAAAATTTCCTGCGCGTGTTTCGCGCGGTCGAAAAAGCAGCGCGCCGCGCCTGAATTTGCGCAACGGCTAAACTATCGCCGCTTTCGTGATCTAGGAGATGCGCCGTCGCCGCTCGGGCGACGCAAGACAGGGCGCCATTGTTCGCAAGGAGCGAGCCCATGTCTGACGTCGCCATGCAGCACCCGGCAGCCACACGCCGGGATTTTCTTTTCCTCGTGACAGGCGCCGCCGCCGCCATCGGCGTCGGCGCGACCGCCTGGCCCTTCATCGATCAGATGGAGCCGTCCGCCGATACGCTCGCCGCCGGCGCGCCGGTCGACGTCGACCTTACCGCGCTCGCGCCCGGCCAGATGATCCGCATCCGCTGGCGCGGCGCGCCGATCTTCATCGTCAGCCGCCCGCAAAAGGCGCTGGACGGGCTGAAGGACAAGGCGATTCTCGTGGAATTGCGCGACCCGGATTCGCGGGTCCGCCAGCAGCCGCCCTATGCCGACAACTGGAGCCGGTCGGCGCGGCCGCAGGTCGGCGTCTATGTCGGAATCTGCACCCATCTCGGCTGCATTCCGCAATTCCTGCCCGAGCCCAATGCGACGACGCCGGTCGAAAACTGGCCGGGCGGCTTCTTCTGCCCGTGTCACGGCTCGAAATACGACCTCGCCGGCCGCGTCTATTCCGGCGTGCCCGCGCCCTACAACCTGCCCGTGCCGCCCTATCGGTTCGTCAACGACACGAAACTGCGCATCGGCGAGAACCCGGAAGGCGTCAGTTTCGACATGGGCTCCGTCGTGCAGATGTGATCACAGCGGAATGTTGTCGTGCTTCTTCCACGGGTTTTCCAGCTGCTTGTGGCGCAGCATGGCGAGCGCGCGCGAGACGCGCTTGCGCGTCCCGAAGGGCTGGATCACCTCGTCGATATAGCCGCGCTCGGCGGCGACGAACGGCGAGAGAAAGCGGTCCTCGTATTCCTTGGTGCGCTGGGCGATCTTTTCCGTATCGCCGATATCCTGGCGGAAGATGATCTCGACCGCGCCCTTGGCGCCCATGACCGCGATCTGCGCGGTCGGCCATGCGTAGTTCACGTCGCCGCGCAGGTGCTTGGAGGCCATGACGTCATAGGCGCCGCCGAAGGCCTTGCGCGTGATGACGGTGACCTTCGGCACGGTCGCCTCGGCATAGGCGAACAGGAGCTTCGCGCCGTGCTTGATCAGGCCGCCGTATTCCTGCGCGGTTCCCGGCAGGAAGCCCGGCACGTCGACGAAAGTGACGATCGGAATGTTGAAGCAGTCGCAGAAGCGCACAAAGCGCGCGGCCTTGCGCGAGGCGTCGATGTCGAGCACGCCGGCCAGAACCATCGGCTGGTTGGCGACGATGCCGATCGTGTGGCCTTCCATGCGGCCGAAGCCGACGACAATGTTCTTGGCGTGGGCTTCCTGGATCTCGAAGAAATCGCCTTCGTCGACGACCTTCGTGATCAGCTCCTTCACATCGTAGGGCTTGTTCGGATTTTCGGGCACGATCGTATCGAGCGAATGATCGTAGCGCGCGCTGTCGTCGAAGGTCGGCCATTCCGGCACGGGATCGGTGTTCGACTGCGGCAGGAAGTCGAGGAGGCGGCGCATCTGCAACAGCGCCTCGACGTCGTTGTCATAGGCGCGATCCGCGATCGAACTCTTGGTCGTATGCACCGAGGCGCCGCCGAGTTCTTCCGCGGTCACCGTCTCGTTGGTGACCGTTTTGACGACTTCCGGCCCCGTCACGAACATGTAGGAGGTGTCGCGCACCATGAAGATGAAATCGGTCATGGCCGGCGAATAGACGTCGCCGCCGGCGCACGGGCCCATGATCACGGAAATCTGCGGGATCACGCCGGACGCCAGCACGTTGCGCTGGAACACTTCGCCATAGCCGCCGAGCGCCGCGACGCCCTCCTGGATGCGCGCGCCGCCGGCGTCGAACAGGCCGATGATCGGCGCGCGATTGCGCAGCGCCATGTCCTGGATCTTGGTGATTTTTTGCGCGTGGGTCTCCGACAGCGAGCCGCCGAACACCGGGAAATCCTTGGCGAAGACATAGACGGTGCGGCCGTTGACCGTGCCCCAGCCGGTCACGACGCCGTCGCCGGGGATTTTCTCGCCCTTGTCCATGCCGAAGTCCGCGCAGCGATGCTGCACGAACATGTCGAATTCCTCGAAAGAGCCGTGATCGAGCAGGAGCTCGATGCGGTCGCGCGCGGTCAGCTTGCCGCGCGCATGCTGGGCGTCGATCCGCTTCTGGCCGCCGCCGAGGCGGGCCGCCTGGCGGCGCTGTTCGAGGGCTTCGATAATGTGCTTCATCGCAGGCGTCCCGGGAGCTTTCACAAATCCGTCGCGCGCTGATAGCACGCTTGCCGCGCCGCACAAACCGATTAGGCCCCAGCCGTTCGTTGGGGGCGCAGCTCGCGCTCCCTACCCGCCCAGCGGAACCGCCGGCGGCGGTCGCCGCTCCCGATACAGAGCCAGACCGGCGACGCCGACAGCCGCGGCGAAGAAGATGTAGTAGACCGGCGCGGCCCGGTCGCCGGTGAGCTTGACCAGCCCCTCGCTGAAGAAGGGCGCCAGCCCGCCGAACAGCATGACCGCGAGGTTGTACATCAGCGACGCCCCGGTCGAACGTACGCCGACAGGGAAAATTTCGGTCATGAAGGCCGGCATGGGCCCGGCGAGCACGCCGAGTAGCAGGCCCGAAGCCTGCAATTGCCAGAGATGCGCGACCGTGGGCGCCGCGACCAGCTGGCGCATCAGTACGTAGTACAGGGCGCAGTACACGACGAGCGCGGGCACGATCAGCGTCTTGCGGCCCACTCGGTCCGACAGCGCGCCGAAGACGAGAACCAGCACGGCATTCACCAAATTGACAACGAGCAGGCCCGTATAGGCGGCGCCGATCAGCGTGTTTCAGTCTCTGGCGCGGCGAAATTCGGCATGAAGACCGTGCCGACATAGTTCGCCGCCGTTCCTGCGGCGATCAGGCAGAACGATGCAATGAGTTCACGCGGATGATTGGCGAAGAGTTCGCCGAGCGTCGTACGCCGCCGCGGCGTCGTCGCAGCCGCCCGCTTTTTAACCCAGATGGAAGCCTGAATTCCCGGGCTTTCGTCGATGTGGCGCGCGCAGATAATAGCCGATGGGCCCGATCAGAATGCCGAGGACGAAAGGAACCCGCCAGCCCCAGCGCGCGAAATCCTCCGGAGTCAGCATCGCCTTCAGCGCCAGCGCGATCACCACGCCAAGCACGCCGGCGCTCAGCTGCGACACCATCTGGAACGCGCCTTAAGCCAGAAGCCACGCGCCGGAGCCCGGCGGCGCCAATTCGACCTCAACATGGCGCTGGCCAGAGAACCGAATTCGCCGCCGGCCGAAAGCCCCTGGATCAGGCGCGCGACGACCGCAGGATCCGGCCGTCCGATCGCGGCATGATTGGGAACGAACCCGATCAGGCCGGTGCCGATCGCCATCATCGCGATCATCACGACGAGCGCGCGCTTGCGGCCGTGCCTGTCGGCATAGAGGCCGAACACGAGCCCGCCGAGCGGGCGCGCCGCGAAGGCGATTCCGAAGGTGGCGAAGGCCTTCAGGAGCGCGGTCGACGGATCGGCGCCCGGAAAATACTGGGCCGCCACGACTGTCGCGAACAGGCCGTAAACCGTGAAGTCGAACCATTCGAGCGCATTGCCGATGGTTGACGAAACGACGACGCGCCGGCGCATTTCGCCGTCAGATATCGCTTGCATCCGCCCTGCCCTGAATTTTCCCGTTTTCAAAGCGCCGATTGTCGAACCACTGCGCAGGCTTGGCAAGACGCCCTATTCCTCCCCGCCGCCCGTTCGCGCGGCAAGCGTGGCGGCGTCCATGTTATCGCCAGTCGACATGGCGCAGATGCGCGAGAGCTGCGTGAACGAAAGTCCGGTCTCCTTGCGCCAGCCGGCGAAGGCCGCCTGCGCATTGCGCAGGTCCTTCGTCGAGGCTTTTCCGAGACTCGACGCCCGCCTCGCGCAGCAGCAGGCGACGACGTCGCGCGACAGGATGAACGCGTCCCAGCCGGCAAAGCGCAAGAAATACTGGCCAGTCATGCCGCCGAGCCCCGACCCGCGCTTGGCGAGCATTTCGAGCAGACCCACGCTTGGTCGTCCTCCGGCCCACGCGGCGAGCATGCGCCTTGAAGCTCTTGCCTCTGTTTCGTCACATCAGCGACGAACGCCGCGTTGTCGCGTACGGATTTGATCTTCTGCGGGTTGCGCACGATCCGCGTGTCGCGCGCAGAGTCCCTCCCAGAACTCATCGGGCTGAACAGGAGCGCCTTTGTTCTAAAGTTGAGGAACGCACTTCGAAGCCGGCACTTCTGCTCGATCACCCGCCACACGAATCCGGCGCAAAACACGCGGTGCGTCATCTCGACAGAAAGCGGTCGTCGCCAACCTTCGCCAGCGCCTTGTTCGACGCGGGCTTCCGGCATCAGCGACGCCAGAACCTTCGCGCCCTTTCGCTTCTCCGCCCGCGCGGATATGTTTGAACTGTATGGTCGCGGGCTGCCCGGCCCTCTCACCGGGCAGAGGCCAGCACGATGGACGAGCGGATAATGCCCTGCCGTTGCAGGCGCGCTGCGCATCCTGCTGCGCCTCGGCCTGATCGCAGATCGGCTTGTTCAACTGCCTTCTGTTCGGGCCGTTCCATCGTTGCTCGGCCTCGCCTGGCCTTGGGTTGTCTTTGATCTTCTTGCGCCTCGACCTGTCGATGCTGGCTCATCTCAGGCCCACGCATCGGCGCCGCCGTCTCCAACCTCGCGCATACAGTTGCCCTGCCTGCGCTCATTCTGACCGCGGGCATTGTCGTCATTTCCATGTCTCTGAAGGCCTCCATCCGGCCTGATGCATTTCACGGAAGTTGGTGACCCGGTCGCAGCGCTCTGGACCGCCCATATCGGCTTCGACAGCGCGCTCGGCTACGCCCAAATACGGCGAGCGGTTCGGCGACACGCATCTGGGGCGGATCGGGTGAGGTAGCGACCGCGATCTTCAGGCCTGCACCTGCCTCACGCGATCGCGATCTCGATCAAACTCGGTCCCTCGCGCGTCGTCGCCGTCGCGATCGCCGCCGCGATGGCCGCGGGGTCGTCCGCCTGAACGGACGGCACGCCCATGCTCTTCGCCAGCGCCTGAAAATCGACGCGCGGCTCGACCACGTCCATGCCGACATACTTGCCGGCGAGCGCGTTCTTGGCGCCTAGCCCCTTGGCGACATTCATCAGCACATTGTAGCGGGCGTTGTTGAACACGAAGAAGATGACGCGCGACTTGTAATGCGCCGCCGACCACAGGGCTTGCGGCGAATACATGGCGCCGCCGTCGCCGCAGAAGCAGGCGACCCAACCTTCGTGCGCCAGACCTATGCCGGCCGCCGCCGGCATGGCGCATCCCAGAACCCCACCGCGTGAAAAGAAGTAGAGGCCGGGCTCCGTGCGCATGATCGCCTGCACCTGTCCGAAGGTGGCCGCGGAATCGTTGGCGATAAGAGCCCCTTCCGGCAGAGCGTCGAGCACGCTGAGCACGGCGAGATCGGGCGAGATCGGCCGTGCGTCGCTGTCGGCCAGAATCGCGGCGCGCGAAACGCGTTCGGCGTCCGCCTTGTGGCGGCCGAGCGTCGCCACCCGCTTCTTCGCGCCAGCCTGATCGATCAGCCCCGCAAGCCCGCGCGCGGCTTCTTCCAGCGTTGCGCCGACATCGCCGGTGACGGCGAAATCGGCCGGAAATTCGCGCCCGATCGCCTCGGGAGAGCCCGCGACATGATAGAATTTCGCGGCCTCCGGGATCGGCCGCTCCTCGCGATAGGGATAGGCGACGAAGGCGCGTCCGCCGATCATCAGCACTGCCTCGACATCCGCGAGCTTCTCGCGGATCGCGGCGAAGTCGGGCTTCAGCATGCCGCCCCAGCACGGATCGTGCGAAGGAAACGCGGCGCGCGACGTCAGCTGCGCGCCGTAGACGACATAACCGCCGGCATGCGCCAGCGCGACAGCGCCTTCGCAGGCGTCGGCGGGCACGTCGTCGCCGATCAGCACCGCCACGCGAGCTGGATCGCATTCGGCCAGCCTTGCGGCGAGATCGCCGGCGCCGGGGCTCGGCGCACGCGCCGCCAGCCGCGACTTCGCGGGGATGCGCGCATCCACCTCCTGCTCCAGAATATCCATCGGCAGCGACAGGAACACCGGCCCCTGCGGCGGCGTGGCAGCAATGGCGAAAGCGCGCCGCAAGGCCATGCCGACATCCGCGCCGCGCCGCACTTCCGTCGCCCATTTGGTGACGGGCTTGGCGAGCGACACGAGATCGCCCGCGAGCCAGGGATCGCTGAACAGATGCCGCGTGTCCTGCTGGCCGGCGGTGACGACGAGCGGCGTCTCGCTCGCCTTGGAGGCCACCAGCACGCCCATGGCGTTGCCGAGCCCGCCGGCGGCATGGAGATTGACGAAGGCCGGCCGCCCGGTCTTGAGCGCGTAGCCGTCGGCCATGGCGACCGCGGTCGCCTCCTGCAGCCCGAGCACGTAGCGAAAGTCCGGCGCGTCGACCAGCGCGTCCATCAGCGGCATTTCAGTCGAGCCGGGATTGCCGAAAATCGTCGTCGCGCCCTCGTCGCGCAGAATGTCCAGGAGGATATCGACGGCGCGAACTCTCTTGGCGGTCTTTCTGGGCATGGTTGTCCCCTTGATGTCCTGATTGGACAATCATGGGTCGCCTCGCGCGCAATTTCAGATTATTGTTGGCTCTATAGAGCAGTCTCGTGCAATTGAATTCTATCAGTGAGCGCAAATATGGAATCAGATTCTAGTGCATTGGACGCCATAGATCGCAGGATTCTCGCGCGCCTGCAGCGCGATGCGACGATCCAGAACCAGCAATTGGCGTCGGAGGTCGGCCTGTCGCCCTCGCCCTGCCACCGCCGGGTACGCGCGCTGCAGGACGCCGGAATCATCCGCGGCTATGTCGCGCTGCTCGACGGCCCCGCCGTCGGCGCCGGCTTTCTCGCCTATGTCGACGTCCGCCTGGAGCGACAGGCCGTCGAATATTCGGAGCGATTCGAGAAAGCGGCGCTCGCTCGCGCGGAAATTCTGGAATGCGTACGCGTGACCGGCGACTACGACTACCTGCTGAAAGTGGCGACGCGCGACATCGAGGCCTTCCACCGCTTCCTCATCGACTTCCTCACGCGCATCAAGGGCATCGCCAACACGCGCACCTCGATCGCGCTCAACCGGGTGAAGGAAACGACCGCGCTGCCGCTCGGCTAGCCCAACGCCCCCCACAGATCGACCGCAGCTTTCATATCGACGAAGCGCTGCGCGCGCTTGGCGAGCGCCTCCTCGTCGGCGCCCCACAGCCGCATCTGCCAATCCTCGTCGACATGGGCCGCCGTCCAGGCTTCCTCCGCCGTCAGCCCGCCATGCGCCAGCATCAGCGCGATCAGCGCCGAACCGGTCAGCGTCGTCATGGAATGCAGCGCCGCGATCCTGAGCGCCGCCTCGGGCGCGCCCGC
>JACKJE010000027.1 GCA_020638135.1 Methylobacteriaceae bacterium | reverse complement strand
ACTTCGGGCGGCGTCATGCAGGCGGCAGGACCTTCAGCGGCGTCGCATAAGGTTCGATGCGCAGCGTTTCGGAATAGATGATCATCACGCGCGTCGACGGGGCCTGTTCGAGGTCGCCGCTGGCGGCCTTGCGCACGGCGTAGCGCCAGACCTCGAGCTGACCGGCGGCGCGCATCTTTGATGCAAGACGCGCGAGGTCGCTGCCTTCGCCTGACAGTTCCATGTCGGTCACGCCGATGACGATCTCGTCGCGGGCGGACACGATCTTGAAGAGTTTCACGCCGTCCGCCGCGTGCGCGGATCGCCCGGTCACGCCTATGCCGGCAAATATGGCGAGGCCGAACAATTGAAGCGCTTCGGCGCGCGTGCAGGTCGCAGTCACATCATTCTCCGTTGCTTGAACGTGACGAGTCGCAACGGTCGTATGCAAAGGTGGGCCGTCGGGCGGTGCGCAGCAGCACAGGCATGTCCGACGGGCGCGCAACGCGCCCGCCCGCCGGCCTTGCCGATCAGCCGCGCAATTTCACCGCGATTTCCGCGACACGCGCGGCGAACAGGCGCGCGGTCTCCAGATCGCCCTTGCGCGGGGCCTCGTCAGCCGAAGCGTCCGAGGGCGATATCGCCAGCAGGCCGGTCTGGCCGGCGGTCCAGTTCACATCGTCGGGACCATGCTCTTTCTTGTTCGACGGCATCAGTCCGGTGCCGACCCAGATCTGGCCGTGCTGCATGGCGAGCGTCACGAAATAGGAGATGGTCGCCGCCTTGTCGCCGTTGACCGAGGCGGAGTTCGTAAAGCCCGCCGCGATCTTGTCCTTCCATGCCTGCGTGAACCAGGCTTTCGACGAGGCGTCGGCGAATTTCTTGAACTGCCAGGCCGGTCCGCCCATGTAGGTCGGGCTGCCGTAGACGATCGCGTCCGCCGCCGCCAGCTTGTCGAGGGCGTCGTCCGGCAAGTCGCCGTTCGCGTCGATCCGGAAGGTCTCGACCTGTGCGCCAGCGACCGAGGCCGCGCCCTGTTCCACGGCGTCCGCAAGTTTCGCCGTATGGCCGTAGCCGGAGAAATAGACAATCGCGATCTTCGCCATCTTCATCACCCATGTTCGAGGCGACGCGCGTCGCCGATACGAGGGAATTAGGCGAGTTGATTTATTTTTGTAAGTAGTTACCTTTGAGTAAGTAAGTTACCAGCCCTACGAAGCGAGGCGCGGCGTCATGGCGAGCAACGTGCGCAAGTCCGACGGCTGTCCGGTCGATTTCGTGCTCAAGCAGATATCGGGACCGTGGACGACGCATATCCTGTGGCTGCTGCGCATGCACGGCATCCTGCGCTTCGGCGAATTGAAGCGCCTGCTTCCTGACATTTCGCCAAAGATGCTGACCGACCGGCTGAAGCGGCTCGAGGCAGACGGCCTTGTGGCGCGCGATTACCAGCCGACCATTCCGCCAACGGTCAGCTATTCGCTGACCAAACGTGGCGTGCAGCTCAAGGCCATGCTTGACGCGCTCGGCGATGTGGCGACGCGCTGGCGAGCCGAGGATGTGCGGGAAGGCCAGAAATCGAAGCCTCAGAACCGCGGTTCGGCGAAGGCCGCGCGCCAGGCGTCCTCGGCGACGGCCCTGAAGACGCCGCGCGCCTCGTCGAGGGCGAGAAGTTTGCCGTCGGCCACGCCGAAATAGGCGCCGTGAATCGAAAGGCGGCCCCTTTCGACCAGATTGGCGATGCAGGGGAATGTGCGCAGGTTGGCGAGACTCTGGCGCACCGATTCATGGCCGAGCTTCTCGACATAGGCCGTGTCGGGCTCTGCCGGCGCGGCGCCCAGCGCCTGCGCGGCCGGCGCGATCAGCTTGATCCACTGGCCGATGAAGTCGCCCGGCGACAGCGGGCGGGCATATGGGTCGGCCTCGTTCTCGGCATAAGCCTTCACGCCGCCGCAGGCCTCGTGGCCCATGACAACGATGTGTTCGACGCGTAGGCCCATGACGCCAAATTCGAGCGCGGCGGAGGTCGAGTGATAGTCGTCGTTTGGCCGGTAGGGCGGCACGAGCGCCGCGACGTTGCGCAGAACGAAGATTTCGCCGGGGCTGGCGTCGAAGATCGTTTCGGGCGAGACGCGGGAGTCGCAGCAGCCGATCAGCATGATGCGCGGCTTCTGGCCGGTTTCGGCGAGCGAGCGGAAGCGCTGGCGCTCGGTCGGGAAGCGTCCTTCCAGAAAGGCGCGATAGCCTTTTTCGAGACGGCCGGGGAGGAGGTCGGCGGCGGGGGCTTGGTCGCTCATGGCGCGGAATGTGGCGCAGCAGCGGCTTCAAGCCAAGGGGTTTGTTGCGACGCAAAAAGGAAAGCCCGGCCGGAGCCGGGCTTTCGAATGCGGGACCGCAGGGATGCGCGGTCTTTCGCTCAGTACTTGGCGACGACCGGGCCGGCCGAACCGCCGAAGTGGTAGGACACGCCGAGGCGCACCGCGTTCTCGCGACGCGAGATCTGCGCCGGCGCGATGAAGTTGGCGACGTCGAGCTTGCCAAAATCGCTGTAGCGATATTCGACGCGCGCCGACCAGTTCGGGGCGAAGGCGTATTCCACGCCCGCGCCGAGCGTCCAGCCGAGCTTGGTCGCCGAGGCGTTGGTGTTGAAGCCCGTGAAGGGCGACCACAGCGTGTAATTCTGGTTGGCGAGCGCGCCGCCGCCGGTCACGTAGAACAGGGCGCGGTCGGCGGCGAGGCCGAGGCGGCCGCGCAGCGAGGCGCGCAGGCCCGAGTTCTTGATGGTCGTGCCTTCGACATCCGCCTCGAGGCCGAACACGGCCGGGCCGGTCTGGTAGAGGTAGCCGACATGGCCGCCGCCGACGAAGCCGTTGCGCGAAATGTTGACCGGGACGGCGGCGAACGTGTTGCTCACCGAGACGCGATCCCAGGCGTAACCGGCCTGCAGACCGACATAGAGACCGGTCCAGGTGAAGATCGGGGCCTGCGCGACGATCGGCGCCGGGGCGGCGCGATGGCGCGAGGGAAGGTCGGCCGCCAGGGCGGCGGTCGAGGAAACGCCGACGAGAAGGGCGGCGGCGAGGGACTTCAGATGCATTACCTACTCCAATGATGTCGCCGCCGGCCGCAGCCATGCAGCAGGCGGGCAAGAGCGAATGTCGCTCTGTCGGTCTCTTGTCGTTTTGCATTGCAGCAAAATGAGGGCGCCGCGCCACAATCCGGTCATGAATTGTGAATTGAATCAGTACTGTGTCGTATTGGTCACATGCTGTCCGGTCGAGACCGCGATGTGTCGGGGCAGGCCTGCAAATTGCCGCAGTCCTGTCGCATTTGCATAGGTTGGCCGCCTCAGGTCCGTCAAAATGACCATAGCGTGACAGGCGCCGAGCCACTATGTTGCACCGCGACAGTTTCCGAGGCGCCCTATCCATGTCCCTTCGTCCGCGACGCTCCTGTCTCTACATGCCGGGCTCCAACGCCCGAGCGCTCGAAAAGTCCCGCACGCTGGCGGCCGATGCGCTGATCCTCGACCTGGAGGACGCGGTCGCGCCCGACGCCAAGGCGATGGCGCGCAACCAGGTGATGGAGACGGTCAAGGCCGGCGGCTTCGGCCGGCGCGAGGTGGTGATCCGCGTCAACGGGCTGACGACGCCCTGGGGCGCCGAGGATATGGCTGCGGCCGCCCAGGTGGCGCCGGACGCCATTCTGGTGCCGAAGGTCTCCACACCCGGCGACGTGATGATGGCGGCCAAGGCGATGCGCGAGGCTGGCGCGCCGGAGACGACGCGGCTGTGGGCGATGATGGAGACGCCGCTCGCCATGCTCAACGCCGATTCGATCGCGCGGACCGCGGTCGATCCGGCCTCGCGGCTGTCGGTTTTCATCATGGGCACGAACGATCTCGCGAAGGAGACACGCGCGCGCCTGACGCCAGGCCGGCCCTCGATGCTCGCCTGGCTGTCGACCTGCGTGGCGGCGGCGCGCGCGCACAAGGTCGAGATCATCGACGGCGTCTACAACGACTTCTCCAACGAGGCGGGACTGCGCGCGGAATGCGAGCAGGGCCGCGACTTCGGCATGGACGGCAAGACGCTGATCCATCCGAACCAGATCGGCCCGTGCAATGAAATCTTTGCGCCGTCGACCGACGAAGTCGCTTTCGCGCGCAAGATCATTGACGTGTTCAGCCAGCCGGCCAATGCGGCCAAGGGCGCGATCCAGATCGAGGGCAAGATGGTCGAACTGCTGCACGCCGAAATCGCGCGGCGCACGGTCGCCATCGCGGATGCGATCGCCGCTCGCGCGTGAACGGCCGCGTTTTCAATGCCCGTGCATCTGCTCTATAAACATTTGAGCACAAGGCGGGTTCATGACGATGCAACGCGACGGAAACTCTGAGGATCGGGCGAAGGCCGGCGCTTCCGGCCGGACGCCGCCCGTCATCGAGGGCGAGGCGACGGAAGTCGTCGCGACCGGCGCGCACGAGCCCGCAGCTTCCGAATCGCGTGATCGCGTCGCCGAACCCGTGTCTGATGCGAGCGACCAGGCGCCGCCGGCGGACGAGGCCGAGCGCGACGAATCCGCGCAGACGGAGAACGGCGGCCCGGCCGACGCCATGGCCGCGCCGCCGCCGCGCAAGTCGCGACGCGGCGTCCTTATCGCCGTTCTCGGCCTGCTCATCGTCGCCATCGCCGGAGCGGTCGCGTGGGTCGCGGCGCCGGGCCAGCGCAGCGCCGTCGAAAACGATCTCAAGGCGCGCGTCGTCGCGCTCCTGCCGGAATCGGCGCAGCGCGCCCTGCATCTGAAGCCGGCGGCTGCGCCCGCTGCGGAAAGGCCCGCCACGCCGGCGCCGTCGCAGGCGAGCCAGGGGGACGCCGGCAAGACAGACGCCGGCAAGTCCGACCAGTCCAAAGTCGAGCCGGTTAAGACCGAACCTGCCAAGACCGAGACGGCCAAATCCGAGCCGGGCGCGCCGGCCGCGATCACGGCGGAGCCGGCGAGGCCCGAAACGCCGCAAGCGGAGCCGGAAAAGGCGGCCGCCGCCGCGCCGAAATCCGCTGAACCCGCAGCCGAAAAGAGCGCCGCGTCCGGCGAGGCCAGGGACAGCGGCGCGCCCGCGGCCGGCGCTTCGACCTCGGCCGCGCAAGCCCCCGCCGGGGCACCATCCGGCAGCATGACGATCGTCGGCAATCCGCCGGTCGCGATCGGCGTCGATCCCAAGCGCATCGAGGACATGTCGGTGAAGATCGACGGCCTGCAGGCGAAGGTCGAGGGGTTGCAGGGCAAGCTCGACGCCGCGCTCGGCCGGATCGAGGACTTGCAATCGAAGCTCGAACTCGCGCAGGGCAAGCTCGCCGGCGCCGCCAGCGCCGATGCTGTGACGCAGGCGACGCAGAAGCTGGAGACGGCGACGCAGCGGCTCGCGGCGATCGAGCAGAAACTGGAACAACCCAAGACCGACGCGCGCGCGCCGCAGTCGCGCGAGAACAATGCGCCGTCGGGTCGGGAATTCGCGGCCTCGCGCGCCGTGGTGGCGCAGGCGACGACCGAGGCGCTGCGTGCCGGCGCGCCGCTCGGCGACAATCTTGCCGCGCTCAAGGGCCTCGGCGTCGCCGACGAGAAGATCGCCGATCTCGCGCCCTATGCGAAAGCCGGCGCGCCGACGGTCGCGCAACTCGCGCAGCAGTGGCGCGGCCTGCGCGACAAGGTCGTGGCGCTCGATGCGCCGCCGCCCGGCGCGAGCTTTTCCGACAAGCTCATCGCCAAGGCCAAGAGCGTGTTCCGCGTGACCTGGGCGGGGCAAGGTCAGAAGAATTCGATCGGCGCGACGGCGGCGCGCATCGACGCGGCGCTGCAGAAATCCGATCTCGCCGCCGCGCTCGTGGCCTGTGACGATTTCCCGGCCGTCGCCAAGAATGTCGTGGTCGACTGGCAGAAGGCCGCGGCCGCGCGTCTCAAGGCCGATGCGGCTGTGCGCACATTGCTGTCCGAATCCATTTCCGCCATCGGGCGGTCGTCGTCCCAGTAAGCCGAAGGGCCGCGTTCCATGTGGCGTCTCATCATCTTCCTCGCCCTGCTGGCGGCGCTTGCTTTCGGTGTCGCATGGCTGGCAGATCAGCCCGGCGACATCACGCTGGCGATCCCGAACTACGTCACGGTGCATACTTCGCTGTTCGGCGCAGTGGGCGCGGTGCTCGCGGCGGCGGTCGTGCTCTCGCTCGCGTGGAGCGCGTTCCGGCTCATCTTCCGCATTCCCTCGATCTTCAATTACGCGCGCCATGCGCGCCGCCGCCGCAAGGGCTATGACGCGCTGACGCGCGGCATGGTGGCGGCCGGCGCCGGCGATGCGCGCGCCGCGCGCAAGGCGGCGAACGAGGCCTCGCGCCATCTGCCGAAGGAGCCGCTGTCGCTCCTGCTCAACGCGCAGGTTGCCCAGCTCAGCGGCGATCGCGCAGCGGCCCAATCGGCCTTTTCGGCCATGGCGAAGCGCGAGGAGACGAAGCTGCTCGGCCTGCGCGGCCTGCACATCGAGGCGCAGCGGCGCGGCGACGAAGAGGCGGCCAATCAATTCGCGCGCGAGGCGCATCGCATCGCGGCGCTGCCCTGGGCGGGCGAAGCCGTGGTCTCGCACCAGGCGGCGCACGCGGATTGGGAAGGCGCGCTGGCGACGGTGGAGGCCAATGCGCGCGCCAAGGCGATCGATGTCGCGACCGCGCAGCGCGAGCGCGCCGTGCTCGAGACCGCGATCGCGCAGCAGCGCGAACTCACCGATCCCGAAGGCGCGCTGAAGCTCGCGACATCGGCCGCCAAGCGCGCGCCCGATCTCGTGCCGGCGACGGCGCTCGCCGCGCGGCTGATGACGCGCCGCGGCTCGTTGCGCGCCGCCGCCAAGATGATCGAGAAGGCCTATGCGCGCGAGCCGCACCCCGATCTCGCGGAAGCCTATCTCGACATCCGCGCCGGCGATTCCAACGCCGATCGCTATACGCGCGCCAAGACGCTGGCGCGGCTCGCGCCGGACCATATCGAATCGCGCCTCATGCTTGCGCGGGCCGCGCTGGCCACGCGCGACTTCGACGCCGCGCGCACCGCGATCGCGCCGCTGATCGGCGCCGATGCGCGCCCGACCGTGCGTGTGTGCGTGCTGATGGCCGACATCGAGGAAGCGCAATTCGGCGAGACCGGGGCCGTGCGCGAATGGCTGACGCGCGGTTCGCGCGCGCCGCGCGATCCCGCATGGATCGCAGATGGCGTCGTCTCCGCTCTCTGGGCGCCGGTGTCGCCGGTCACCGGGAAGCTCGACGCTTTCCGTTGGACGACGCCGGTCGAACAGATCGGGCTCGCGCCGCCGGAACCTGTGTTGGCGCCGGTTGCGCCCGCCGCGCCCAGGACCATCGAGCCGATTGCGATCGAGGCGACGCCCGAACCCGAGCCCGAGCTGGCTCCCGCGCCGATCGAGGAAGCGAAGGCCGAGCCGGTCATCATCGACCCGCCGCCGGCCGCGCGGCCGGTCGTCTTTCCGCTACCGACGCCGCCCGACGATCCCGGCGCCGAGCCGGACGGCGAGACGCGGCGCCGCGCTTACTGAGGCCGAAGCCCGAGATTCGACTTGCCGCGCGCGAGGCTGCGCGCGACACTTCGCGCGTTGACGTGCGACGCGGATCGCACTCGAGCGAGGAAGCGGATGAAATTCGGCGCCATCGCATCTGTATTCGTCCTTGTCCTGAGCCTTGCGCCGCCCGCGCACACGGCGCGCGCGGAAGACCTCAAGCCCGAACAGATCACGGTGGCGCGCGTGCCCGCCGACATGCCGCGCCTCTATGTGATGGATCCCGCGCTGCCGCATATGGTCGATGGCCGCGTCTATGCGCTCGACGCCAGAAACCTGTCGCTCAAGGGCATGATGGAATCGGGCTTCGCCGGCATGATGGCGGCCGCTCCCGACAAGAAGCGCGTCTATGTCGCGGCGAGTTTCTACGAGCGGTTGACGCGCGGCGCGCGCACCGACGTGATCCAGGTCTATGACGACGAGACGCTGAAGGTCGTCGACGAAATTCCCGTGCCGACGCTTCGCGCGCAAGCCCTGCCGTACCGCAATCTGTTCCGTCTCAATTCCGATGGTTCGATGATCTTCATGCAGAACGCGACGCCCGCGACTTCGGTGACGGTCGTCGACATCGCGTCCAAGAAGAATTTCGAGGCGCAGGGGCCGGGCTGCTACGGCATCTATCCTGCGCTCGCCAATCCCCTGCGCTTTGCGACCTTGTGCGGCGACGGAACGGCGACGACCTACACGATTTCCGCCGATCGCGCCGCCGCGCGACTGAAGAGCAGCGACAAGTTCTTCGATCCGCAGAACGATCCGCTCTATACGCATGCCGAAGCCGTGCGCGACGGCTACGTGTTTCTGACCTATTCCGGCAAGTTCATGCGGCTGGCCGTCGATGGCGATACCGTTTCCGCGCAGGCTTCCGGGGATGCGACGGAAGGCCAGCAGGGCTGGGCGCCGGGCGGCTACCAGCCGTTCACGGTCGATGCGCAAGCGGGCGTCGCCTATCTGCTGATGCACGACAAGGCTGTGGAAGGCAGCCACAAGGCGCCGAGCGTCGAAATCTGGGCTTATGATCTCGGCGCGAAGAAGCTCATCGCGCGTTCGCCGGCCGCGGGCCTGATCGGCGTCACGCTGGCCCCCTCCAATCCGAACGTGCTGTTTGCCATCGACGGCGTCGCCAACAAGATCGTGCGGCTCGCCGTCGATCCGCAGAGCCGCGCCATAACGCCGGCGGGCGAGATCAAGCTCGGCGAGACGGCGGCGCTGATCGAGGCGCCGCGATGAGCGTGAGCGCCGATCCGTTCGTGCACGTCGTCGCCGCCGGCGCGATCGCGATCGTATTCGCGCGCGCCATCGTCGAGAAGAGTTCGAACTTCGTCGTCTTTGCCGCGACGCTGCGCGATTACCGCCTCATCCCGGAAGCCTTCGCGCCTTTTGTCGCGGTCTGCCTGTTCATCACGGAAATTTCCGTCGTCGCCCTGCTCGCGCTGCCGGAGACGCGCGCCGCAGGCGCCGTCGGCGCGATCGGACTGCTCGCGATCTATGGGCTCGCCATGGCGCTCGCGCTCGCGGCGGGTCGCGAGGAAATCGAATGCGGTTGCGGCGGCGAGGGGCAGATCGTCTCCTGGGCGCTGGTCGCGCGTAACGCCGCGCTGATCGCGGTCGCCGCGCTCGTCGTCGCGCCGCAGACGCCGCGCGAACTGTCGCCGTACGATCAGGCGCAGGCGATCTGCGCGATCCTTGTGTTCTGGCTGGCGCTGGCGATCGTCGAAAAGACGATCGAATCGCAAGCCGCCGTGCGCCGCCTGCGCGCGCAAAGTTTCTTGTGAGGCGCGATGACCGGTCTCATCGTCGCCGTCTCGGTTCTCTGGGTTCTGGTCCTCGTGCTGGCGGTCGCCGTCTTTGCGCTGGCGCGTCAGGTCGGCGTGCTGTTCGAGCGCGTCGCGCCGATGGGGGCGCTGGTGACGGATTCGGGCCCGCGGGTCGGCGAGGCCTCGCCGCGCTTCGACCTCGCCGCGCTCGACGGACGCGCGGTCGCGGTCGGGGCGGAGGGGCCGCGCGCGCTGCTGCTGTTCTTTGTGTCGCCGACATGCCCCGTCTGCAAGAAGCTGCTGCCGATCCTGAAATCGGTGGCGACGAGCGAGAAGGCCTGGCTCGACATAGCGCTCGCCAGCGACGGCGAGGCGCCGGCGCATCGCGCCTTCGTGGCGGATCGCAAGCTTGAGCAATTTCCCTATCTGCTGTCGCGCGACCTCGGCGTTTCCTACCGTGTCAGCCGCCTGCCGTACGGCGTGTTGATCGACAAGGCAGGCGTGGTGCGGGCCAAGGGGCTCGTCAACAATCGCGAGCAGCTCGAAAGCCTTTTCAACGCGCGCGAACTCGGCCACGATTCGGTGCAGGCCTATATCGACGCCGTCAGCAGAGCAGGGTGAGGGAGGCGCTATGTCGGGCGATCCTGTTTCGAAATTGATGGGCGTGTTCGATCGCGCGGCGGAAAGCGCGGCGCGGAAATCGGCGCAATTGATCGGGCGGCGTTCGCTGCTTTCCTCGCTCGGCAAGGTTCTGGTTGGCGGCGCCGTGCTGCCGATGCTGCCGTTCGACCGGTCCGCGCGCGCGCAGGGCGCGGCGCCCGCGCCCGAGAAGACGGATACGGATTGCGAATACTGGCGCTATTGCGCGCTCGACGGTTTTCTCTGCTCGTGTTGCGGCGGCAGTCTCACCTCGTGCCCGCCGGGCACGGAGCCATCCACCGTCACCTGGGTCGGCACATGCCAGAACCCGAAGGACGGCAAGGACTATATGGTTTCCTACAACGACTGCTGCGGCAAGACGACCTGCGGGCGCTGCCTTTGCAATTCCAACGTCCGGGAGCGGCCCGGGTATCTGCTCGGCGTGCACAATGACATCAACTGGTGCATGGCCAACCAGCCGAGCATGTATCATTGCACGGTCTCGGTGATCGTCGGCGTCGCGGGCTAGTTTCTTGCGAGCGACATTAGCGATCCTGATTTGTCTTGGCGCCGCGCCCGCGATCGCCGAGACCAGCGCTCATGGCCTCTACATGCTGCATTGCTCGGGCTGTCACGGTCGTGACGGCGGGGGCTCGGCGGTCGGGCGCGTCCCGCCGTTCGCCGGCGTCGTCGGTCGTTTCGCGCGCGAGCCGCAGGGGCGGCGCTATCTGGTGCTGGTGCCGGGCGTGGCCAATTCCGGGCTGTCGGACAGTGACACCGCGCGCGTGCTGAATTACGTCGTCGAAGCCTGGGGCGCGGGCGCGCCGCGCGCCGCCTATACGGCCGCGGAAGTGAACGCAATCCGCACATCGCGCGTCGACGACATCGTGGCCTTGCGCCGCAAGATCGTCGGCGATCTCGCGCGGCGCGGCATCCGCGTTTCCTACTGAGGCGAGCTTCGTGGCGACCGGGCTTCTTGCTCTTCTCGACGATATTTCCGTGATCGCCAAGGCGGCGGCGGCTTCGATCGACGACGCGCTCGGCCAGAGCGCGGTCGCCGGCGCAAAAGCCGCGGGCACAGTGATCGACGACGCTGCGGTGACGCCGCGTTTCGTCGCCGGGCTCGATCCCAAGCGCGAATTGCCGATCGTCGGCAAGATCGCGCTGGGCTCGCTGCGCAACAAGCTGGTCATCCTGCTGCCGCTCGCGCTCGCGCTCGATGCTTTCGCGTCCTGGGCGGTCGAGCCGTTGCTCATGTTCGGCGGCCTGTTCCTTTGTTACGAGGGCGCCGAGAAGGTCTTCGAGGCGCTTTTCGGACATGGCGGGGCGGACACCGCGCCAGAGACTGCGTCCAGCGCAGATTTCGAGAAGCAGCGGGTCGGCGGCGCGATCCGGACCGATTTCATCCTGTCCGCCGAAATCATGACCATAGCGCTCGCCAGTATCGAGGCGGGCAACATGTGGACGAAGGCCCTGTCGCTGGCGCTTGTCGGCGTGATCATGACCGTCGGCGTCTACGGGGCGGTGGCGCTGATCGTGAAGGCCGACGACATGGGGCTTGCGCTTGCCCGCAATGCGCGCACGGCCCTCATGCGCGCGGTCGGGTGCGGGTTGGTGCGGCTGATGCCGCGGCTGATGTCGGTCCTGAGCGTGATCGGCGTGGCGGCGATGATCTGGGTGGGCGGATCGATCTTTGCCCAGGGGCTAGCGCATTTCCGACTCGGCTGGCCGAAGGGCTGGGCCGAGGCCGCCGCCGAGTTCGGCGCCCGATCGCCGGTCGCGGGCGAGGCCGCCGGCTGGCTGGCGTCCGCCGCCGTCTATGGGCTGTTCGGCCTGGCCGTGGGGGCGCTCGTCCTGCCTGTCGTCCATTTCGCTCTGGCGCCGCTCCTGCGCGGCGTCGGCGGGCTGTTCCGCCGAGGCGGGGCGCTGAAGCCTGCTTCCACGCCGGATCGGGCGTCGGAATCCCGATCCGTGTTGCACCGCAACGGAGACGGTGGCAATAAAGCCGATCTTTCGTCTTTTCCGGAGAGTTCGATGACTGCGGCCGCCCTCGAAAAGAATGCGACAGCGACCGGCCCATGGCTCGACGAGGCCAATGCCGCGCTGAATGCGGTTGACGGCTTCTATCGCGATGCGATCGAGGGCGTGCGAGCGCTGGTCTCCAAGGACGGCAAGATCTCGTCCGCCCTGCTCGAGCGCGAGCAGCATGCATCCCACGGCCTGTCCTGGCTCGCCACCTATGTGCAGGCGGTGCGCGAGATGATCCATTACGCCGAGCGCATGCAGAGCGAAGGCAAGCTCGGCGAGACTGAAGTTCTGCTGACCCGCATCGGCCTCAGCGAATATGTCGCGCAGATTTTCGGCGGCATTCCGATGAGCCAGGGCGAGATGGTGCGTCCCGGCGATTTCGGACTGACGCCTGAGCAGATCGCCAAGCGTCGCACGCCGGCGGTCGAGGGCGTGATCGCGTCCGGCAATACGGCCAAGAACCGCGCGCGCCTCGCCGATCTCATCGACCATGCCGAGGCGCATGCGACCGTTGGCGAGCCCGGCCTCGACGAGACGCTGGAGGCGATCCGTACCGAAATGCGCAAGTTCGCGGAAGCGGAAGTCATCCCGAACGCGCACAAGTGGCATCTGAAGAACGAGTACATTCCGCTCGACGTCATCAAGGGCCTCGCCGATCTCGGCGTGTTCGGCCTGACGATCCCGGAAGAATTCGGCGGCATGGGCCTGTCGAAGACCTCGATGTGCGTCGTGACAGAAGAATTGTCGCGCGCCTATATCGGCGTCGGCTCGCTCGGCACGCGGCCGGAAATCGCTGCGGAGCTGATCCTGGCAGGCGGCACGCCCGAGCAGAAGGCGCATTACCTGCCCAAGATCGCGTCCGGCGAAATCCTGCCGACGGCCGTGTTCACCGAGCCGAACACCGGATCGGACCTCGCGAGCCTGCGCACGCGCGCGGTGAAGGAAGGCGACGTCTACAAGGTCTACGGCAACAAGACCTGGATCACCCATCCCGTCCGCGCCGACCTGATGACGCTGCTGGTGCGCACCAATCCGAACGAGCCGGGCTACAAGGGCCTGTCGATGCTGCTCGCCGAAAAGCCGCGCGGCGACGATTCCAATCCCTTCCCGGCGCAGGGCATGACCGGCGGCGAGATCGAAGTGCTCGGTTACCGCGGCATGAAGGAATTCGAGATCGGCTTCGACGGCTTCGAGGTGAAGGCGGAGAACCTGCTCGGCGGCGAGGAAGGCCAGGGCTTCAAGCAGTTGATGCAGACCTTCGAATCCGCGCGCATCCAGACGCCGGCGCGCGCCGTCGGCGTCGCGCAGAGCGCGATGGAGCTCGGACTGCGCTACGCCAAGGAGCGTCTGCAATTCGGCAAGGCGCTGATCAACTTCCCGCGCGTCTCCGACAAGATCGTGATGATGGCGGTCGAGACGCATATCGCGCGCCAGCTCACCTATTTTTCCGCGCGGGCGAAGGACGAGGGGCGGCGTTGCGATCTGGAAGCCGGCATGGCCAAGCTGCTCGGCGCGCGCGTCGCCTGGGCTGCGGCCGACAATGCGCTGCAGATCCACGGCGGCAACGGCTTCGCGCTTGAATATGCGATCTCGCGCGTGCTGTGCGACGCCCGCATCCTCAATATTTTCGAGGGCGCGGCGGAGGTTCAGGCGATGGTGATCGCGCGCCGGCTGCTGGAAGGCGGCAATTGATCTATTGCGCGGCGGCCTGCTGAGGGCGGTCCGAGCCGTCGACGCGCGGCGCGGCGCGGGCGAGCGAACTCGCCCCGGACAGCGTCGCGCTTTGCGCCGGAGGCAGCAAGCCCGCCGACTGTCGAGACGGCGGTCACCCCGGCCGAACCCACGGCGCCGACGGCGGTGACGACGGCGCAGCCGCCGGTTGCCGAGGCGCTCGCGAGGGCGAGCAGGACGAGAGCAAATCGCATTCGGCCATTGTGCCGTCTGCGCGTTAGCAAAAGGCGAATGCCGCCGCGCCGCAGTCCTTGCGCGAAATCATCGCGCCCCCGAACGGCGCGGCGTTGAATTCATGTCCAACAACAAAGGGGAAGGCGATGACGCTGATCCGCATTCACAACAAGGCTTGGGTTCTCGTCGGCGACGGCCGCAAGGCGCTGTTCCTGCGCAACGAGGGCGACGCCGACCTGCTCGATCTCAGGCGCGCCTCGGTCCGGCTCGACGACAATCCGGCGACGCATGAGCAGGGTTCGGACGCGCCGGGTCGCGCAATGGCGAGCGTCGGCGGCGCGCGCAGCGCGGTCGAGACGACCGACTGGCACGATCTCGCCGAACATCGTTTCGCGGAAAGCGTGGCGGCCGAGGTCGACGAAGCGGTGCGCACCGGCGCCTGCAAGGAGATTACGCTCGTTGCGCCGCCCAAGGTGCTCGGAGACCTGCGTAAGAGCCTGCACAGCGAGACGCTCAAGCATGTGAAGGGCGAAGTCGCCAAGGACCTGACGCATCACCGGATCGGCGACATCGAACAGATCCTCGGCAAGCTAGGCAAGGCTTGAGCGCGCCAAAGCGAAACGCCCGGCCGTGAGGCCGGGCGCTTCTTGTCGAACCTGCGGGTCCGATCAGTATTTCGCGTAGACCGGCGCGCCGCCAAAGCCGAAGCGGTAGTTCACGCCGACGCGGGCGACGTGGTCGGCGGTCTTCTCGCCGATATTGGCTGGCACGAGCGCCGCATTCACGTAGGGCACGCCCTTCGTTCCGAGATCGACATAGAGATATTCGCCCTTGACCGACCAATTGTTGGTCACCGCGAATTCCGCGCCGGCGCCGAGCGTCCAGCCGGTCTGCATGCCCGGTTTGTCCGTACGCACGCCGAATGCGCCGAGCGGCAGGGAGACGATGGCGTTGGGCGCCGCAGCGTTGCCATAGGCAAGGCCGCCGGTGACGAAGATCAGCGCGCGGTCGAAGCCATAGCCGATGCGGCCGCGCACCGTGCCGAGATAGCCGTCGTTGGTCGGGCTCGAGGCGCTGAGCGGCGGGGTGACCGTCGCCTTGCCGCGGTAGTCGAGATCGGTCTCGACGCCGACCACGACGCGACTTGCCGTCTGCCAGTTGTAGCCGAGCGTGCCGCCGATGAGCCCGCCGCCACCGCCGAAGCTTGCCGTCGACGCCAGCGAACGGCGCAATGCGCGAATTGTTGAACCAGCCGCCGCCGTTCACGCCGACATACAGGCCGGTCCAGGTGAAGATCGGCGCAGGCGCGACATAGGCCGGAGGCGGCGCCCTGCGGGAGGGAAGATCGGCGGCCATTGCGCCGCCGGCGATCGTGGAAGCCGCAAGGGCAGCCGCCAGAATTCGAACCATACGCATATCTCTGTCCTTTACTCGGGCGCACGCTTTGGCGCCGCTGCTGGTCACACGTTTGCCGATGTCGTCGCAGCCTGGCCCGGCGCTGCGACGGTCGACGAATGCAATCGTTCGGCTCGTTGGGTGACGAATCGAAGATCGCTTAAAATCAATCGAGTAGTCATCATCGAGATCGCGACATTACGAGCGAATTCGCTAATGCAGTTTTAACGTAAAGAGATTTCCGCGCCGGTTCTTGCCGCGGCGCTGCAATCGATCCGCTCGTGGTTAAGCGAGCGTGAACGCGGCGGGCGCCGATAACCCTAACGATCGACGTCGATCAATTTTTCCGCCAATTCGCGAAATTTGCGCGTAGCATACGAACGTGCTGAGCGGGCGCTCGTGGCAGGCGATCATTTGTCGGCAATCGAACGCATCGTGACGTTTTCTCTTTCTGTGTTTCAGCGTCATGTTTCACAGCGTAGAAATCGGACAAGCGTCGGGCCTGACGACACGCGGCGACCGCAGCCGCGACCAGGCGTTCCCCATCTTCGTTTCGAGCGACGACGATCTGGTCGGCCTCGTCGCCTTCGCGTTGCACGAACGACAATTCGCCGAATGGCGCGCGGAAATGGCGCGCGCATGCGGGCGCCCGCCGACCGAAGAGGAGATTCACGCGCACAGGCTCGGCGAGACGACGCCTCGGCGGATCGCCGCCTATCGTTTCCTCGCGCGCGAAAACCTCGAGGGGCGTGGTTCGCACAATTCGAAACGGGCGACCTATTGCGACGATCCCTTGTTCGAGCTGTTCTGCGCGTCGGAGCACGACTTCGTCGGCGTGGTCGCCTACGCGATCCACGAACAGCAGGCGCGCGAATGGCGCGAGGCGATCCGTCGCGCCTACGGGCGCGCGCCGACATCCGACGAGGAGCGCGCGCATCGCGTCAGCGAGACCACGCCGCGGCGCATTCTCGCCTATCGTTTCCTTGCCGGCGAACGCCTGGCCGGGCGCGGCCCTGATCTGACGCCCGGCGTATCGAAAGTGTCCTTCATCGTCCGCGCGCTCGGCAGGGCGGCGCCGCGTCGCGAAGGCAAGTCGCGTTCGTGGCGCAATTGGGGCTTCCGCATCGGACGCGCGTGAGCGCGCTTTCGCGCATCCAGATCGCAAGAAGCGGCAATTGGCGGGGAAGCTCGTTATCCGAGCTTTGGCTCGTGGTCGTAGAGCGACAGGTTCGGATTGAAGAAGGGATCGTTGCGGATCGCGGCGCCCCAGCGCGCCAGGAAGATTTCGCGCTCCTTGCGATAGACGCGCTGCAGGCGCAGGGCGCCGCCGCCGCGGCTGGCGGATTGGCGATGCGCAAGCATCGTGCGGCAATCGCAGATTGTTCGCCAGCCGCGCGCATTCAACCGCAGGCACAGGTCGATGTCGTTGAGATCGACCGGCAGATTGTCGGCGTCGAAGCCGCCGACCGCCTCGAACTTGGAGCGCTCGACCATGAGGCAGGCGGCGGTGACCGCCGACGTCTCGTGGGGCCCGAGCGATCCGCCGAGCCAGCCGTGCGCCCGCCGGCCGATCCCCGCGTCGAAATGTCCGGCGACGCCGCCCATGCCGAGAACCACGCCGGCGTGCTGGACGCGTCCGGTCGGGAAAAGCAGCTTGCACCCGACCGCGCCGACATCGGACTCAGCCGCGAATTCGAGCATCCGCGCGAGCCAGTGCGGTTGCAGCACGACCGTGTCGTTATTGAGGAAGACGATCGTATCGCCGCGCGCGCGCGCGCGCCGAAGTTGCAGAGCGCCGAAAAGTTGAACGGCATCGGGTTGGGCTCGACCGTCAGGCGCGGCTCCGCGCGCCTCATGCGCGCGAGCGCGGCGAGCGCGGCCGGCTCGACCGTTCCATTGTCGACGACGAGCACGTCGTAATCGGCGTTGCGCGTGCGGGAAAAAATCGAATCGAGGCAGCGCGTCAGAAGCGCGCCTTTGTCGCGCGAGGGAATGACGATCGTAACCTTGCGCGCCAGCGCGCGCGCCGGCGCCGTTTTGCTCAGGCGCGGCGGCGTGGCGTCGTCGTCGCCGATCTCGACCAGCGCGCGCGCGATATGGCCGACCGTTCCCGGCGAAGCTTCCGCCAGCGCGGCGTCGACCAGTCGCTGCGGCGCGCCGATTTCGGCGTCGAGATAGCGTCGCGCGACTTCGTCGCGCAGCATGGCGGCGCGCCCGACGTAGGGGCTGTAGGCCTGCCGCGTCGGGCTCCAGTCGGGTTTGAAATGCGCCTCCGACTTCCCGCCGCGGGTCGGCGCCGGCCGAACATCGTCGGCGTAGACGATCTCGAATGCCGGGTTGCGCGCGAATTCGGCGAGGAAGGCCGACAGCGCATGGGGCGCGAGCCGGTCGCCGGCGCGCAGGAAAATCCAGCAGGCGTCGCCGTTCCGTCTTGCGTGCGAAATCCGAGGGTCGGGATGCGCTTTGGCCCAGGCGGCTGTTTCAGTCGAGGCGTCCGACAGGAGCACGCGCCAGTCGGCATGCGTCTGGGCGAGCAGCGATGCGCAGGAGCGCGCGACGGCCTCAGCGTCGAGCGCCGCGCCGATGGAGATCGTGACCTGCGTCCGGGTCGGCGGCGCGACCGGCGTCACGCGGCGACGTCGCGCGCGCCAGGTGTCGAAATTCTGCGTCTCGGCGCGTTCCAGCACCCAGCGCAGGTTGAGATCGGCTTCCTCGCGCAACTGCACCATGCGCGCGCCGGTCGCGAACAGGCCGCGCTTGGGCGAGGCCATGCGCAGGCGCATCATTTCGCGCGAGGAGAGCGCGCGCACGGATTCGATGGCGAAATCGAACGCGCCCGGCGTATCCGTAGGGCTGATGCGAATCTCGACGGTCTCTGGCGGCACGCGGCCCCGCCAGTAGCCGGCGCCTTCGGATGGGGCGGGCATGAGGGCGTTCCAGACGCGCCCGCCGCGCGCGCGAAATTGCAGGACAGGCCTGGCGATGCGGTCGGCGAGACCTGCGGCATAGCAGATTTCGATCGTCGCGCTGGCGCGGAATGCGGTCGTCGGGCGCAACTCCAGCCACGGCTCGGGCCCGAGCGCGACGAAGCGGCCGGCGTCCACGGCGACGTCCTTGAATGGGCGGAGTTGGAACGAGGGCGGTTTGCGGGTCGGCATGGGGAGGCAAGGGGTAACAATCCGCTGGCGCGCGGTAAACCGGCTTCAACTCGGCGCGGACGTGCGCAGGCATTGTCAAATGCGCCCGACGCCGATATGAGAAGCCCGCTCGCGCCGGCTTCGGCGCCCGCCGCCGCAATAGCTCAGCTGGTAGAGCACCTCATTCGTAATGAGGGGGTCGGGGGTTCGAATCCCTCTTGCGGCACCATACGGCTACCAAAATCGACCATATAACAAATGCTTGAAGGCGCGATTGGATCGCGGCCCCGCGGATGCCTCCCAGGCGGCATTCGCCTATCGTCCAAACCGATCCGGCAGCACGTGATCCCGTACGGCCGCACGAGGAGTCCGCTTCCGGGGCGCTGTCAGGCGAAAGTTGGTTTCCGGCTCAGAACCGCAAGGCAAAGTCCGATCGCGGTCGGAGTTTTCGCTGCTCGAACGTGCCCGGTTGTTATTCGCCCGGCCAGCATTTGGACAAGACCTCGGCGGGCCAGGGTATTTTCGAGCGGGCGCTCCTGTTCACCCACACGTGCACGGCGCGCCCGCGTCCGACGGAGTTTGGCGTCTGATTGCCGTCCAGCCCCAGGTCGAAGATCTCGATTGCATGTTCCAGGCTTGTGACGCCCACGCGCGAAACGTCGATCCGGCATTCCGCGACCGTTGGCGGCTTTAACTCGCCGCGAAAATCATAGCTCACATGCGCCATCATTGCAGACTGGTCAGGAATGCCCCCGCGGATACCCATGGCCCGATACCAGGACTGAAAGGTCAGGTTGATGAAGTGAAAATAGCGCGCGTTGTTGACGTGATCGTTGAAGCGATCCGCCGGCAGGTCGTCTTCGCTGGTCTGAATTCGAAGCGCGTGCAATTTCAGGGGTGGCGGGTTCACTGGCGACTCCTCACACACGCCTGGCTCCACAAGCATCGGTCATCTTCCACGCGGTCGGTCAGAACCGCCCGATCGACACCGCTCGCCGCTCGGTGGAGGCTGACAGCTCGGACCAGATTTCCCTCTCCAGATCACGCGCGTCGTCTCCTACCAACAGTTCAACATGCGCATGAAGCTCGATCAGAAGGACCCGCATCATCTGGTTGACGCGCTCCAGTTCGCTCACATGGATGCTTTCTTCGCGTACCGAACCGACGTTTTGCAAGCGGATCAGCAGATCCGGCGATTTCACGAAAGACGACGCGCTTTCGAACAATCTCCGCATCGCTTCGTTTTCCTCGAAGCGTCGTGCCGCAGCGCGGTCGAATTCCTCGGAGGCCGCCTGCGACAGCATGGCGAGGCGCAGCGCGGCGCCTTGCTCGAACGCCGTAGGCAATTTCGGCGCAAGATCTTCGCGCAAAGACCGCACCAGCTCGCCGAAATAGACGGACACGTCAGGTTTCATTTCGAGACCCCGTGGGACAGATGGCCCATCAGCTCGAGCGTCGCGCGATCCTGACTGTTGACCTGCATCCAGCCGGTCAGCGCCATCAATGGGTCGCGGGTCGCGCCGGTTTGATATTCCTTCGTCGCAGATATCCAGATTGCCTGCCCCTTCAGGCAGGCGAGCAATTCCCACCAGCGCAACGCATCGGCGTCGACGGTCAGGCCGCTGGCTTCTTCCCAGATCGCGATGGCCTCGTCCTTGGGCAGCATCCCGCCGCGCCGCTCGTCCTTCCGGAAGCACCAGACGCGATTGATGCTCCAGGCGAGGTCTTCGAGCGGGTCGCCGAGATGCGCCATCTCCCAATCGAGGACGCCGATGATCGCTCCCCTGTCGTTCACGAGCAAATTGCCCGTCCGATAGTCGCCGTGCACGACGGAAATGCGCTGCGCGGGCGGCGGCGGGTTGCGCTTCATCCAACGGATCGCGGCCCTCTGGATCGGCTGAGGTTCGAGTTCATCCGCGTCGAGGACCGTTTCCCAGCGCTGCAGTTCCTCGCGCCAGCAATCGTCGGCCGCGACGGGCGGCAGGATGCGGTCGAGACCGCAGGCCGCCGGGTCGGTTTTCGCAATCGATCCGAGTATCGACCATTTGCGTCGCCCGGTCGCCGCAAGGTTTGCTTCGTAGGGCGGCTCCATGAGTTTGTAGGGGGCCGCCTCGCCGCCCTCGATTTCCTGCATGACGATGAAGGAAGCGCCCAGCGCGTCCGGATTCTCTTCGACCATCAAAAGTTCCGGCACAGGCACATCCGATCCGTGGAATGCACGGATCGCCGCATATTCGGTTCGGCGGTCGGTTTCGATGAGACTTGCCGGCGGATCGAGCCGCAGGATCATCCGGCGCGACGTCGGGCCCGTTTCGCCGACCGTGCGCATCACGAAACGGTAGGTTTCGCGCGAGGCGCCGACGGGAATGCGGTCCAGGCTGTCGACACGCACGGGGCGACCCATGTGCCGTGTCAGGTAGTTCGCCAAGCGTTCATCGAGGCCTCCCATCAAGGCGCTCCATCCAGAAACCCGGCGAAGCCGGATGTCGCGTGCGGCCCCAGGCACAATTGTTCGACGATGCCGACGCCTCTCCTGTCGCCCCACCGCGTACGGACGAGTTGCTGAATGTGCACATTATCGACGGCGAGCGGATCGAGAGTTTCGCAATCCCATACTTCGCCTTCCATCGCCAGCTCGCCGCGCCATACGCCGTGCGCCCATTTCTGGTGCCGGTAACCGAGCCCCTTCATCTGGAAGCGGAGAATTGGTTCGAATGAAATCGCATGGCGCTCTCCGAATTCGTCGAGCATGACGATCTCGCCGCCTTGGGCGCGTCTGGTTCCCGGCGCGTAATTCAGCTTGTGCGCCACGCCCGTCATCCGTCGCAGGCGCGGGTCTTCGGTTCCGGGAACGCCGCCCGGCGTCGCATAGCGAGGAGCGATCTTGCCCTCTCCGTGCAATTGCCGGCTGGCGGCGTCTTCGAAGAAGATCGCGTGGGTGCACAGGTCGTCCCAAATCATCGGCGCCCAGAGAAAGAATATCTGCGGCGCAGCCGTGGCTGGCGCGCCGCCGGTTTCGGGCTCGCCGACCGATCGCACGCCCCACGAGCGATCGCGCGTCGCCAGCGCGTTTTCCGGCTGCACGCGAATAGCGCCGCCGGGGTAGCCTATCTCGCCTGACCAGCGACCGAATTGCGTGAAGCGGGTCGCATCCATGAACACACGTTGCTCGCGCTTCAGTATCTGGCGTTCCTCCTCGATGCAGGCCGTCGTCGCTTCGAACAGGAGATCGCAGGATATGCCCGTGTCGTTGGGCGCGAGACGGACGCGCAGTTCGCGCATCGGCTTGACGACTTCGATGCGGAACGGTCCCACTTCCAGTTCGTCACGGTCCGACGGCGCGCGTCGCGAGGCGTGGAACGAATACTGCTTGCCCTGGCAAACGATGCTGAACGCGCAGTCCATCACCTGCCGTGCGGGATAGAGCCCGAGCGCGATCCCGAAATAAAACGCGCCGTCGGTGGAATAGCCGTTGAACCAATAGCGGTCGTAGACGTTGCGATCGGTCGTCGCCGGATGGCGGATCGGCTCCGGGGTCTGATGGATCGGATAATCGTCGAAGCGCGACAGCATTTCGTCTCTTCCTGCTGCTTTCTTGAGTTTTTGTTCGTCAATTGTCGCTGCAGGGCGCGCGGTTCCGCGCGGCGTCCGACGACGCGTCGTCTTCGTTCATGCATCTACCCCTTCGTTGAAGGCCTGAAACTTTCGCTTCGGCCAGAGCTGAAAGATGATCAACGCAAGGCAGGCGACAACGAAGGTCGCGCTGATCGGACGCGTCAGGAAGATCGCGAGATCGCCGTGCGAGAGCTGCATGGCGCGCCGGAAATTCTCTTCCACCATCGGGCCGAGCACGAAGCCGAGCAGGATCGGCGTGACCGGCAGGCGCAACGTCAGGAGCAGCGCGCCAAACAGGCCGAAGGCGAGAACCTCGTAGACCTGGAACAGGGAATTGTGCGTCGAGAGCACGCCGACCGCGATGAAGAACAGGGCGGAGGGATAGAGATAGCGATAGGGCACCTGCAGCAATCGCACCCAGACGCTGATCAAGGGCACGTTGAGGATGACCAGCAGCACGTTGCCGATCCAGAAGCTGGCGACGAGACCCCAGAAGAGATCCGGATGCGTCGTGATGAGTTGCGGACCAGGCGAGACGCCCTGGATGATCAGGGCGCCCATGATCAGCGCCATGACGGCGTCGCCGGGAATTCCGAGGCACATGGTCGGGATGAAATCGACCTGCGTCTTGGCGTGCGCCGAAGCCTCGGGGCTGGCGACGCCCGCAATCATGCCCTGACCGAAGCGCTCGGGCGTTTTCGACAGGCGTTTTTCCAGCGCATAAGCGATGAAGGTCGTGACTGTCGGACCGGTGCCGGGCATGGCGCCGAACAACGAGCCGATCGCAGTGCCGCGCAGCATCGGCATGAAGGATTCCTTCAGGTCTTTGCGCGTCGGGCGCATGTCGCGCAGGCGCACGGTCGCGCCGCCCGCAACGAAGGACGCGCGGTTCACGTTGACGATGAAGTCGGCGACGCCGAACAGCCCCATCGAGATTGCGACGAGCCCGACGCCGTCGGCCAGATCGGGAAAGCCGAAGGTGAAACGCATCGAACCGGTGCTGACGTCCGTGCCACTGAAACCGCAGAGCATGCCGAACAGAGTCATTGCGACTCCCTTCAGCGGCGTTCCGCCGCTCATCGTCGAGCCGGCCACGAGACCGAGCAGCATGATCGCGAAGAGGTCCGCCGGTCCGAACTTGAAGGCGAGCGCCACGAGCACGGGCGAGAAGAAGATCATCAGGATAATGCCGATCGACGCCGCGAAGAAGGAGGCGATCATCGTGATCCCGAGCGCGACGCCGCCGCGTCCCTGCTTGGTCATCGGATAGCCGTCGATGCAGGTGACGGCGTGCGGCGGATGGCAGGGGAGGTTGAGCAGGATCGCGCCGATGGCGCCGCCGTAGATCGTGCCGTAGAAAATGCCGGCGAGCATCATCGTGGCCGGCACAGGATGCATGACGAAGGTCAGCGGCATCAGCATGGCGATCGCCGACAGCGCGCCGAGGCCCGGCAGCACGCCGACGAGATTGCCGACAAGCACGCCGAAGAACGACCACATGAGGTTGTGCGGCACGAGGGCGACCGAAAAGCCGGACCAGAGATCTGCGAGCGCCTGACCGATCATGACCAACCCCAGGCGAACAGGGGCATCTGCAATTTGAGAGCCCACCAGAATACGACGACGCCGATGACCGTCAGGGCGACGGCGAGCAGGGCGGCTCGCACAAGCGTGTTGTCGCGATCACCGAGCGCGGAAATCAGGATCAGGGCGAAACTCGCCGGCGCGAGGCCGCCATAGGAGCCGATGACGCCGAAGGCGATCATGCCGGCGGCGATGCACAATGCGCCGCGCAGATCGGGAGGTTCGACGGCTTCGCCTCGCTCGCGCGCCGAGTGCGTCGCGATCGCGACGCCGGCGAGCGCCAGAAGAATGCCGATCGACGTTGGAAACAGGCCGGGTCCGATATCGGCGGGCGTCCCCAGACCATAGCGTGTTCCGATATAGGCGGCTACGCAGCCGAGGAGCGCGCAGAGGGCGCCGCCGTAGAGATCGATCCGAACCTCGCCCCGCGACATGTTCTTCTCCGCTTTCGCCGTCAGAAGGCCCGTTTGATTGCGCGGCGCCGCGACATCGCCTCCCGCTAAATCATCGCGCGCTCATGCGCGACGCGCGAGATAGGGCGATGCCGCGATCGTCCAGCTCGGCGGCTGCTCCATCTTGTAGATCTGACGCAGATGCACTTCGTCCGGTCCGTCGCCGATGCGCAGCAGGCGCCCCCAGGCGAGCGCCTGGTGGATCGGCGTATCGTCAGAACCGCCCATGGCGCCGAACACCTGCAGCGCGCGATCGGCTATCCGCTGCAGCATGGCGGGCACGGCGACCTTGATGATCGACACGTCGCGCCACGCGCCGTGGTGGCCGGCGCGATCGAGCGCCCAGGCGCAGCGGTAGGTGAGCAGGCGCGCCTGTTCGAGCTCGACGCGCGATTCCGCGATCCAGCGCTGCACCGTGTCGTATTCGTTGATCGTGCGGCCGAAGGCCTTGCGCTCCGCGGCGCGCGCCATCATCAGCTCGATCAGCAGTTCGCACAGACCGATCGAGCGCATGCAATGGTGCACGCGCGCAGGTCCGAGCCGCACCTGCGCGACCTTGAAGCCGTCGCCTTCCGCGCCGATCAGATTTTCCTGCGGCACGCGCACGTCGTCGAATTCGAGTTCGCCGATCGGCGCCACGTGATCGACGCAGCCCATCCAGCGCAGGGGCCGCACGAGCCGAACGCCCGGCGCATCCATCGGCACGATCACGCAGGACTGGCGGCGTGTCCGCTCGGCGTCGGGATTGGTCACGCCGAGCACGATCAGGAATTTGCAGTTCGGGTGGGCGGCGCCGGTGATAAACCACTTGCGGCCGCGGATGACATAGTCGCCGCCGTCGCGACGGATGGTCGTCGCGACATTCGTCGCATCCGAGGAGGCGACGTCCGGCTCCGTCATGCCGAAGGCGGAACGGATCTCGCCGGCGAGCGAGGGCGCGAGCCAGGTCTTCTTCTGCCGGGCGTCAGCGCAATTCTGCAGCGCGATCATGTTCGGCACGTCGGGCGCCTGGCAGTTGAAGACTTCCGAGGCCCAGAACAGGCGGCCGAGAATTTCGGCGAGCGGCGCGTATTCGAGATTGGTCAGGCGCGTGCCCGGCTCGTCGTCGGCGAGTTCGGGCAGGGCGAGATTCCATAATCCTTCCGCGCGCGCCTTGGCCTGCAGCGCCGGCATGAACGGCGCGGGCTCGTCGAGTTCGACGACGTGGCGCGTCCATTCCCGGTGACGCGGCAGAACCTCGCGATTGAAGAACGACCACAGCCGATCGCGCCATTCCGCCGCGCGCGGCGTCATCTCGAAATCCATCCTGGCGTTTCCTTATAATTTTGCCTAACAAGATCATATATCGGTCGTAAGCGCAATATTAGTTTTGTTATCTTGACAAATTTTGGAGGTCGCACCAAAAATATCGTCGTGAGCTCCATCATCGCATCTCGTCCACAGCCCGAGGCGCACGGCCCTGACCGCGCGTTCGACCCCAATTTCGCGACGACCCTGGCGCATGGCCTTGAGGTGCTTGCCGCCTTTCATGCCGGCGAGGAGCAATTGTCCAACGCCGAGATCGCCGTGCGGGTCGGCCTGTCGCGTCCGACCGTCACGCGGCTCACGCACACGCTGAGGGAACTCGGCTATTTGCGTCGCAGCGCGAAGGGCAAGTTCGGTCTTGGTCTGCGCGTGCTGGCGACCGCCTATCCCTTGCTGGCGAGCCTGCATATCCGGCGGCTCGCGCGCCCCTATATGCGTGATTATGCGGCTTACGCCGGCGGCACGGTGTCGCTCGCCATGCCCTTCGGCCTCGACTACATCTACATCGAGACCGTGCGCATGACGGATTCGATTGCGCACCTGCCCGACATCGGATTTACCGCGCCGCTGTCGCAGGCCGCCGCTGGCCGCGCCCTGCTGTCCCTCTATACGGACGACGAGCTGACCGCCTATGTCGCGCGAACCAAGCGCGAGCGGCCGCATGAAAGCGAAGGCGTGGAGACGCGAACGCTCCCGGAAGTCGAAAGCTGCCGGGCCAGGGGCTTTGCAATGTCGATCGGCGAATGGCGGCCGGAGATATTCGGCGTGGCCGCGCCTCTGTTCCGGACGCCGAACGGCGAATGCGTCGCCGTCAATTGCGGCATCCCGGCCTTTCGGTTCAGCCCGGAGCAGATCGAATCCGAATGCGGGCCCCGCATGCTGGGCCTTGCCAACGCGATCAGGGCGGCGGCGCAATTGTCCTGACGTCTGCCGCAGACCCACACAAGGCGCACAAACGAAAGCGTCGCAAAGAGGGAGGAACAAAATGTTCAGGAAAATCGCAGGTGTCATGGCCGCGGCCGTGATCGCAAGCGGAACGGCCCTTGCGGCGGACAACTTTCCGTCGCGGCCGATCCATCTGATTGTGCCTTATCCTGCCGGCGGCATCGTCGACCTCGTCGGCCGGACATTGACGGATCGGATCAGCCGCGACCTCAACCAGTCGATCATCGTCGAGGCGAAGCCCGGCGCCAACAGCAACATTGGAACCGCCCTCGTCGCGCGCAGCGCGCCGGACGGCTACACCTGGATGATCACCGGCCCGGCGGTCCTGGTCAATCCGACCTTCTACAAGGACGCCGCATGGGACCCGATGCGCGACTTCAAGTGCGTCGGGATAGCCGTCTGGAACCAGAGCGTCGCGGTCGTTCCCAAGGCGCTCGGCGTCACGACGATGAAGCAATTCATCGATCTCGCGAAATCGAAGCCCGGCCAGCTCAACTTCGGCAATCCCGGCGTCGGCTCGTCGATCGATCTGACGGCGCGCAATCTGTTCTCGGCGGCGGATATCAAGCTGACGAATGTCGGCTACAAGGGCCAGCCGCCGGCGCTGCTCGATCTCATGAGCAATCAGGTACAGTTCGAGATCGTTTCGCTGGCGCTCGCGATGCCGCAGATCAAGAGCGGCGCGATCGTGCCTCTCGCCGTGTTCACGCAGGACAGGATCAAGACGCTGCCGGACACGCCCACGATCGCGGAAGCCGGCTACCCCGGGGCGGCCTATACGCCCTGGTACGGCGTCTACGCGCCGGCCAAGACGCCGGAACCCGTGCTGAAGAGCATCAACGAGGCGATCAACAAGGCGCTGACGGCGCCCGACGTGCTCGAGCGTCTCTCTCGCGCGGACATTCCGGGCAAGCCGATGTCTCTCGACGCACTCGCCAAGCTCATGAAGGACGACCACGAGAAACTGACCGCCGTCATCAAGGCGTCCGGCGCGAAGCCGCAATAGGGAGCGACCAATGCCGGGCTTTCGAACGCCGATATGCGAACGGCTGGGGATCGAAACGCCGATCTTCGGCTTTTCGCATTCCCCCGATGTCGTCGTCGCGATCTCTGACTGCGGCGGCTATCCCGTCTTCGGCGTCGCGCGTGAAAACCCGGATCATATCGAACGCGAAATAGCCGCGATCCGCAAACGACTCGGATCGCGGCCGTTCGCGGTCGACGTCATGTATCCGACGCTCGCCGGCGAAGAGCCCGATCTTCCGTCGGCCCGAGCGAAGATTTCGGATCAGCACAAGGCCTTCGTCGACGGCATCCGCGTGAAATACAACGTACCGCCCGCGACGCGTCCGAATTTCTTTTCGAGCGAGATTCGCAATTCGGTCCTGATCCGCGCGCAGACAAAGGCGGTTCTCGCCTCCGACGCAGACGCCATCGCCACCGCCGTCGGCTTGCCCCCGGAGGTCGTCGCGGCGGCCAAGGCGCGCGGCAAGTCGACTTTCGCGCTCGTCGGCTCAGTCCGCCACGTCGCTGCGGCGCGCAAGGCCGGCGCCGATTTTCTGGTCGCGCAGGGGTATGACGCCGGCGGGCATACGGGCCCGATCGGCACATTCACCCTCTCCGCGCAGGTGATCGACGCGGCAGGCGACATTCCGGTGCTGGTCGCCGGCGGCGTCGGCTGCGGCCGCCAGATCGCCGCCTCGCTCGCCATGGGCGCGCAAGGCGTCTGGCTCGGCACGGCCTGGCTCGCCGCGCGCGAAAACCACACGCCGCCGAAACTCCTCGAACGGCTGCTGCGCGCGGGCGCCGAAGACACGGTGCTGACGCGCGCCCACAGCGGAAAATCCTGCCGGGTCGTGCGCAGCGCATGGACGGACGAATGGGCGGCGCCCGCCGCGCCGGACGCCCTGCCGATGCCCTACCAGCATGCGCTGACGGGCGAATTGCTCGCGGCAATCGACGAACATCAGGTCGAGGCGCTGGTGTACGAAGCAGCCGGCCAGAGCGTCGCCTGGTTCGGGCAAGAAACGACGGTCGCCGAAATCTTTCAGCGGTTGACCGCCGAAACGGATGCAGCGCTCGATCGCCTCGGGGATTGCGTCGCGCGCGCATAGGCTGCGCGACGACCGCAATCGGGGGATGCGCGCGGTGAACGAGCCTTCCTACAGGCGCGTCGCCAGCCTTTCGGACTCGGCCTTCCGCCGGAGAGAACCGCGCAACACGAAATACATGCTCGCGGAGATCATCGATTTCGGCCTGTCCTCCAAGTCCGACGGCGCGCGACGGCGTCGTCTTCCGCAGCGTCGCTTCGACCCGCAGCTTGTCGCCTTTATGTCCGCGATCGTCACGACCGCGCTAGAACTGACGCTCGGGCGCCGGGCGCACGCGGATTTGATTTTCGGGATTTGGTCGCGGCCGGCGTTGGCCCGGTTTGGTGGACGCCTTTGAGTTCAACTTCCGAGGTGTTCCATACCGCGTTGCCGATCCACCTGTCCGCCTGAGCTCTGACGACAGGCGATCGACTTCGCCGGGCTGTCGCACCCGGCGAGCCATTCTCGATACTGTCGCGACACTTACAGATTTCATCTCCGCTCCGCCCTCAGGTTCGCCCCCGAAAACACGCGGGGGCTCGTCTGCAATGGGCGAAGGGAACTCCAACATATCCGCGTCGAGCAGGCCGTCCGTGTGTCGGGGGGCCTCAGGATCGCCGGCAAGAAGCCGGTCACCGTCGTTCAGAACCAGGGCCTCTACGCCTGCATCAATACAATCCGCGCCGTGGGGCTCGACGCCTCATTGCTGATCGTCTTCCTCGTCGGACAGTTCGGGCGCGAATTTGCGAATTTCGGACAGGACCCGTCGCTGGCGGAGCGCGTCAGCGCCGCGCAGGCGAGCGCCAGCTGGAAAGACTTCGGCAGTTCCGGCATTTCCGCCGGGCAGTCGTTTTCTTGACGGTCACCGCTGGTTCGAGCGTTCGGCCCGCAATTCGACGCGAGGCAAAGCTCACGACAGTCAGGCCGCGGCCTTGTCATTCATCACCGTCGCCGTGGCGCGGGCGGCGGGACGGCGGCGTTCACCCGCAATCCGAAATTGCGGGCGATGAACAGGCCGCCATGCATCAGTCCGCCTTCGTCGATGCCATGGCCGACGCCAAAGGATATGTGCCATTGCGTGGGTATGTCCGCCTTGGCGAGCGCGTCGGCGGAATCGAAGAGCGCGTCGAGCGGAATGACGTCGTCGGAATCGCCGTGCACGAGCAGGATCGGCGGCGGCGCGCCGTCCTTTCCGCGCGCGGCGGCCTCGGACAGATGTTCCGGACCGACAAGCATGCCGGAATAGCCCAGGATGCAGGCCGGCGCCTGTCTGCGGCGCAGGCCCGCGTGCAGCGCCATCATCGTGCCCTGGCTGAAGCCGACGAGCGCGAGCGCGGATTCGTCGAGGCCGAGCTTCGCCAGTTCCGCGTCGAGAAAGGCGTCGAGGACGGGCCGCGCCTTGTTGACGCCGGTCCAGCGCTCGGCGGGATCGCGCATGGTCAGCGCGAACCATTGCCGGCCCGATGGCGCCATGGCGCAGAGTTCCGGCGCGTGCGGCGCGACGAACAGCGCGTCGGGCAGGAACGGCCGCCATTGCCGGCCGAGCTCGATCAGGTCGTTTCCGTCCGCGCCATAGCCGTGCAGGAAGACGACGAGCTGGCGCGGCGCGCCCGTTTTCGGCGCAAGGCGGGGTCCATCGATCGTCGCGGGCATTGTGTCTCCAGCCTCAGGCGAGCGCCATGCCGGCGCGGCCTTCCTTCATGACGCGATAATAGGCCCACAGCAGCCGCGCGGCGACGCCGCGATGCGGCCGCCAGCGTTCGCCGATCTTTTCGAGCTTCTTCGTGTCCGGACGTGTGCGCAGGCCGAGCGCGATGCGCGCGGCCTCCTGCAGGGCGAGATCGCCGGCCGGCCAGGCGTCGGGATGGCCGAGGCAGAACAGCAGGAAGATGTCGGCCGTCCAGGGGCCGATCCCATGCACGGCGCAGAGCGCGGCATGCGCCTCCTCCGCGCTCATGGCGGCGAGCGCGTCGAGATCGAGCGTTTTCGTTTCCAGCGCCTGGGCAATGGCGCGCAGCGTCTTCATCTTGGGCGAGGAGAGGCCGCAGCCGCGCAGGGTCTCGTCGCTGGCCGCGCCCAGCGCGCACGCTTCGAGTTTCGGAAAGGCGGCGTTGAGGCGCGCATAGATGGCGTTGGCGCTGGCGGTCGAGACCTGCTGGCCGACGACGATCCAGGCGAGGCCAGCAAAACCCGGTTCGCGTCGTCGCAACGGCGGATGGCCGGCGGCCTGCAACATGGCGCCGATGCAATCGGGATCGCGCGCGTGGAGGGCGGATACGGCGTGCGCGAGCGTCGCCTCGTCGAGTACTGGCGGGCCGGGCGCATAGGCGCGCGGTTTCGGCGGGACGCGGCGCTTTTTTCGCGGCGCCGACTTGGTCGCGCGTGCGCCCTTCTTCGTTGGGCTCTTCTTTGCGCCAGTTTTCCCGACGCCGGCCTTTCCGGCGCGCGCCTTCGACGCGGTCGCCCGTTTGCGCGTGGCGGCTGACGAAGTCCTGCGCGTCGTTATAGTGATGCCTCCCGGCGCCGCGCGCGCCCGATCCTGTCTGCGACGAGTGGGGAATGAGCGAGCCGCAAAGTCAACCCGTCTGGCGTTTCGCTCCGTCGCCCAACGGTCTGCTGCATCTCGGCCACGCCTATTCCGCGTTGCGCAATTTCGAGGGCGCGCGGCGCTCGGGCGGGCGGTTCCTGCTGCGCATCGAAGACATCGACGTCGTGCGCAGCCGACCCGAATACGAAGCGGCGATCTACGAAGATCTCGCGTGGCTCGGCCTCGAATGGGAGACGCCGGTGCGTCGGCAGTCCGAGCATCTCGGCGAATATGCGCTGGCCGTCGACGGGTTGCGCAATCGTGGCGTCGTCTATCCCTGCTTCTGCACGCGCGGCGAGATTGCGCGCGGCGTGGAGGGTAAGAAGGACTGGCCGCGCGATCCCGACGGCGCGCCGCTCTATCCCGGCACGTGCAAGCGGATGAAGCGCGAACAGCGCGAAGCCTTCCTGCTGGCGGGACGCCACGCCGCCATGCGGCTCGATATGCCTGACGCCTGCGCCGGGCTCGAGCAGACGCTCGGCTGGCGCGAGTTCGGCGAGGGCGAGGAACGCCGCGACGTGCGCGCCGAGCCGCAGGTCTGGGGCGATGTGATCGTGGCGCGGCGCGACGTTCCGACCAGCTATCATCTGGCCGTCGTCATCGACGATGCGCTGCAGGGCGTGACGGATGTGGCGCGCGGCATGGACCTGTTCCACGCGACCAGCGTGCATCGCCTGCTGCAGGCGCTGCTCGACCTGCCGCAGCCGAACTATCGGCATCACCGGCTGATCCTCGACGATGACGGCGGAAAGCTGTCGAAGAGCAAGGGTTCGGCGACGCTGCGCGATCTGCGGGCCGAGGGCGCGACGCCAACCGACATCAGGCGAATGGTCGGGCTCGCCTGACGAGATCAGCGCGCCAGCAGCGCGCCGACCGCCTGACGCAGCGGATTGCCGGGATCGGCGAGCAATTTCAGCGCCATGGCGCAGGCGACGACGACCAGCAGCGGGCGGATGAGGCGCGCGCCGTGCCGCATCGCCAGTCGCGCGCCGACCTGCGCGCCGAGAAAGGCGAAGAGCGCCATGGCAAGCCCGACCGGCCAGAGGACGACGCCGGTCGCGGCATAGAGGCCGAGCGAGCCAAGATTGCTGGCGGCGTTGGCGATCTTGGTATGGGCGGTCGCGCGCAGGACGCCATAGCCGAGCAGGCCGACGAAGCCGATCATATAGAAGGAGCCTGCGCCCGGCCCGAATACGCCATCGTAGAAGCCGACGAGCGGCGCGATGGTTCCGGCGAACAGCGCGGGGACGATGCGCGCCTGCGCGTCCTTGTCGGAGAGGCGCGGCGCGAGCAGGAAATAGAGCGCGATTGCGACGAGCAGCGCGGGAGCGAGCGCTTCGAGCGCGCGCCGGTCGACATGGGTGACGGACACGGCGCCCAGAACGGACGCCGCGCCGGCGGCGAGCGCAACCGGGGCCGCGGCGCGCCAGTCGACCATTTTGGCGCGGGCGAAAGCGAGCGCGGAGGATAGAGCGCCCGCCGCGCCCTGCGCCTTGTTGGTGGCGATGGCGCTCACGGGGTCAAGGCCTGCGAGCATCAGCGCGGGCACAGTCAGAAGGCCGCCGCCGCCGCCGATCGCGTCGACGCAGCCGGCGAGGCCGGCAACGGCGCAGAGCAGGACGAGGGTTTGCGGATCGACGCCGCTCATCGGCGCCGGCGGCCCGAGCGAATCGCTCGCCCGATCAATTCGAGGCGCTGCGCGCGGCGACCCGCGTGGCGTTGGGCGCCTTGGCCCTGATCGAATCGATCCGATCGCGCTCGCGCTTGAATTCGGCGAGCATCTTGCCGTCCATCTCGCGGGTGCGCGCCAGCTTCACGCGCATCGGATCGACGAAATGGCTGTTGACCATGACCTCGTAGTGCAAATGAGGGCCGGTGGAGAGACCCGACGAGCCGAGGTAGCCGATGACCTGGCCCTGACGGACGCGCACGCCTTCTGTCATGCCGCGCGCGAATCCCGACAAGTGATTGTAGGCGGTCACATAGCCATTGGCGTGCTGAATCTCGACGCGCCGACCGTAGCCCGAATGCCAGCCGGCGGTCAGCACGGTGCCGTTGCCGGATGCGAAGATCGGCGTGCCGATGGGCGCGGCGAAATCGACGCCGGTGTGCATTTTGGAATAGCCGAGAATGGGATGGTAGCGCACGCCGAAGCCGGAGGTGATCCGGGCGGCGGCGATCGGCTGGCGGATCAGGAACTTGCGGGTCGAGCGGCCGTTCTCGTCGTAATAGTCGACCAGACCGTCGTCGGGCGTGCGGAACCGGTAGTATTTGAACGTCTCGTCGCGCGCGGTGATCGAGGCGTACAGCAGCTTCTCGCGATCGTCGCGCTCCTCGCTGTCGTCGTAGAAGACCTCGAAGGCGTCGCCCGGCTGCACGGCGCGCTGGAAATCGACGTCATTGGCGAAGACGCGGATCAGATCGGAGATGATCTGCTTGGGCATCTCCTGCTTCAGCGCCGTCTGGTACAGCGAGTCGTAGAGGCGCATGCCCGACTCGTCCTCGTCGTCGTCGTCTCCGCGCTTGCCCTTTCGGGCGGGCGCGGCGGTCTGCACGGCGCGCTCGACCTGCACGTAATGGCCCTCGTCGGTGATGGCGACAGTGGCTTCGATGCGGTCGTCGGAATGGACGGTGACGCGGGCAAGCGTCATGTTCTTGCCGGAGCCGTCGAGGTCGGCGAACAGCAGTTTGATGCGCCGGCCCTCGGAGGCGATGCTGTCGGCCTTGCGACCGCCGAGCGCCGCGACGATTTCGGCGGCCTGCTGCTTGCCGATCGAATTGGCGCGCAGCACGTCCTGCAGGGTTTCGCCGTGGCGCACGACGACCAGGCGCTCGTCCATCTGCGTCGGCTGCTTGTCGGCCGGCGGCGGCGACTTCGAGATGAGCGTGACGTTTTCGGGCACCATCTTCACCTCGATCGAGGAGAAGGGCGTCGAGGAGACAACTGGCTCGCCGACATTGGCGTAGGCGAGGCCGGGGCCGGCGACGCGGCTGGTGCGCATGAGCAGCATCTGTGCGGGCAACTGGATCGGCGCGCGCGCGCCGGAGGCGGCGACGGTCTTGAGATATTCGTTGACCTGCGCCTGCGCCTCCTCGAGCGAGAGTTGCGCGGGCTGGGCGTCGATCCGCTCGGCCGAAAGATCCCGCATGACGAAGGCGACTTCGGCGTCGTCGATCCTGGCCTCGGATTCTTCCGGCGCGGCGACGGCGTCGCCGCGGGCGCTGGCGAGCAGCCGAAGCGGGTTGAAGGCGGGTACTTCGTCGGCCAGGCCGGTCTCGGCAAGGGTCAGCGAGGTGGCGACGCGGGTGAAGGTCAGGGTGCGGATGATCTCGCGGTCGCCGGCGCGAACGGCGACCGGCGCCTTGAAGCTCTGCTTGGCGGCGACGATGTCGACCGCCTTGACCAGACGGTCGCCCTTGCGCGGATTGACGCCGGCGTCGCCGCGGTCCTCCTTGCGGACGACCTGGGCGGCCTGCGGCGTCTCGGCCTGGTAGGTCTGCCGGTCGAGCGCACTATACGCCGCGGCCCCGATCAGGCCGGCCCCGGACAGGCCTGTCAGTATGGTGCCGGCCAGCCAGTGAATTGAAATGCGCCGGTGGTCGTCCTCTGAGCGGCGACCGCCGTCTGCCTCGATCGGCGGTTCATCGCCCAGCGCGACCGCGACTGCGCGCAGCGGCTGGTGTCCACCGATCGAAAATGGCGATCGCACTTAAGTTCGACCCGTCGTTTCAGGCGCCCGAACCGCCGTACCACGGCGGCGCGCGCAAATGAACCCCGCCGGCGCCTGCAGATCGGACCGACACAGCTGGTCGGACCAAGCCTGCCGATCATGGCTCAAGTTGGGCGCGCGGATTTTTTTGCGCAGCAGCGCGAAAAGCGGCGGTCTTGTGCGCCGCAACAGCCCGGAAAACCTCGGAAAATGAAGATTTTCGAACTTTTTTTGAATCGGTTGTTGACACCCGAACGAGGCCGGAGCTATACACCGCCCATCGACGACGTCGCTGCTGACGCGGCCGGCGCGGTGTGGACCTTTCTCGAGACTTCTCGGGTGTGCCCAAACTCTGATCAGTTGGTCGGAGCGAAGCCGGTTCGGCCGCTAAGGGTGCGGGGCGACTTTGTCCCAAGTCTTTCGGAAGCCTCCGGTTTCCACCAAGACGCTGCTGTTTGACAATTGAATCGGAAGAAAGAG
>JACKJE010000026.1 GCA_020638135.1 Methylobacteriaceae bacterium | reverse complement strand
CTCAACACGACCGTCATCGACGTGCTGCAATCACAAGGCTACGACGTCCTCAATATCGCCAAGGCCGGCGACACGATCGAGAACATGGTGGGACATCCGACCTACCTCGGCGATCTCGCCAGAAAAACCGTGAAGACATTTCTCTTTTCCGGCGGCGGCAACGACATTCTCGGCAATCTCGACAAGGTGATCGAGCTCTACGATGTCGCTCATCCCAACGCGAGCGATGCGGCGTGGTACATCAGGCCGCAATTCGACACGGATCTCGAGATCGTAAAGAGCTACTATCGCCTGCTGCTGTCACAGATCCGCAAGGCGTCGCCGAACACGACGCTGGTGGTCCACGGTTACGCCTATGCGCAGGCGCAAGCTCACGGCATTTTCATCGGCGACAAGTTCGAGAGCCGTGGCTTCGATCTTCTGAACGCCAGGCAAAATGCGCTCGCGCAGGCGATCATCAAGATCATGATCGACCGCTTCAACACGTTCCTGAAGAGCTTCGCCAATTCGAGCCATGTCGAATATGTCGATTTTCGCCCGATCGTCGGCAAGTCCAACTGGTTCGACGAATTGCATCCCAACGGCGCGACGGCGCAGCGCATGGCGAAACTCTACGCGCCCTTCCTCGCTGCCAAGATCGCGGCGACCGCGCGTAAGCGCGAGGCGGCCTGAGCGCCGGACGGACGCCCGGTAAAGAAAAAGCCCGCGGTGATGCCGCGGGCTTCGAAATCAAATAACGTACGGAGCGCTCACTCGTCGTCGTCGTTCATCGGCTGGAGACGACCGCCCCCGCCGCCCGCCGTCGCCCGCGCGGGCTGGGGCTGCGGAGCCGGGCCGCCATGGCCATCGCCGCCGCCGGGCGCCGCCTGATAGGCCGCAATCGCGCCGAGGCCGTCACGCTGGTAGATGTCGTCGCGGAACTGCACGATGCCCTCGGGCGTCGCCCAGCCGGTGATGTAGACCCAGTAGACGGGCACCGGCTCGGTCAGTTTGGCGTCGACGCGCTCGCCCGACGCGATCGCCTGGTCGATATGGTCGCGATCCCAGCCGGGCGTGTCCTTCAGAAGCCAGGCCACATAGTCGCGCACGTTCTGGATGCGCATGCAACCCGAGGAAACGAAGCGGTAATCATCGCCGAAAATACCCTTGGCCGGCGTGTCGTGCATGTAGACGCCATAGGGATTGGCGATGTTGATGCGCACGACGCCGAGCGAGTTGAAGTCGCCGCCGGGGTCCTGGCGGAAGCGGTAATTGATCGCCTCCATCGAGTTCCAGTTGACCTGGCTCGGCTGCAGCTCCTGATTGTCCTTGTTGAAGATGCGGATCTTGTTGTCCGTCAGATAGTTCGGGTCAGCCTGCATTTTCGGGATCAGATCCTTGCGGATGATCGAGGCAGGCACCGTCCAGTAGGGATTGAAATTGATGTCGAGCACGCGCGCCTGCATGACCGGGCTCTGGCGATCGATCTTGCCGACGCCGGCGGCGTGATGCGTCATCACCTCGCCGTTCTCGACCGTCTCGACCATGGCGGCCGGAATGTTGGCGGTCACGAAGCGGCGGCCGAGATTTTGCGCGAAGGATCGCAGGCGCACGATATTGGTTTCGAGCTGGCGCAGGCGCACGTCGGCGGGAATGTTCATCGCCGCATAGGTTTCCTTGCCGACGACGCCGGTCTGGCCGATGCCGTGGCGCGCCTGGAAGCGCCGGACGCCGGCCGCGACGTAGGAATCGAATACCGGCGACATGCCCGCCTGCGAATCGAGGTCGCCCGAGCGCATCAGGCGCTCGCGCAGCGCCACGACCGCCTGCGAGCGCACGCCGGTCTTGAGCGTCGGCCCGTTGATCGGCTTCCAGCCGCCGGCCTGCACGATCTGCTGGTAGCGCTGGATGGCGGCCTCGGTGGCGGCGAGCGTCTGTTGCGACAGGAGCGGCGTGGTCGAGCGCGGCACGACCAGACGGGCGTCCGAATCGAAGCGCTGCGCCCATTCGGCCTGGCCGAACCCGTCGCCCGGCGCGGCGACAGCGGCGGAAGCAAAGCCGAGCGCGGCGGCCAGGCCGGCAAGCGAGACGCCGCCGGCGAAGGCGCGGCGGGAGAGGGAAATTCCGGAGGCGGAAAACTTCGAAGTCATAGGCGGGGAAATCCAGACCGGCTTTGAACGCCCTGCTCCGTCGCGCGCGAATCTCGCCCGGACGGTTATGCTCAAGACGCTCGATGGGAACTGTGGCTCGACTGTAGGCTACCGCCGAACCCTGTCATCGTCAGGGTTAAAAAGGCCCCAACAAGCTGGCGAATTTGTGACTTCGGCCGCAGCGCAGCGTGACGACGTGTACGACGGCCACCCTGTTGCAGAAGAGTGACAGTTGGGCAAGGCGCGGTCCACCCAACGAAAAACCCGCCGGACCTGGGTCCGACGGGTTTTCGGGGAAGCTTTTGTTCGAAGTGATCAGAGACGGTAGCGGATCTGGTCGGTCCAGAAGCGCTCGAGACGAACCAGCGCCTGATTCACCTGGCGGAACTCGTCGCAGGTGATGCCGCCGATCTGCTCGACCGTCATGACATGCTTGTCGTACAGGCTGGCGACGATGCGGTGCACTTCGCGGCCGCTGTCGGTCAGGCTGATGCGCACCGCGCGACGGTCGACGCGCGAGCGGGCATGATGGAGATAGCCCATCTCGACCAGCTTCTTGACGTTGTATGAGACGTTCGAGCCGAGATAGTAGCCGCGGGTCCGCAGCTCGCCGGCGGTCAGCTCCTTGTCGCCGATATTGTACAGAAGCAGCGCCTGCACGGAATTGATGTCGGAACGGCCGCGGCGGTCGAATTCATCCTTGATCACGTCGAGAAGACGACGATGGAGACGCTCGACCAGCGTCAGGGCCTCGAGATAGACCGGGCGGACCTCGCTCATGCGCTCCGCTCGGGCGTTGTGATTTTCGGCTTTCGCAACCTGGCTCATGACTTACCCCTGTTCTGCTTCCCCGGCCGGCTTGTCCGGCTTCGTTACGGGCAATTTAGGAGCAGCGGATGAAAACCAGTTTAAGTAACAGGCTGAATCCGGCGTTTACCCGAAACGCGCGATTCTGAGTGAACGGTGAGTGAATCAAAACAATCATTTACGATGAAGTTGCGGTTACCGGGGAAGGCCCCGAAAAGCGCAGAAACGATAAGCCGGGACCACCGCCCTCCGGCCGACTTCTTTAGACCTTGAAGGCTTGCCGGTCGCGGCCTATCGCCGGAAATTCTCCCAGACCTTCCACGAGCGGTTCCACAGCCGCGTGGCCGCGCGGCGCGGCGCGCTGCGGCGATCGGGCTCGCGGCCGGCCTCGTAGGTCAGCAGCAGATACATGCCGATCAGAATGACATCGAGCGCGACCACCAGCAGTCCGCCGCCGAAGAAATCCGGCATGAGAAAGGCAACGAGGATTTGCGACAGCGCGACCAGCAGCCACAACACGCCGCCCCACGCCGTCGCCAGCCACAGGCCGACGGCGGCGAGCAGGTCCATCACGGCGAAATAGACGATGGCGACGGCGGTCGGCGTCGGAATGGTCGAGAAGAGATCGGACGGCGCGGTCAGCACGATCTGCCATTGTACCAGGCCCTGCAATATCCACAGGCCGGCGACGACGCGCATGAACAGGACGAGCAGCATGCCCCAGCGCGTGGCGTTCGGATCGAGCGCCTTTTCGCCGAGCCGGATCGCGGCGCCGGAGTCCATATCCTGCGGCTTGCTCACGAAACCGCCTCCGCAACGCCGGCGAGGTCGAGTTCCTCGGCGCCCAGCGGCGCGAAAATCGCGTCGACATCGGCGCTCGTGACATCCTCGATGCGCGCCGGTTTCCAGGCGGGCTTCTGGTCCTTGTCGATGATGGTGGCGCGCACGCCTTCATAGAAATTCGTTCCGCGACAGATGCGCGAGACAATGCGGAATTCCGTACGCATCGCCTCCTCGAAGGAAAGCCCCGCGCCGACCTGCATCTGGCGCAGCGCGACGCCGAGCGACAGCGGCGCCTTCTGGTTCATCGCCTTGGCGGCCTCCTGCGCGAAATCCGATCCGTCGGCGGCGAGCCGCGCGAAAATTTCGGACAGGCTGCCGGCCGAAAAAGCGGCGTCGATAACCGCGCGGTTCTGCACGATCGGCCCGGGCGCAGCGTCGCTCTGAAAGCGTGCGACCGCCGCCTCGACATCCTCGCCCGCCTCCAGCGCCGCGACGAAATCCGGGATGCTCGCGCGAGAAACATGCGCTTCGGCGAGCCCCAGCGCCACCGCGTCGCCTGCTTTCGCGCGCGCTCCGGTCAGGCCGAGATAGGTTCCTGTCTTGCCGGCCAGACGCGGCAGGAACCATGTCGCGCCGACATCGGGAAAGAAGCCGATGCCGACTTCCGGCATGGCGAAGGCGAAACCGTCGCCGGCGATGCGATGCGAGCCGTGCACGGAAACCCCGACGCCGCCGCCCATCACGATGCCGTCGATAACAGCGACATAGGGCTTGGGATAGCGCTTGATGCGCACGTTGAGGACATATTCCTCGCGCCAGAAATCGAGCTGGGACTTGTGGTCGCCCGCCGTCCCCTGCTCCCATAGCAGGCGAATGTCGCCGCCCGCGCAAAAGGCGCGCTCGCCCGCGCCCTCGACGACGATCGCCTTGATAGCGGTATCGCCCTCCCATTCGTCCAGCGCCGCAGAAATCGCGCGCACCATATTCAGCGTCAGCGCGTTCAGCGCCTGCGGGCGGTTGAGCAGGATATGCCCTATCGCGCCGCGGCGCCGGCAGATGGCTTCATCATTCATGGTCATCGCGGCAGGGATAGAACAGCCGCGCGTGTCTGTCATCTCGGCTGCGCGAACCGTCCATGATGACAGGACCGGCGCAGAGTCCTAAATTGCCGCCCAAAATCTCGGGGAAGACCCATGGACGCCAAGACCGCGCTCGCGCGCAAACTCGATCTCACCCATCGCCCGCGCCGCAACCGCCGCACCGACTGGTCGCGCCGCCTCGTGCGCGAAAACGTCGTCACGATCAACGATCTCATCTGGCCGATCTTCGTGGTCGACGGCGAGAAGACGCAAGTGCCCGTCGCCTCCATGCCCGGCGTGTTCCGCTATTCCGTGGACGAAGCCGCCAAGGCCGTGGCGCACGCGGCCTCGCTCGGCATTCCGGCAATAGCCCTCTTCCCCTACACCGACCCCGACCTGCGCGACCCCACCGGTTCGGAAGCGCTCAATGATCAAAACCTCGTCTGCCGCGCCTGCCGCGCCATCCGCGAGGTCGCCCCCGACATCGGCATCGTCACCGACGTCGCTCTCGATCCTTACACCAGCCACGGCCACGACGGCGTGATGGAGGGCGAGCACATCCTCAATGACGAGACCGTGCACATTCTGGTCGAGCAGGCGCTGAACCAGGCGCGCGCCTGCGCTGACGTCATCGCCCCTCCGACATGATGGACGGGAGAGTCGGGCTTTGCGCGAGGGCCTCGACGCCGCCGGCTTCGGCCACGTCCAGATCATGTCCTACGCCGCCAAATATGCGTCGGCCTTCTATGGTCCCTTCCGTGACGCCGTCGGCACCAACAAGACGCTGATCGGCGACAAGCGCACCTACCAGATGGACCCGGCCAATACCGACGAGGCGCTGCACGAGGTCGAGCTCGATCTCGCCGAAGGCGCCGACATGGTGATGGTCAAGCCCGGCATGCCCTATCTCGACATCATCCGCCGCGTGAAGGACACGTTTGGCCGCCCGACCTTCGCCTATCAGGTCAGCGGCGAATACGCGATGATCATGGCCGCCGCCAACAACGGCTGGATCGACGGCGAGAAGGCGATGATGGAAAGCCTGCTCGCCTTCAAGCGCGCGGGCTGCGATGGCGTGCTGACGTATTTTGCCGTGCGCGTGGCGGAGAAGTTGAGGAAGGAAGGGGTGGCGTAGGAGCCAGTCGTCCCGGACGGCCGCAGACCGATCCGGGACCCAGCGATCGGCGCGCACGTACTGAATCCCGGCGCTTCGCTTCGGTCGGGATGGAATGGGGCGCTACTTCACCCCCAGATTCGGCGCCGGACTTCCCGCTCCGAAATCTCCGACAACCGCGCCGCCGATGCGCACGCAGGTCGTCGTGCCCGGCAGCATCTTGAAACCCGGTCCGTAGGACGCGCAGGGGTTCGGCGTCTTCGCCTCCTGTCGCGCGCCGCCCGCTTTCGCGCGCCGCGCGCCATGCTCGGCGGCGAGCGCGCCTGAGGCTGAGAAGATGGCGACGACAAACAGGATCGCGACGCGCATTGTCATCGCCTCGTTCATCGCCGCCATTGCGGCGGGCGCTTTTCCAGAAAGGCGCGCACGCCCTCGCGAAAATCGTCGGACGCCGCGAGCGCGCTCGCCTCTTCCAGTTCGAGCGCCATGCCCTCTTCGAACGTCGCGCCGCCGCCGAGCGTGACCGTGCGCCGGATCGCGGCGAGCGCCTGCGCCGGTTTTGCGGCCAGCTCTTCGGCATAGGCCTGCACGCGGGCGCGCAGCTCGGCTACGGGAACGAGTTCGTCGACGAGCCCCCATTCCAGCGCCTCCGCCGCGCTCGCCATCTTGCCCTCGTAGAGATAGCGGATCGCGCGCGGGCGACCGATCAGGCGCGCGAGCGTCTGGGTCGTGGCGATCGGCGGGATGAAGGCGATGGCGATTTCTGGCTGACCGAATTTCGCATTGTCGGCGGCAAAGCGCAGGTCGCAATGCAATGTCATCTCGAGCCCGCCGCCGACCGCCACGCCATGGATCGCGGCCAGCAGCGGCTTGTCCGCGCTACGCAATGTGCGCGCGATCTCGTGCATCAGCGTGATCCACTCGCGCATCTGCGCGCCGTCCAGCGCTGCAAAGGCGGCAAGATCGGCGCCCGCGCTGAAATATTTTTCGACCGCGCTCGCAATCACCAGCACACGCGCCTGGGGGTCGGCCAGCGCCTGCTTCATCGCCGCGAAGGTCTCGTCGACCATGGCGCGGTTGAACGCATTGACCGGCGGCCGCGCGAATTCGAGCCAGGCGACGCCGTTGACGATTTCGAGCCGGACGTTTTCGAAAGTTGCGCTCACGCTGTCGCTTCCCGCGCCGCCAGCGCCCGCGTCTTGCGCTGCTCGTTGAGATTATGCGCCAGAATGGCCGCCATGATCACGGCGACGCCGACGATTTCCCAGAGCGTGAACACGCGCCCGCCCCAGGCCGCCCAGGCGAAGGGAATGACCGGCGTGAAGGTCGAAACCAGCGTAGCCGTCTGCGCGCCGACGAGCCGGACGGCTAAGTTCCAGGTGATGATCGAAACCGCCGAGACGAAGATGAAGAGATAGACGATCTGCGGCCAGATCGGCAGGAAATCGGCGAAATGCGGGGCGGTCGCATAGCCGAGCGCGGTCATGACGGCGGCGAGCGTGAGCCCGACCGGCGAGCCCATGAGGCAGGTGAGCGCGGTCAGCCTGAGCGCCGAATAGCCGGCCATGGTCTGCGCCTTGATCGTGTAGAAGGTCCAGCACAGCGAGGAGACGAACACCAGCAGGTTGCCGATCATGCTGCCGCCCGACGTCAACGCCGAAAGATCGCCGCGCGTGACCACCAGCAGCGCGCCGAAGACGACCGCGATCGCCGCCAGCACGACGCCGCGCGGCGGCAGCGCCCGCGCCTCCAGCGCCCGCCAGATCGCGACATTGATCGGCGTCAGCACGGTAATGGCGGCCGCATGCTCCGGCCGGGTCAGCCGCACGCCGAGATAGGAGAAGAGCCCGAAACCCGCCGACCCCAGGGCGCCGAGCAGGATCAGCCCGAACACGTCCTTGCGCGGCGGGACCAGCGCCGCCGGCCCCTCGACCGCCGATACGACAATCGTCAGGAACAATCCGGAGAACAGGTAGCGGATCGCCGTGATCCAGTAGGGGTCGATCGCCTGCGACACCACCTTGCCGACCGGCATGTAGGCGCCCCAGATCAGGATCGTGACCGCAAGCCAGAACAGGCCGCTCGAGCGCGCCGTCAAAAAGTGGTCCCCGGTTTTTGACATCAGGCGCGCTCGGCCTTGAAAAGGCGGACGTTTTGCGAATTGCCGTTCATTTCCTCCGCCAGCCCGCCATTCGGTCTTGTTAACGCCGTCCGCCTCTACCACATTTTGGCGGTCGGGCCATTCGGCCCGCGGAGATGGCGTCCATGAGCAATACGACCGGCTTCAACACCTCCCAGCAGACGGGCTACTTCCCCGCCCTGCCGCCGCAGGCGCTGGCCAGCGTGCGCACGCGGCGCATGATCGCGGTCCTGCTGGACCTGATCCTCGTCTCGATCATCGCGGCTGTGATCTTCCTCGGGCTCGGCTTCCTTACGCTCGGCCTGTCTTGGTTCCTGCTGCCGCCGATCATCCTCCCGGTCGTGGCCTTCTTCTACAATGGCATGACCGTGTCGGGCCGCAACATGGCGACCCCCGGCATGAAGGCCATGGACCTGGAAGTGCGGCTGACCAACGGCCAGCCCGTGCCCTTCATCAACGCCGCCGTGCACGGCGTGCTGTTCTGGCTGAGCTGGTATGTCACGGGCGGGTTGGTGCTGCTCACCTCGCTGATTACGCCCGAGAAGCGCTGCCTGCACGATATTCTTGCCGGCTTGATCGTCGTACGCCGAACCTCATGAATCCATCTGTCGCGACAGATGGATTTCGCGCTAGATTTTCCGCGCGACGGATTCGTCTCCGCCGCGCGACCCACGTGGAGCGCCAGACGCCTTGACCCGAGAGCCGCGCGACGCCCCGCAATTCTACCTGACGGCTCCGTCGGCTTGCCCCTATCTGCCGGGCCGCGAGGAACGCAAGGTCTTCACCCATCTGGTCGGACGCCGCGCCGCCGCGCTCAACGACGCGCTGACCCAGTCCGGCTTCCGCCGCTCCCAGACCATCGCCTACCGACCGGCCTGCGAGAGCTGCCGCGCCTGCGTTTCCGTGCGCGTGCTGGTCGACGACTTCCGCCCCGGCCGCACCATGCGCCGCGTGCTTCAGCGCAACGCTGACATCACCGCCGCGCTGGCGCCGGCGCAAGCGACGAGCGAGCAATATTCTCTGTTCCGCGGCTACGTCGATTCGCGCCACGGCGACGGCGGCATGGCCGACATGAGCGTTCTCGATTTCTCGATGATGGTCGAGGATTCCCACGTCGTGACGCGCCTCGTCGAATATCGCCGGCCAGGCCTCGACGGCCGCAACGAACTCATCGCCTGCTGCCTGACCGACGTGCTCGCCGACGGCCTGTCCATGGTCTATTCGTTCTATGAGCCGGACGAATTCAACCGCTCGCTCGGCGTCTACATGATCCTCGACCACATCGAACGAGCCCGCGCACTCGGCCTGCCACATGTCTATCTCGGCTACTGGGTCGAGGGCTCGAAGAAGATGGGCTACAAGTCCCGCTTCCTGCCGCAGGAGCGCCTCGGCATGAACGGCTGGGAACTGACGGTCTGAACGCTGTCAGCGCGCAGCGCGCCAGCCACGCTTGACGACGCGGCGACGGTTGATCTTCGGCGCCTGCGCCTGCTCGCCCTTGGCGCCGAATTCGTCGATCGTGTCGATGAGGAATTTATTTTCGTCGATCCCCAGCATCACGAGCCTGTCCCGGCCGTTCTTGGTCACGACCACCGGCTCGTTGAGCGCGCGATCGCTGAGCTCGGAGAAATTCCGGGCGGCTTCCGAAGAGGTGACGCGCTTCATCGCGGCTGATCTTTGCGGCGGGATGTCATGCTGGCCAGGCCTGGGGCGGACGGACAAATTTGCGCGGGGGCGTCGCCGGACGCACACTTTGCTTTTGCACGCGCACGAGGTTGCCCGTGACTCTGATCCAGATCGAAGCGACGCTGATCGTCGTCGTCATGCTGGGAATCTTCGCCTGGGACCGATGGCGCTACGACATGGTCGCGCTCGGCGCGCTGCTCGCGGCCCTGGTCTTCGGCGTGGTCAGGCCGGACAAGGCCTTCGAGGGATTTTCGAACCCGGTCGTCGTCATCATCGCCTCGGTTCTCGTCGTCAGCCGCGCGATCGCACGCTCCCGCATTCTCGACGATGGCGCTCGGGCTCTGCTGCGTCGCGCGCCGACCACCGGCCTGCGCATCGGCGTGCTGGCGGCCTGCGTCGCCTTTCTCTCGGCCTTCATCAAGAACGTCGGCACGCTCGGCATGTTCCTGCCGATCGCGATCCAGACCGCGCGCCGCAACGGCCAGTCGCCCTCGCTCTATCTGATGCCGCTGTCCTTCGCTTCGCTGATCGGCGGTACGATGACGCTCGTCGGCACCTCGCCCAATCTGTTGATTTCCGCCGTGCGCAAGGAGGCGGGCGGCGCGCCTTTCGCCATGTTCGACTTCGTCTGGGTCGGCCTGCCGCTCACGCTGCTGGCGATCGTCTTCCTTTCGGTCGGCTGGCGGCTGCTGCCGCACGACCGGCAAGGGCGACCCTCGGATGAGGAAAAATTCGACGTCGGCCGCTACATGACCGAATTGCGCGTCGCCCAAGGCGCGGCGCTCGTCGGCAAGACGGTCGGTTATGTCGAGGACGTCGGCGAAGGCGATCTCATCGTCACCGCCGTGCTGCGCGGCGAACGCCGCCATTCCATCCCTTCGCGCAACTGGCCGCTCGCCGCCGGCGACACGCTGGTCGTGCAGGCGAGCCCCGATGTCGTGAAGGAGCTCGTCGCGCGCGAGAAACTGGAGCTCGCCGGCGACTGCGAAATCGAAAAGGATGACGAGGCCGGGGACATGACGACGGTCGAGGCGATCGTCAGCCCGACATCGCCCATGCTCGGCCTCGACGCCGAGCAATTGCGCCTGCGCCAGCGCTACCACGTCAACCTGCTCGCGGTGACGCGCGCCAGCGGCGCGGCGCGCGGCCGCCTGCGCCAGCACGTCTTCGCGGTCGGCGACGTGATCGTCCTTCAGGGCTTTGAGGCCGCCCTGCCCGCGACCCTCGCCGAACTCGGCTGCCTGCCGCTCGCCGATCGCAACCTCGAACTCGAACGCGCCGAGAAGGGCTATCTCTCCCTCGCCATCCTCGCCGTCGCGCTCGCCCTCATGCTCGCGCATGTCGCGACCGTCGAAACCGCCTTTTTCGGCGCGGCCGCCGCGATCATCCTGACCAACCAGATCACGCTCAAGACCGCCTATGCCGCGATCGAGGGCCCGGTCATCGTGATGCTCGCCTGTCTCCTGCCGATCGGCGAGGCCCTGAAGGATGTCGGCGTCACGCATATCGTCGCCGCGCAGCTGACGGCGCTGGCGCACCATCTCGCGCCGCTGCTCGCGCTCGGCTTCGTGTTGCTCGTGTCGATGCTGCTGACGCCCGTCATGCATCATGCGCCGGCCGTCATCATCATGGGCCCGATCGCCGCGCAGCTCGCGAAGTCGCTCGACTACAATCCGGATCCATTCCTGATGGCGGTCGCGCTCGGCGCGGCCTGCGATTTTCTCTCGCCGATCGGCCACCAGAACAATCTTCTGGTGAAGGAGTCCGGAGGATACACATTCGCGGACTATTCGCGCCTCGGCCTGCCGCTGTCGCTGCTCGTGCTCTTCGTCGGCGCGCCGCTGATCGCCTGGGCCTGGCCGCTCAGGTGAGGCAGGGCGAAATACAAGACTCCTCAGGATGAGGATTCTCTCAAGGCAGTCGCGCTCAGAAGCGCTGCATGAAGCGTACTCATCTCGCTCGCGAGAAAACCTTCATTCTCGACGGGTCCCCGCCGTAACATAATTTCGCTCAAGGCCTCATCGAGCTTCACCCCCTCCTCGGGCGTCAACACGCGCGCGCCTGACGCCTCCAGCTCCCAGCACGCCGCGAGCATGCGGAAGGCGAGGCGCTGCGCCGCGACGATGGCCGGCCACAGGCGGTCGGCTTCTTCGCGTGCGCGGCCGCCCATGCCGGTCTGCGCCTCGTAGAGCAGCATCATGTCGACGGCGGCGTTGCGCAGCCCGATCCGCGCGCGCCGCGCCATCGCGCTCGTCGCATCATTTGCGGCGAGCATCGGCAGCAACGCACGCGCCGCGCTGATCGTTGCGTCGAGCGCCTTGCGCAATTCAGCGTCGCTGCGCCGCGAGGTCGCAAACAGCACGACGAGTCCGACCGCGCAGCCGATCGCCGTGTCGACGCCACGATCGATCAGCAGCGTGGCGATGTCGCCGGCTGGCGTCGCCGCCTCCGTGACGGTGAGCGCGATCGGCGTGATGAAGATCGTCGCCAGCGCATAATTGCGCACGACGACGATCTCGATCAGGAATTGCAGGACCATGATGATGGCCGCGAGCGCGAGCCCATGCGGATGCGCGCTCAGCAGAATGGCGGCGAGCCCGAGGCCCGCGAATGTCCCGAGCGTGCGCTCGAGGCCGCGCTGCATGGCGCGCGTGAGATCGAGGCCCTGGTAGAGCATCAGCACGGAAGCCGCGATCGCCCAATAGGCGCGATCAAGCCCCATCAGCGCGCCAATGCCGCCCGCGATCAGCGCCGCCGCGCCGACCCGCGAGGCGATGCGCATCGGCGTCGAATCCGGCCTGAATGACATCGCCAGCATCTCGCGTGACGTGATGTAGGCGAGCGGCTTGTAAAGCGCATCGTCACCCGGAACGGGAGGCGGTTCCTTGGCTTGGGCGCCGATCGCGCGCGCCGCGCTTGCCGCGTCCCTGCCGCCCTCGCCCGCGATCGCCGCGCCAAAAATGCGATGCAGCTCGCGGTTGAGCGCGCGCAGGCGATGCAGCCGGTCGTTGGGTTGCGCGCGGCCGGGCTGGCGCGCGACGAGATTGAGCCAGGCCTCGTGCAGGGCGAGCGCGGTCGCGTGTCGATGCAGGTCGAGATCGGCGCCACTGGCGCGTTCCGCGAAAGCAGCGACCGCGCCGGCCGCAGCTTGCAGCGATGTCTCCTCGGGCCAGCGCGGCCGCCACAAGGCGCCGACCATCTGCAACGCCCATGCGACGGCGGCGCCGGCCGCGACGGCGACCGCAATCGCGCCGAGATGCGCCGCCTGCCCGTGCATATGCGTTCCCGCCGCCGCGGCGAGCGCGAACAGATAGGCGCCAGGCGGCCCGACGATCAGCGCGCTGCACAGAAAGGCCGCGATGAAGGCGATGACTGCGGCAAGCAGCACGCCGGGCCATGCGGAAGCAGCCGCCGTCGCCGCGACGCCGCCGACGACCGAGACGACAAGGCCGGCGCCGATGATCGCAAGCAGCGCGGCGCGATGGCGATACGGCCGCCCGCTGCCATAGAGCGCGGCAAAGGCGCCGAGCGTCGCCAGAAGTCCCGCGCCCTCGTCGCCCGCAAGCCAGCCCGCGCCGACGCACAGCCCCATCGCGAGAGCGGCACGAAAACCGAAGAACACGCGGTTCGGCCCCGGCCGCAGGCGGAATAGCGCCGAGAGGCTGACGACCGGCGGCGGCGGCGATTGTGGGAGCGGGTGGGTCATGATCGGACACGACCTTAGAAGTGTCGGCCTCAATCGCGCATCTCCCGCCTCGATTTTCCGGCAGCGATAACGCCAAGATGCCGATCGGCCTAATTCGGCTCGTCTTGCGACAGTCCGGGCGCAGAATGAGCGGCGGGTCAAGGGGCTGAAACCCACACGCCGCTACTTTCAATTATTCTTCAGCAAGTCCCTGGCTTAGTTGCAACGCATCTCGATACAAAAATGGGATCCAGTACGTTTCAGGCGATCGTTCACGACGATGCTGGAAGAATCCAATTTCGACAAGTTGATCAGTCAACTCACTAGTTTGGACCGAGTTAACGCTCCATATTTGCGAAAGACTTTCTAAAGTCTGCTCCGTCCTTTGATTTCTTAATTTCTCCAAGAATGGACGAAATTGAGGGTATTCGGCATAAAGATTTTGTACCAAGCGAGCCTCAGAAACTTTGGGCAAAGCTAGCTTGAAGACAGCGCGATCAAAAAGCTGATTCGATGGCGGAGGAGATTCACCACGTTCCAATCGAGCGATTTCTTGCTCTCTAAGCGAGGTCAGCAAGTGAATTACCTCACGCGGCGCAGTGCGTTGTGCCGCATCAGCACAGCGGCTAATAATCCACTCCAATGTCGCTCTTTTTCGTGTGCCTTGCTCAACTTGCGCAGGAAAACATTGATAAAATAAATCTCGCTGCGAGTCGAAATTCGCCAATATTGTTTGCTTGTCGATTTTAAATTCATCTAGTAGATGAGAATTACTTAGGACTCGACGAATTATGAGATTTAGCAATGAGGCATCAGACCACTCCAAGGTCACAAATCGTGTAATATGGCTGGCCTCACGAAATCCCGTTTTCGTTATGCGATTCCAAATATCTACGCGAAGGAATATTTTTAATCGAATTTGCGGATACGCGTCTAGGTCTCTGTAGACGCGGAAGAGTGCGCGAAGAGCATTGGCCTCCAATTCGTGAGAATCGACAAAGGCGACATCAAGCCGATCAAGCAATATCCAAACGGTCCTGCCGGACGCGTTAAGCGCCGAATTTGCCATAGCGAGCAAATCGTCAACGCTCAGCTTTCCTGCTGTATCGGTTTCGGTCGGCGTGATCTTAATCGAGAACGTCGTTGAGGAACCAGTCGCATCGACAGTAGCAGTTGGCTCGATCGACGAGTGAAACCAACTGCGAACGTAACGCGAAACTCCACGTAACATTCGAGCGAGGTCATGCTCTTCGTTGAGCAGCCCTTGATCGATCAAAGTAGAGACGAGATTTTTTCCCTCCGACCCACCTAGATCAAATTCTCGAATTTTTTGCGCAATAAGCGTTGCTATATATAATTTCCAAAGCGAAATAAATTCAATTTCAGATGTCGGTGGAGTCGATTTCAAATCACTGAATACAGTTGCGCCTCTCGCTCGTTCCGCACTTATTAAAAGTATATTACTATCAAACAGATCGTCTGTCTTGTTGATCAGAAGTGAATATATGGCACTTTTTCCAGAACCCTTGTCCCCTCTTATGATATCGATTTCGCCAGTTCGTATGCGTTGCCACTGATCGGTTTCGACAAAATAATTAGCCAATTCGCTCGTCTCTTCTTCTGCAACCTGAGCTCCAAAAGATATTCGACGAAGCATCTCCAGCCGGTTCATATCAAATCCCCATCGACGGCTTTGGCCCTAGCAATACAATAAGGTCACTCGGCGACATCGCCTAATCTCTATCGGCTCACCCGAACCGGTTGTTCTTCGGGAATCCGCGCGGCGGCAGCCTTCCCGCATCCGCGCGATTGCCGATCCATTCCTTGAGATCGGCCTTCGCCACGACGAACACCCGCCCCGCCGAATCCGTCCAGCTCAATCCCTCCGCCATCGCGAACACGCGCACATCGGAAATCCCGCCGTCCTTGTAACGTTGCAGCCGCACGCCCTTGCCGCGCGCCATTTCCGGCACCTGATCCAAAGGAAACACTACGAGCTTGCGGTTCTGCCCGACGACGGCGACATGGTCGCCCTGCGCGGGCGCGAGCAGCGCGGCCTTGGCGCCGTCGTCCGGATTCATCAGGACCTTGCCCTTGCGCGTGCCGCCGATCATCTCGTCCTGGCCGACAATGAAGCCGCGCCCGTCCGAGGTCGCCGCCAGCATCTTCTTGCCCGCCTCGTAGGGCAGCACGGTCACGATGTCCGCGCCCTCGTCGATATCGGCCATCAGCCGGATCGGCTCGCCGTGCCCACGCCCGCCCGGCAGTTTGCTCGCATCCAGCGTGAAAATCTTGCCGTTCGAAGCCAGCACCAGAATCTTCGACGTCGTTTCCGCGAAGAAGGAGGCGAGCAGCGCATCGTCGCCCTTGAATTGCAGGTTGGAGAGATCCTGCACGTGGCCCTTCAGCGCGCGGATCCAGCCCTTTTCCGAGACCACGACCGTGACCGGCTCGCGCTCGATCAGCGCTTCCGCGAGATTGAAATCGGCGGCCGCAGCCGGCGCTTCCGCAAAGGTCGTGCGGCGCTTGCCGACCTTCGATTCCGGCGGATATTTCTTCTTCAGTTCGCGCACCTGCGCAGTAATCGTCTTCCACTGCAGCTTTTCGTCGGAGATGAGCTTCTCGACCTCGCCCTTCTCTTGCGTCAGCGCGTCGTGCTCCTTGCGCAGCTCCATTTCCTCGAGCCGGCGCAACGAGCGCAGGCGCGTGTCGAGCACGTAGTTCGCCTGCTTGTCGGTCAGCTTGAAGGTCTTCATCAGGACGGCCTTCGGCTCGTCCTCCTCGCGGATGATCTTGATCACCTTGTCGAGGTTGAGGAAGACGATGATCATGCCAGCTAGCAGCTCGAGCCGGTGCTCGATCTCCGCCAGCCGATGCCGCGAGCGGCGCAGCAGCACCTCGCGGCGATGGTCGAGCCATTGCCCGATCGCCTCGCCGAGCGAGACGACGCGCGGCACGGCGCCGTCGACCAGCACGTTCATGTTCACGCCGACGCGCGCCTCCAGCTCCGTCTGCTTGAACAGCGTCTCCATCATCACGTCGGCGTCGACGTTGCGCGCCCGAGGTTCGATGACGATGCGGATGTCTTCCGCCGACTCGTCGCGAATGTCGGCCACCAGCGGCAGCTTCTTCTCGTTGAACAGTTCCGCGATCTTCTCGATCAGCCGGCTCTTCTGCACGCCATAGGGAATTTCGGTGACAATGGCGTTCCAGACGCCCCTCTGCCCCTCTTCCTTGTGCCAACGCGCGCGCAGCCGGATCGAGCCGCGTCCGGTCCGATAGATTTCCGTGATCGCGGCGGGTGGATCGACGATCACGCCGCCGGTCGGAAAATCCGGCCCCGGCACGAAGCGCGCGAGCGCTTCCGCGGTCGCCGCGCGATTGGAGATCAGATAGAGCGCGGCGTCGCAGAGTTCGGCGAGATTGTGCGGCGGCACGGAGGTCGCCATGCCCACGGCAATGCCCTGCGAGCCATTGGCGAGCAGGTTCGGCAACGCCGCCGGCAGCACGATCGGCTCCTGCTGGTCGCCGGAATAATTGTCGCGGAAATCGACAGAATCCTCGTCGATGCCGTCGAGCAACAGCCGCGCGACATCGGTCATGCGCGCTTCGGTGTATCGATAGGCGGCAGCCGAATCGCCATCGATATTGCCGAAATTGCCTTGGCCATCGACCAGCGGATAGCGCGAGGAGAAATCCTGGGCGAGGCGCACCAGCGCGTCGTAGATCGCCTGGTCGCCGTGCGGATGGAACGAACCCATCACGTCGCCGACGATCTTCGCGCATTTCTTGAACGTGGAGCCCGGATCGAGCTTCAGGATCTGCATGCCGTAGAGAATGCGGCGGTGGACGGGTTTCAGTCCGTCGCGCGCGTCCGGCAGGGCGCGCCCCATGATGGTCGACAGCGCATAGGCGAGATAGCGCTCTTCCAGCGCCTCGCGCAGATTGACGGGCTGCGCCTCGGGCAGCTGTGGCGGATCGATCGTTCTTGCCATGTTCTTTGCCTATCCGGCCCGCTGAGTCGCGGCAAGCACATGACTTTCGTCACTGAATTTACGAAGACTTCGCTTTTGCAGGACTGTTGCATTCCTGCACTAGCTTGGCTTGGCGACAATTCGGTAAGGACGTTGTCGAGCGGGGGGCCGTGAATGGTGGAGCGCAGGTGTCGTGCGCTCTCGCACTGAATTCACGATCGCGATGGATGAGATTTCTGGAACGGGCGAGGTCGCCCGAACCGCAAGGTGTTGAGATGACGAAGATCGTTTCCGCTCTGGGCCTTATGATCGCCCTTTCCCTCGGCGCCATTGCGCTGTTTCAGCCGGGCCTGAGCGAAGTCATGGCGCAGGGCGCCGTGCCGGACGTCTGCTCGGCCAGCGCCATGGACGAGGGCTACGGCGTCAAGAGCCCGGCTTCCCGCGCCGAGTGCGTCACGACCCGCTGATCCGCCCGTTCGGGGCGGCCAGTAGCGCCCCCGATCGTGAACGGCGCGTCGCAGGCCTTGCGAGACGCGCCGCCTTTTCGTTTTCCTGATCCACGACGAGCGCCCTACTTCGGCGCCAGCGCGCCTGACGCGCGCAAAGCTTCGCGCACAAAGGATTCGCGCGACGCCATGGCCTCGGTCAGGCCGCGCGGCTCGAACAGATCGCGGCGCAGGAAATGCGCGGTGAGTCGCAAGCCCGCCTCCAGCTCTTCGGCCGGAGCGCCGGCGACGCCCGCCTCGCGCGCCACGAAGTCCGGCAGAACCAGCAGCCGGTCCGCCCATGGCGCGCCGGCGCTGCGGCTCACCGCCCGCCCGCTCTTCGGGGAGACAAAGACCAGTTCCTCGTGTGCCCCCGTGGCCGCGCAAGTCGCCAGATCGAGGCCGAAGCCGAGCTCGGCGAGCAGCGCCAGTTCGAATCGCACGACAAGTTCGGGCGCGAGCGCTGCCTCGTCGAAATTGTCGGCGATGGCTTCCGCCATGGCGAACAGGCCGGCGTGCGGATCGCGTTCCGGAAGCAGCCGCAGCAGCGCGCCGAGCCAGTGCAGGCCCTGCAGCGCCATCGGGCTCGCCATCAGCCGGCCGGCGCGCAGCCGGTCCGCCTCGACGTTGAAGGCGCCCATGTGCTCCTCGAGCCGCGCCCGCCAGACGAGATTGACCGAATTGCCGGGCTGGAGCGTCGGCTGCATCGCGCGCGAACGGCCCGAGCGCACGACGCCGAGATGGCGGCCGTGGTTCTCGGTCATCGCTTCGAGAATGACGCTCGTCTCGCCGTGCTTGCGCAGGCCGATGACGATGCCGCGGTCCGACCAGTCCATGTTCGCTTATAGCACCGCGCGACAGCGGCCGGAGCGCCGGGCGCGCACGCCTTGACCGAAGAGATTTTGCCGCAATATTAGGCAATCTTGTCGCTGCGCCGGATCGATCTGTTGCCCGAAAACGCTCCAACGACCAGCCTGTTCGGGCGGCTGAAGCAGGCCTTCATCCGGTTAACGCCGCGCGCCGCCGGCGCGACGCCGCGCGATTCGCTGATCGCCGGCGCCGGCGCGGTGCTCGGCATATCGCTGACCGGCGTCATCACCAGCCTGCTCGTGCCGCATGCGCCCTATCTGCCCTACATCGTGGCGCCGATGGGCGCCTCCAGCGTCCTGCTGTTCGCGGTGCCGTCGAGCCCGCTCGCCCAGCCATGGTCGGTCGTCGGCGGCAACATCCTGTCCGCGCTGGTCGGCGTCGCCGCCAGCCATCACATCGACAATCTGCTGCTCGCGACCGGCGTCGGCGCCGCGCTCGCCATCGTCGCCATGTCGCTGACGCGCTGCCTGCATCCGCCCGGCGGCGCGGTCGCGCTGAGCGCGGTCCTGCTCAACCATTCCACGCCTAATCTCGGCTACATGTACGCCTTGTCGCCGGTCGGGCTGAATTCGATCGTCCTGCTCGCGATCGCGCTGGTCTATCACCGCTTTTCCGGCCACGCCTATCCGAGCCGCCATCCCGTCGCGCCGAAATCGCCGGTCGGCACGAGCGATCCGCCGCCGCAAACGCGCGTCGGCTTCCGCGAGGAGGATGTCGACGCCGCACTCGCCGATCTGCACGAGACCTACGACATTTCGCGCGACGATCTCGCGCATCTGCTGCGCCGTGTCGAATTGCGGGCGCTGGCGCGGGTCCATGGCGCGCTGGTCTGCGCCGACATCATGTCGCGCGACGTAATCTCGGTCGAACCCTCAATGCGGCTCGATGAGGTGCGCCACCTGCTGGTATCGCGCGGCCTGCGCTACGTTCCGGTCGTCGATCAGGCGCGCCATTGCCTCGGGATCATCGGCATGCCGCAGGCGATGGCCGGCAAGGGAACTGCGCGCAATGTGATGATGCAGGTCACGACCGCGCGGCCGCAGACCCCGGTCATCGATCTCGTCGAGCCGCTGACCGCGGCCGGCGTGCACGAGGTGATGATTGTCGACGACGACCTGCGCCTGCGCGGTATCGTCACCCAGACCGATCTGCTCGTCGCGCTGACGCGCGTACCCGATCTCGGCGGCGCGTAGTCCAGACCCGCATCGGCCTGGCTTCGACCGGCGTCAAATAGCCGGTTGCGCCGGATCGAGATCAGCGGCGGATGCGGCGGCGCTTGTACTTCCGCTTTTCCTTGAGGCCCCAGCTCGAGGCGATCGCCGGTCCCGCCGTCGCCCCGACAACGGCCCCGGCGACAAGGCCGACCGGCCCGAAGACGATGCCGCCCGCCGCCCCGCCGAGCGCGCCGTCGAGCAGCCGTTCGGAGGCCTGCGCGGCGCCGACCGAGAGCGGCAGGATCAGAAGTGCGGCGAGAAGGGTCTTGCGCATCGGTTTCTCCGGTTGGCGATAGCGTCCGCGAGGCGCTTTCGCGCGGATTCGCGTGTAGGATTGAGCCCGCTTATCGTTAACGAGACGTTGAGGCGCAATATGGGCGGCCCAACCGAAACTTTCATGCAGGCGGCGGGCCTCGTCGCCATCCTGCTCTACCTGCTCTCCGGCCTGCGGGTATTTCCCGGCCGAACAACGCTCTGGCTGCAACGCGCCGCGATGCTCGCGCTCGGCGGCGCCATCCTGCTGGCGCTGATCGAGACGATCAGGTGGTTTGCCGGCGCGCGGTGACGTTCTACCCGCCCCGCGGAAATTCCAGCCCCATTTCCCGATAGCGTTCGGGATCGTCGGCCCAGTTGGAGCGCACTTTCACGAACAGGAAGAGATGCACCTTCTGTTCGGCCGCCTCCGCGATCTCTTTGCGAGCGGCCTGGCCGATGGATTTGATCATCTTGCCGCCCTCGCCGATCACGATCTTCTTCTGCCCGTCGCGCGCGACGAAAATCGTCTGCTCGATGCGCGCGGAACCATCGGGCATCGTCTTCCACTGGTCGGTCTCGACCGTCGCCTCGTAGGGCAATTCATCGTGCAGCCGCTCGAACAGTTTTTCGCGTGTGATTTCGGCGGCCAGCGAGCGTAGCAGTGCGTCGGACACCTGATCCTCGGGATAGAGCCACGGGCCGGGCTTCATCATGCCCGCCAGTTTCGCGCAACCTTTCAACGCCGTCGCCTTGGCCGCCGACACCATGAACGTCTCGGCGAAGGCGCAGCGCGTGTTCAATTCCTGCGCCAGCGCCAGCAGGTTTTCGCGCGGGATCAGATCGATCTTGTTGAGGACCAGAACCTTCTTGCGCGGCGCGTCCTTCAGCTTGTCGAGGATCGCCTCGACCTCGTCGTCGATCCCTTCTTGCTGTCGACGAGCAGCGCGACCACGTCGGCGTCGCCAGCCCCGCCCCAGGCGCTTGTCACCATCGCACGGTCGAGCCGGCGCTTCGGCGCGAATATGCCGGGCGTGTCGACGAAGATGATCTGCGCCTCGTCCTGGATCGCGATGCCGCGCACCAGCGCGCGCGTCGTCTGCACCTTGCGCGAGACGATCGACACTTTCGCGCCGACCAGCGCGTTGAGCAGCGTCGACTTGCCGGCGTTCGGCGCGCCGATCAGCGCGACGAAGCCGCAACGCGTGTCCTCCTCCGCCGCGCTCATGCCGCCCCTCCGATTTTTTCGCGCGCCAGAAAGGCTTCGGCCGCCGCCTGTTCGGCGTGACGTTTCGACGATCCCTCGCCCTGCGCATCCGCAAAGCCTTCGATCGTCGCCGAGATCAGGAACCGCGGCGCGTGATCGGGGCCGGTCTGCCCGTCGAGGCGATAGACCGGCGTCGCCAGCCCGCGCCCCTGCGCCCATTCCTGCAGCGCGCTCTTGGGATCGCGCAGCGAGGCGCTCGCCTGATCAAGCCGCGCCGCGAAACTGTCGCGGACCAGCCGCTGCGCGGCGGCGAAGCCGGCGTCGACGAATACCGCGCCGATGATGGATTCGCAGATGTCGCCGAGGATCGCCGCCTTGTGCGCGCCGCCCGACTGCGCTTCGCCGCCGCCCAGGATGATGAAGGGCGCGACGCCCCATTCCGCCGCGACTTCCGCACACGTCTCGCGTCGCACCAGTTCGGCGAGCCGGCGCGACAATTCCCCTTCGGCCGCATCCGGAAAGGTCTCGAACAGCAGGTCGGCGATGGCGAGGCCGAGCACGCGGTCGCCGAGAAATTCGAGGCGCTGGTAGCTGTCGGCGCGCTTCGTGCAGGCGCTCACATGAGTCAGCGCCTGACGCAGCAGGCCGCGTTCGGAAAAGACGATACCGATCCGCTGCTCGAGAGGGCTGAGATCGGCGTCCTGACGCCTCGGCATCAGCGCACCGGTTGGAACAGCCGCGAGAATCGCACTGTCCACGGCCAGCGCCAGAATTCCCAGGCCTGCGCGCCGTCCTTGACCGAGAAGAAGATCATTTCGGCGCGGCCGACGAGATTCTGCGACGGCACGAAGCCGACGCCGCCCTGCTCCGGCGGCACGCGGGAATCCGTCGAATTGTCGCGGTTGTCGCCCATCATGAAATAATGGTCGGCCGGCACTTCGAAGACGCCGGTATTGTCGTTGAAGCCGGTGTCGCCCTCAATCTCGATGATCGTGTGGCTGACGCCGCCGGGCAGCGTCTCCTTGTAGGTCGGCACTTCCGTCAGGCGGCCGAAGCGGTCCTCGGTGCGCACCTTGGCGATCACCTCGCGCGGCACGACATGGCCGTTGATGTGAAGACGTCCCTCGATCATCTGGATCTTGTCGCCAGGCAGACCGATCACGCGCTTGATGTAGTCGCTCGACGTGTCGCGCGGCAGCTTGAACACGACGACGTCGCCGCGCTTAGGCTTCGACGCCAGAATGCGGCCGGAGAACACGTCCGGGCTGAACGGGATCGAATAGCGCGAATAGCCGTAGGAATATTTCGAGACGAACAGGAAGTCGCCGATCAGCAAAGTCGGGATCATCGAGCCCGAGGGAATGTTGAAGGGCTGGAACAGCAGCGTGCGCACGACCAGCGCGATCGCCAGCGCCTGGATGACGACCTTGATCGTCTCGCCGAGCCCGCCCTCGGCGTGCTTCTGCGAATTCGTCTTGTCGGCGTCGAGACCGAGCGGCTCGCTCATCTAGCTTGTTCCCTTGGACTGCGCCGGCCCTGAGGCCGGCTGCGGGCCGCCCCTCCTAGCACGGGCGGGGCGCCCCGTCATGCGCCGCCGGCCTCGGCGATCGGCAGCGCCTCGATGATGACCTGCGCATAGGCCAGCGGAAACTCGTCCGAAATCGTCAGATGCACCCGCGCCTCGCAGCCGGGCGGCGTGATCTCGGCGAGCCGCGCCGCCGCGCCCCGCGTGAGCGCCATCGTCGGACGGCCTGATGGCAAATTGACGACGCCCATGTCGATCCAGTGCACGCCGCGCCGGATTCCGGTGCCGAGCGCCTTGGAACAGGCCTCCTTGGCCGCGAAACGCTTGGCGTAGGAGGCGGCCCGGCTCGCCCGCGCATCAGACTTCTTGCGTTCGACATCGGTGAAGCAGCGTGTCTCGAATCGGCCGGCATGGCGCGTCAGCGCCTCCTCGATCCGCCTGATGTCGCAGAGATCGCTGCCAAAACCGATAATCATGCGTCCCCTGCCGCCGCCCGTCCTTCGTCCATGGCTTTGCGCATCATACGCACCGATTCGGCAAGCCCGACAAAAATGGCCTCGCCGATCAGGAAATGGCCGATATTGAGCTCGACGATCTCCGGAAAGCCAGCGATAAGCCGCGCCGTATCAAAGTCGAGGCCATGGCCGGCATGGCATTCGAGCCCGAGCTCGGCCGCCTTGCGCGCGGCGGCGCTGAGCCGCGCGAATTCGGCGGCGCCGCGCGCCTGCTCGCCGTTCTCGAGCGCATGGCACCAGGCGCCGGTATGCAATTCGACGACCGGCGCGCCGAGCGCGACCGCCGCTTCGAGCGCTTCCGTTTCAGGTTCGATGAACAGCGAGACGCGCACGCCGGCCCGGCCGAGCTCGGCGACGAACGGCTTGAGGTGGCCGAACCCGCCGACGACATCGAGCCCGCCCTCGGTCGTACGCTCCGTGCGCTTCTCCGGCACGAGGCAGCAGGCGTGCGGCGCCACCGACAGCGCAATGTCGAGCATCTGCTCGGTCGCCGCCATCTCGAAATTGAGCGGCTTTGAAATCGACGCCTTCAGCCGCTTCATGTCGTCGTCGCGGATATGGCGACGGTCTTCGCGCAGATGCGCGGTAATGCCGTCTGCGCCGGCCTCTATCGCCACGAGCGCGGCGCGCACCGGATCGGGCCGCGCGCCGCCGCGCGCGTTGCGGACGGTCGCGACGTGATCGATGTTCACGCCCAGTCTAAGCGTCGTCATCCGTTGATCCGCTCCACCTTGCTGACCACGGGCTTGGCTTTGAGTTGTGACATGATGCCGGTCAGATGCTTGAGATCGTTGACCTCGACGTCGAGCAGCACGTCGCGGAAATCGGGCGAATGCTCCTGAAAGGCGATATTGGCGATATTGGCGCCGGCGTCGCCGATCACATTGGCGATGGCGCCGAGCGCGCCCGGCTCGTTAATCGCCGTCACCTTGATCTGCGCCGGGAACTTGTCGCGTCCGAATTCCTCGAGATCCCAACGCACGTCGATCCAGCGCTCAGGCTCATTGTCGAAGGCCGACAGGGCCGGCGACTGGATCGGATAGATCGTGATGCCCTCGCCGGGGCTCACGATGCCGACGATGCGGTCGCCCGGCACGGCGCCGCCGTTTGGCGCGAAACGCACCGGCAGATCGCCGCGCAGACCGCGGATCGGCACAGCCTTGCTCGGATCGCCGCCCGGCGCGCGGAACATCAGCTTTGACACGTTCTTGAAGTTGAACCAGCCCGATTCCTTCTTGTCGACGGCTGGCGCGACCTTGCGCTCCTCCTTGAACTCGGGATGCAGCGCCTTCACGACATCGCCCGAAAACATCTCGCCGCGGCCGACCGCGACAAACACATCGTCGACACTCGGCCGAGCAAGACGCGACAGCACGGCTTTCAGCGCTTCGTCGGTGAAGGGTTTGCCCGCGCGCTCGAAAGCGCGCGTCACGATCTGGCGGCCGAGCCCGGCATATTGCGCGCGCGCGGCGTCCTTGGTGGCGCGGCGGATCGCCGAGCGCGCCTTGCCGGTGCGCGCCAGCGCCTCCCAGGCGGCCGGCGGCGTCTGCGCCTCCGCGCGCACGATCTCGACCTCGTCGCCGTTCTGCAATTCCGACAGCAGCGGCGCGATTCGTCCGTTGATCTTCGCGCCGACCGCCGTATTGCCGACGTCCGTGTGCACGGCATAGGCGAAATCGACCGGCGTCGCGCCACGCGGCAGCGCGATCAGGCGGCCCTTCGGCGTGAAGCAGAAGACCTGGTCGTGGAAGAGTTCGAGCTTGGTGTGTTCGAGGAATTCCTCCGGGCTGTCGCCTTCCGCGAGAAGTTCGAGCGTACGCTGCAACCAGCGGTATGCGCCGCTCTCGTGGCTCAGCGCCTCCTTGTCGGCGGCGTGCGAGTCTTTGTAGAGCGCATGCGCGGCGATGCCGAGCCGCGCGATCTCGTTCATCTCGCGCGAACGTATCTGCAGTTCCACGCGCTGGTGGCCCGGCCCCACCACTGTCGTATGCAGCGAGCGATAGTCGTTCTGCTTGGGCGTCGAGATGTAATCCTTGAATCGCCCCGGCACGGTCGGCCATTTCGTGTGCACGACGCCGAGCACGCGATAGCAATCCTCGACATTGGCGACGATGATGCGAAAGCCATAGATGTCGGACAATTGCTCGAAGCCGATCGACTTGCGCTCCATCTTGCTCCAGACGGAGTAAGGCGCCTTGCGGCGGCCCTTCACCTCCGCATCGATGCCGCGCAATTGCAGTTCCTGCTGCAATTCCTGCTCGATGCGGCGGATGATCGGCCCGTTCTTGGCGTGCAATTCGTTCAGCCGATGGCTGATCGTCTCGAACGCCTCCGGCATCAGATGGCTGAAAGCCAGCGCCTCGAGTTCGTCGCGCACCGTCTGCATGCCCATGCGGCCGGCCAGCGGCGCATAGATGTCGAGCGTCTCCTGCGCGATCCGCTCGCGCTTGCCCGGCGGCACGAAATGCAGCGTGCGCATATTGTGCAGGCGGTCGGCGAGCTTGACCAGCAGCACGCGCACGTCGTCGGCGATGGCCAGCAGCAGCTTGCGGAAATTCTCGGCCTGCTCGGCCCGCTTGGAGACGAGATCGAGCTTCTTGATCTTGGTGAGGCCGTCGACGAGCCGCGCGATTTCCGCGCCGAACAGGCGCTCGATCTCCTCGCGCGTGGCCGCCGTGTCCTCGATCGTGTCATGCAGGACGGCGGCGACGATGGTGGCGTCGTCGAGCCCGAGGTCGGTGAGAATCGCCGCGACCTCGAGCGGATGCGAGAAATAGGGATCGCCGGAGGCGCGCGTCTGCGCGCCATGCGCCTTCATCGCATACACATAGGCGCGATTCAGCAGGTCCTCGTCCGCATTCGGGTTGTATCTCCGAACGCGCTCGACGAGTTCATACTGCCGCATCATACGAAGGAAACCCCGCTCACCGCCCGCGCCGCAATATCGGGCCCGAGCGGGGCCGTGACAAGCGCGGCGTTCGACTGAGAAGGATCAGTCGCCGTCGTCGTCGCTGGCGGCCGGCGGCACGAGGCCCTCGAGACCGCGCAGCAGGTCCTCTTCGGTCATGCGGTCGAATTGCACGTCGCCGGACGCGTCCGCCGGGGTTTCCGAACTCATCAGCGCCGGGACGGCCTCTGCCTCGGGTTCGTCGACCTCGACATGCTTCTGCAGCGAGTGGATGAAATCCTCTTCGAGATCGGCCGGCGTCAGCGTGCCGTCGGCGATCTCGCGCAAGGCGACGACCGGATTCTTGTCGTTGTCGCGGTCGACCGTGATCGGCTGACCCGACGAGATCATGCGCGCGCGATGCGCGGACAGGAGGACGAGATCGAATCTGTTCTCGACCTTTTCGATGCAATCTTCGACCGTGACGCGCGCCATGCGGGGTCGTCTCCTGGAATCTTGAATTCGGAAGGAGCGGTTGCATACACCCTGCCGGGGCGGGCCGCAAGCGTCGCGCAGCGCCCCGGCGGATGGTAAAAACCGTTATGATTCAACGATGACTGCCAGACCACCGAATTCCGCATAACACGTAAACAAAAAATTGTCTTTTATTTCAACAAGAAAGATGATTCCCCCCGGTCAAGTCCCTTGACGGCGAAGCTAGGAAGCACGATTTTTGGCAGACGGGGCGCAAATGATCCGATTTTCGGGCGCCCCCATTGGGCAGGTCGTCGTTCAGCCCCGGAGCGAACGACGAAATCTCACGAGAACCGGCGACGCCTGCGCCATGCGCCGCCGATTGGAGCGATAGAACCAAGATGGCCGAACAAGAACGTATTGCTCTATTCATCGACGGAGCAAATCTCTACGCAACTGCGAAGGCGCTCAATTTCGACATCGACTACAAGCGGCTCCTGAAGGAGTTTCAGTCGAAAGGCCGGCTTGTGCGCGCCTTCTATTACACGGCGCTGGTCGAGGATCAGGAATATTCCGCCATCCGGCCGCTGATCGACTGGCTCGATTACAACGGCTATACGGTCATCACCAAGCCCACGAAGGAATTCGTGGACTCGACGGGCCGCCGCAAGGTCAAGGGCAACATGGACATCGAACTCGCGGTCGACGCGATGGAGATGGCCGAGCACCTCGACCATATCGTGCTCTTCTCCGGCGACGGCGACTTCCGTTCGCTGGTCGAGGCGATCCAGCGCAAGGGCGTGCGCGTGTCGGTGGTCTCCACCATCACGACCCAGCCGCCGATGGTTGCCGACGAATTGCGCCGTCAGGCCGACGAATTCGTCGACATCGTCCAACTCGTCTCCAAGATCGGCCGCGACCCGGGCGAGCGTATGGAGCGGATGCAACGCTATCAGGACCGCCGTCAGACGGCTGCGGCCGGCGGCGGCTTCGACGACCACAACGCCTGATTTGTTTTCCCGCCAGGCCTGCCCGCAGCGCGACTGTCCACGCTGCGAACGTCTCGTCGATTATCGCCGGCAGGCGCGGGAGCGCGCGCCCGACTGGTTCAACGCGCCCGTGCCGCCGTTCGGCGCGCCCGAGGCGCGGCTGCTGATCGTCGGCCTCGCACCGGGCCTGCAAGGGGCCAACCGCACCGGCCGTCCATTTACCGGCGATTACGCGGGCGACCTGCTGTACGCCACGCTCGGTGAATTCGGTTTCGCGCGCGGAAAATACGCCGCGCGGCCCGATGACGGGCTCGAGCTGGTCGACGCCGCCATCATCAACGCCGTGCGCTGCGTGCCGCCGCAGAACAAGCCGCTGCCGGCCGAAATGGCGCAGTGCCGGCCCTTTCTCGCCACGGCCATGGCCGAAATGCCGAACCTCGGCGCCATCGTGGCGCTCGGCCGCGTCGCGCACGAGAGCGTGGTGCGGGCGGTGGGCGGCCGGCTCGCGGCCTTTCCCTTCGCCCATGGCGCGGAATTCGATCTGACGGGCCCGAACGGTCCTGTCGTCCTGCTCGATAGCTATCATTGCTCCCGCTACAACACGAACACGCGGGTGCTGACCCCGGACATGTTCCGCGCCGTCTTCGCCCACGCCCGGGCCCTCCTCGATGCGCCGGTAAAGCGGCGTTAAGCGCACTCTGGTTTCCTCGAACGGAAACCGATGCAGCATCTCCTCTCGATACAGGCGCTTCGCGCGCTCGCCGCGATCATGGTCGTGTTCCACCACGCCCAGAACGACGCCGGCCGCACCGCCGCCGACATCGGCGCGCCGTTCGAGCGCTTCTTCGCCCTGCCCTGGGCCGCCGGCGTCGACCTGTTCTTCGTCGTCTCCGGCTTCGTCATGGTCTTCTCGTCGCAGAAGATGTTCGCCGCCCCAGGGGGCGCGACGCAGTTCATGAGCCGCCGCATCGCCCGCATCGTACCGCTCTACTGGCTGGCGACCGCCATCTTCCTCGTCGCTGTCCTGCGCGGCGCGGCGGTCGGCAAGCAGCTCTTCCCATCGCTCGGCGAGATCGTCTCGTCCTTCGCCTTTCTGCCCTGGCCGCGCGGGATCGACGGCGCGCCGCGCCCCATCCATTCGCTCGGCTGGACGCTCGAATACGAGATGTTCTTCTATCTCGTCTTCGCCTGCTTCCTCTGGCTGCCGCGCGCCCGCGCCGTAGCCGGCGTCGCCGCCTTTCTCGGCGCCCTCGTCCTCGCCCATGTCGCCTTCGAGCCGCAGAATATCGCGCTCGCCTACTGGAGCGATCCGATCGTGCTGGAATTCGCGCTCGGCATGGGGATCGCGCTCGCCCATCGCAACGGCCTGCGTCTCCCGGGGATTGCGGCGCTCGCCCTCGCTCTCCCGGCGCTTGCCGTTCTCGCCTCCGATCCCATGCATTCGGCCGCCGAAGGCTTCGACGCGCTCGATCCCAACGGCTTCCTGCGCCTGTTCTCCTGGGGCGCCCCGATGGCGGCGATCTTCGCGGCCATCGTCCTGCGCAATCAATCGGCAAAGGCCACGCCCGCCATGCGCTTTGCGGCGGCGGTCGGCGACGCCTCCTATGCGCTCTACCTCTTCCATCCGCTCGCGATCATCGTCCTGCGCAAGCTCTGGCTCGCGGGCCATTTCGAACGCTTCGGCTTCTGGCCGCTCGTCATCGTCGCGACGCTCGCCTCCATCGCGTTGGCGCTCGCCATCTATCGCTGGATCGAAAAGCCTCTGACGTCCCTCGCGCAGGGCTGGCTGGTGCGCCGCCCGGGCGGCGATTCCGCGACCGCCGCCGCGCGGCCGTGAGCCGGACTGGTCGGCGGCTGAGCCCGCGCTAGACTAAGGCTCCAGTCCCACAGGAATCTGCCTATGATCGTCACCGTCTTCCGCTCGCGCCTCAAGTCCGACGCCCGCGCCGGCTATGACCCGACGGCGGCCAGAATGAGCGAACTCGCGCAAAAAATGCCCGGCTACATCTCGCACAAGGTGTTTACGGCGGATGACGGCGAGCGCGTCACAATTGTCGAATTCGCCGACATGGACAGCCATCGCGCCTGGGGCGATCACCCCGAGCATCGCGCCGCGCAGCGTCAGGGCCGCGCGGAATTCTACAGCGAATACAAACTGCAGGTCTGCGAGGTCGTGCGGGATTCGCGCAAGACGGCGGAGTGAGGCGTCAGAGAAACGGATTGACGACCCGGGTTGCGCCGATCGACATGCCGTGCGCCATATCCTCCGAGTAGAGCGTTCCGCAGCCCAGCGCCTGCGCGGCCGCGACAATCGCCGCGTCCCAATAGGACAGTCGATAGCGCGGCTTGATATCGAGCGCCGCGATGATCAACGCCGCTGTCGTGTCCTGGAATCTGAATCGCATGAAGCTCTGGACGAGCGCCAGCGCTTCCTCGTGCGCCAGCGGGCCTGATTTCGTCGGGCGCGTCGCCTGCCAGTAGAATTCCTGAATGACTTGCGCCGAGAGGGCGCATCGCCCCGTGCGTAGCAGCGCTATTGCGCGCTCGCGCTTGGCGCGCTCGTCCGGCGCATCGCTGATCGAATAGAGGAGGATGTTCGTGTCGAGGAAGCAGTCGCCGTTCACCGGCGACGCTCGTAGAGTTCATCGCGTGACAGGCGGTCGGCAGCGGAAAAGCCCCTTATTCTCGCCCTGGTCTCGTCTTCCAGCGTCTGCAGGCGCTCGAATTCGCTTTCCTGGGACCCGAGGCCGGTCAGATACGTCTTCACGAGCGCGGAAACCGACGTGTCCATTTCGGCGGCCTTGATGCGGGCGCGCCGGTAGGTCTCATCGTCCACGGAAACTGTGATATTTTTCATTTCTTCACAGTATCACAGTTTTTGTGACCGCTCAATTCGGCTTCTGGCCGCGCTTCACTTCCACCTTGATCGTGCCGTCGCCGCCCGGGCCGATATTGATCCGGTCTTCCGGCTTCAGCTCGCCGAGCTGCGCATCGCCGTCTGGCATGACCAGCGTCGCCGCCTTGTTGACGAACACCAGCGTGCCGCGCGCCCGCGACAGACCCTCGGCCGCCCAGGTCTTGATCTGGCTGTAGTAAGGCTCGCGCTTCCAGGCGTCCGGAACGCCCGGGTCGACCTGGAACAGGAGATATCCGGAGGTCGGATCGAGCGTGAACACGAACTTGGCGATTTCCGGTTTCCACTCCTCGCCGAGCCAGTCCATCATGATCCAGTTGCAATGGAAGGCGCGGCACTGGTCGGGGCGGCTCTCCCAGATCTTGCAGCCCTTGCCGGGCTCGCAATGCGCGCACCATTCGCCCATCGCGGTCGGAACGGCGGGAATATCGTAGACCTTGCAGCACAATGTGCAGGTCCCGCACGTGCGCTTGAAGGTCTGCGCGCCTTGAGCAGCGCCCTGCCCCGGCATCTGGCCCGTCATGTGAACTCCTAACCCCTGTCGCGCATCAGGCGGCCCTTTTCGCGCGCCCAGTCCCGTTTTTTCTCGGTTTCGCGCTTGTCGTGCAACTGCTTGCCGCGCGCGATGGCGATTTCGATCTTGGCCCGGCCGCGATCGTTGAAATAGACGCGCAGCGGCACCAGCGTCATGCCCTCGCGCTGCACCGCCTGCGACAGGCGCGCGATCTCGCGCTGCTTGAGCAGCAGTTTGCGCGGGCGTTTGGGCTCGTGATTGAAGCGATTGCCGCCGCCATATTCGGGGATGGTCGCATTCACCAGCCACATCTCGCCATTGCGGTCGACGCTCGCATAGGATTCAGCGATCGTCGCCTTGCCCGTGCGCAGCGACTTCACCTCGGTGCCGGTCAGCACCAGCCCGGCCTCGATCTTGTCGCCGATCTCGTAATTGTACCGCGCCTTGCGATTGTCCGAGGCGACTTTGAAGTTGGATTTGGGTTTTTCGGCCAATCTGCAATCCTTGTCCCGTCATTGCGAGCGAAGCGAAGCAATCCAGAGCCACAACCCGGCTCTGGATTGCCGCGTCGCTTCGCTCCTCGCAATGACAGGCTCAGCCCTGAGCGCCGTCCTGACGTTAGGCGTTCAGCACGCCCGCATGCACCATCGCGGCGCGAATGGCCTTCTTCGTGCCCTCGGTCGATGGCACGAGCGGCAGGCGCACCTCCTCGCGCGCCCGGCCGAGCAGGGACAGACCCGTCTTGGCGCCGGTGACGCCGGCTTCCAGGAAGGTCGCGGCGTGCAGCGGAACCAGCCGGTCCTGGATCTTCAGCGCTTCGTCGTACTTGCCGGCAAAACAGGCTTCCATCAGTTCGGCGGTCGGCTTGGGCGCGACATTGGCGACCACCGAAATACAGCCATGCGCGCCGGCCGCCATGCACGACAGAGCCGTGATGTCGTCGCCCGACATCTGGATGAATTCCGGCCCCATCGCCTGCCGCTGCAGCGAAATGCGGCCGATATTGCCGGTCGCGTCCTTCACGCCGACGACATTCTTCAGCTCGTAGCAGCGCTTCATCGTGTCGACGCTCATGTCGATCACCGAGCGCGGCGGGATATTGTAGATGACGATCGGTATGCCGATCGCCGCATCGACCGCCTTGAAGTGCTGGTACAGGCCTTCCTGATTCGGCTTGTTGTAATAGGGCGTCACGATCAGCACGCCGTCGGCGCCCGCCTTCTCGGCGTGCTTGGCCAGTTCCACCGCCTCGCGCGTATTGTTGGAGCCCGCGCCCGCGATCACGGGCACGCGGCCGCGCGCCTCGGCGATGCAGATTTCGACGACCTTGCGGTGTTCGTCATGCGACAGGGTCGGGCTTTCGCCGGTCGTGCCGACGGGAACGAGGCCGTGCTGGCCGCTCTCGATCACCCAGTCGATCAGCTTGCGAAAGGCGTCCTCGTCAACGGCGCCGTCCTTGAACGGCGTCACCAGCGCCGGCATCGATCCCCTGAAATTCGCCCTGGCGCCCATTTTCGCGTCCCAAACTCTCGGCGGCCCTGCCTAATCCACGCCGCATTCGCCCGTTTCTGTGCTGGACACACATAGCCCCTGGCGCGCGCGCCGAAAAGGGGCGCCACTGCAGGCAGCCGGCCACGACGCGGGCGCGCATGGTTATCGTTTCGTTAATCATGGCGCGGCACTGTCGGGGCGGATCGTCAGGAGCGTTCGTCGCGTGACGAAAGATTCCGGGGCGCAGAATCGGGCGCAACACAGCTGGAAGCGCAAGACCGTAGGCGCGACGGTGCTGGCGGCGGGCTGCCTTGCGCCCGTAACGCTCGGCCACATCGATCTGATCCAGCGGCTCCGACCCTCTCCCGCCCAATCCGTGCGGCTCGAAATTCCGCTGCCGCCCGAGCAGACCTTCGTGTTCGACCCGCAGGATGATCGCCATGCGGAATTCGCGCAGCGCGAACGCCCGCAGCCGCTCGAGACGACGGCCAGCGCCGACGCGACCGCCGCAATCGCAAGGGCGGCGCCACAGGCCCCACGCAGCATGCAGCTCGATCCGCCGCTTGTCAGCGCATATGCGCGCGCCGTCGACCCCGTCTACCCGACCGGCGTCGTCGACCCCGCTGCCGGCCTCGGCGTCGAGCTGACCGGCCTGCGCGAGGGGCTCGACGCCTACCGGCATGGCGATATCGCCAAAGGCGACGCGGCCGCGGCGACCGCGAAAGATCCGCTCGTTGTTACGACCCTCGAATGGGCCGCGATCCGGCTCAGGCCGCTCGAAGTCGGCCACCGTCGCATTGCCCGGTTCATGGCGTCGCATCCCGACTGGCCGGCGATGGAATGGCTGCGCAAGCATGCGGAGCTCGCGCTCTACGCCGCCAAGCCGCCCGCCCCGGCCGTGATCGAGGCCTTCCGCGCCAATGCGCCGACGACGCCGGCCGGTCGCGTCGCGCTCGCCGCCGCCCTGCTCGACGAGGGCGAAACGGCCCGCGCCAACGATCTCGCACGAAAAATCTGGCGCGACGACGCGCTCAACATGTCGCAGGAAGGCGCGCTGAAGAAGAAGTTCGGCGGCGCGCTGACACCGGTCGACAGCGCGCGCCGCGCCTCGCGCCTCGCCTATGACGAAAAATTCTCGGCCGCGTTGCGCGCGGCCTCGCTCGCAGGTCCCGACATCGTCGCGTTGACGCAGATCCGCGCCGCCGCCGAACGGGGCATTGCGACCGACAAGACATTCGCCGACGCCCCGCCCGCAGTGAAGGTGGATGCGGGCCTTGCCTTCGCGAAGATCAAATATCTCCTGCATCAAAAGAAATACGCCGAAGCCGGCGCGCTGATGCTGACCGCGCCGCGCGACCCCGCCGCCGTCGTCGATGGCGACGCGTGGTGGGAAGAACGCCGCAATCTCGCGCGAAAACTGCTCGACGCCGGCGATGCGCTGACCGCCTACAAGATTTGCGCCGGCCATGCGGCCGAAGCCAACGACAAGCAGATCGAAGCCGAATTTCACGCCGGCTGGATAGCATTGCGCTATCTCGACAAGCCCAACCTCGCCGCGCCGCATTTCGACACGGCGATGAAGATCGCGCACACGCCGATCTCACGGGCGCGCGCCGCCTATTGGCGCGGCCGTGCGGCGGAAGCGGCCAAAGACGACGCCGCGTCCTTCTACGAACAGGCGGCTGCGGAATCGGCGACCTTCTACGGCCAGCTCGCACGCCTGCGGCTCGGCAGGAGCGACACGCCGATCCGTTTTGCGCCCCTGCCGGCGGAAGGCGTCGCGCGCGCCGAAAGCGTGCGCGCGATCGAACTGCTCTACGCCGCCGGCGCGAAGGACATCGCGGTTCCGCTCGCCTATCTCGCCGCCAAATCGATCGAGGCGCCCGAGCAGATGGCCGCGCTCGCCAGCGTCGTCGTCAAGGATAGCGACGCCAAGGTTTCGCTCACCTTCGGCAAGCTCGCCGCGCAGAACGGCCATCCGATCGACGACGTCGCCTTCCCGACCTATGGCGTCCCACAATTCTCGCCCTTCGAGAATTCGGCTTCGCTGCCGGTCGTCTATTCCATCGCGCGGCAGGAGAGCGCCTTCGACCCGAAGGCGGTCTCGCACGCCGGCGCCATGGGCCTGATGCAGATGATCGCGTCGACCGCCCGATCCACCGCGCGACGAGTGGGCGTCGCCTTCGAGGCGCGCCGCATGACGGCGGATCCCGTGTTCAACGCGCAACTCGGCGCGGCGCACCTCGGCGATCTGCTCAAAGAACAGCGCAACTCGCTGATCCTGACCTTTGCCGCCTACAATGCCGGCGGCCGCCGCGTGAAGGAATGGATCGCCGCACACGGCGACCCGCGCGACGCCAGCGTCGATCCGATCGACTGGATCGAGCGCATCCCGATCGCCGAGACGCGCAATTACGTGCAGCGCGTTCTGGAAAATCTCACCATCTACCGCGCGCGCCTCGGCATGGCGGAAGCAAAGGCAATTGAGCCCTTGCGCAAGGAAGCGCGGATGTAGCGCGGTCCGCGCGCCTTTTTCTAAGTAAGGAGATGCGCGCGCAAGAACTCGATCTGGAGGCTTGCAGCGCGGTTGAAGATCGCGCCGGGCGGCCAGAGCAGCCCGAAATGGCCTCCCTCGATTTCAACGAGAGTCTTGGGCGCGAGGATGCGATCGAACACGGCCTCTTGCACTTCGCGCGCGCAGTGAACCATTTCGTCGTCGTGACCTATCATCATGAGCGTCGGCGCACGCACCAGAGGCGCGGCGCCGTAAACGTCGAACGAGACCGTGCCGCCCGGCGCAACGCGCGTGATCTTGTTTTCCCAGCGGCTACCGTGGCGTCCGCCATATTCCATGAACCAGCGAAAGGCCTGGATCGGCTTCAGCAGCGAAGGCGCATTGATCTGGTCGGCAGAGACGACGGGCAAAGGACCAATGCGCGTCGCGTCCGCATCAGTATCGCCCGCTTCCAACATTCGCCGGAGATCGTTCGCAATGACCGCGCTGCCAGCCGTCGACGACAGCCTCTCTCCGCATGCCGGGATCTGCGCGACGATCGCCGCGACGCCATCGACAATTGCGCCCGAGACGAGCGCGATCATTCCCGCGTAGCTGTCGCCCCAAATAGCAATGCGCGCGGGATCGATGCGCGCGTCGTTCTTCAGGAACCCAACGGCGTCGCGATACCCACGCGCCTGACTCCATGGGTTGATTTCCTGCCGAGGTTCGCCTCCGCTCGCGCCGAAATTTCTGTGATCGTAGAGCAGGACGCCGAGACCGGCGGCATGAAAGGCTCGAGCATAATCGTCTGCGACCATCGTGATGGTCGCAGACGTTCCGTGCGCCATGACGACACAGGGCGAGCGCCGAGGTTCGGCGGGAAGATAAAGCCGCCCCCGCAGCAATGCCCCCTCCGACGGAAACTCGACGCACTCGAACATCCCCTCCTCCCAAGCGACGCATCAGGCCACGTGCTTGCCAGCTGCCAGTTCCTTGATGGCTTCCGTCGTCAACGGCTGACCACCGATGCCCCATTCGCCGCTCGCGACCTCGGAAATCTTCACCCAAGTGACGCCGCGCATGTTCTCGCCTTCGACGCTGACCATGGCGTCGGTCAGCTTCTCGATGATCTGTTCTTTCTGCGCGCGATCGAACACATTCTCGATGACATGGACTTCGATCAAAGGCATGGCGCAGCTCCCGGTTGATCGTTCGCTCATTCGAACGCGGGCATGATGCGCGCTTCGCCGGCCGGGCGCTTTCGGGAAAGCATGATTTTCCCTTCAGAAACGCTTGATATTATCGCTATCGGCTGCAGGCGACATACGTTGAGGCGTACAATTTGCGCCCAGCGCACAACGAGCTAGACGGCGCATGGAGGCGTCCCCGGATGATCCTTCGCTTCGAGGATTGCGCAATTGACATCGATCGCCGAGAGCTGCGGCGCAACGGCGAGATCGTGCATATCGAACCCCAGGTCTTCGATCTTCTGGTGTATCTCGCGAAGCGTGGCGACCGCGTCGTCGACAAGGATGAGTTGTTTTCGAGCGTCTGGAGCGGCCGCTTCGTCTCGGACGCCGCGCTGGGCAGCAGGATCAATGCGGCGCGGGTCGCGATCGGCGACAGTGGACGGGAGCAGCGCCTGCTGCGCACGATTCCGAAGCGCGGCTTTCGATTCATTGGCGAAATCGCCACTGAACCCCAAACTGATGCTGAAGCGCAGGCGCTGGATGCCAGCCAAACCGTCAAATTCTGCCGCAGCGCGGACGGCGTCGCCCTGGCGGTCGCGACATCGGGTGAAGGCGATGTGCTGATCAAGACTGCCAATTGGCTCACGCATGTCGAGCACGATTGGTCGAGCCCGGTTTGGGGACCGACCTTTCGGCGCTGGTCCGCCGGTCGCCGCTTCGTGCGATACGATGCGCGTGGCACCGGCTTGTCCGACCGCGACCCGCCGGATTTCTCCTTTGCGGGCTTCGAGCGCGATTTCGAAGCGGTCGTGGAGTCGGTCGGAGCAAAGCGCTTTGCGATCCTCGGAATGTCGCAGGGCGCGTCCGTGGCGATCGCCTACGCCGCGCGTCACCCCGAACGCG
>JACKJE010000025.1 GCA_020638135.1 Methylobacteriaceae bacterium | reverse complement strand
AAGCGAATGCTCAGCTGTCGGTCGCGCGCAGGCGCGCAAGGCCCCGGTCGAGATCGTCCTGCAAGTCCTCGATATTCTCGAGGCCGACGGAAAAGCGCAGCGCTGGCCCCTCCGGCTTCCACTGCGTCGCCGTGCGATAGGACGCGCAGTCGAAGGGCACGACGAGGCTCTCGAAACCGCCCCAGGAATAGCCGAGCCCGAATAATTCGAGCCCGTCGAGCATGGCGGCGACCGCCTTTTTCGAGGCCGGTTTCAGAATGACCGAGAACAGGCCGGACGAGCCGAGAAAATCGCGTTTCCAGATCGCATGGCCGGGATCGTCGGGCAGGGCAGGGTGCAGGACGCGCGATACTTCCGGCCGCGCCTGCAGCCATCTGGCGAGCGCCAGCCCTTGCCGCTCGGCCTCGCGCAGCCGCAGCTCCATCGTGCGCAGGCCGCGCAATGCGAGAAAGACGTCTTCCGGCCCGGCGCAATTCGCCATCGTGTCGTAGGTTTCGCGCAGGCGCGGAAACCATTCGGCATTGGCCGAGACGAGGCCGAGCAGCAGATCGGAATGGCCCGACAGATATTTGGTGCCGGCCTCGATCGCCAGATCGACGCCGCGCTCGTGCGGCGGGAAGAACAGGGGCGTCGCCCATGTGTTGTCCATGATCACGCAGGCGCCCTTTTCGCGCGCAACCGCCGCGATGGCCGGAATGTCCTGCATTTCGAAACTCTGCGACCCCGGCGCCTCGACCACGACCGCGAGCGTATTGTCGCGCATCAGCGCCGATATGCCCGCGCCGATCAGCGGATCGTAATAGGTCGTCTCGACCCCGAGCTTGGCCAGCATCCCGTCGCAGAAGGCGCGCGTCGGCCGGTAGGCGCTGTCGGTGACGAGCACGTGACCGCCGGCCCTGGCCACTGTGAACAGCGCGAGCGCGATCGCCGAAAGGCCCGAAGGCGCCAGAACCGTACCGGCCGCCCCCGACAGCTCCGACCACGCCTCCTCCAGCGAGTCCGTCGTCGGCGTTCCCTTGGTGCCATAAACATACCGCTGGCGGCGGGCGTAGAGCTCCTCGACATTGGGATAGAGCACGGTCGATCCGCGATAGATCGGCGTATTGACGAAGCCGTGGTTCTCGAAGGGCGCACGTCCGGCGTGCACGAGCCGCGTTCGGCTCCCCATCTTGGCGCGTCCGTCCTTCGTCGATTTGGTCATGCAAGAGCTCCCGGGCCATTCGTTCCTACCGCCCCTGACGCCATGCGTCGAGCGCCTGTTCTTGCTGCTTGACCGCGGCCGGCGAAACGCTTGTTATTGCCTCACCGGGCGGCCGGTTGGCGCCCGACAGGCTCTCGAACCGACGGACATTTCATGACCCGCACTCGCCGCCCGCTGCTCGCGCTCGCCGCGCTCGCCCTTTCCGCCTCCGTCGCTCTGCCCGGCTCGACCGCCTGGGCTGGCCCCACGCTCGACGCGGTGAAGAAACGCGGCGAACTCGTGTGCGGCTCCAATCCCGGCATCGCCGGTTTCGGCCTGCCCGACGACAAGGGGCAGTGGAAGGGCTTCGACATTGAATTCTGCCGGGCGGTCGCTTCGACCATCTTCAATGATCCGAACAAGGTGCGCTTCACCCCGCTCAGCGCCAAGGACCGCTTTACGGCGCTGCAGTCGGGCGAGATCGACGTGCTCTCGCGCAACACCACCTGGACGCAATCGCGCGAGGTCGGGCAGGGCTTCGAATTCGGCCCGGTCACCTATTACGACGGCCAGGGCTTCATGGTGCGCAAGAAGCTCAACGTGAATTCGGCGCTCGAACTGTCGGGCGCCTCGGTCTGCGTGCAGCAGGGCACGACGACCGAGCTCAACCTCGCCGACTTCTTCCGCACCCACAACATGAAATACGAATCCGTCGTGTTCGCGACCGCCGACGAAGCGCTCAAGGCCTATGACACCGGCCGCTGCGACAGCTTCACGACCGACATGTCGCAGCTTTACGGCGAGCGCACCAAGCTCGGCAATCCCGAAGACCACGTCATCCTGCCCGAGGTGATTTCCAAGGAGCCGCTCGGTCCGGTCGTGCGCCAGGGCGACGATCAGTGGTTCAATCTCGTCAAATGGACGCATTACGCGATGCTGATCGCCGAGGAACTCGGCGTGACCAAGGCCAACGTCGACGAGAAGCTCAAGGACTCCAATCCCGAGATCAAGCGCCTGCTCGGAACCGAGGGCGATTTCGGCACGGGTCTGGGGCTCGGCAAGGACTGGGCCTACCGCATCATCAAGAACATCGGCAATTACGGCGAGGTCTTCGAACGCAACGTCGGCGCCGGCTCGAAGCTGAAGATCCAGCGCGGCCTCAATGCGCTGTGGACCAACAAGGGCCTGCAATACGCGCCGCCGATCCGCTGAGCCGGCGAGAGCCGCGCCATGAGCATGACGACGGCGAGCGGAGCGCCCAAGCCGAAGATCTGGAACGATCCGTTCTGGCGCGGGCTGATCTTTCAGGGCGCGCTGCTCGCCGCCGTGCTGTTCCTGTTCGCGGGCGCGGTCATCAACGCCCGCAACAATATGCAGGCGCGCGGTATTCCGACCGATTTCGCCTTCTGGGACCGGCCCGCTTCCTTCGACATCAACCAGACGCTCATTCCCTATTCGGCGACCTCGCCGAATAGCCAGGTTTTCTGGGTCGGCCTTCTCAATACGCTTCTGGTCGCTGGCCTCGGCATCGTGCTGTCGACCATAATAGGCTTTGCGATCGGCGCCGCGCGCCTGTCGACGAGCTGGCTGGTCGCGAAACTTGCGACAGTCTATGTCGAAGGCATTCGCAACGTTCCGCTGCTGCTGCAGATCATCTTCTGGTACAACGTAGTCCTCGGAAACCTGCCCAATCCGCGGCAGGCCGCCCCCTTCCTCGACATCGCCTTCCTCTCCAACCGCGGCCTGTTCGTGCCGGCGCCGGTCTTCCGGCCGGGGGCCGGCGCGATCGGGGTTGCGCTCGCCGTGGGGATCGTCGGCGCCATCGGGTTCCGTCTCTGGGCGGCGCGGCGCCAGCGTGAGACCGGCCAGCAGGCGCCGGTCGGCTGGGTCTCGGCCGCGCTCGTGCTCGGCCTGCCGCTGATCGCCTATGTCGCGACCGGCAGGCCGGTCGGCATCGAATTTCCGCAGCTCAAGGGGTTCAACTTCGCCGGCGGCCAGCGCCTGACCCCGGAATTCGTCGCGCTCCTGCTGGCGCTGACGCTCTATACGGCGGCCTTCATCGCCGAGATCGTGCGCTCAGGCATTCTCGCGGTGCCGAAGGGGCAGAGCGAAGCTGCAGCCGCGCTGGGTCTGCGGGCGGCGCCGACGCGAAAACTCGTCATCATGCCGCAGGCGATGCAGGTCATCATCCCGCCGCTCATCAACCAATATCTCAACCTCACCAAGAATTCGACGCTCGCTGTCGCGATCGGCTATCCCGACCTTTTCAACGTCTTTTCGGGAACGGTGCTCAACAATACCGGCGCGGCGGTGCAGATCGTCTTCATGACCATGGCGGTCTATCTGGTCGTCAGCCTCGTCACCTCCGCGGTCATGAACGCTTACAATGCGCGCATCGCGCTCAGGGAGCGCTGACATGACGGGTTTCGTCCGCACAGCGCCCGAACCGACCCTGCCGCCGCCGACGGCTTCCATAGGCTTGGTGGCGACCCTGCGCGATCGTCTGTTTTCGGGGCCGGTCGCCTCCGTCTTCACATTGCTCGGGATCGTGTTTCTCGCCTGGGCGATTCCGCCGCTCGTACGCTTCCTCGTCGTCGACGCAGTGTGGAGCGCGCCGGATGGCGCCGCTTGCCGCGCGCCGGGGGCAGGGGCCTGCTGGGCCTATATCTGGCGCAAGGCCGGCTATTTCACCTACGGCTCCTATCCCTTCGAGCAGCGCTGGCGTGTCGACGTCGTCTTCGCCGTCGGCGGCGTCCTCATCGCCTGGCTGCTGGTTCGCCGCGCGCCATGGCGCGGCCTGGCCGCGGCCCTGTTCTTCATCGCCTATCCCATACTGGCGGTCCTGCTTCTGCGCGGATCGGCCATGCTCGGCCTGCCGGTCGTCCCGACCGACATGTGGGGCGGCATCCTCGTCACCCTGATCATGGCGGTGTCGGGCATCGTCTTCTCGCTGCCGTTCGGCGTCGCGCTGGCGCTCGGCCGGCGCTCGGCGTTGCCGATCGTGCGCTTCTTCTCGATCGGCTTCATCGAGATCATGCGCGGCGTGCCCATGATCACCGTCCTCTTTATGGCCAATCTGATGCTTCCGCTGTTCGTGCCCGAATCATGGGCGCCGGACCGGCTGCTGCGGCCGCTGGTCGGCGTCGCCCTGTTTGCCTCCGCCTATATGGCGGAGGTCGTGCGCGGCGGCCTGCAGGCGATCCCGAAGGGCCAGTTTGAGGGCGCCATGGCGCTTGGCCTCAACTATCCCCAGCGCATGCGGCTGATCATCCTGCCGCAGGCCCTGGCGATCGTCATTCCCGGCATCGTCAATTCCTTCATCGCCCTGTTCAAGGACACGACGCTGGTCGCCATCGTCGGCATCTTCGACTTCCTGCGCGCGGTCGACACGGCGCGTCTCGATCCGGAATGGGCGGGCCCGACCATCACGGCGACAGGCTATGTCTTCGCAGCGCTTTTCTACTTCGTGTTCTGCTTCGGAATGTCGCGCTATTCCCTTGCTGTCGAACACGAATTGGCCAAGTCCCGAAACCGCTGACAACACCCGGATTTCATTAACGAAGCGCGCTCTCGACAGGTTGTGGTAAGCGGAAATTAACAGCTCACGCGCATGATCGGCCCACAAATCAACGTGGGGCGCGCGAGCGATGGAATTTGTTGAGACGGCGGTAATCGGCGGCGGTCCCGCGGGCCTGACGGCGGCCTATACGCTGGCCAAGAATGGCCGCGACGTCATCGTGTTCGAGCGCGATCCGGTTTATGTCGGCGGCATCAGCCGCACCGTGAACTACAAGGGCTTCCTGTTCGACATCGGCGGCCATCGCTTCTTTTCGAAGTCCAAGGAGATCGTCGACCTCTGGAACGAGATCCTGCCCGACGATTTCATCGACCGTCCACGTCTGTCGCGCATCTTCTACAACAACAAGTTCTACGGCTATCCGCTCAAGGCTTTCGAGGCGCTTTTCAATCTCGGCCTGTGGGAATCGACGCTGTGCATGGCCTCTTTCGCCTATGCCAAGGCTTTCCCGGTCAAGGAGCCCAAGACCTTCCACCAATGGGTACGCAACCAGTTCGGCGAGCGCCTGTTTTCGATCTTCTTCAAGACCTACACCGAGAAAGTGTGGGGCATGGGCTGCGACGAGATTTCGGCCGACTGGGCCGCGCAGCGCATCAAAGGCCTCAACCTCGGCGCCGCCGTCATCGACGGCCTGCGTCGTTCGCTCGGCGTGAAGAAGAAGGGCGAGGGCGCGAAGTCCCTGATCGAATCCTTCCGCTATCCCCGCAAGGGACCGGGCATGATGTGGGAAGCCGCGGCCAAAAAGATCGTCGGTTTCGGCGGTCGTGTGCAGATGGGCCGCTCTGTCGAGCATCTCGCCTATGACGAGGCGTCGAAAATCTGGACCGTGTCCGTGCGTCGCGCTGACGGCGTGCTCGAGCAATATGCCGCGCGCAACGTCATTTCGTCCGCGCCGATCAACGAGCTGATGTCGTCCATCACGCCGACGCCGCTCAGCCTGCTGCACGCCCGCGATCTCAAGTATCGCGACTTCCTCACGGTGGTGCTGATCGGCAAGTCCTCGGTCGAACTGCCCGACAACTGGGTCTACATCCATGATCCCTCGGTGCAGGTGGGCCGTGTGCAGAACTTCCGCTCGTGGTCGCCGGAGATGATCCCGGATGGCGTCTCGACCTGCCTCGGCCTCGAATATTTCTGCTTCGAAGGCGACGGCCTGTGGAATTCCGACGACAAGGATCTCGTCGAACTCGCCAAGAAGGAGATCGACAAGATCGGCCTCATGAAGGCCGCCGACGTGGTCGACGCCTCCGTCGTGCGCCAGCCCAAGGCCTATCCGGTCTATGACGACGGCTACGCCCGCAATGTTGAGGTGATCCGTCTCGAACTGTCCGGCCGTTTCCCCGGTCTGCATCTCGTCGGCCGCAACGGCATGCACAAGTACAACAACCAGGATCACGCGATGATGACGGGCATGCTCACCGCCCTCAACATCATCTCCGGCGAGACGGTCTACAACACCTGGGAAGTCAACGAGGACGCCGAATACGGCGAGGCTGGCGTGTCCGGCGCGCAGGAGGCCCTCAAGAGCGAGCGTCTCGTTCCGCGCAAGGTCGCCTGATGTCGCTCGACGCCGCCAGCGAGCCGCTGCATCCGGCGCGCGGCGCGCGCGCCACGATCACATCCTTCGTCGTCGACGCCTTCGGCTATGGCGCGGCGAGCGCTCTCGCGCTCGCCGTCGACTGGGGCTCGCTCATCCTGATGACGAGCTATCTCGGACTGCATTATCTCGTCGCCGCGGCGATCGCCTTCAGCCTTGGTCTCGTCGTCGCCTATCTCCTCAGCGTCAAGCTGGTGTTCCGCGGTCGTTCGAAATACAGCGCCGGCGGCGAATTGTTCGGCTTCCTCGTCACCGGGCTCGCCGGCCTCGCTCTCAACCAGGTGCTGATCTTCGCCTTCGTCGGCGGTCTGCATCTGCCGGTCGCCGCCGCCAAGGCGCCGACGGCGGTGCTGTGCTTCGCTTTCAATTTCCTGTCGCGCAGGTTCTTCCTGTTCCATCCCGCGCGCCCCTGAGCGGACGCCATGAGCGCCATTGAAGCCGATGTGGACGATGGGGCGGGAGTAGGGCGCCGCGCCGCGTCGTCCAGCTTGACGCGTCTCGCCGCAGGCGTCGCGGCGCTTCTCGCGCTGGCCGCTTTCTACGCGATCGAACATCCCTACGCCGGCATACTCGGCGATTCCAAGATCTATATGGGCCGCGCGCTCGCCGATCTCGATACGGCCGGCGTCGGCCGCGACCTCATGTTCCGTCTCGACGGACAATCGCAATTCAGCCTGTTCACGCCGGCCGCGCGCTGGCTCGTCGCACATTTGCCTTTCGCGACGAGCGCGGCGCTGATCGCGGCTGTCGGCGGCGCGCTTTGGTTTGCCGGCGCGCTCGCCTTCGCGCGTCAGGCGTTTGCGGGTCGGGAGATGGCGATCGCCGCAGTCGTCTTCGCTGCGCCGGCCGTCTACGGGCCCGACCGGCTGTTGACCTACGCCGAAATGCTGGCGGAGCCGCGTCCTTACGCGGAAGCATTCACGCTGCTGGCGCTGGCGGCGTTTCTCGCCCATCGCCTGAGCCTCGCCATCGTGCTGCTGGCCGTCGCGACCGCGCTTCACCCCATCATGGCGCTCGCCGGGGTCGCCGCGATCGGCCTCGCCCTGTGCGTCGAGGACCGTCGCTGGCTGATCGCCGCCGCCGGCGCTTGCATTGCGCTCGGGGTCGCGGTGGCGCTCGATGCGCCCATTGCCGGGCGCCTGCGCGTCCTCGTCGATCCGCAATGGCTGTCGCTGCTGATGGATCGCAATACCTATCTCTTCCCGCATCTCTACGACGCCGACGATCTCATCCTGCCGCTCGTGCGGGGCGGGACGATCATGCTCGCGGCAAGCTATGCCGACGGTCGTCTCCGGCGCATCCTGATCGCCGGCCTCATCGCCAGCTTGTTGGGCGTTGTCGTCGCGTGGATTGTCGGCGCCGCTCTGCCCTCGTTGCTGGCGTTGCAGGCGCAGACATGGCGCATGTGGTGGCTGACCGGCGTTCTCGCCGCCTTCTCGCTCGGCTATTGCGCCGTGCGCATGGGGCAGGGCTCGCCGCGCGAAAAATTTTCGCTCGCCATGCTGGCCCTCGCCTGGGCGATGGCGAGCCAGGGTCCGGTCGTGCTGGTGGCTCTCGTCATCGCCATCTACGTCACGATACCGCGGTTCTCCGCTTTTCTGACGATCACCGACAAGATCGCCAACTACACCTGGCTTGCCGTCGCCGCGACGATCGCGATCCCGACAGCCGTCATGCTCGCCAAATGGCTGGAATTTCCGGCGACCGAAGGTTTCGAGCCGGTCTTCACGAAACGCCTTCTCGTGGTCGCCGGCGACGTCATCCTCGTGGCGACGGTCGCCTTCGCCGCCCTGGGCCTTCCGAAGGCGGTTGCGCGCGTTCCGCAAGTGGCGGCGCTGGCTGGCGCGCTCTGCGCGGCCGCGATCGGCGCGCGCCTCTGGGTCGATCCCGATTCCTATGCGCGCGCGCTCGCTGAAGCGCGGGTGCAGGGCGACCTCGCCCAGATGACGCCGCGCGACGGCGAAATCCTGTGGCTGAAGAGCTCGCTCGAGCCCTGGGTCTGGCTGCGTCGCCCGCATTGGCTCGGCGACATTCAGGGCGCCGGCATCGTATTCTCGCGCGATCTCGCCACGCTCTATCGCGAGCGCGCCGACGCGCTTGCCGCCGCCGGCCTCGACAATGGCTCGCTCGTGCGCCGTTACGCCAATCTGCCGAAGCAATGGTTCTTCACGCCGGACCGCAAGGGCGTCGCGCAGATCTGTGGTCGGGCTGACGCGCCGGCCTATATCGTCGCGCCCGTCGCGCCCGACGCCAAACTCGATCCCGCGCTCGGCGCGAAGCTGTGGACCGCGCCCGCCTTGCGGGTGGAAATGACGGTCGCTGGCGATCAGGTCGAGACGGCCCGGATCGGCGTCTACGCCGTCATCGACTGCGCGCGCAATCGCTGAGAGCCGTTGTTTTTGGACGGTGTGGCGCCCTCGAAGGGAGCGTCCCCGCCTAACGCCTGATCCGATAGATCGTGTTCGGCTGCGCCTGGATATCGAGCGGCTCCAGCCAGCCGGGCGCGCGGCCCGCGATCAGTTCGGCCGCAAGCCCCTGCGGCGCGCGTTTGGCCAATATCTCCATGCGCTTCATGAGCGGGCAGGCGACCAGATAATCCGCGCCTGACGACACGGCGATCCTGCGCGCTTCGTCGGGCGATGCGAGGAATGTGTCGATCGACAGTCGATTGCCGGCATTGTTGCGGTGATAGGGCGCAGCGACGACGGAATGATGCGTGAAGGCGAGGAGATGCGCGCCCGCGTCGATCGGCGCGAGCACGAGGCCAGCCGGCGCCGTATCGAGCGGCCGCAACGCCGAGGGCTTGAGGCAGGCCGACGTGCGGCTGGTTTCGCCCTTCGCGTCCGCCGGCAGCACGGCCGCATAAGCGACCGGCGCAAAGGGCAGGCACAGCCCGAAGGCGAGGATCGGGCGCAGCGGCCCGGCCGCGATCGCGCGGCGCGCCAGCGTTATGACGGCGACCGCGGCGCCGATGGCGGCGAGCGGCGCGACCGAGGAAAACACGCGGACGCCCCAGAATGTCATTGCGAAACCGACGGCGATCAGCGCGGCGAGCGCAGCCAGGCGCGCGCGTTGCACGCCGTTTTCGAACCATGCCGCGATCGAAGTCGCGAGCAGGGCGAGCGCGAGCGGCGCGCCGAGTGTCAACGCCCCGCTCGGCTGGTTCGCGGCGAGATCCGTCAGCGTCTGCACTTCGGCGACATGCGAGAGCCAGAGCGCACGCACCAGCGGATCGAGACCGACGAAGGGATCGCCGAGACACGCCGGCGCGACCAGTTTCAGCGCGCCGAGCGGCAGGAGTCCGAACGCTCCGGCGCTCGCCAGGCGCGAAAAGATCGTTTCGAGACGCGCGCTCAGCGCGACGAGCGCGAGCAGCGCCAGCGCGCCGGCCAGCCCCGCGACGAGATGGGCGGCGGAATAGGCGTCGCAGGCCGTGTTCGACCAGCGCTGCGGACCGATCGTCGCCAGGAAGCAAACCGGCAGGGCGACGATGAGGCCGAGCGCGAGTGCGCGCAGCGCCGGCGCCATGTCCGCGCCGCGCATGATCCAGGCGATGACGGGGACGGCCAGCAGCACGACAAAGAACGGCAGGTTTTCGAGGCTGATCGCCAGAGACAGCGCCATGCAGGCCGCACTGATCCAGAGCGCCTTTGCGCGCGCAGAATCGAGCGCGGCGAGAACGCCGCCGCTCGCCAGCGTCAGCAGCACGATCTGCGGCGCATGGTGATCGATGCGGCCGGGAATGAATTGCGACAGGAACGGTCCGCTCGCAAACGCAAGGCCGACGGCCGTCATCTGCACGGCGCGATCGCCGAACAGACGCGCGACATGCGCGACCGCCAGATAGAGGCCCGCGAGCATGAGGAGGGGAAAGGCGAGCCGCGTTGCAGCTTCCGCCTGCGCCGGCGCGAGCACGAGGCCGAACGTCTTCATCAGGATGACAAGCGGAACGTCGACCACGCGCGACCAGTGCATGAACGAGCCGGCGGGCGGCGCAAGCCGATGCTGCGCCATGTCGTACCAGTTCTGGCCGGCGATGAGGTCGCGCACCTGGACCATGCGCATGGCGTCGTCGGTGTCGCCGAAGGCGCCTGAGGTCCACACATCGGTCGCCAGCCCCCAGCTGATGGCGATGCTGGAGCCGAGCGCCGTGAGCACGGCGAAGGCGACGCCGGGGCGAAACGCCACGGCCGCGCGCGCGCTGGGATGGAGGGCGGCCTCGGCTTCGTTCATGCGGCGCTAAGCATAGCGGCCGCGCGTTGCGACGAGGTTACCGCGGCTTGCCTTGCAGGGCCGCGCGTGAGAGACCGACGACCCCGCAATATCCGAGCCGAAAACGCCCGCATGACGCCTGCAGCCCGCCTCTCCGCCGCCATCGACATTCTCGCCGGCATCGCCGACCTGCGCGTGCCTGTCGGCGAGGCGCTCAAGGACTGGGGCCGCCGCAACCGCTACGCGGGCGCCAAGGACCGCACGGCCATCGCCAACCTGATCTACGATGCGCTGCGCGCACGCGCCTCCTCTGCGTGGATCATGGGCGAGGACAGCCCCCGCGCGACAATGCTCGGCGCGCTGAAGATTTCACGCAGCATGGACGCGGACGCCATCGCACAACTCTGTTCCGGCGAGCGCTACGCGCCAACGCCGCTCACGGACGAGGAGCGCGCGCGCCTTGCCAGCGCGAGCCTCGAAGGCGCGCCCGAACACGTGCAGGGCGATTATCCCGAATGGCTCGCCCCGCATTTTGCGCGCGCTTTCGGCTCGGAAGCCGTGGCCGAGGGCAGGGCGCTCGCCCAACGTGCGCCGGTAGACCTGCGCGTCAATCTACTCAAGACGACCCGCGAAAAAGCGCTCCAAGAACTCGCTCATCTCGAAGCGCAGCCGACGCCCTTCTCGCCGCTCGGTCTGCGCATCGCGGTGTCCGGCGACGGGCGCGGGCCGGCGCTTTCCGCTGAGCCGGCCTTTGTGAAGGGCCTGGTCGAGGTGCAAGACGAATCCTCGCAGCTTGTCGCGCTGATCGCAGCGCCCCAAGCCGGCGAGCAGGTGCTCGACCTCTGCGCGGGCGGCGGCGGCAAGACGCTGGCGCTGGCGAGCCTGATGGGCAATTCCGGCCAGATCTACGCGACCGACGCCGACGGTCGTCGCCTCATGCCGATTTACGAGCGGCTCGAACGCTCCGGCGCGCGAAACGTGCAGGTCCGGGCCCCGCGCGGGAAGCAGGATGTGCTGGCCGATCTCGAAGGCCGCTGCGATCTCGTTCTGGTCGACGCGCCCTGCACCGGCGTCGGCACATGGCGCCGCAACCCTGACGCCAAATGGCGCATCCGTCCCGGCGCGCTCGAACAGCGCATGAAGGATCAGGAAGCCGTGCTGGAGCGCGCGGCGAAATATGTGAAGCCGGGCGGACGCCTCGTCTACGTCACGTGCTCCCTGCTGCTGGAGGAGAACGAGGACCGGATCGCGGCCTTCCTCGCGGCGCATCCCGAATTTTCATCGGACGATATGATCGAAGCGACGCGCGCGGCAGGGCTGGAGGCGCTGTCGGAGCGTGCGGACTTCGGCGCAAACGGCGTCACGCTCAGGCCATCCAAGATCGGCGCAGACGGCTTTTACATTTGCAAATTAGACCTTGTTCCAGTCCAATAAGATTGGGCCGAGAAAGTACGTGCTTCAGTGCTCTGATTATTTCGCCGCGTCAATTCCAGATTGATCTTCATGCAACATCGGCTGCGGCATGGTTGCCGTCTTCGATATTGCAGGGTTAAGATAATATCGGTATGTCGAAAAATATTTGTGGCGGTTGGAGCGAAAAATCTTGCGAAATGGGGCGGTCGATGGAACCAGAGCTAAAGGGCGGAGAATTAATTAATCGTTGCAGAGAGTTGCACGATATGGCAGCTCAGACGCGAGACTTATTGCTTCCGACGCTGCGGAACGTCGATGGCGGACAGCGACTTTATACCTTCAAGAATCGACTCAAGAGCGCGAAAGCGATATGGAGTAAAATTCTCAGAAAGAGACAAGAAAAATCGTATGGTCCGGCCGATATCACAGATGGGTGGGGTTGTAGATATGTTACGTTGTTTCAAGAACAGCAACAAATAGTAATAGAAGATATATTGCAACGCTTAGAAAAATTTGTTATAAACAATAATATACCTATCACTCTTGTTGACGCAAGCGTATATTGCACTCCTATGGACCCGAGTTATAAAAGCAATGGCGAAAGAATAATAGAAATGCTTAGGTCAAGGAATTTTTGTCAAAAAATAATAAATAATAAATCTGTTATAAAAGACTTGGTTGTCCGCGAGGGATACTCGTCCGTACATCTTATTTTTCAAGTTCCTTTAATTATGGATCATCCTCGGGGCGATGTCCCAAGGGCTCAGCGATATTCAGAATTATCGTTTTTTGAAGTACAAGTGCGCGATATTTTTGAGGAAGCGTGGAGTGAGGCTGAACATTTCTTATTTTATAGTAGAAAGGACGAATTTGCCGAAATAGATGCGGGGTATGCGGAGCAGCTTGGGATTCAGAAAAGTACAGTGGATGTCAATCGGGCATCAATTGATGTTACAAGGCGATATTTTACCCATATACGACGTCAGTTAGAGGCGGCTAGAAAGAAATTTTCTCCAAGCTCCGGTTCTAATTCTGTAACATCTAGGCGAGAAGACAAGGATGTTATGGTGCGGACGCTAGCGGGGAAGGTGTCCAGTGAAATAATTACGCAAATTGAGGGATATTATAAGGATCTTATAGGCGCAGAGGATGCGAAATCAAAAATTGAGGAAATGAGATTGTATTCTATTGCGGCCGATAAGATAGAACATGTTCGAAAATTCCTCAGAAATTTTGGGCAAACGCATGTCATTGATAGGGGTGGGAAGACCGTTTCGTATTTTGTGGATATGGAATTAGCAAATGCGCTCCAGTTTTCCGGACATCAGGACAAGTTGAATTTAGCCATCGACCTCTACAGAAATGTAAAAGGGGCCCATGGCGCTGATCCGACCGTGCGTTTGCGCCTCGCGAATGCTTTGGTCAATCGTTCCGTCGATCATGAGAATGGCCTAGATGAGGCTCTATCAAATTTGTCAGAAATCCCAGACTTGGCCGCAAAGGATGCTCTGACCGGATCGAAGCACTGGCTCTCATTGGCTGCGGCAATCCTGACAGGTTGGATTCATTACGATCGCAGTCGATCGGAAGATGGCGATGGGAAAATCGAGGGACTTCGAGTCGCTTTGTCAGTGACACAACACGCGATTGAGCTATGGCAATCGTTCGATGCCAAAACGCGGTCGGAGCGCCTATTTAATGTGTACGCTGACAAAGCGGCAAGTAATAGAATTTTTTATCTTTCAATGCTGATAAAAAATGGCACCTCAGGGGAAGATATAAGTCCGTCGAAATTACGAGATGCTCTGAAATTTGAAGAAACAGTAAGGGTGGATGAATTTATTGATTCATATAAGAACGTAGACAATCGTATGAGAGCTCACGTAGTTTTGGGAGATGTGGATATTGCGGTTGATTGTGCGAGATCAGTGTATAAGACGTTAATTTCCTATGCAGAAGAGCGGGCGGGGGGGCATCTTGAATTTTACCAAATCGGTAACCATTTGATCGATAGGAGTGAGCGCGAGTGCTTTGCTGCGGCGATGCAGGTTATGTTTAGCAACGGGAAGAGTTGGGAATAAGGCTCTTGACATTCTCGAATAAGGTTTTACTATGTTGATGATCGATTTTGATCTTGAGTCGAGGCGCTGTGATGAAATCTATCTCGGATCCTTGGAGGGGCGCGTTTCTTCGCTTTGCCGGTCGGGATCCGTGGCGATCGGTGGTGATTTGAAGGGCGTCCTTACGCTGCGTCCTTGATCGGCGGCGCGCTCCAGGCGCCGATCTGCTCCACCGCGAGCGCGCGTTTGAGGCGCGCCAGATAATCCATGCGCGAGGCGCCGTCGAAACCGTCGGCGGCGAGTTCCGGCGTCAGGCGCTTGGCGTCGATCCACTGGAAGCCGCGGCCCTCCAGCGCTCCGGCCAGGGCCGCCAGACAGGCTGCGCGCGCGGAAGGATCGCGGAAATGCAGCGCCTCGATCACGAAGACGCGGCCGACCGCCACGCCATAGCCGCCGGCGACCCGCTCGCCCGACATCAGCGAAATGTCGAAGGCATGGGCGAAGCCCGCATCGAACAGCTCCGCGAAAGCCCATTTGAGGCGCGGCGGCGTCGGCTGCGCGCGATCGGCCTCGCAGAGCGCAGCCTCGAAATTCTGGTCGAAGGCGATCCGCAAGCCGCCGCTCGCCGCGCCTTGGCGCGATGTCAGCATCTGTGGCGTCGCGATCGCGCGCAACGCGGGCGACCACCATTTCATCGGGCCGAGATGGCCGCTCGGATAGAGGCCGCGTTCGTAGGCGTCCATGATGGTCGCGACCGACAATTCGTCGGCGACCCCGCACAGGCCCTCCGGCGACAGCAGCGCGCGGCCGGGATCGGGCAGGCCTTCCGCGCCGATCGATTTTTCCCGCAGCATGAAGCCCGTGGCGCGCAGGCAGCCGGTGAGCCCGTCGCGCGGCAGAACCACGCGCGCGGCGCGCCACATGCGCTTCAGCGTGTCGAACGGCCTTTCCGCAAACAGCCGCTCGCGCAGCGCCTTGCGGGCGCGCGGCGACAGCGGCGCGGGCGCCTCGACGCCCGGCGAGAACAGGGCGGCGAGTTCGCCGAGCCGCGCGCGGCCGGCGATCAGGCGGTTCACCTCTGCCTGGCTGATGGTCATCGTCGGCGTCCTGTTCCTTCGCCCCTCGGGGCCATGGACGGACGTTAGGCGCGCGCCTGTTGCCGGGGGCTCAAATCCATTGCTCGAATAAGCGTATAAACCCGTTAGGAACTGGGCTTTCGGCGTTGCGCGCGCGGCTGCCTTCGCCTAATCCGCTTTTTTGGTTGAGAGGTTCCTGATGACCGCGCTTTCCGCCGCCGACGCCCATCGCGAAATCGTCGAACGCCACGACAAGGTGCTGATCGTCGATTTCGGCTCGCAGGTCACCCAGCTGATCGCCCGCCGTATCCGCGAAGCCGGCGTCTACTGCGAAATCCACCCGTTCCAGAACGCCGACAAGGCATTTGCCGACCTCCACCCCAAGGCCGTGATCCTGTCCGGCGGCCCCGCCTCGGTGACGGACGAGGGCTCGCCGCGCGCCCCGCAGGCGATCTTCGACGCCGGCGTGCCGGTGCTCTCGATCTGCTACGGCCAGCAGACGACCGCCGTGCAATTGGGCGGAGAGGTGCAAGGCGGCCACGCTGCGGAGTTCGGTCGCGCCGAGGTGGAAGTCGTTGAAGAATCGGCGCTCTTTCGCGGCATATGGCAAAAGGGCGGTAAATATCCGGTCTGGATGAGCCACGGCGACCGCGTGACGCGCCTGCCCGAGGGTTTTTCGGTCAAGGCCGTCTCGGAAAACGCGCCCTTCGCGGTTGCGACCGACGAGAAGCGCCGCATTTTTACGACCATGTTCCACCCGGAAGTGGTGCACACCCCCGACGGCGCGAAACTCCTGTCGAATTTCGTGCACGAGGTCGCGGGCCTTCGCCGCGACTGGACTATGGCCGCCTTCCGGCAGGAGGCGATTGCCGCCATCCGCCATCAGGTCGGCATAGGGCGTTCGAAAGAACGCCCGTCGCAAGCGACGGGCTATGGCCGCGTGCTCTGCGGCCTCTCCGGCGGCGTCGATTCCTCTGTCGCGGCCGTGCTGATCCACGAGGCCATCGGCGACCGCCTCACCTGCGTATTCGTCGACCACGGCATGATGCGGCAGGGCGAGGCGGACGAGGTCGTGAGCCTGTTCCGCGACCACTACAACATCCCGCTCGTCCACGTGGACGCGTCAAAGCAATTCTTAAGCGAGCTCGACGGCGTCACCGACCCCGAGACCAAGCGCAAGACCATCGGCCGCCTGTTCATCGAAGTGTTTGAAGCCGAGGCCAAAAAAATCGGTGCGGACGGCAAGGGCGCTCCCGAATTTCTGGCGCAGGGCACGCTGTATCCCGACGTCATCGAAAGTGTCTCCTTCACCGGCGGCCCCTCGGTCACGATCAAGAGCCACCACAATGTCGGCGGCCTGCCCGAGCGCATGAACATGAAGCTGGTCGAGCCGTTGCGCGAATTGTTCAAGGACGAGGTCCGCGCCTTGGGCCGCGAACTCGGCCTGCCGGAGGCTTTTGTGGGCCGCCACCCCTTCCCGGGGCCGGGCCTGGCCATCCGTATCCCCGGCGCCATCACGCGCGAAAAGCTGGACATCCTTCGCAAGGCCGACGCGATCTACCTCGACGAAATCCGTAAAAGCGGCCTCTACGACAAAATCTGGCAGGCATTCGCCGTGCTGCTGCCGGTGCGCACGGTCGGCGTCATGGGCGACGGCCGTACCTACGACTCGGTCTGCGCCCTGCGCGCCGTGACGAGCGTGGACGGCATGACCGCGGACTTTTTTCCCTACGACATGAACTTCCTCGGCCGCACCGCGACGCGCATCATCAACGAGGTGAAGGGCGTGAATAGGGTGGTGTACGACGTGACGAGCAAGCCGCCGGGGACGATTGAGTGGGAGTGAGGACAGATGGCGAAGGCCCAGCAGACCAGACTTGTATCGGCTAGCTTGAGCCCAGCACAGGCAAAGGCAGGTATCGCCAAAGTACGTCGTCGTTTAGATGAATTGAAACAACTCGACATTCGTACTCTGACTAATGAACAAGGCGAGGCGGTTCTCGCCGGATTCGCAAATAAAATTAACGTCACTCTTCGTGAAATATACGGCGTCGCGACAGTCGAGTACGATGAGTATAAAATATCCTCGTTTATGCCGCATTTCGTATTTTATGTAAGCGGCATGGATATTTCTGTAAGAGGCAATTTGGGTGAAATAAAAGGAAAGATTGAACGCGCGATTGTTCAATTGACGACGATTGTCGAAATATTGACCGAACAAGCAGGTGAAACCTCCGATGATGGCAATCGAGCGCTTTTCGCATACGAGCGCTTGGAGCTGCACCCCGAAATCGCCAGAGCCGCTTCGCAACTTTATCGCGATGCTCACTATGCCAACGCCGTCGAAGCAGCGGTCAAATCCCTAAATGTTCTCGTACGGCAACGGAGTGGTTTGGAGGCGGACGGGAGCACGCTGATGGAGCGAGCTTTCAATCCTGCCAATCCAATCATGAAATTCAACGAGTTGCAGAACCAATCAGATCGCGACGAACAAAAAGGATTCATGTTTATGTTCGCGGGCGCAGTCGCGGGACTTCGAAACCCTCGAGCACACGGCTTTATCAAGGATGATCCGGAACGGGCGCTGGAGTTCATCGCGTTCGTAAGCTTGTTGGCGAAACTACTTGATGGCGCGAAAACCTAGACGATAGTATATCCCATTGACATATCCCATCCGCGCGCCCATCCTTCCCACATGGCCCGCACCAAACTCTTCCACTCCAACCGCTCGCAGGCGGTCCGCCTCCCCAAGGATGTCGCCTTCCCCGACGGCGTGAGCGAAGTGCGCATCTTGCGCGAGGGCGCGACGCGGGTGATTGCGCCGGCCGACCGCGTCTGGGACGACTTCTTCGCCGCCCCCGGCGTCGATCTTTCCGCGCGCGAACAGCCCGAGGCGCAGGAACGGCCAAAACTCTGATGCTGCGCTACGCGCTCGATACCGATCTCTGTATCGAAGTCCTGCGCAATCGACCGGCGCGCTTGCGGGAAAAATTCAACGCCGAGGCCGATGGCCTGAGCATTTCGACCATCGTGCTGACCGAACTGCTGCACGGCGCGGCGAAGTCGCAACGGCCTATCGAGACGCGCCGCGAGGTCGAGCGCTTCGCTGCGCGGCTCGAAGTCCTGCCCTTCGATGCAGCCGCCGCCGCCCACGCCGCCGACATCCGCGCGACGCTGGAAAAGAAGGGGCAGGGCATCGGCGGCTACGACGTCCTCATCGCCGGCCACGCCCGCAGCCGCGGCCTGATCGTCGTCACCGGCAATCTCCGCGAATTCCGCCGCGTCGAAGGCCTGCGCTACGAGGACTGGCTTGCGCTATAAGGAGCGCCGAGGAGGCCCCATGCCCAAACCCGTCATCTACGGCATCAAGAACTGCGACACGATGAAGAAGGCCCGCGCCTTTCTGGATGCGCGGGGCGTCGCCCATGACTTTCACGACTACAAGGCGCAAGGGATCGAGCCGGCGAAGCTGAAGGCCTGGGCGAAGGCGGTCGGCTGGGAGAAACTGCTCAACCGGGCCGGCACGACCTTCAAAAAGCTGCCGGACGCCGACAAGGCGGGCCTGACGGAAGCGAAGGCGCTGGCGCTGATGGCCGCGCAGCCCTCGATGATCAAGCGACCCGTGCTGGAGGCGGGCGGGGCGCTGCTCGTCGGCTTCAAGCCCGAGGATTACCAAAAGCTCGGCAAATAGGCGCAAACCTCGCTTTCGCCGCTCTCATCTGCTAGACGACCGGCCAACCCCGATCATTTGCCGCAAGAAGAGACTGGCATGGCCGATATTTTCCGCGAGGTCGACGAAGAGGTCCGTCAGGATCAGGCCCTCGCGCTCTGGACGAAATACCAGAACCTCATCATCACCGTGGCGGTTCTGATCGTGGCCGTCGCCGGCGGCTGGAAGCTCTGGCAGGCCCAGCAGCTCAAGGCCGCCCATGCGGCCGACGAGAAACTGCACGCCGCCATGGCGCTTTCGCGCGAGGGCAAGCCGCAGGAGGCCGAGGCCGCCTTCGCCGCGCTCGCCAAGGATGCGCCATCAGGCTATGCCGCGATCGCGCGCCTGCGCGCGGCCGGCGAGCTGACCGCCAAGGATCGCAAGGGCGCGGTCGCCGCCTTCGACAAGATCGCCGCGGATTCCTCCGCCGATCCCTTGTTCCGCGACATCGCGCGCCTGCGCGCCGGCATGATCCGCGTCGACGACGCCGATATGAAGGAGATCGAGGAGCGCCTGTCGCCGCTGGCGGCCGCCGGCCAGCCCTTCCGCGCCTCGGCGCGCGAATTGCTCGGCCTCGCCGCGATCAAGTTCGGCGATCTCGACGCCGCCGGGCGCTGGTTCGACCAGATCGTGAGCGATTCCGAAGCGCCCTCCGGCGCCAAGCAGCGCGCCGAGGCCTTTTTGGGTCTGGTGCGGTCGGACCGGAAGCCGGCAAAGTAGACGTTTACGAACCCTCGTCCTGAGGAGCCGGCGCAGCCGGCGTCTCGAAGGACGGCCGGAACTCGCACCGCTGGATCATCCTTCGGGACGGCGCCTTTGGCGCCTCCTCAGGAAGAGGTTGGTGCAAAGGCAAGAATCTCACGTCTCGCATGTCCTTCACCCTCGCCATCATCGGCCGGCCCAACGTCGGCAAGTCGACCCTGTTCAACAGGCTGGTCGGCAAGAAGCTCGCGCTGGTCGACGACCAGCCGGGCGTGACGCGCGACCGGCGCGAGGGCGAGGCCAGGCTCGGCGACCTGCGCTTCACCGTCATCGACACGGCGGGGCTGGAGGAGGGCGACGCGGCGACGCTGTCGGGCCGCATGCGCGCGCAGACCGAAGCCGCCATCGAACAGGCCGACGCCATCCTGTTCATGATCGACGCGCGCGTCGGCGTCACACCGGACGACAGCTATTTCGCCTCGCTCGTCCGCCGCGCCGGCAAGCCGATCATTCTCGGCGCCAACAAGGCGGAAGGCCGCCTCGGGCAATCTGGCGCGCTCGACGCTTTCTCGCTCGGCCTCGGCGATCCCATCGCCCTGTCGGGCGAGCATGGCGACGGCATGGCCGACCTCTACAGCGCGCTTCTCGAGGCGCTGCCGGAGCAGACGCTGCCGGCCGACGAGGACGAGGCGGAAGAACGCCGGACATTCGGCGACGACGAGGACGGCAGCGAACTCGACATTACGAAGCCGCTGCGCATCGCCGTCGTCGGCCGCCCCAACGCCGGCAAGTCGACGCTGATCAATCGCATCATCGGCGAGGATCGCCTGCTGACCGGGCCGGAAGCCGGCATCACCCGCGATTCCATTGGTCTCGATTTCCAGTGGGGCAATCGCAAGATCAAGCTGTTCGACACGGCGGGCCTGCGCCGCCGCGCGCGCGTGACGGAGAAGCTGGAAAAGCTCGCCGCCGCCGACGCTCTGCGCGCCGTGAAATTCGCCGAAGTCGTCGTCGTGCTGCTCGATGCGACGATCCCCTTCGAAAAGCAGGACCTCACCATCGCCGATCTCGTGGAGCGCGAGGGTAGGGCGTTGGTGATCGGCCTCAACAAATGGGATCTGATCGACGACAGGAACGGCGCGCGCATCAAGGAATTGCGCGAGGAGGCCGGCCGCCTGCTGCCGCAATTGCGCGGCGCGCCGGTTGTCGCTCTGTCGGGCGCTACGGGTAAGGGCATCGACAGGCTGATGGACGCGATCATGGCGGTGCAGGAGACCTGGAACCGCCGCATCTCGACCTCCCGCCTCAACCGCTGGCTGGAAAGCGCGCTCGAACAGACGCCGCCGCCCGCCGTCTCCGGCCGGCGCATAAAAATCCGCTACATCACGCAGGCCAAGGCGCGCCCGCCGCATTTCGTGCTGTTCGGCAACCAGCTCGATCAGCTGCCGACGAGCTACGAGCGTTATCTGCTCAACTCCTTGCGCGAAAACTTCGAGCTGCCGGGCGTGCCGCTGCGCCTGTCGAAGCGCATGGGCGAGAACCCGTACGAGAAGAAGAAGCGGTAGGCGTGTGCGCAACGGCGCCGCTGCATCGACACCGCGCGCGTAAGTTCGTGTCCTGAAAGTGCAGGACCATGCGCGACGAACTCAAGGCCGCAATCGACAACGCCTACGCTGTCTTTCCGCCGGTGAAATGGCGCGGCCGCAGCGCGACCGTCTGTTCGTGCTGCGTCTCGAAGGAAAACGCGCGGGAACTCGCCACGACGCCGCGCTGGGCGCTCGAAACGAAACTCATCAGCGCATATCTCGGCTCCGCCCATCATCACGACGAAGGCTCAGCCGCGCTCGAGACCAAGCACTTCCTGCCGCGCATCCTCGAAATGCTCGCATTCGGGCTGGAGGTGAGTTCGTCCGGCAACGAATGCGCGCTCATTCGCCTCGGTCACGGCGCCCTCGGCTGGGGCGACAAGACCTATCGCGATCTCTGGTCGCGCGAGGAGATCGCGACGGTCGAGCGCTGCCTGAAAGAAATCTGGCGCGCCACGCTCGCCGAAGCGCCCTGGATGTTCCGGCGCGAGGTCGATGGCCTGTGGCTGTTCCAGGAGAACAAGGCCGAGGAATTCCTCTGCATGGTCGCGCATGCCGGCGACGACGTCGCGCCCTATCTGGCTCTGTGGGAAGCCGACGACAGCGTCAACGCCGCGCTGCATCTGGCTGCGCTGGTCAGCGACGCGACGCTCCGTTCGTGGCGGCCTGCCGCATTGCTCGAGGAAGGCGGGCTCGGCGATGCGCATTGGGATGGCCACGAAACGGCGATGCGCCAGATCGCCGACTGGCTCGTCGACCCTCGGCGCCGCGATCGCCTGTTCGACGCCTTTCTCGCGGCGGAAACGGATTCGCCGCAGGCGATCGTGCTGGCCGAGGCGCATGACGAGATCGACCGGATTCTCGCCGCCCGCGCGCAAGCGGCCGATGTGTAGTCAGGCCGGCTCGCGGAAGCTCAAGAGCCGTCCCTGCGGAAAATCGTACACCTTCCCCGTCTCGTTCCACTCCGGCGCGCACATTGCGACGAGCGCCGGCGCTGCCTCTTCCGGCGTATTCAGCGTCATCGGGTCTTCGCCCGGCATGGCCTTGGCGCGCATCGCTGTGCGCAGCGGGCCCGGCTGAAACAGGTTCACCCGGATGTTGGTGATGTTCTTGGTCTCGACCGCGTAGAAGCGCGCGAGCGTGTCGAGCGCGGCCTTCGTCGTCCCGTAGAGCCCCCAATAGGCGCGCAGCTCCGCGCGGTGCCCGGCGCCCGACGACACGAAGACGACGCGGCCGGCGTCCGAGCGCTGCAGCAGCGGATCGAGCGAGCGGATCAGCCGCCAGTTCGCCGTCACATTGACGGACATCACCTTGTCCCATTCCTTCGGGTCGATATGGCCGAGCGGCGACAGCACGCCGAGCAGGCCGGCATTGCCGACGAGAATGTCGAGCTTGCCCCAGCGCTCGTGGATCGCGGCGCCGAGCCGGTCGATCGCCTCGTGATCGGCGAGATCGCAGGGCACGAGCGTCGCCTCGCCGCCGATCTTGCGGATTTCGTCGTCGAGTTCCTCCAGCGCGCCCTGCGTGCGCGCCAGCGCGATCACATGCGCGCTTGGCGGGCAAGTTCGAGCGCGACCGCATGGCCGATGCCGCGCGAGGCGCCGGTGACGAGGAGCGATGCGGGAGGAGAGTGGGAGGAAGCCATGAAAAACTCGTCCGTGGTGAGGCAGGCGGGCACAGGAAAGCCGGGCAGGAGGGGCGGGCGTCTTCTAGCACGAACGACCGCAATGTGCGCGAGCGCGCGCCGCGACGGCCACGGCGCCGCTAGGAAAGTGAAATCACCGGCCCGCCCTCGGGGAGTTCCGACCTGAAACGCATATGGCTTCTCGGCGCGCTTGCCGTGATCGCGCTGCTGCTCGCGATCCCCAACATCGCCGCCGTCCTGATGATGGCGACGCTCGGGCTCGGCATTCCCGTACTCGGCGCGGGCGCGGCTTTCATCTATCTGGCGGCGGCGCTGGCCGGCGCGCGCGTCTTGAGCTGGCATGGGGGACGAGCGCCAGCCCTGGTCGGCGGCGGTCTCGCGGTTCTTGTCGTCGCCATCGCGCCCGGCTGGCTGTCGCGATGGCAGGCTGACGATCTGGAAACGAGACTGCGCGCCAGCGACGTCACGCGCGCAATTCAGCCGCTCCCGAAAACGATCGAGCTACGCGAACCCTTCGCCAGCGTCATGCCGGCCGCGCCCTTCGAAACGGAACCGTGCGGTCGCGAATGCCGCGCGCTGCTGATGAGCGGCGAGGTCGAGTGGGTTCGCATCGTCCGGCAGGCGACGCAGGCTGATCTCGTTTCGGCGACACGATTTCGCGCGGCTACTGGCGCGGCCTGTCCCGCCGCCGAAACAGGGCACGGCGCCGGGGGGCGCTGCGTGCTGGTGGCGCCGGACGATGGCGCGCGGGCGGCGCTCGTCGTCGATGCTACCTTTCTCGAGCGCAGCGCGCTCGCCGACTTTCAATCGTCCGCGCCGCTCGCGCCAAATCTTCGCTACGGCCGTCGGCTGACGGCGACGATGCAGGGCGCGCACGATCCGGTTTTCGCCCGGACGGAGGCGTCCGCTGATGTCGTGACCATTCCCTTCCTCGTGTGGCCCTCCTCGCGCGGCATGTCGTCGGGCGGATATGAAATCTGGCGCGTCAGGCAGACCATCGCGCCGCTTTCGCTCGCACAAATGTTCGGCGCGCTCGGTTATGCGCGGTCGATGGAGCTGGCCAAGACATTGTCGCAGGGGAGCGCGAACATCCACGATCCTCCGGCGCCGGAAGTGGTCAATCGCGCGGTCTCCGCGCTCGATCTGCCGGCCAATGTCGCGTTCAACCGCACGCATCTCGAATTCGTCAATCGCTGGATCGCGCGCGTCGTCTGGACGAAGCCGCTGCCGCCGCAGGGCGTGGCGCTCGTGCGCCGCATCCTGCTCGAGCCGCGTATGGCCTGGTTCGGCGCGCTCGATCGCCTGCTCACACGCCCCGAGGTCGCGCCGAGCTTGCTGCCAGACATGCTCGACCTGCTCGAAACACGAAAGCTGACCGCCGCCAATGACGCGACGCGCCTGTCGCTCATCGCCTTGCGCGGCGCATGCCTGTGTCGCGCTGGAGCCGCATCGCGCGCGGATCATGCGCATGGCGGCGGGGCATGGTCCGAATGCGGACGCCATGCGCGAGATCGCAGCAAGATTGCGATGACCGACAGCGAGCCCGAAGGTTCGCGGTCCGTCGCTACCCTGCTTCCGCCAGCAGCGAGAGCTGCTGCTTGCCGTTCTCGCCGGCGACGTCGGTGAGCGCGGTCGGATAGTCGCCGGTGAAGCAATGGTCGGTGAATTGCGGGCGCTGCGCGTTGCGCGCCTCCTCGCCCATCGCCTTGTAGATGCCGTCGACCGACAGGAAGGCGAGCGAGTCGCAGCCGATGTACTTCCGCATTTCATCGAGATTGTGCGTGGCGGCGAGCAGCTTGTCGCGCTGCGGCGTGTCGATGCCGTAATAATCGGGATGGGTGATCGGCGGCGACGAAATGCGGAAGTGGACTTCCTTCGCGCCAGCGTCGCGCATCATGCGCACGATCTTCACCGAGGTCGTGCCGCGCACGATGGAATCGTCGATCAGCACGATGCGCTTGCCCGAGACGACGCTCCTGTTGGCGTTGTGCTTCATGCGCACGCCGAGTTCGCGCACGTTCTGCGTCGGCTGGATGAAGGTGCGCCCGACATAATGGTTGCGGATGATGCCGAGTTCGAAAGGAATCCCGGCCTGCTGCGCGTAGCCGATCGCCGCCGGCACGCCGGAATCGGGCACCGGAACGATCACGTCCGCTTCCACGCCGGATTCGATCGCGAGTTGCGCGCCCATCGCCTTGCGCACGTCGTAGACTGGCCGGCCGTGCACGACGGAATCGGGCCGCGCGAAATAGATGTATTCGAAGATGCAGGGCCGTGCGGGCACGGGCGGGAAGGGCTTGAGGCTCTCGACGCCCTCGTCGGAAATGACGACCACTTCGCCGTTCTGGATGTCGCGCACGAAGCGCGCGCCGATGATGTCGAGCGCGACGGTTTCCGAGGCGAGAATGTACTTGCCGTCGAGTTCGCCGAGCACGAGCGGGCGGATGCCGAGCGGATCGCGCGCGCCGATCAGCTTCTTGTTGGTCAGCGCCACCAGCGAATAGGCGCCTTCGAGCTGACGGAGCGCCTCGATGAAGCGTTCGACGATACGCTGCTTGCGGCTGCGCGCGACGAGATGCAGCACCACTTCCGTGTCCGACGTCGACTGGTAGATCGCGCCGTCGCGGATCAGTTCGCGGCGCAGCGTCAGGCCGTTCGTCAGATTGCCGTTATGCGCGACAGCGAAGCCGCCCGACGAGATTTCCGAGAACAGCGGCTGCACGTTGCGCAGGATCGTCTCGCCGGTCGTGGAATAGCGGACATGGCCGATCGCCGCATCGCCCGACAGTCCCTGCATGGTGCTGGCGCGGGAAAAGTGATCGCCGACGAGGCCGAGGCGGCGCTCCGAATGGAAGCGCTGTCCGTCGAAGGAGACGATGCCCGCCGCCTCCTGCCCGCGATGCTGGAGTGCATGCAGGCCGAGCGCGGTGATGGTGGCGGCCTCCGGATGGCCGAAAATGCCAAACACCCCGCACTCTTCGCGCAGGGTGTCGCCATCCAGGTCAAGATCCGCCAGGTCGATATCCGCCACATCGAAGTCGTGGTCGGGGTCGGGGCAGCTCGGGTCCTGCGTCATCCTACAAGCTCCATGCGAACACACGTCCGCCTCTGGCAATTCCCGTCCCGTTTGGCCCGCGCCTTGTCCGGCGGGTCTGTCTGAGCGCCTATCCGCGCGCCTGGATTGTCGTCCCGGCGGTAAGCGCGTCGAGGTTCTGTCTGTCGGCCTGCCGGATCGAAGGCGTGATCTGCGAACGCTGGTTCGACCGCGCAGGCGGCTGCGGCGATTTGGAATCGTCGCCCTCGGCCGGCGCCTCTTCGGGCGGCGCGACCGGCTTGTTTTTCTTCAGCTTGGCGAGAATGCTCTCCGGATCGTCGGGCAGCAGCGCCATGATCTGGTCGCCGGTCGCCGACAGCAGTGGACGCATCTTGGCGTTCTTCACCCATTCGGGCTGCGACTTCTCCGGCACGAGCCAGTTGAAGAAGATGAAGGCGACGGCGCACAGCAGCAGGCCCCTGGCGGCTCCGAACAGGAAGCCGAGCGAACGGTCGAGCGCGCCGACCTTCGAGTCGAGGATCATGTCCGAAATCCGGACCGTGATGATCGAGACGACGATCAGCGCCACGAAGAACACGATGCCGGCGGCTGCCGCCAGCGCGATCGTGTCCTTGGAGATGTAGGGCTTGAGATAAGGGACAACCAGGGGATGGAAGTAGAGCGCGGCCAGCGCGGCCGCCGCCCATGAGGCGATCGCCAGAACCTCGCGCGTAAAACCGCGCAGCATCGCGAGCAACGATGAAACGAGAATGACGCCGATCAGACCGAGATCGAGATAGGAAGGCATGAAAACTTGGCCTCGCGCCGATGGGACCAGCTTCGGATGCGGCTCCGCCCGCCGCCGCGCCGCCGCCTGAACAGGATTCGGGACGTCGGCGCAATGCGCGCCTTATAGAGGAGTCCGCTGGCTACGTCACCCTGCGGGCAGGTGCCGCCCAAATCATTTGAACAGCCTGTCGCCGGCGCGCTACGCTGCGGCAAATGGAGGAGCAGAATGACTTTTGCGCCCGGCTTCTCGACGCCGCTCGTGCTCTGCGGCCCGTTGCGCCAGCCGCGCCAGATGCTGGCCGACCAGGAATATGGCGGCCACGCCTCGATCCACGACGATTCCATGGCCGAAAAGCTCGGGTTCCGCGCCGGCCCGATCGAGGGGCCCACGCATTTCAGCCTGTTCCCGCCGCTGCTCGAACGCATTTTCGGCCGCGACTGGTACGAACGCGGCTGCATTTCCTCGCATTACCAGAACATGGTGGTCGAGGGCGAAGAGGTCCGCGCCTTCGCGGAACTGCCGGCGCCCAGGCGCGACGCGCACGAAGGTCTGGGCGCAGAAGGCCGACGGAACGCCGGTGCTGGAGGCATCCGCCTCGATCGGCCCGGACCATGGCGAGACCCTGCTGGAAGCCCGCATGAAGGCGCTGCGCCCGCCGGAAAGGCTGGTGATCCTCGCTGACCTCAGGGTCGGGATGAAGGGCGCGGAAGATGAGCGGGTGCGCATGGACCCCGACCAGAACATGGGCGCGCTCTATCCGTTCTCGCTCAACCAGAAGCTTGCCGTCATCACCGAGAATTCGCCCTGGTATTCGGGCGGCGAAAATCCCTGGGGCCGCCCGATCGTGCCGCTCGAAATGGTCTCGGTGCTCGCCGAATATTCGAACCGCAAGGCCGCCTTTCCGGTCAAGGGGCCGGCCGTCGGCCTGTTCGCCGATCAGGAAATCCGCATGATCGACGGCCCGCTCTTCGTCGGCGAGGACTACGTCATCCGCCGTGAGATCGCCGCGCTGTCGGAGAGCAAGCGCACCGAAAGCTACTGGGTCCGCTCGCGCATTTACGACAGGACAGGCACGAAGCAGGTCGCTGAAATGCTGCTCAACCACGCGACGTTGAAGCATTCCTACGCGGGCTATGCGGAGGCGGCGAAGGCCTGAGCTCTACCGAGCGACCAGCCCCGCCACCTTGCGGTAGACGCCCTTCGCCCCGGCGCGCAGCCCGCGCCGCGCCAGTTCGATCTCGCCGGTCACCGCGAAACCGAGGCCCGGCTTGCCGATCAGCAGGTCCGTCACACGCCGTCGGCCCTTCCAGATCGCTTCGATGCCGACCGAGCCGGGCATGGAACAGGAATCGGCCATGGCGAAATCGGGGTCCGCGAGCAGTCGGCGCGACAGGTCGAGCATGAGTTGCGCGCCCGGCGAATAGGCCGCGTAGCGCTCGTCGTAGGCGATCTTCCAGTAGAAGGCGGTTCCGCCGGAATGGACGAGAACGGCGGCGGCGATCGGCGCGCCGTCGAGTTCCAGCCACGCGATCGAGCAGCGGTCTTCCAGGGACAGGCTGCGCAAGAAGGCGCGCGCGAGCGCCAGCGTGCGGATGGAGGAGGCGAGCGCCGTGCCGCGCCGGCCTTTCCAGCCCGAAGCCTCCAGCTCGAAAAAGACCTCCATATCGTGTTCGACGGCCGCGCCCGTCGAGACACGCGTCGAAACCGCGCCGCGCTCGGCGAGGCGACGACGCAGGCGGGCGAGCATCTTGCGGCGGCGCGACGAAATCATCTGGTCGAGCGCGGCCCCCGCGTGCAGCGCGCCGCGCGCGCTTTCGTCGAGTTCCAGGCAATCGGCCGCGCGCGCCTGTGCGGCCTGCCGGATCGCCTTGGCCGCTGGCCCGGTGCGCGGCGTCAGGTGCAGGGCGAGGCTGCCGGTCAGCGGGCGTCGCTCGCCGACCCAGGCGAGGAAAGCGGAAAAGGCCTCCACCGCATAGTCGCGGTCGAGCAGCGGCGCGCCGAGCGGCGCCAGCGGATCGCGCCAGGCGCGCGCCGGTCCGAGCGTGGCGAAGCGTCCGGCTGGGGCGAGCGGCAGCGCGCCGATCATGCGCATGCGCCCGTCGATCCGCTTGCGCGCGATCAGGACGGTCGGCCGCCGCGCCGCGGCGAGTTGGCGCGCCGCGGGCAGGACGAAATCGGGTTCGAAGAACGGATTGGGTTCGGCCGCGCGCGCCGCGAGTCGCGCCCAGTCGCCGCGATGAATGCGGGCGGCCGACATGTCGAGCGCTTCGACATGGATCGCCCCCTCGCGCAATGCGCCGGCTCGCGTCTGCATGCGCCGTTCGCGCGGCCCGGCCGCGGGCGCAACGCGCCGTTCGCGCGGGCCGGCCCATGGCTTGAGCCTCCGGTCGGGATAGCTGCCGGTTGTCGAGCCGACGTCGAACACTTCTCGCTCCTGACGATGGTGACGAGAATGCCAACAAGTTTATTGAATTTGTTTCCGACCGTTGGGAGCGTGCGGGTTAACGCGCGTTAGGGCCGCTCGAACTCCATGATGTCGAGCAGCGATTCATATTGCGGCGCGGGAAATTCGAGGCGCAGCCGCTTCGGCCCGACCCGGAAGGCGTAGGCGACCTGGTTGCGGGTCGGATCCTGCCCGTAGCGGCCCGGCTTCTCGTAGCCGTAGTGCAGCTTGCCAAGGTAGATCATTCGCGTATCGCCGTCGTCGTAGAACTGACCGTGCGTGCGCTGCGAGCCCGTGGTCTTGTCGAGCCAGAGCCCAGCGTCGTCCTGATGGATGCGGCACTTGAACCAGCCGTAGACGACGAGTTTCGGCGCCATGCCGCCGAGCTTGATCGTCCGGCAACGCCAGTCGCCGGTGATGCCGGCGTCGCGCAGTTTGATGGGCTTGCCGGCCAGAACTTTGTCGAGGACGGCGAGGTCCTGGCGTGAGCCCGTCGCGCGCGCTTCCGCGATCGCCTTCGCGCGAGTTGTATCGAAATTCTCAAGACGCGCCTTGTCGTCCTTCGTCATCTGCGAGAGTACGGCGCCATCGGCGAGCGCAGGGCCTGCGAAGGCGAGAACGGACAACGTGAGTGCGGCGCGCAAGAACATGCACGCAATGCTAGTGCAAGAATGGCTGCGCCCGAAATCGCTTTGGAGATTCAGGCGCGCTCCCGCACCCGCTCGCGCTGCGGATTGCGCTGAGGCGCGGCGGAAGCGATTTCCGCGACCAGCGCCGAAATATGTCCGCAGCGCTGGAGATTCATCGCTGCAGGCGCGTCGTCGCCTTTCTCCGTAGGCGGCGGCGGCAGAATGGCGCGCCGAAAACCGAGTTTCGCCGCTTCCTTCAGCCGCAGCCCGGTGTGGATGACCGGCCGGATCGCGCCGGACAGGCCGATCTCGCCGAAGAAGCAGGCGTCGGCCGGCAGGGCCGCGCCGGTCAGGGACGACACGAGCGCGGCGGCGGCCGCCATGTCGGCGGCAGGCTCCGCGATCCGCAGGCCGCCGGCGATCGAGAGGTACACGTCGTGCCCGCCGAGCCGCACGCCGCCATGAGCTTCGAGCACGGCGAGAACCATCGACAGCCGCTGCGAATCCCAGCCGACGACGGCGCGGCGCGGCGTGCCGAGCGTGGTCGGCGTCACCAGCGCCTGGATTTCGAGCAGCATCGGCCGTGAGCCCTCCATACCCGCGAGCACGGCCGCCCCCGGCGCGCCGGCCTCGCGCCCCGCCAGAAACAGGGCGGAGGGATTGGCGACTTCCGACAGGCCGGCGCCCGTCATCTCGAACACGCCGATTTCGTCGGTCGGCCCGAACCGGTTCTTTTGCGCGCGCAGCATGCGGAAGTGATGCGCGCCGTCGCCCTCGAACGACAGAACGGCGTCGACCATATGCTCGACCACGCGCGGGCCGGCGACCTGTCCGTCCTTGGTGACATGGCCGACCAGCACGACGCAGCAGCCGGTCGTCTTGGCGAAGCGGATCAGCGCCTGCGCGGCGCCACGCACCTGCGTGACCGTGCCGGGCGCGGAATCCACGGCGTCGGTGAACATCGTCTGGATGGAATCGATGACGACCAGAGCAGGGCGCTCGCCCTGCATCAGCGTGGCGAGAATGTCCTCGACATGGGTTTCGGCGGCGAGCTGCACGGCCGCGTCAGCCAGACCGAGACGCAAGGCGCGCATGCGCACCTGCGCCGTCGCCTCCTCGCCGGAAATGTAGACGACCCGCCGCTTCTTGCGCGCGAGCATGGCGCAGGTCTGGATCAGCAGCGTCGACTTGCCGATGCCGGGCTCCCCGCCGATCAGCAGCACCGAGCCCGGCACGAAACCGCCGCCGGTCACGCGGTCGAATTCCCGGATACCCGAGACGATGCGCGGCGCCTCGGCGCCTTCGCCGTCAAGACCCTCCAGCTTGAACGGCCGGCCCTTCGTTGCCTTGCCAGCTGTCGCAGCGCCGATCCCGGCGGCCGCCTGTTCCTCGACGATCGTGTTCCACTCGCCGCAGGCCTCGCACTTGCCCTGCCAGCGATTGCTGACAGCGCCGCAATTCTGGCACACGAAGGATGAGCGGGAACGGACCATGAACATTTCTAGGCGGATTCGCCGCCCCGAGCAAGCCGTCCGCGGTTACAAGCGCAGATCAGCGCGCGAAATGAAACAGCCGCCAGATGGCGACGCTCATCGAGGCGACGGCGATCACGGTCAAAAATCCGAGGATCGTGAAATAGCCGCGCCGGAAAGAGAAGCCACGCTGGACATTGGCGTTGATCCGCGGCTGGAGCTGCGTGCGCGCGCCGACGCGCGCGTCCGGCTCGGTCCCGTTTCGGGGCGAACCTGCCGGCGCAAAGCCGATAGCGAATTTCGACACGCGGGCCTCCTGTCCCAACCCAAGGCAAGACCGCGCCGCTTTGCGACGGGCCATGGCCTTCGGGCCGAGGGTTGCAAGCCGCAGGCCGCGTTCAGCGCGCTTCCACGTTGTGCTTGATATTGGCGAGCGCCGCCTCGGCCTCCGCGTCGATCCGCGCGAGCATGTCCGGCGTCGGCGGTTTCGGATCCGGCGCCGAAACGCCGTTCGAAAATTCGCGCACGGCGGGCGGAAGGCGTGCGCCGTCAGGAACGTTCGATCTTCTTTCGCACGGCCCGCGGCAACGTACGCTGAGCGTCGTCCGATGCGGGCGAGGTCGCCCGTAATCCATTTCGAATTGCGCGCGATCGTCACGGGAAATCGCGGCCGAGCGGCGCGAAGGCGAATCGGTTTCGGCTTTGACAGGCGATTTTCGCCCGACACCGCCTTGTAGGCGGATAGCCCTGTCTTCCTCCCACTCCTCGACGGCGCAGCTGATCTTCCGGCTCGAGGCAGACCTTCAGTACGTTCTTGAGGTCGCGGAATTGTCGGAAGATTTGACACCGAGAGCAGCTTCCAGCGCAGGCGAAACCTATGACACGCTGACTGGCAGGTCGAGCCGTCCGTCGGCGCCTGATATTTGCGCCCTGCCGAGATGGGCAGGACGACCGACGATGTGGAATCGAAATCATCGCCGGCGATGCCAGACGCCGCTGCGCGAGCGCGTCGCGGGTTCGTGCGCGTCGACACGAAGCGCAGGAGAAAAGTCTGGCCTGTGCGCCGCCCGACGTGGCGATCAGCACGGTCGCGCTCTTTCAGGCTGCGCGCGATGGACGGCCGCCACCGGTTCGTAGACGAACAGGTTTCGTCGAATCTGGTTGTTCAGCGCTGCGCGGCGAGGATCGGGCGTCGTTGGCATATCTGGATGGCCGCCGATCACGGCCGCTCGTCGGCAGCGGTCGCCAGCGCGCTGCAGGCGCGTGAAAATTCGACAGGTCTTGGGGCGTAGCGCTGCGTGTATGACAGGCGCCGTTGAACAGGGCCTGCCGCGAAATGTCTTCAGCGATTGCATGAAATGGCTGTCTTCGGGGTGCTCCAGATAGCGCCGCACGGCCCAGGGATCTTCGCTGCAGGCGTTTTTGCTGGCCCTTCGAGAAGGCGAGCGCCGTGCGTAGGGCCCGGCCCAGTGGTTGTCGAACGTGTAAGGCGAGCGGGCGCGCCGACGGCGCAGTCGTCGCTGAGCGCAAGCACGGTACAGGTGCCGAATCGAAGTGAGCGCGCTGACATGGGTCTTGGGGGTGAAGGGATCGGGAAGGGGCCGCGCGTATCGCATGGATTTGCCGCCGGCGCCAAGGCCGCTTCCTACCCGCGAGGAGAGCGCGTCCCTACATCGCCTCGACGTTTCGCTTGATCGCCGCGAGCGCGGCCTCGGCCTCGGCGTCGATGCGCGCGAGCATGTCTGGCGTCGGCGGCTTGGGCCGCGCGGGATTGCGCAGCGTGCGCGTGAATTTCACGCCGCCCGGCACATCGTCGCAGCGATATTCGACGATGATCGGCCCGGTGAATTCCGTTCCCGTCAGCCCGTTCCACAGGCGCGGCTGATTGCAGGCGATCACCAGCCAGTCGAGTTCGACAGGACCGGAGCGCGTGCTCCAATATTCGTGGAACGTGTCGCCGTAGCGCATCGGCCTGTCGTCGCAGACAAGCTCATGCGACGAGGCGATCCATTGCGGCCATGTCCTGGGGTTGGTGACGTAGTCGAACACGGCCTCGGGCTGCGCCGCGATGACGATCGAATGGCTGCGTTCGAAAGGATGCGTATCGGCGCCGGCAGGCATGGGGCTACCCGTCTCCATGGGAAGTCCCGAGCCTACAGGCGCCGGTCCGCTTAGGCGATGGCGCCGAACCGTCCTGCGCGGAAATCGGCGAAGGCCTGCCGGATTTCGTCCTCTGTGTTCATCACGAAGGGCCCGTACGCCGCCACCGGCTCCTCGATCGGCGCGCCGGACAGAAGCAGTATCTTGGCGTCGCTCCTGGCTTCGAGCAGCACGTCGCCGCCCTCGCGCGAAAGCGTGACGAACTGCGCCTTGTCGGGTGACATATCGCCGTTGATCGTCACCGGTCCGGCGAACACCGCAAGGTTGAGCGTATGGCCCTCGGGCAGGCTCAGTCGCGCGCTCTTGCCCGCCTTCAGCCGCACATCCCACACGTCGATCGGCGTGAAGGTGCGGGCAGGGCCTGCGTGTCCCTCATAAGCGCCGGCGATCACGCGCACGGTTCCCGCGCTGTCGGGCAGGGCGACGGTCGGAATGTCGCTGGCCAGAATGCTCTGGTAGCCGGGCGCAGCCATCTTGTCTTTCGCCGGCAGGTTGACCCAGAGCTGCGCCATCTCGAACCGCCCGCCCGACCTGGCGAAAGCGGGCGCATGAAACTCCTCGTGCAAAATGCCGGCGGCCGCGGTCATCCACTGCACGTCGCCCGGTCCGATCTCGCCGCCGGCGCCGGTGGAATCGCGATGGGCGACCGCGCCGTCGTAGACGATGGTGACCGTCTCGAAGCCGCGATGCGGATGCGTTCCGACGCCGCGCTGCTTGGTCGTCGGCTCGAATTCGACGGGGCCGCCGTAGTCCAGCAGCAGGAAGGGGCTCACCGCATCGCCATGGCTGTCGGGCGAGAACAGGAACGGACGGGAAAACCGTCGCCGACCCAATGGCCTGAAGGCGGCGGCGTGACGCTGACGATCTTTCTCATTTCAGGATGCTCCAGCGGGCCTCGCCTGCGTTGCGGCGGAATATGGCGATGGTGAGCGGGCGAGAAGCGTGCATCCGCGGCGCGCGCGAAACATTGCAGTTTGAACCCCTGCACGCCTTCGTCTTAAATCCGGCGAAGAATGGAGGCATGCACGCACATGGCGCATATCGGCAAGCACGTGAAAATGAACGAGCCCGCCTTCGTCCACGAGACCGCCTACATCTACGGCAAGGTCACGCTGCAGAAGGACGTCTCGGTCTGGCCCTATGTCGTCATGCGCGCGGAAATGCACGAGATCGTCATCGGCGAGAAGACGAACATCCAGGATTTCGTGATGGTGCATGTCGGCAATACGACGCCGACCATCGTCGGCAAAAACTGCTCGATCACCCATCACGTGACGATCCACGGCTGCACGATCGGCGACAATTGCCTGATCGGCATCAACGCCACGATCATGGACGGCGCAATCATCGGCAATAATTGCATCGTCGCCGGCCATTCCATCGTCACCGAAGGCGCGGTCTTCCCCGACAATTCCATCATCGCCGGCGCGCCAGCCAAGGTAATCCGCACGCGCGACAGCGGCGCGGCGAATGCGGGCAATGCGGAATGGTATTTCCAGAACGCGCTGCGTTACGCCAAGGGCGAGGACGTGCAGACGTAACGCCTGACCGCGGACGTCGCCGCCAGTTGCCTTCTTCCGAATTCCGGATGCGGCGGGTCTGACTGTCGACCCGAAACCGCATCCGGTCAGGCCGGCCGCTTCAGAACCGTCGTGCGGAATGGCTCCAATCGGTCGATTGCTTCGACGGGGTCGCGCCGTGGTTTCCAGGAAGCGAATCGATCCCGTGTCCGGCGTGAAGTCGACGATGGAAAATCCGTTCTCTTCGACGGGCCAGCGTCCGTCCATCTCGATATCGCGGCGAAATTTGCGCGCCAGGCGCAAGTGCTGCCGGAGGACAGCCGCGCTTCGTGCCGAGCGTGCCCGAGGAGAACGACACTGCACCGGGTTGGTTTCGCTCGCCGCGCCGGATTTGCGGATGCGCCCCTTCCGCCGGCGTGTAAGTCGCCGTCAGCACCAGGGAATCGCGCCTTCATGGCGGAGGCCGCTGACAGCAGCCAGTCGTGTTGTTTAGCCATCCGCTCTGCCAGTGGGGTTTCGGCTTGTCGAGCGTCAGCGCCGCCCGCGATGTCCGGATACCACTGGCCCCACTCGCCGGCGCTCCGTGCCCGGCGGATTGAGGTGACGCACGTTGGGCCGTGTCCGTCGCCTTCATGCGCGAAACCAGCCAGTCCTCCGTCGATCGACAAAGACGGCGCGGGCTGGCGAGGTCGCTGAGCGGCGGACGTAGAGCAGCTAGTTCGGCGAGCGCTGCGCAGCGCGCTGGGATCCTGACACAGCCAGTTTGCCGGTCGGCGGCGAGGTGCCCGGCAGGCTGATGGCCGTCTTCGCGTCTCTAACCCGGGAAATACGATGTCCGTCGAGCGCGCGAGATCGAGCATCCAGTGGTTCGGCGGGAAAGTGATCGCCTTGTCGTCGGCCCGTCATTGTCAAATAATCGTGGTCGTCCCGCAGGAAGAGATCGGCGTCGAGCGGCTGGCGCCATAGAGCGGCGGATTCGCAGCTCCCGCCGCCTAGAACGCCTGCTCGTGCCCATGACCGGCAGCTGGATCGAACCGCCCCGCATAGGCTGGCCTCCGGCGGACAGGCTGAGCTTCGCTTTGACGCGCGCGAGGCGCCGATCTCAGTAGAACATGGTCGCCATTGGCGATGACCGCATCCGGACGGAATGACGCCCGCGCTCCAGCAGTTTCGGCGCGACGAGCTTCAGAAAGCGCGTGGATGCCGTTGATGGGGTGAGCGTACCGCGCCCGCCTGCGCAGGGTGAGACGAGGAGCGCGCTGGGGCGCGCGTCCGGGCAGGAAGGTTTTATCCCCACGGCGCGCGCCGTGCTGCCTGTGAGCGCCAGCATGCAGCCGGGCGTCGAACTGCCGAGATCGAAACTCCAGGTTCGCCTGCGCTGTTTGTGCAGCGGGCTGCTCACGGTATTTTGCCGGCGGCAAGTGTCGGTGCTGGTCAGTGGCGTGAACGAGTGCCTTGATGAGAATGCGATCGGCGCTGACGGCGGCAGGGGATGCGACCTCGCCGGCGTCCGCAATGCCGGGCGGGGGCCGTCTGCCTTCTCGGCCCGCAGCCGTGCGGCGGCTAGGCGCGGCTGAATCTGCTGGGGCATGGCGTGTAGCATCTTTCTGCCTGTCCACAGTGGTCGGTCGCCGTTCTAAACCTGCTAAAAACATGCGTCTTTCAAGCCGCTCCCTCCCGACCCTACGCGGATGAGCCTGCCGGCGATCCTCCGCTTTCCGCATCCGCAAAGGCGACTTCGCCTGGCGGCCATGGCAGGCCCACTATCAACAGTTCCCCACACCTGCGGCGATCTTCGCCGCCGCGGACGCTGCCAGACGGCCCGGCTGTCACGGCTGGTGCCACCGCATCCGCGACCATGGCGGCGTCCTGTTCATCGACCTGCGCGGCCATTACGGCATTGGCAATGCGTAGCGGACGGATCGCCGGCCTTCAAGCTGGTCGACCTTCAGGTCCGAATGGGTCGTGCGCCTCGACGGCAAGGTGCGCATCCGCCCTGACGGCACCGAGAATGCCGATATGCCGACGGGCGCGGTCGAACTCCTACGTCACCGAGTGCCGAGGTTCTGGGCCGGCGGCCGAACTGCCGCTGCAGGTGTTCGGCGACGCGCAATTCCCCGAGGAAACGCGGCTGAAATACCGCTTCCTCGATCTACGCAAGGAAAAGCTCCACAAGAACATCATGCTGCGCGGCAAGGTGATCGACAGCTTGCGCCGGCGCATGAAGGAGGGCGGATTCAACGAGTTCCAGACGCCGATCCTGACGGCCTCGTCGCCCGAAGGCGCGCGCGACTTCCTGGTGCCCTCGCGCATCCATCCCGGCAAGTTCTACGCGCTGCCGCAGGCGCCGCAGCAGTACAAGCAGCTGCTGATGATGGCGGGCTTCGACCGCTATTTTCAGATCGCGCCGTGCTTCCGGGATGAAGATCCTCGCGCGGATCGTCTGCCCGGCGAATTCTACCAGCTCGACATCGAGATGAGCTTCGTCGAGCAGGAGGACGTGTTCGCGGCCATGGAGCCGGTCATGCGCGGCGTGTTCGCGGAATTCGCCGGCGACGACAAGGTGACGCCGAGCCCGTGGAGGCGCATTCCTTACGCCGAGTCCATGGCGAAATACGGCTCCGACAAGCCGGACCTGCGCAATCCCCTGATCATGCAGGACGTGTCCGAGCACTTCCGCGGCTCGAACTTCAAGGTTTTCGCGCGCCTGCTCGAGCAGGACAAGAACCGGGTCTGGGCGATCCCGGCGCCGGGCGGCGGCCAGCGCACCTTTGCCGACCGCATGAACTCCTGGGCGCAGAGCGAGGGGCAGCCGGGGCTCGGCTACATCCTGTTCTTCGACCGCGCCAAGGACGAGACGGTCCAGAAGGAACAGCCGGGGGCATCAGGCGTCGGCGCGCGCGGCCCGCTCGCCAACAACATCGGCCCGGAGCGCGCCGAAGCGATCCGCACGCAGCTTGGCCTCGGGGCAGGGGATGCCGCCTTCTTCGTCGCGGGCGATCCCTCCGTTTTCGTGAAGTTCGCGGGCGCGGCGCGGACAAAGCTCGGACAGGAACTCAAGCTGATCGACGAAACGCGCTTTGAATTCGCGTGGATCGTCGACTTCCCGATGTACGAGTGGAACGAGGACGAGAAGAAGGTCGACTTCTCGCACAACCCGTTCTCGATGCCGCAGGGCGGGCTCGATGCGCTGAACGGGCAGGACCCGCTCACCATCAAGGCTTTCCAGTACGACGTCGCCTGCAACGGCTACGAGCTGGCCTCGGGCGGCATCCGCAACCACCGGCCGGAAGCCATGGTGAAGGCGTTCGAGATCGCCGGCTACGGCCGCGAGACCGTGGAAGAGCGCTTCGGCGGCATGTTCCGCGCCTTCCACTACGGCGCGCCGCCGCACGGCGGCATGGCGGCGGGCGTCGACCGCATCATCATGCTGCTGGCCGGCGAACAGAATCTTCGCGAGGTCGCGCTCTTCCCGATGAACCAGCGCGCCGAGGATTTGCTGATGGGCGCGCCGTCGGAGGCGAGCAACAGGCAGCTGCGCGAGTTGCACATCCGCCTGAACCCGCCGGAAAAGGCGTAAGGACCGCGAGCCTTCAGGCTCGCTTGCCTGG
>JACKJE010000024.1 GCA_020638135.1 Methylobacteriaceae bacterium | reverse complement strand
GACGAGGGCGCTGCCTCGCCCGTTGACAAACCGCCCCTCCTGATAAATTAATCGTTTAATTAAATTCGCGCCTCAAGACGCGCCGGAGGAAACCATGCCTGCCGCCCATCCCCGCTATCCCCTGCTGTTCAGCCCGCTCGACATCGGCGTCGCCAAGCTCAAGAACCGCGCGCTGATGGGCTCGATGCACACGGGACTGGAAGAGGCCGAGAACGGCTTCGCCAAACAGGCCGCCTTCTTCGCGGAGCGCGCGAAGAACGGGGTCGGCATGATCATCACCGGCGGCATTCCCCCAAATTTCGAAGGCGGCGGACGCGGCTCGAAACTGTCGGAGCCGCACGAGGTCGCCGAGCATCGGCTCGTCACGGAAGCCGTGCACGCCGCCGATCCCGACGTGAAAATCTGCCTGCAGATCCTGCACACCGGCCCGCTCGCGCGCACCAGCGAATGCGTCGCGCCCTCCGCCGTGAAATCGCGCATCGGCGCCTACATGCCGAACGCGCTGACCGCCGAAGGCATCGAGAAGCAGTTGCGCGATTTCGCCAATTGCGCCGCGCTCGCCAAGGAAGCCGGATACGACGGCGTCGAGATCATCGGCTCGGCCGGCTATCTCATCTCGACGTTCCTCGTCGAAAAGACCAACCTGCGCACCGACGAATGGGGCGGTCCGTTCGAGAACCGCATGCGCTTCGCGGTCGAGGTCGTACGCCGCGTGAGAAAAGCGGTCGGACCGGACTTCATCCTCATCTTCCGCATTTCCGCGATGGACATGCTGCAGGGCGGCCTCGCGTGGGAAGAGGTCGTGCAGCTCGGCAAGGCAATCGTGGCCGAAGGCGTCAATGTCGTCTCCACGCATTTCTGCTGGCACGAGGCGCTGGTCCCGACCATCGCCACCATGGTGCCGCGCGCAGCGTTCACGCAGGTGACCGGCCGTCTGCGCAAGGAGCTCGGCGTGCCCATGATCACGTCGAACCGCATCAACATGCCGCATGTCGCGGAAGAAGTTCTCGCGCGCGGCGATGGCGATATCGTTTCGATGGCGCGCCCCATGCTTGCCGACGCCGAACTCGTGAAGAAGGCTTTTGAAGGCCGCGAGGACGAGATCAACACCTGCATCGCCTGCAATCAGGCCTGTCTCGACCACACGTTCAACGGCAAGCTCGTCAGCTGTCTCGTCAATCCGCGCGCCTGCCACGAGACGGAGCTGAATTATCTGCCGACCAACCTGCCGAAGAAGATCGCTGTGGTCGGCGCCGGCCCCGCCGGCCTCGCCTTCTCGATCACGGCGGCCGAGCGCGGCCACAAGGTCACTTTGTTCGAGGCGAACAGCGACATCGGCGGCCAGTTCAATCTTCGCGCGCAAAATTCCCGGCAAGGAGGAATTCGACGAGACGATCCGCTACTTCCGCCGCATGATCGCGCTGCGCGGCGTCGACCTGCGCCTCGACACGCGCGTCGACGCCGACGCCTTGTCCGACTTCGACGAGGGTGATCGTGGCGACCGGCATCGAGCCGCGCACGCCGCAAGTGCCCGGCATCGATCATCCCAAGGTCGTCGGCTACATGGACGCGATCCTCGGCAGGAAGCCGATCGGCAAGAGAGTTGCGATCATGGGCGCCGGCGGCATCGGCTTTGACGTCGCCGAACTCGTCAGCCACGGCGGCGTTTCGGCCGCGCTCGACATCGACGTTTTCGCGCGCGAATGGGGCATCGACTTCAAGAACCATCCGCGCGGCGGCGTCACCGGCGTCGAGCCGCATGTCGAGACTTCCGGCCGCGAGGTCACGCTGATGCAGCGCAAGACCGACGCGCTCGGCCGCAATCTGGGCCGCACCACCGGCTGGACGCATCGCCTGACGCTGCAACGGCGCGGTGTGAAAATGGTGGCCGGCGTCGATTATCTCAAGATCGACGATCAGGGCCTGCACACGCTGGTCAACGGCGAGCCGCGGCTGTTCGACGTCGACACGATCATCGTCTGCGCCGGCCAGACCTCGCTCCGCAAGCTCTACGACGACCTGCAGGCCAAGGGCGTGAAGACGGCAATCGTCGGCGGCGCTTACGAGGCCGCCGAACTCGACGCCAAGCGCGCTATCGACCAGGCCTGCCGGCTGGCGGCCGTGGTTTAGCGGGCGTTTTCGATGCCGTCATTGCGAGCGCAGCGAAGCAATCCAGAGCGATGACGCGGCTCTAGATTGCTTCGTCGCATACGCTCCTCGCAATGACGGCATGATTTTCTCAATGAACCATCCTATCCTTTCCGCCACGCATCGCCACACAGGAGCCCGCCGTGGCCAAGGAATATCCGAGCCTCACGCCCGAATTGCGCGATTTCATCGCGCGTCAGCACATTTTCTTCGCCGCATCCGCCGCGACGGGAACGCGCATCAACATTTCGCCGCGTTCGACGCGCGAGTTTCGCGTGACTGGCGACAATGAAATCTGCTGGCTCGACCTCACCGGATCCGGCGCCGAGACGGCGGCGCATCTGAAGGCGGACGGCCGTCTCACCATCATGTTCTGCGCCTTCGACGGCCCGCCCAACATTCTGCGCCTCTACGGTCGCGGCGAAATCCTGCATCGCGACAGCACGGAATTTTCGCGCGCGCTGGCGCAGCATTTCGGCAATCAGCGCCCGGTCGGAACGCGCCAGATCGTGCGCCTTGCGATTGATCTGGTGAAGACCTCCTGCGGCTACGGCGTGCCGGCCTTCGACTACAGGCAGGAGCGCCCCGCGCTCGACAATTGGGCCGAAAACAAGGGGCCGCAGGGCATTGCGGACTATTGGCGCGAGAAGAACGCCGTCAGCATGGACGGATTGCCGACTGGAATCGTCGATTGATCGCCCAAGCCGTCATTGCGAGGAGCCCGAGCGAAACCGCGTCGCCGTTTCGCGGAGGCGACGCGGCAATCCAGAGCCGGGCCGTGGTTCCGGATTGCTTCGCTGCGCTCGCAATGACGGCTAAAGCACCCCGCGATTGCGCAACTCCGCCGCCAGATCCATCCCCGGCGCATACAGCACGCCCGCCATCCCTAGTCTCTCGCCCGCCGCGATATTGCGCGCGACATCGTCGACGAACACCAGCTCCCCCGGCGCCCGGCCCGTTCGCGCGAACAGAATCTCGTAGATGCGCGGATCGGGCTTGGTCACGCCCTCGCGCCCGGACACGACGATCGCGTCGAATTCGTCGAGAAAGGATGGATCGCGCGAGACAGATCGAATTTTTGCGCGGGATAGTTCGTGAGCCCGTAGACCGGCCGCCCCTGCGCCTTCAACGCGCGCATGAGGCTGAGATTGTCCTCGATTGCGCCGTCGAGCGTCTCCAGCCAGCGCGTGTCGAACAAAGCCAGTTCGTCTGCAAATTCCGGAAATTCTTTCGCGCGTATCGCAATCGGCGCGGCGAAATCATGGACGCCATCGATCGACTGTATCCACGCGAGCGAGCAGGCCTCGCTCAAGAACCGCTCCATCCGCGCTTCGTCGGCAAAGACCTTGCGATAGAGATGGCGCGGGTCCCAGCGCAGCAGGACATTGCCGAGATCGAACACCACATCCTTCTTCGCCACCTGCGCGACCCGCATTGATCGTCAGCGCCGACATGGCGCATAGTCTCAGCCAACATAAGCGGAGGAGCGCATGGGCGCGAAGGCCTTTTTCTTCGATGTCTTCGGCACGGTCGTCGACTGGCGCGAGGGTGTGGCGCGCGAGGCGCGGACGATCCTGCATCCGCTCGGCCACGATCTCATCTGGACCGCCTTCGCCGACGCCTGGCGGGCGGAATATCAGCCAGGCATGGAGGAAATACGCTCCGGCCGCCTGCCCTTCGCCAAGCTCGACGTCGTGCATGCGCGCATGCTCGAACGCATTCTGCCGGCTTTCGGCCTCTCGGACATTTCCGACGATACGAAACGCGCGCTCGTGCTCGCCTGGCACAGGCTCGACGCCTGGCCGGATTCCTCACGCGGAATCGCCATGCTCAGGAAGCACGCGCTGGTCGCGCCCGTTTCCAACGGCAATGTCTCGCTGATGGCCGCGCTCGCACGCCGCAACAATTTCCATTGGGACGCCATTCTCGGCGCGGAATTTTCGCGCGACTACAAGCCCAAGCCCGACGTCTATCTCTCCGCCTGCGCCGCCTTCGATCTCTCGCCCGCCGATTGCATGATGGTCGCCGCCCATTCCGACGACCTGGCGGCGGCCGCAGCCTGCGGCCTGCAGACCGGCTTTGTTGCGCGGCCCAACGAGAAAGGCCCGGGCAAGGGCGAGAGCCGGCCGACGGTCGCGGTCGATGTCGCGGGAAACGACATGGTCGACCTCGCGCAGAAAATATTCGGCTGAGCCTTCAGCCGCAGGAAACGCGCAGCACCCTGCCCTTGTCCGTGTGCAGGTTGAGCCGGTCGCCGCGGAATTCCAGCGTATAGGCGCGCCCGCGCATCATCCGTCGCGCCGTGACAGCGCCGGCCGCGATGCGCGCGCGCTCCGCCAGTTCGTCAGAATAGGGCTTGCCCAAGGCAAAGCGCGCCTTGCCGGCGCTGCACGCGGAAGCCGTGGCGCCGGAGGCGCACAGCACAACGATAGCCGCAATGATCCTCATGGCGTCTGCCTCCGCGACGGCCGCAATGCCCTGCGCTATGATAACGCAATGGCGCGCCGATTCTTCACCCTCGATGTTTTCGCGAAGGAGCCGCTGGCCGGCAATCCGCTCGCCGTCGTGATCGACGCTGAAGGCCTCGACGACGCGCAGATGCTGCGTATCGCGCGCGAGTTCAACCTGTCGGAAACTGTCTTCGTCCTGCCCGCGCGAAACCCCGTCAACACCGCGCGCATCCGCATCTTCACGCCGGCGATGGAATTGCCCTTCGCCGGCCACCCCACCGTCGGCAGCGCCGTCCTGCTCGCGTCCTTGCGCGCGCCGGAACTCGCGGGAACGCGCGACCTGACCGTCGTGATCGAGGAAGAGGTCGGCGACGTCAGTTGCACGGTGCGACTCGAAAAGCGCGGCGCGTCCTTCGCTTACTTTCACCTGCCGCGCCTGCCGGAAAAGATCGGCGCAGCCGACGCGCGCACGCTCGCCGACGCGCTCGCGCTCGACGAGAAGGACATCGGCTTCGACGGCCACACGCCGGTCGTCTGGTCCGCCGGCACGCCTTTCTGCTTCGTGCCCGTGTCGGGCCTCGACGCCATTGCGCGCGCGAGACCCGATGCGCAGAAATTGACGCCCGCAGCCGCCGGCGGACGCGGCCTCTGGCTCTATACGCGCGAAACGCGCGAAGCTGACAGCGCCGTGCATGCGCGGATGTTCAGCGCCATGATGCCCGGCCTCGAAGATCCCGCGACCGGCGGCGCGGCGGCGGCTTTCGCTGGCGTCGCGCATGCTTTCGAGAAGCCGGAGGACGGCGAGCATGCGCTCGTCATCGAACAAGGCTACGAAATGGGCCGCCCCTCGCGCATCACGCTCGGCATGAGCGTGCAAGGCGGCGCGCTCGTCGCTGCCACCATCGGTGGCCACGCCGTGCGCGTCAGCGAAGGGACGCTCGCGCTGTGAGCGAGGAAGCCCGCATCTTTCACGTGGCGCGCATCGACGCGCAGGTTGCGCCGTTCGACTGGGATTTCGCGCGCGCGCGCGCGGGCGAAATCTCCGCGCATTGGGCGGGCATGGTCGCCGCAAAGCCGGCTCTTTACGATGGTCGCGTTCTGCTCGGCTGCGACATCGCCCACACGCCGGAGAATGGCGGCGCCTTGCAGGCCAAATATTTCGAGACGGCCTTTTCCGCCTTCATGGCCTGGCGCGATTTCGGTTTTCCGGGCGCGCGCGTGTTCAACGGCTTCGCCATGGCCGCGCTGCGCTCGGCGGACGGCGCCTTCCTGCTCGGTGAAATGGCGGCGCATACCGCCAACGCCGGCAAGTCCTATTTTCCCGCGGGCACGCCCGATCTCGACGATATCGTCGGCGACACGGTCGACCTCGCGGGCTCCGTCGCGCGCGAATTGCGCGAGGAGACCGGCATTGCGGTCGGAGACGGCGATTTCGATCCCATCTGGACCATCGTGCGCCTCGGTCCGCGCATCGCCTGCATGCGGCCCGTTCGCCTCGACATGTGCGCCGAAGAGATTGTCGCGCGCGTCGACGACTTTCTGGCGCGCGACGCCGAACCCGAACTCGCCGGCCTGCGCATCGTGCGCAACATGCGCGATCTCGACCGGCTGAACGCGCCGCAATTCATCCGCGTCTATCTCGCGCACGAGTTCGGCGCGTAGCGCGCCTCACTTGCGCCGGCACACAATTTCCTGCGGCGTACAGGCGATGCCCGGCGTCGAGCAGCCCTCCTTCGTGCAGGCGACGCAGCCGTCGCTCCATTCGGCGCAATCCGCATGATCGCGGCCCCAGGCCTGCACGACGTCCGTCTCGACGCGGACGTCGGCTGGCGGCGCGGGCTCGTCGGCAATCGCCAGGACCGGCGCGACGAGCAGAAACATCAGGAGCGGGAGACGGCTGAGCGGCATGGCTCAGGCTAACGCCTGTGGCGTCGCCAATGCAAAGCGCAACCCGTTCGTGCGCCGGCGCACCGCCCGGCGCGCGCGCCTGCGGCAAGCAGGAAGCGGCAAAGATCGGAGACTTGCGCCATGTCGGAAGAAACGCCGCGCGTCGTAGCGCCCGCCTCTGAACCGCCGCCGTCCAATGCGCCCGCCATCTTCTACATTCTGTCTTTCCTGCTGATCTTGCTCTTCCTTTATCGGCTGCTCACACCGGTGCACGCCATGCCCTCGCCGACCGAGCGCAATCTCACGATGGTCTTCGACGCGCTGATGGTCGTCGGCCTGTTCGGCATGAAGCGTAGCGCGTCGAATGTTCAGGCGTTGTTCTGGATTGCGGCTGCCGCCGGGGTCGGGCTGCTGCTGCTGCGCATGACCGGCGAGATCGGCTTCTGGAGCGGGCACCTGCGCTTCACCTACCTGCCGCGCTAGCCGCCGCGAGGGCGGCAAGGGCCGCCGCATGACTCCTTGCCCGCGCCATGCTAAGCGCGCGCCATGCTGGAAGGACTTCCCCCCAATGGCGCCGCCTGGGTGATGCGGCTCGAGACCGACGAGACGACCGCCCGCCTCGTCGCCGACACGATCGTCGAGACCTTCGACCCCACCGAAACCGCCGCCGCCGCTTTCGAGAAAACGCCCTCGACCGACAGCTGGAAAACGGAGGAATGGGTGGCGGAGGTCTATTTCGGTCCCGAGCCGGACGAGGAGATGATCCGCGACCTCGTGCGCACGGTCGTGGGCGATGCGGCGGCCGACGCGCTCGTCTTCGGCCGCGTCAGCGAGCAGGACTGGGTCGCCGCCTCCCTCGAAGGGCTCGCGCCGGTGCGCGCCGGCCGCTTTCTCGTGCATGGCTCGCACGATCGCAAGGCGCCGCGTGAAAACGATATCGGGCTGGAGATCGAGGCTGCGCTCGCCTTCGGCACCGGCCATCACGGCACGACGCTCGGCTGCCTGAAAGCGCTCGACGCCATCGCCAAGCGCCGCCGGCCGGGCCGCATCCTCGACATCGGCACGGGCACCGGCGTGCTCGCCATCGCCGCCGCGCGCCTGTGGCGCAAGCCCGTTGCGGCCGGCGACATCGATCCGATCTCGACCGAGGCCGCCGCGGCCAATGCGCGGCTGAACGGCGCTTCCCCGTGGGTGAAGCCGGTGACGGCGCGCGGGACCATGCACCCGGCGCTGCGCCAGGGCGGTCCCTACGATCTCATCTTCGCGAATATTCTGGCGAAACCGCTGCGCCTGCTCGCGCCGCAGATCGCCGACGTCGCGTCGCACGATGCGGAACTTGTCCTGTCCGGCCTGCTCGGCCGCGATGTCGCAGGCGTGCTGACGGCCTATGCGGCGCAGGGCTTTGCGCTCGTCGCCCGCGCCGATCTCGACGGCTGGGCGACGCTAGTCTTGCGGTCGGGCGGGTCGTCCGCCCGGCCAATTTCGAAGTCGGATATATCCGACTTCGCATAATGCACGATGTGGAGTGAACGACCGGCTCAGCAAGGCTTGAGCCCGACGCCCTGCGGCAGCCGAAATCGCGGATTGAGCGGGATGCGCACCCCCTCTGCGTCAGACCAGTACCAGACGTTGTGCGCCGCGCGGCCGTACGGGGCGCCGCGGACGCCGCCCGGCTGCATATCCCACCCCGGCGGCATCGGCGGCGGCCGTCGCCCGACAAAGGTCGTCGGATAGTCGTAGCATTGACGCTGACCGCCGCCGCTACTGTCGTAGGCGATGCATTGCTGGAACCGTTGGTCCCAATACTTGCCCTCCGGACATTGGTCCGCGCGAGCCGATACAATGGCGAGCGGCGCGCCGAGCACAAGCGCGCCAAGACCAATCGACGATCGATTGCGTGACATCCGCGCCTCCTGTTACGAAGTCGCTACGGCAACGCTAACGCTAGCTCCGATCGCGGACTTGTCAATTCCAGGTCGTGGGCGTGCGGCCGTGCAGGAGCGCGCGGCGCGCGCACTTGCCGCGCCGGCTTGCCGCCACCGCCGGATGTGAGCCGGATTAGGTCAAATCCGCTCTAGAACAGCCGATGCGCTTCCGCTTGGATCAGCTTTTCATTGATCTCGCGCTCGACCGCATCGGTCCACCGCCCCGCCATGTAGCGGGCGGCGATTTCGTCGGCCTCCTGCTGGCGCGCGGCCTTGAACGCCGCGACAAACCGGGTCAGCAGGCCGCGCGGCTGCGAGCGCTTGGCCCGCGCGCCATAGGCCCTGGAAGGAATGATCATCGTCGCCATGGTTCGGCTCCATCGATAGAGAGAGCCCCTGACGTTCCACCCGACTCGGCTTGTCGCCGTTGCCGGGGAATATAGGTCGGCAATTGTGTCGGAACCATTGATGTTGCACTGCACAAATCGCATGGCTGGGGCGCGGCGCCATCATCGCCGGCGTGCGGTCGAAATTGAATTTTCCGGCCGCGCCTCTAGGCTCTGCGCATGAAAGAATCCGTCTTCGAATCGCATTTCCAGTCCTTCGCCGAACTGTCCGACCCCGCCCGCGCCGCGCCGCGCCTCGCCGCCCTGCGCGCCGAACTGGCGTCGCGCGGGCTTGCCGGTTTCATCGTGCCGCGCGCCGACGAGCACCAGAACGAATATGTCCCGCCCGGCGCCGAGCGGCTCGCCTGGCTGACCGGCTTCACCGGCTCCGCCGGCGCGGCCATCGTGCTGGCGGACAAGGCCGCGCTCTTCGTCGACGGCCGCTACACGATCCAGGCGCGCGAACAGGTCGACACAAAGCTGTTTTCGATCTGCGACCTCGTCGCCGACCCGCCCTCGCGCTGGATTTCGCGCGAAGCGCCTCGTGGCGCGGCGATCGGCTACGACCCCTGGCTGCACACGCCGGCCGCCGTCGAGGCGCTGCGCAAGGGCGCAGACGAAGCCGGCGCGAAACTCATCGCCGTTGAGACCAATCCGATCGACGCGATCTGGACGGATCGCCCGCCTGCGCCCTGCGCCCCCGTCGTCCTGCACGCGGAAAAACTCGCCGGCGAAAGCGCGGCCAAGAAACTCGCGCGCATCGCGCAGGCGCTTGGCAAGGCCGACGGCCTCGTGCTCTCGGATCCGCACGCCGTCGCCTGGGCCTTCAACATCCGCGGCGGCGATGTCGCGCATACGCCGCTACCGCTGTCCTGGGCGATTGTTTCAAGCGCAAAGCGGCCGTCGCTCTATATCGAAGGCGCGAAACTGTCGAACAGCGTGCGCGCCGCGCTGGAAGACCTCGCCGACGTGCGCGAGCCCTCAGCGCTCGTCGCCGATCTCGAACTTCTGGCGCGCGAAAAGAAAAAGCTGCTGTTCGACGCCGCCACCGCGCCGGAAAAACTCGTGGCGCTCTATCGCGCGCGCGGCGGCGCGGCGGAAGTCGGCGCCGATCCGACAGCGCTGATGAAAGCGAAGAAGAATGCAGCGGAACTGCGCGGCTCGCGCGCCGCGCACATCCGCGATGGCGCGGCCATGGTCGAATTTCTCGCGTGGTTCGCAACCGAAGCGCCCAAGGGCAGGCTCACCGAAATCGGCGCCGCGCAAGCGCTCGAAACCTTTCGCCGTGCGACGGGAAAACTGAAGGAAATCTCCTTCGGCACGATTTCCGCCTTCGGCGCGCATGCGGCGTTGCCGCACTATCGCGTGACCGAAACCAGCGACGCGAAGATCGGCAAGGGAATCTATCTCGTCGATTCCGGCGCCCAATATGTCGACGGCACGACCGACATCACGCGCACGACCATCGTCGGCGCGCCGAAAGGCGATATGCGCGACAAATATACGCGGGTGCTGAAAGGCCATATCGCGATTGCGACTGCCGTGTTTCCGCAAGGGACGACCGGCGCGCAGATCGATTCCTACGCGCGCCGTGCGCTATGGGAGGTCGGAACCGATTTCGATCACGGAACCGGCCATGGCGTCGGGGCCTATCTCTCGGTGCACGAAGGTCCGCAGCGCATTTCGAAACTCGGCGGCGTCGCGCTCGAGCCCGGCATGATCCTCTCCAACGAACCCGGCTATTACCGCGAAGGCGCCTACGGCATCCGCATCGAGAACCTGATCGTGGTGGAAGAGCGCAAGATCGCCGGCGCGGAACGGAAAATGCTCGGCTTCGAGATGATCACTTTCGCGCCGATCGACACGGCGCTGGTGGATGCAAGATTGATGACGCGTGGAGAGATCACGTGGCTCAACGCTTATCACAAGGCTGTGTGGCAGAAGCTGGAAGGCAAGGTCTCGCCGGTCGCGCGGAAGTGGCTGAAGGCGGCGACGAAGAAGGTGGGGTGACCCTCCTTCTCCCGTGAAACGGGAGAAGGTGTCACGCGGAGCGTGACGGATGAGGGCGGCGCCGATACGCAACTCTTCCGGGAAATCGCAGCGCCCTCACCCCGGACCGAAGTCGGCAACAGCCGACTTCGTGTCGACATCGCTCCGCGAGGCCACCCTCTCCCGCTTCGCAGGAGAGGGAAGAAGCCCTCACCCCTGCCCCGTCCGTCGAAACCACTCGTCCTCCGAAATCACCTCGATCCCCAGCTCCTGCGCCTTGGTCAGCTTCGATCCCGCGCCCGGGCCAGCGACGACGAGGTCCGTCTTCTTCGATACCGAACCCGAAACCTTCGCGCCGAAGCGATCGGCCTGCGCCTTGGCTTCGTCGCGGGTCAGGCGTTCGAGCGACCCGGTGAAGACGACCGTCTTGCCCGCCACCGGACTGTCGTTCGCCACCGCCTCCATCGGCTGCGGTTCGACCTCGCGCAAGAGCGCGTCGAGCGCCGTCTCGTTGTGCTCCTCGATAAAGAAATCGGCGACCGCCTCGGCCACGACATCGCCGACGCCGTCGATATTGTTGATCTCTTCACGCGCTTCGGAGCCTTCCGATGCATGGCGCGCCGCGGCGCGGAGCGCTTCGAACGTTCCGAAATGCCGCGCGAGCCGTCGCGCATTGGTTTCGCCGATGCGGCGGATGCCGAGCGCAAAGATGAAACGGTTGAGCGGGATCTGGCGTCGCTGTTCGATCGAGGCGAAGAGATTGCGCACCGAGGTCTCGCCAAAACCTTCCCATTGCGTGAGATCGAATTCGCCGGCCTCGCTGCGCTTCTGCAATGTGAAGATGTCGGCGGGCGTCTTGATGAGACCTTTCTCGTAGAAAAGTTCGATCTGCTTGTCGCCGAGCCCCTCGATATCCATGGCGAGCCGCGAGCAGAAATGCTTGAGCCGCTCGACCGCCTGCGCCGGGCAGATCAGGCCGCCCGTGCAGCGGCGCACGACGTCTTCCTCGCCCTTGTCGTCCATCTCGCGCACCGCCGCCGAGCCGCAGGCGGGACATGTGTGCGGAAACTTGTAGGCGTGCGCGCCGTGCGGCCGTTTGTCGAGCAGGACTTCCACGACCTGCGGGATCACGTCGCCCGCGCGCTGGATGACGACGGTGTCGCCGACCCGAATATCCTTGCGCGCGATCTCGTCCTCGTTGTGCAGCGTCGCATTCTGCACGACGACGCCGCCGACCGTGACGGGATCGAGCCGCGCCACCGGCGTCAGCGCGCCGGTGCGCCCGACCTGAATGTCGATCGCACGCAACACGGTCTTTGCCTGTTCCGCCGGAAATTTGTGCGCCACCGCCCAACGCGGCGCTCGTGACACGAAGCCGAGCCGCTCTTGAAACGAGAGATCGTCGACCTTGTAGACCACGCCGTCGATATCGTAGCCGAGCGAGGAACGCCGCTGCTCGATCGCGCGATAATGCGCAATCATCTCGTCGGCCGAATGACAAAGCTTCGTCAGTCTGTTGGTGACGAAGCCCGCTTGATGCAGAAAGTCGAGCATGCCGGCTTGCGTCTTCGCCGGCATCTCAGACACTTCGCCCCATGCGTAGGCGAAGAAGCGCAGCGGGCGCTCCGCGGTCACGCCGGCGTCGATCTGGCGCAGCGAGCCCGCCGCCGAATTGCGCGGATTGGCGTAGATCATCTTAGCCTGTTCCGCCTGCCGTTCGTTCAGCACAGCGAAATCCGCGCGGTTCATGTAGACCTCGCCGCGCGCCTCCAGCACGGCAGGGACATCGCCCTTCAATCGGTGCGGAACCTCGGCGATCGTGCGCACGTTGGCGGTCACGTCCTCGCCCTCGAACCCGTCGCCGCGCGTCGCGGCCGTCACCAGTTCGCCGCGCTCGTAGCGCAGCGAGCAGGACAGGCCGTCGATCTTCGGCTCGGCGGTAAAGGCAAGCGGCGCTTCGTCCTTCAAGCCCAAGAACCGTCGTACGCGCGCAACGAACTCGTGCACTTCCTCATCGGAAAACACATTGCCGAGCGACAGCATCGGCACGGCGTGCTTCGCCTTGGCGAACTTTTGGCTCGGCGCTGCGCCCACCTTCCTGGTCAGCGATTCCGCCGCATGCAATTCGGGAAAAGCGGCTTCCAGTGCTTCATAGCGTCGCCGCAATGCATCGTAGTCGGAATCCGAAATCGTAGGCGCGTCGTCCTGGTAGTAGCGCCGGTCATGTTCGGCGATCTCGGCGCCGAGCAGCATATGCTCGGCGCGCGCCACTTTCGGCGACAGCTGGTCGATGGACTTGAATTTCATGCGCCAGATGTAGCGCGGTTGGCGCGCGCGGAGAAGGCTGCATGTTCAGAGTTCATTAGGCCTTCGCGCCGAAAAGACGCCGCCGGCGGATTGACGGCGCGCACGCCTTCGGTCTTGATCGCCGCGAATGACGCAGACTTCCGTCAGCGGATTTTCCGACGCCGTGCGCACTGAATTGCGGCGCGGCGAAATCGTCCGGTGGGCCGGTTCGCCCGAAGGCCCCATGCCGCTCGCGCCGCTCGCCTTCATCCTCGCCTTCGCGCTGTTCTGGACCGGCCTCTCCCTGTCGTGGGAGGCGGCCGCCCTCGGCTTTTTCTGGGACGCCTGGTTCGGCGCCAATGTTTCGCGCACCCCCCGCTGGGTCGCCGTCATCATGGCGGTCTTCGGCGCTCCCTTCGTCGCCGTCGGCGTCGGCCTGCTGGCGAGTCCGTTGATCATGGCGCGCAAGCGCCGGGCGACGGTCTATGTCGTCACCGATCAGCGATTGTTGAAGATCGAATCCTGGCGCGGGCGAAAGGTCGAGAGTGTGGAGGCGCGCCAGATTTTTCAGGTGATGCGCACGGACCGCAGGAACGGATTCGGCGACGTCGAGATTTCGCGCTCGACCAAGACGGATGCGGACGGCGACCTGATCGAAGCCCGCGTGAAACTGGAATCCCTGCGCGATGCGCGCGGCGCGGAAACGGCGCTCAACGCGCTGGCGCGCAAGAGCTAGGGCGCACGTTCCGGTCCTACCCCGCCCCTTCCAGAAGCCTTGCCGCCGCAGCCCGCGCTTCCGCGGTGATGCTCGCGCCCGACAGCATGCGTGCGATCTCCTCGCGCCGCTCGGCCTCGTCGAGCGCGGCGACCGAGGTCGCCACGCGCTTGCCCTTGTCCATCGCGTCCTTGGCGATGCGGAAATGTTTTCCCGCGCGCGCGGCGACTTGCGGCGCATGGGTGACCGCGAGCACCTGCACGCGAGAAGCGAGCCGCGCGAGGCGCTGGCCGATCGCATCCGCTACCGCGCCGCCGACGCCCGTGTCGATCTCGTCGAAAACAAGTGTCGGCGCGGAACCCTTGTCGGCCAGCGTGACTTTCAGCGCCAGCATGAAGCGCGAGAGCTCGCCCCCCGAGGCCACTTTCATCAGCGGTCCCGGCCGCGCGCCGGGATTGGTCTGCACCCAGAATTCCACGCGATCGATGCCCTCGACGCTCGCGCTCCGGGCATCGCTGTCGATCTGCGTCGTGAACACCGCGCGCTCGAGTTTCAGGGGCGCGAGCTCGCCCATCACGGCCTTGTCGAGCTTGGCCGCGGTCGCCCTGCGCGCCTTCGACAGCGCCGCCGCCTTGGCGGAAAAATCGTCGCGCGCCGCATCGGCTTCCGCGGCGAGCCGCGCCAGATTGCTCTCGCCCTGCGCCAGCGCTTCGAGATCGCTTGCAAATTTCGCGGCGACCTTGGGCAGGTCCTCGACCGATGCGCCGTACTTGCGCGCGGCGGCGCGCAGCGCGAACAGGCGCTCTTCCGTGCGTTCGAGTTCGCGCGGATCGTAGGCGGATTCATCGAGCGCGGCTTCCAGCGTCGCGCGCGCCGCTTCCACGCCGTCGAGCGCGCTCGACAGCGCGGCCAGCGTCGGGTCGATCAGTTCGGGCGCCTGCGGCTGTCGACGTTCGAGCCGGCGCAAGGCAAGCGCAAGCGCCGAGACCGGAGAATTCTCGCCGCCGACCGCCTCGTAGGCTTCGCGCAGATCGGCGGCGACCTTTTCCGACTGCATCATCTTCTGGCGATGCGTTGCGAGCCTGTCCTCCTCGCCCGCTTCCGGCGCGAGTTTCGCAAGTTCTGCATGGGCGTGCGTCAGGTAGTCGGCGTCGGCGCGCGCTTTCGCCAGCCGCGTCTCTTCCGTCCCGCGCGCCTCTTCCGTCTCGCGCATCCACCGGTGCGCCGCGCGCACGGCGTCCGCCTGTTTCTGCAGGCCGCCGAACGCGTCGAGCAAGGCGCGATGGGTGGCGGCGTCGGTGAGCGCGCGCTCGTCGTGCTGGCCGTGGATCTCGACGATCGCGCGGCCGATGTTGCGCAGCGCCTGCGCGGATACCGCCTGGTCGTTGACGAAGGCGCGCGTGCGCCCGTCGGCCAACTGCACGCGCCGCAGGATCAGATCGCCGTCGACGTCGATCTCCTGCGCGCGCGCGGTTGCGCGCGCCGGATGGTCCATCGCCAGATCGAACACCGCCGTCACCTGCCCCTGCGACTGGCCCGCGCGCACCAGCGCGCCGTCGCCCCGTCCGCCGAGCGCGAGCGTAAATGCGTCGAGAAGGATGGATTTTCCGGCGCCGGTCTCGCCGGTCAGCACGGTCAGGCCGCGGTCCGGATCGAAATCGATCCGGTCGATCAGGACGATGTCGCGAATGGCGAGCTGAACCAGCATCGATCCGACGCGCCTTTCGCGCCTAGAGCTGGCTAGTAGGTCGACGCAAATTCCCTCCCCCCCTGAGGGGGAGGGCTAGGGTGGGGGGTCGGGTAACCCCGCGAAATTGGCGGTCCTGTTGCATGCCAAACTCTCGCAAGGTTACCCGACCCCCTCCCCGGCCCCTCCCCTCGAGGGGGGAGGGGTGTCGTTGCCGCTCGAACGCCCTGCGCCTATCCCACGGTCTTCCGGAACAGTTTCGAAATCCAGGAATCGCGCTGTTCGTTCGGCTCGAACCCGCCCTCGCGCAGGCGCGCATAGGCGTCCTTGTACCATTGTGAGTCCGGATAATTGTGGCCGAGCACGGCGGCCGCCGTCTGCGCCTCGTTCACGATGCCGAGCCGCAGATAGGCCTCCACCAGGCGGAACAGCGCCTCTTCCGTATGGCGCGTCGTCTGGTACTTGCCGATCACCTCACGGAAGCGATTGATCGCCGCCGTGTAATTGCTCTGCTCGAGATAGAAGCGGCCGACCTTCATCTCGCGCGCGGCGATCTGGTCCTTGGCGACCTGAATCTTGAACTTGGCGTCGTTGACATATTCCGACTTCGGGAATTTCTCGACGAGCTGGTTGAAGACCACGACCGACTTTTCCGCGCGCTCCTGGTCGCGGTCGGCGTCGGGGATCTGGTTGTAGTAGGACATGCCGGCCAGATAGTAGATGTACGGCGCGTCCTTCGAATTGGGATAGAGGCCGATGTAGCGGTTGGCGGTCGCCACCGCCTCGTCGTACTTGCCTTCGGTATATTCCGAATAGGTCTGCATCAGCAGGCCCTTCTGCGACCAGCCGGAATTCGGATACTGCTTCTCCAGCTCGCCGAACTTCTTCGCCGCGCCCGAAAAGTCCTTCTTGCCGAGGCGGGCAAGGCCCTGATCGTAGATATTGTCGGCCGGCGTGTCCGGCAGGATTTCGGTCTTGTACTTCTCGCCGCCGAAGAAGCTGCTCAGCGGGTTCGAGGCGCTGTCGAGCGCCGAGCAGCCGGCGAGCGGCAGGCTCGCGGCCGCAATCAGCGCGACGCGCCGGGCGCCGGCGGCTTTATGCAGGATCGAACGGACCAGGCTCTGCATCATGTCATCTCACGGCGGCGAAACTCGACTAAGCGCGAGGGCCGCCTGCCTCCCCCGATACGCCAGCGCCGCGGACGCTTGTCCCGCCGGCGCGATTTCCATGCGCATGCGCGCCGCCGAATCGAAAACCGTCCGGCGCGCGCGACGCGAAGCCACGGGCGTCATAGCGCAAAACCTTGCGCAACGCCAACGCTTCGCACTCTTGCGGCGCGATTGTGGCGATCTCGGGTCGCCGGACGTGGCAAACGGCGAAACCCGCTTCAGCTGCGGTCGGGCGCCAGCGCCGGCTGCACGCCGAACGCGATCGGCGCGGCAATGTCCGGACGCATCTCGCCGCGCATCGGGGCCAGCGCCGGCGACAGGCGCCAGGCCGAGGCGTCGGCGAACAGCGCCTGCAACACCGCGTGATTGAGCGCATGGCCGCCGCAGCGCGACCGGAACGCGCCGCGGATCGGCGCGCCGGCGAGCGCGAGATCGCCGACCGCGTCGAGCATCTTGTGGCGGACGAATTCGTCGCTGAAGCGCAGGCCTTCCGGATTGAGCACGCCGGCGTCCGAAATGGCGATGGAATTTTCCAGCGACGCGCCAAGCGCGAAGCCGGCGCGCCACAGCCGCTCGATGTCGCCGATGAAGCCAAAAGTCCGCGCCCGCGCCAGCTCGCGGCGGAAGGTCGCGGGATCGAGGCGCAGCGCCTTGCGCTGGCGGCCGATCGCCGCATGATCGAACGAAATCTCGACGTCGAGGGTCAGGCCTTCCGCGCCCGGCCCGAGTTCGGCGAAGGCCGCCCCGCGCTCGACGCGCACGGTCTTGAGAACCTCGATATGGCGGCGTTCGGCGGTCAGCGTCGCGAGCTCCGCCTCGTCGATCGCCGCAACGAAAGGCGCCGACGAGCCGTCGAGCACCGGAACCTCGGGGCCGTCGACCTCGATCAGCGCATTGTCGACGCCGAGCCCCGCCAGCGCCGCCATCGCGTGCTCGACGGTCGCGACCGCCGCGCGGCCACCAAGGCCCAGGCTGGTGCACAGTTCCGTGGAGACGACGCGCGACCACAGGGCCGGCGCGACCGGCTCGGCGGCGAGGTCGCTGCGCAGGACCGCGACGCCGGCATTCGCTTCGGCCGGGTGCAGCACAATGCGCGCCGGCTTGCCGGAATGGACGCCGACGCCCTCGAGCGCGACGCAGGAGGAAAGGGTCGTTTGCAGGTCCCGGCCGGCAGCGCGGCGCGGGCTCGTGTTCGGTCGTCTTGCAGTTTCGAGACGGGGCATCCCGCTTCCAGTCCGCCGGGGTTGCGACGCATCGCGTCGAACGCGCTCGAACGCCGCGCTTCGACAGGGAAAAGGGCGGAACGCGTTCCGCCGACCGGGCCGGAAACTAACCGCGACGGCATCAGGCGCCAAATCACGGATTGTGAACGTTTGTTAAAATGCGACGGATAGAAATTATTTCAACAGATCATTGGGTTATGAAAGGAGCGGCGCCGGGTTGGAGCAGGCCCGGCGCCGCTCGAACGTCAGCAGGACTGACGGCGGAGGAAGGCCGGAATTTCCAGCTGCTCTTCCTCGGTGGGGCGGGTTTGCGCGACGCGGCCATAGGCCTCGGCGCCGGCCGGCCGGGCGGCCGGCTGGGCCGGGCGCTTGGCGTATTCGGCGTGGCTCGCGGCCGGCCGGGCCGGACGCGCCTGTGGCTGCGCGACCTGCGCCGGACGCGGCCCGAGCTGCGGCTCAACCTGCGTGCGGGCGGCTTCCTCGCGGCTCGACGCGAACGAGGTCAGGCGTTCGAACAGGGTGCGGCGACGCTGTTCGACCGCCGAAACCGCATTGCCCTGGCCGGCGGCGCGCGCCTCGTGCCACTGCTGCTGGACATGCGGCGGCATGTCGTCGATCTGCGGAATGCGCGGCTGGCGCACCGGCTGTTCCGGCGCCGGCGGCACATAGGGGCCGGCGGCGCGCTGCGGCTGCTCGACCGCGACCGGCTCGGCCGGCGTCGGATAGTAGCTGGCCGGCGGAGCAACCGGGGCGACATGCACGTGCTCGGCCGGCTCGGGCGCAGGAGCCGGCGCGTGCGCCTGTGGGGCGACCGGCGCGTGGGCTTGAGCCTGGGCATGGGCCTGCGCGGCGGCGAGCGCCTGGGCGTGGGCAATGGCCGCCTGCTGCGCTTGGGAATAGGCGGCGGCATGATCGGCCGGCGCCGGCTGGTGGACGACCGGCTCGGGCTCGCGCTGCGGGGCGGGCGCAGCCGCGGCGGCGGCGCGGGCCATGGCCTGCTGGCGCAGACGTTCGGCGGCTTCGGCGATCTTGGCCTGCGCGTCGTCGATCTCGGCGGCCATGGCCACCTTGTCGATGCCGGTGGCGACGACCGAGACGCGGATCACGCCGGCCAGCGACTCGTCGAAAGTCGCGCCGAGGATGATGTTGGCGTCCTCGTCCACTTCCTGACGGATGCGGCTGGCGGCTTCGTCCACTTCGTACAGCGTCATGTCGGCGCCGCCGGTGATCGAGATCAGCAGTCCCTTGGCGCCCTTCATCGAGACTTCGTCGAGCAGCGGATTGGCGATCGCGGCTTCCGCGGCGTGGATCGCGCGCTGGTCGCCAGAGGCTTCGCCCGTGCCCATCATCGCCTTGCCCATCTCGCGCATGATCGAGCGCACGTCGGCGAAGTCGAGATTGACGAGGCCCTGCTTGACCATCAGGTCGGTGATCGAGGCGACGCCGGAATAGAGCACCTGGTCGGCCATCGCGAAGGCGTCGGCGAAGGTCGTGCGCTCCGTGGCGATGCGGAACAGGTTCTGGTTGGGAATGACGATCAGCGTGTCGACATGCTTCATCAATTCGCCGATGCCGGATTCCGCCGTGCGCATGCGGCGCGCGCCCTCGAACTGGAACGGCTTGGTGACGACGCCGACCGTGAGTATGCCGAGATCGCGGGCCGTGCGCGCGATGACGGCGCAGCGCCCGTGCCCGTGCCGCCGCCCATGCCGGCGGTGACGAAGCACATATGCGCGCCGGCCAGATGATCGCGGATTTCCTCGATCGCCTCTTCGGCGGCGGCGCGGCCGACTTCCGGCTGCGCGCCGGCGCCGAGGCCTTCGGTGACCTGCAGGCCCATCTGGATGATGCGGTCGGCCTTCGACGACATCAACGCCTGCGCGTCGGTGTTGGCGACGATGAAATCGACGCCGCTGAGGCCTGACGTGATCATGTTGTTGACCGCGTTGCAGCCGCCCCCGCCGACGCCGCACACCATGATTCTGGGCTTGAGCTCGCGCAGCTCCGGTCCCTTGAGATTGATCGTCATCGCCACAGCCTCTTTTCCAATGGACCGCACACACGCGCCCCGGTTTCACTTGATCCCACGGGTTCCGCCGCCGCTTCCCCGCCGGACCTCAACTCAAAAACTTTCCTTCAGCCACCGCCCCACCCGGGCGAAATAGCCGTCAGCCCCAACAGCCGCCGCCAGTCGTTCCCGGCTCGGCTCGAAATGTTCCTGCCCCGCCGTCTGCGGATAGACGAGCAGGCCGACAGAGGCGGCAAAGGCCGGGCTCTTGCCGGATTCCGGCAGGCCCTGGACGCCGACCGGCCGTCCGACGCGCACCTGCCCGCCGACGATCCGGCGCACCGTCTCCGGCAAGCCGGTGAGCTGGCTCGCGCCGCCCGTCAGCACCACGCGCGAACCCGCATGCAGCGGCCTGCCCTGCTGGCGCAGCCGGTCGCGCACGAGCTCAACGATTTCCTCGACGCGCGGCCGGATGATCCGCACGAGCTGCGAGCGCGGCAGATGCGTCGTCTGGCCGGCGTCGTCGCCGACATGTTCGATGGCGATGGTCTCGCGCTCGTCGGTCGGCGCGAGGATCGCGCTGCCGTAGAGCGTCTTGAGGCGTTCGGCGCCGTTGAGGCGCACGTTGAGACCGCGCGCGACGTCGAGCGTCACGTGATTGCCGCCGACCGCCACGCAATCCATGTGGATCAGCGCGCCGCCGGAAAAGACCGCGACCGAGGTCGAGCCGCCGCCGAAATCGATCACCGTCGCGCCGATCTCGGCCTCGTCGTCGCCGAGCGTCGCCAGCGCGGACGCGTAGGGCGAGGCGACGAAGGCCTCGACCGTCAGATGGCAGCGCTCGACCGCCAGTCCCAGATTGCGGATCGCCGCCGCGTCGGTGGAGACGACATGCAGATGGGCGGCCAGTTCCTCGCCGATCATGCCCTTGGGGTCGCGGATATTCTCGGCGCCGTCGACGGAAAAGCTGGTCGGCAGCGAATGCAGGACGGCGCGCCCGTCCCTCTCGCTGCGGGCGCAGGTCGCCTCCAGCACGCGATGAATGTCGGGCTCGCCGACCGCGCGATCGCCGACCGCGACCTTCGCCTGGAAATGCTGCGAGGAAATGCGCCCGCCGGACGCGCAGACGATGACATTGTCGACCTGCACGCCGGCCATGCGCTCGGCCGCGTCGACGGCGAGACGGATGGCGGTCTCGGCCTCCTCCATGTCCACGACCTGGCCGGCCTTCATGCCGCGCGAACGCTGGTGGCCGATGCCGAGAATGCGGCAGCCGTGCGTGCGGCCGCGCTGGGGCTGGCCGGGCTCGATCGGATCGAGCCGCGCGACCAGGCACACGATCTTGCTCGTGCCGACATCCAGCACGGACAGGATCGCGCTCTTGCGCGCGGACAGAGGACGCATACGCGGCAGATTCACAGACACGCCCATCAGACCTTCCCCTTGGCCTTGCGGGATAGGTTTTCGAGGCGGGCGCTCGCCGCCTCGTTGCTCAACTGGACCTCGACGCGGCCGGGCACGCGCAGGTCGAGCGCGACGATGTCCTTGTCGAGAATGCGGTAGTCGCGCTGCAGGCTCGCCAGCCGCTGCACCGCCGCCTCGGGCTCGAGCTCGGGCAGGCGCACCTCGACATTGTCGGTCGTGTAGAGCGACCACCGGCGTCTCGAGACGAGCGCGCCCGCCTTGATGCGCGGAGTCAGCTCGCCCGCCGCCTCGATGATCCTGCGATACTGGTCGAGCCGCTCGTTGGCGCCGTCGCCGACGATCAGCGGGAGGCGGGCGTAGCGGTCGTCGTGCAGGGAGTCGATCGGCATGCCGTCGGCCGAGACGATCGAAATCTTGCCGTCCTTCTGCCAGAGCGCATAGGGCTGGCGCTCGACCACGGTGATGGCGAGCCGGCTCGGATAGAGCTTGCGCACTTCCGCGTCGCGGATCATCGGCACGGAGCGCAGGCGCGTGCGCATGCCCTCGGCGTCGAGATAGGGCAGCGAGTTGCGCGCCTTCACGCCGGCATAGGCGAGGATTTCGGTTTCCTTGAGCTCGCTGATGCCGGAAATCGTGACCGTGTCGATGCCCATGCCGATCGCGCGGGCAAGTAGGTCGCCGGGCGTGCCCACGGTCTGGATGAAATTCTCGTAGGCCCCGCCGCGCACCGCGGCATAGGCGAAGGCGCCGCCGAGAAAGCCGAAGATCAGCGCCCCGGTCGCCAGCGGATGAATGGCCGCCGCACGAAGCTTTTCAAGACGGGAGCGGCGCGGGCCGCGCGCACGGGGCAGAGGACGGGAGACGGCGCCGGCGGCGAGTTGGGGACGCGCAAACGCGAAAGCGAACGGAGAGCCAAGCTGCTCCGTCAACGATCGCAGGACGCGTCTTCCACCATCCATCTTACCAGCTCGCCGAACGAGAGGCCCGCATGGGCCGCCAACTCAGGCACAAGAGACGTTTCCGTCATGCCCGGCTGGGTATTGACCTCCAGCACGACGAGCTCGCCCGTACCTCCGGGGCGGTCGTCGTACCGAAAGTCCGTCCGGCTCACGCCGCGACAGCCGAGCGCTCTGTGCGCCACAACTGCCAACTCTTGAATCCTTTGGTAAATATTTTCTTTAATTTGTGCGGGCAGGACGTGGATTGACCCGCCTTTTGCGTACTTTGCGTCATAACCGTAGAACGCTTCGGAAACGGGTTTGATCTCGGTCACCCCCAGCGCCCGGTCGCCCATGACCGCGCAGGTCAGCTCCCGGCCATCGACAAATGTTTCCGCCAGCATCATGTCGCCGTAGGTCCATTCGGGCGAAACCAGCTCCTGCGGCGGGTGCGAGCGCCCCTCCTTGATGATGAACACCCCGAAGGACGAGCCCTCCGACACGGGCTTCAGCACATAGGGGGCTGGCAGGACATGCGCCTTGGCGGCTTCGAACCGGCTGACCACCCTGCCGGCCGGCACGGGAACGCCCGCCGCCGCCATGATCGTCTTGGCGAGATCCTTCTGCATGGCGAGCGCGGAGGCGAGCACGCCGGAATGGGTGTAGGGAATGCGCAGCACTTCCAGCACGCCCTGGATCGTGCCGTCCTCGCCGCCCGGCCCATGCAGGGCGTTGAAGGCGACGTCCGGCTTCAACGCGGCAAGCTGCGCGGCTATGTCCCGCCCGACATCGACCTTGGTGACGCGATAGCCGACGCTCTCCAACGCCTTCGTGCAGGCCTCGCCCGAGCGCAGCGACACCGGCCGCTCCGACGCCCACCCGCCCATCAGCACCGCGACATGTTTGGTCATTTGATTCGATTCCCCTGAAATCCGAACTCCCTCATGCTGAGGAGGCCCAAAGGGCCGTCTCGAAGCATGGTCGCATCCCCATCCTTCGAGACGCCCGCTCTGCGGGCTCCTCAGGATGAAGGCGCGTCTAGCGGGCCCCGACTCGGGCCCACACCTCGATATCCCCCACCTGCGCCTTCCTGGCGTAGCCGTCCAGCAGGCCGGCGAATTCCGGCTTTTTCAGCGCCCATTCCCGCGTTTGCGCGTCCTCGATCAGGAGAATGTCCGGCCGGCCCTTGCGCAAATCCTCGCCGACCTCGCGCCGCTCGTCGGCGGCATATTCGAGCAGTTTCGCGCGCGTCTCCTCGTCCACCTTTTTCGTGGCGAGGATCTGGCGCACGCAATTGTCGACCCACATCGCATTGCGTCGGCCGATCCAGACGCCGCCGAGCCGTCGTGTCAGAGGATGGCCGACGTCGAGCTGACGCGCGAGCGCCCCGATGCTCGGATTCGCAGGCGCAGCGAAGTCGGCTGTTGCCGACTTCGCCAAAGACTCCTTCACCGCCGCCGTCAGCCCCGGATATTCCTCCGCGCCCGGAAGGTTGAGCTGCACGGCATTGAGAAACGGCGCGACGATCAGCGCCGGCAGGATCGCCATCCGTCCGAACCGCGCCGCCTCCGAGCCTCAGGCGCCCTGCGCGAGAAGCGCCACAGGCCAGAACCCCGAGCGCTACCCGGATAGGCTGGTTGAACCAGAGTTTGGCCTGAAGACGTATGTCGCAGGAACCCGCCGACGCGAGCGCGAGCGCAGACGCCCGCGCCTCGAACCCCAGAAAGCGCATGCCGATCGCGACAGCAGCCAGCAGCGCGGCGTTGAAGACGAAGGCGGCAGGCGAAATAGAACCCCGGAGCCTGTAGCGCGCGGGCGCATAGACGCTCCATCGCCACCGTCGCACGATCTCGAAGACGTATTCCGGATAATGCAGCCAGACGAAGAGCCAGCAGGCGATCGCCACGGCCGCCGCCGCAAAGTTTTCCGGCGCGAACAGGAGCGCCAACGACCGCCGCCGCGCCATGGCGAAAAGCACGACCGCCGCAGCGGCAGTGCGAAATAGGGTTGAAGCAAAGCGTGACGCCGCCCGCGAACGCCGCGAGCGCGGGCGCAGCGGCGAAGCGACTCGCCTTCTGCGAGCCAGCGCCGCAGCGGCGATGAAAGGCGGAGAGAGATGAGCGCGAAATGCTCAGGCTCGGCGAAGCCGAAGCCCGCCGCGAACAACCCAAAGCGCCGCATTGCGCAACGCCTGCGCTTCCTCGCCTCAGCCCTGTCGCGCGCGATGGCGCGCCAGCGCGTGAGCGAGGCGAAGGCGCAGGCGAAGATCTCGACGACCGTCCAGAATTCCGCCGACAGCCCGAATGCGCGCGGCGTAAACACCGCAGGCATAACCAAAACCCGCCGGCGGATTGGGATCGAAACATCGACGACAGGCGCGCGCGCCGTGGGCGACCTATCGGCGAACAGGATGAACCAGCTGTCGTCGCCGTTGAGATGGCCGCCGCCTGCTGTGCGATGGCGAGCGCGACGATCAGCGCAGCGACAGCCCAGATTGAGCAAGGCATGCTGGACCGCGGCCTTGCAGGCTCGCCCGGAAATCATTCGCTGGCCTCTCGCAATGATCGCGATCCGTTCAACGCGCCACGCCGACGCGCTTGATCTCCCACTCCAGCTCCACCCCGCTCGTCTCGCGGACGCGCCGGCGCACTTCTTCCCCGAGCGCCTCGATATCGGCGGCGGTCGCATTGCCGCGATTGATGAGAAAATTGCAGTGCATCTCGCTCACCTGCGCGTCGCCAACGATCAGTCCGCGGCAGCCGGCCCTGTCGACCTCCTGCCACGCCTTGCCGCCGGGCGGATTCTTGAAGGTCGAGCCGCCGGTCTTTTCTCGGATCGGCTGCGCTTTTTCGCGCGCCTCGGTGATGCGATCCATTTCGGCCTGGATGGCGAGCCTGTCGCCCGCCCTGCCCTGCAGCACCGCCTGTGTGAAGATCACGTCGCGCGGCGCGCTGGAATGGCGGTAGGAAAATCCCATGCCGGCATTGGCGATCTCGATCGTCTCGCCGGAACGTTCCACGCCGCGCGCCAAAATCAGAACGTCCTTCGTCTCGCCGCCATGCGCACCGGCGTTCATGCGCAGCGCGCCGCCGATGGCGCCGGGAATGCCCGACAGGAATTCGAGACCGGCGACGCCGAGCTCCGCCGCGCGCTTGGCGACGAAACGGTCGGGCGCCGCCGCGCCGACGCGCAGGCGGTGGCCGTCCTCCACCACGATATCGGCAAAGGCCTTGCCGCCGAGCCGGATCACCACGCCGGGCACGCCGCCGTCGCGCACGATCAGATTGGAGCCGAGGCCAACGACGAGCACGGGAATGTCGGCGGATAGGCGCGACAGAAAATACGAAAGATCTTCCTCGTCCGCCGGCTGGAACAGAACCTGCGCCGGCCCGCCGACGCGAAACCACGTGAAGGGCGCAAGCTGCTCGTTGGCCGAAAGGCGCCCGCGTAATTCGGGCATATTCGCGCGAAGATCGGCATTAAAGTCGCGTCAGACGTTCGGCGAGCGAAACAATCAGCGACAGGACTCTGGATTGCGCGCTGCTCCTGCTGACCGGATCAATTTCACCCTTCGCTCCTGCCGCAAGCTGCTGGCAGCGCGCAGGCCCATTGCGTGATATTGCCGGCGCCGAGGCACACGACATAATCGCCGGGCGCGCGATTTCCTTCACGATCCCCGGCAACGCCTCGGGGTTCGGCAGCGCCAGCGCCTGGCGATGGCCATGCGCGGTGATGGCGGCGACCAGTGAATTCTTGTCGACGCCTTCGATCGGCGGTTCGCCGGCCGCATAGACATCGGCGATGATCACCGTGTCCGCATCGTTCAGGCAGGTCGCAAACTGGTCGAACAGGCTCTGCAGGCGCGTGTAGCGATGCGGCTGCACGACCGCGATCACCTGGCCCTTGGTGGAGGCGCGCGCGGCGCGCAGCACGGCGGCGATCTCGACCGGATGATGGCCGTAATCGTCGAAAATCTGCACGCCGTTCCACTCGCCGGTCTTCGTGAAGCGCCGCTTCACGCCGCCGAAGGTCGCCAGCGCCTTGCGGATCTGGTCGGGCGTCAGCCCGAGTTCGCTCGCAACCGCAATCGCCGCCGTCGCGTTCAGCGCATTGTGATGGCCGGGCATGGGCATCACGAGATTTTCGAGATAGGTGGCGGCCCCCGTCTTGCGGTCGCGCATCAGCACGTTGAAGCGCGACACGCCGCCGGTCAGATCGACATCGAGCAATCGCACGTCGGCCTGCGGATTCTCGCCATAGGTGATCACGCGCCGGTCCTCGATCTTGCCAACCAGCTCCTGCACGGCCGGATGATCGAGGCACATGACCGCGAAGCCGTAGAACGGCAGGCTTTCCACGAACTGGCGAAAAGCTTCCTTGATCGCGTCGAACGTCTTGAAATGATCGAGATGTTCGGGATCGATATTGGTGACGATCGCGACATCGGCCGGCAGTTTCAGGAACGTGCCGTCGCTCTCGTCGGCTTCCACCACCATCCAGTCGCCGGCGCCGAGCCGGGCATTGGTGCCATAGGCGTTGATGATGCCGCCGTTGATGACGGTGGGATCGAGCCCGCCGGCGTCGAGCAGCGTGGCGACGATCGACGTCGTCGTCGTCTTGCCATGCGTGCCGGCAATGGCGACGCATTGCTTGAGCCGCATCAGCTCCGCCAGCATTTCCGCACGCCGCACCACCGGCAGACGCAATTCGCGCGCCGCCGCCAGTTCCGGATTGTCGCGCTTGATCGCCGTGGAGACGACGACCACGGCGGCATCGCCCAGATTGCTCGCGGAATGGCCGATGAAGACCTTGGCGCCCTTGTCGGCGAGCCGCTTGACGTTGGCGTTCTCGGAGGCGTCCGAGCCCTGCACCTTATGGCCGAGATTGATCAGCACTTCGGCGATGCCGGACATGCCGATACCGCCGATGCCGACGAAATGAATGGGGCCGAGATCGCGCGGCAGTTTCATGAAGATCAACCCTTGGATCGAACGAGGCCGACCACGATGTCGGCGAGACGCTCGGCGGCGTCGAGAATGCCCGCGCTCTTGGCGGCTTCGGCCCTTTTCGTCAACCCCGAGGGATCGGCGAGCGCCGCGCGCAGCAATTCCGTCAATTTTTCAACGGTGAAGACCTTCTGGTCGATCACCTCGACCGCCCCGGTGCGGGCGAGTTCGGCGGCATTGCGCCTGGTCGGCGTCGAGCGCGAACGGGAACGGCACGAGGATCGCTGGACGGCCGATCGCCGCGACTTCCGCGACGGTCGAGGCGCCGGAGCGCGCGATCAGCAGATGCGCCGGCGATCCGGCCGGCAGGTCCTTGAAGAAGGGCTCGACTCCGCCGCAAAGCCGATGCGGGCGTATGTCGCCAGCACGCGCTCGCGGTCCTCGCCGCGCGCCTGCTGCACGAGCCTTACGCGCGAACGCTCGTCCGGCGACAAGGCTTCGATCGCCGCCGGCACGATGTCCGAAAACACTTTCGCGCCCTGCGAGCCGCCGGTGACCAGCACGTTGAGCGCGCCATTTTCGAAAGACGGATACGGCAGCTTCGCCGCTTCCAGCACCGCCGGCCGCAGCGGATTGCCGGTGACGACGCTCTTCGTCAGGATCGACTCATCCGCGCGAGACAGCGGAAAGCCGGTCGCTATTCTTTGCACGCGGCCCGCCAGAAACTTGTTCGCGCGGCCCATCACCGCATTCTGTTCGTGCAGCACGGCGGGGATGTTCAGAAGGCTCGCGGCGACCAGCGGCGGCACGGTCGGATAACCGCCAAAGCCGACGACGACGGCGGGCTTCACGCGCCGCAGCAGCGGCAGGCAGGACAACACGCCGCGCGCCAGCGTCGCGATTGCGAGCGCTTTCGAAGCGACGCCGCCGCCGGTCGGCGTCGCCGCCGGAATGGCGTAGATATTGCGCGCGGGAAACGCCTGCCCGTATTTTTCCGCGCGCGTATCGGTCGCAAGATCGACGGCAAGCCCTCGCGAAATCAGCGCATGCGCCAAGGCCTCGGCGGGAAAGAGATGGCCGCCCGTCCCGCCGGCGGCCACCAGGATCGTCTCACCGCTCATGCGCGCTGCGACGACGCGTCGAGGCTTGCGTCCATCAGCACTTCCGTGCGCGGCCGCTTGCGCGTGACAGCGATCAGAAAGCCCATGCCGAGCGCGAGCGAGATCAGCGACGAGCCGCCATAGCTGACGAAGGGCAGCGTCATGCCCTTGGCCGGCATGAGATGCAGGTTGACCGCCAGATTGATGCAGCTCTGGATGCCGAACAGCATGGTCAGCCCCGCCGCCGCGAACCGGCAGAACGGGTCTTCGTTGCGCGCGGCGTTGCCGAGCCCGCGCACGACGATGAAGGCGAACAGCGTGACCAGCAGGATGCAGACGATGACGCCGAATTCCTCACCCGTGACGGCGAAGATGAAGTCGGTGTGGCTGTCGGGAAGAATGCGTTTCAGCGTGCCCTCGCCCGGCCCTTTGCCGAGCCAGCCGCCGGCGATGAACGAGTCGCGCGCCGTGTCGACCTGGAACGTGTCGGTCACGCCGCCCGCCGATTGCGGCTCGAGAAATTTCAGAATGCGCGCCCGCACGTGCGGCACGAATTTATACGCCGCGAATACCGACATCGCGCCGGCGCCGCCGATGCCAGCGACCCAGAACCAGTGCAGGCCGGCCATGAAGAACAGCGCGCCCCAGACGAGTGAGATCAGCATGGTCTGCCCGAAGTCGGGCTGCATGATCAGCGGCACGACGGTCGCCGGCAGGATGAGGATGGCGAGCAGATTGGCCGGCACGTCGCGCCGCCGCGCGCCTTCCGAAAAGGCCCAGCCCGCCAGGACGGCGAACGCGGGCTTGACGAATTCCGAGGGCTGCACGCCGAATATCCAGCGCCGCGCGCCCTTCACTTCCGCGCCGAACAGCAGCGCCGCGAAGATCAGCGCCATCGCGCCGATGAAGATGACCAGCGCCGCGCGCCGCACCTGACGCGGCGAGAGAAACGAGGCGCCGATCAGCACGGCGATCGCGGGCACGAGATACATCGCCTGATGATTGACGAAATAGAAGGTCGGCAGATGCAGGCGCTCGGCGACCGGCGGCGAACCGGCCATGCCGAACACCAGGCCGCAGACCATGAGCAGGCCGAGTGCGCCGAGCAGCCAGCGGTCGATTGTCCATAGCCAGTCGGAAAGCGGTGAGCGATCGGCTCGCGATATCATGACAGGCCCCCATTCTTGAGCACATCGGCGACGATTGCGCGAAACGCGTCGCCACGCTTCTCGAAATTCGGAAATTGATCGTAGGACGCGCAGGCCGGCGACAGCAGCACGACGGGCTCCGCGGCCTGCGATTGCGCCGCGTCGCGCGCCGCCGCGCGGGTCGCGACATCGAGCGTCCCGCAGCGTTCGAAGGAAACGGCGCCATCGAGCGTGCGTGCAAAATCGTCGCTCGCCGCGCCGATCAGATAGGCCTTGGCGACGCGCGAAAACAAGGGACGCAAGGGTTCGATCCCGCCTTCCTTCGACTTGCCGCCGATGATCCAGAAAATGTCGCGGAACGACAGAAGCGCCTTCTCGGCGGCGTCGGCGTTGGTCGCCTTGCTGTCGTTGACGAACAGGACGCGGCCGCGCCTGCCGACATTCTCCATGCGATGGGCGAGCCCCGGAAAGCTGCGCAATCCCGCCTGCACGCGCGCATGATCGTTGGCGAGGTCGCCCAGCGCCGCGACGGCCGCCATGGCGTTCTGCGCATTGTGCGCGCCGCGCAGCGAGGCGATGCCGGCAAGATCGGCGATCGGCGTCGACACGCGCGCCGAGCGATGCTCGATCGTCGTTCCCTGCACGACCATGCCGTCGGCCATCGCGGGATGCGCCACGGACATGGCGATCGTCTCGCGCCCCGCCGCAAAACGCCGCTCCGCGATCTCGCGCACATGATGATCGTCGACGGAGATGACGGCGCGGTCGGCCGCGGCGACGAGCCGCTCCTTGATCGCCGCGTAATGCGCCATCGTGCCGTGGCGGTCGATGTGGTCCGGCGTGAGGTTCAACAGCACGCCGACCGACGGATCGAGCGAAGGCGCAAGATCGATCTGGAACGTCGAGAGTTCGATCACATAGACGCGCTCGCTGGAGAGCGGCGCGAGCGAGAGGATCGGCGTGCCGATATTGCCGCCCATCTGCACGTCCTTGCCGAGCGCCGCGAACAGATGCGCGGTCAGCGCCGTCGTCGTCGATTTGCCGTTGGTGCCGGTGATCGCGACAAACAGCGCGGAAGGCGCATGAACGCGCCGTTCGCGGCAGAAAATTTCGACATCGCCGATGATCTCGACGCTGGCGGCTTGCGCATGTCGTACCGTCCAGTGCGGCTCGGGATGCGTCAGCGGCACGCCGGGCGACAGCACGAATGAAGCAAATTGCGACCAGTCGGCCTGCGCCAGATCGACCGGCGCAAAGCCTTCCGCCGCCGCCTTCTCGCGCGCCGAAAGATTGTCGTCCCAGACGGAAACATCCGCGCCGCCCGCGCGCAGCGCATGCGCGGTCGCCAGCCCCGAACCGCCGAGGCCGAACAGCGCGACACGTTTGCCGGCAAAGGTGGTCGCGGCGATCATTCAGCGCACCTTCAGCGTCGACAGGCCGACCAGCGCCAGCACGAAGGCGATGATCCAGAAGCGCACGACGATCTGCGATTCCGACCAGCCGAGCTGCTCGAAATGATGATGGATCGGCGCCATGCGGAATACGCGCTTGCCGGTGAGCTTGAACGACGCGACCTGCACGATCACCGACAGCGTCTCCAGCACGAACAGTCCGCCGATGATCATCAGCACGATCTCGTGCTTGACCGCGACCGCGATCGTGCCGATCAGGCCGCCGAGAGCCAGCGAGCCGGTGTCGCCCATGAATATCTGCGCCGGCGGCGCATTGAACCACAGAAAGCCTAGGCCCGCCCCGATCAGGCCCGCGCAGATCACCGTCAGTTCGCCGGCGCCCGGCACGAAATTGATGCCGAGATAATTCGAGAAGATCGCATTGCCCGCGAGATAGGCGATGATCGCGAAGGCGCCGGCGGCGATCATCGACGGCACGATGGCGAGGCCGTCGAGCCCGTCGGTCATGTTCACGGAATTGCCGGCCGCCACGATCACGAAGGGTCCGAGCAGCAGGAAGACATAGCCGAGATTGAAGGCGAAGCCCTTGCCGAAAGGGATGGCCAGCATGGTGGAATTGGCCGCGCCGACGCGCATCATGGCGATGCAGGCGATGAGCGCGATCAACGCCTCGAACGCCAGGCGCATGCGTCCCGAAAAGCCCTTGTGCGACTGGCGCGTCACTTTCAGATAATCGTCATAGAAGCCGATGAGGCCGAAGCCGGTCATGACCAGCAGCACGATCCAGACGTAGGGGTTCTTCAGGTTCGCCCACAAGAGCGTGGCGACGATCAGCCCGGACAGGATCATCAGCCCGCCCATCGTCGGCGTGCCCTTCTTGGTCAGAACGTGCGAGGCCGCCCCGTGCTCGCGGATCGGTTGCCCCTTGCCCTGCTTGATGCGCAGCGCCGCGATGATCGCGGGGCCGAAGAAGAACACGAAGAACAGCGCCGTCGCCGCCGCGCCGCCCGCGCGGAACGTGATGTATTTGAATAGATTCAGCGGCGTCCAGATATGGGCGAAATCCGCGAGCCAGGTCAGCATTGCATTGTCCTCAGGCGGTCACGTCCTGCGGCGAGGCGAAGGCCTTTCGCATCGCCGCCACGAGCGGCCCCATGCGGCTCCCGTTGGAGCCCTTGATCATGACGACGTCGCCGGCGCCGAGCGCGCCCAGCACGACGGGTTCGAGAGCGGCGGCGTTCGCCGCATGCGCGCCGCGCCGTTCGGCCGCAATAGCCTCGGACAGCGCCTGCATCAATGGGCCCGCCGTATACACCAGATCGACATGATTTCGCTCGATGTCCCCGGCGAGGTCAGCATGCAGCGCCCGCGCCTGCGGCCCGAGTTCGAGCATGTCGCCGAGCACGGCGATTCGCCTCTTGCCTTCGGCCGCGCCCAGGAGATCGAGCGCCGCGCGCATCGAGGCGGGATTGGCGTTGTAGCTCTCGTCGATAATGGTGAAGGGCCCGTCGGCCGCCTGCAGCGTCTCGCGCTGGCCGCGGCCGGCCGGCGGCTCGAAGGCCGCGAGCGCTTTCGCCGCCGCCGCGAGGTCGAGGCCGGCGGCGCGCGCCGCCATCAGCACGGCGAGGGAATTCATGGCGATGTGTCGGCCCGGCGCGCCGATCGTATAGGCAAGCTCCTGCCCGAGCACCCGCGCCGTCACGCGTGTGATCTGCCCCTCGATCTCGCATGAGACGAGGCTCGCATCGGCCTCGGCGCTCTCGCCGAAGGACAGGACAAACCGCACGCCCGCTTCGCCTGCGGCTTCGCGCAGCCGCTCGAATTGCGCATCGTCGCGATTGAGAATGGCGACGCCGCCGCGCTGCAGGCCGGTAAAGATTTCCGCCTTGGCGTCGGCGATCGCCTCGACCGAAGCGAAATGTTCGAGATGCACCGGCGCGATGCGCGTGATGATCGCAATATGCGGCTGCGCCATCGCGACCAGCGGCGTGATCTCGCCGGCATGATTCATGCCGATCTCGAACACGCCGTAGCGGGCGCTCTCCGGCATGCGCGCCAGCGTCAGCGGCACGCCCCAGTGATTGTTGTAGGAGGCAGCCGAGGCATGCGTCTCGCCCGCACTCGCGAGCGCGACACGCAGCAGTTCCTTGGTCGTCGTCTTGCCGACCGATCCCGTGACGGCGACGATGCGCGCTTTCGAGCGCGCGCGCGCCGCGCGGCCGAGGCCTTCGAGCGCGACGAGCGTATCCTTGACGACGTAGAGCGGTCCGGCGCCGGCCACCGCTTGCGCATGCGCCTCGTCGATCACGGCCGCGGCGGCGCCAGCCTCGAACGCCTTGGGCACATGGTCGTGGCCATCGCTGTTGTCGCCCTTCAGCGCGACGAAGAGATCGCCTTCGGCAAGCGTGCGCGTGTCGATCGAAACGCCCGTGACGCCCCGCGCCGGCAAGGCGCCGCTCACCCGTGCGCCGAGCGGCGCGACGAGCGCGAGCGGTGTCCAGAGTGCCTCGTCGGTCATCGTGCCTGCCCTTCGAGCGCCGCGCGGACGGCCTCGTGATCGGAGAATGGAATCGTCTTCGAGCCGATGATCTGGCCGGTTTCATGGCCTTTGCCGGCCACCAGCAGCACGTCGCCCGGCCCGAGCAGCGCGACGCCCGCCGCAATCGCCGCCGCGCGGTCGCCGATTTCGCGCACGTCCGCGCCCTTGTGCGCGCTCGCGCCCTCAAGAATGGCGGCGCGAATGGCCGCGGGCTGCTCGCTGCGCGGATTGTCGTCGGTCACGATTGTGATGTCGGCGAGCCGCGCCGCAATCTCGCCCATGATCGGCCGTTTGCCCCGGTCGCGGTCGCCGCCGCAGCCGAACACGACGATCATCCTGCCGCGCGCGAACGGGCGCAACGCCGCGATTGCGGTCTCCAGCGCGCCGGGCTTGTGCGCATAATCGACGAAGGCCGCGCCGCCGTTGCGGTCGCCGATCTTTTCGATGCGTCCGGGCGCGCCGACGAGCTTTTCGAGCGCGGCGAAAACGTTTTGCGGCGTCTCGCCGGTCGCGATCGCAAGACCTGCCGCGACCAGCGCGTTGGACGTCTGGAATTCGCCGGCAAGCGGCAGCAGCGCGCGAAAGGCCTTGCCCTCGCATTCCAGCGTCAGCTGCGTCGCAAAACCTTCCGGAGCGCGCTCGAGCAGGCGGATCGCCTCGCCCTTGCGGCCGATCGTGCGCACGTCGAGACCGCGCGCGGCGCAGGTCGCGATCACCTTGCCCGCGACATCGGTGTCGGCGTCGATCACGGCGGGCTGGCCCGGCTGCAGCAGCGCCTCGAACAGACGTAGTTTCGCGGCGAGGTATTCGTCGAGCGTGGCGTGATAGTCGAGATGGTCGCGCGACAGATTGGTGAAGGCGCCCGCCGACAGGCGCACGCCGTCGAGCCGGCGCTGATCGAGCCCATGCGAGGACGCCTCCATCGCCAGATGCGTCACGCCGTCCTGCGCAAGCTTCTCCAGCGTCTCGTGCAGCGTGATGGAATCCGGCGTCGTCAGCGAGCCGTAGACGGCGCCCGAGGGCGCGACAATGCCGATCGTGCCCATCGAGGCGGCCTGGCGGCCGCAATAGAGCCAGATCTGGCGCAGGAAGGCGGCGATCGACGTCTTGCCGCTCGTGCCCGTCACAGCCGCGATGGTCGCGGGCTGCAACGGATGGAACCGCGCCGCCGCGCGCGACAGCGCGAGCCGCACATCGCTCACGACGATCACCGGCGCGCCGAGCGGATTCTCCGACGCGCGCGCCGCGACGACCGCGACTGCGCCGCGTGAAACGGCGTCGGGCGCGAAATCGAGCCCGTCGGCCTGCGTGCCCGGCACGGCGAAGAAAAGGCTGCCGCGCGCGGCCTTGCGGCTGTCGGCGGCGAGGCCCGAAATATCGAGCGCCGCATGCGGGCTGTCGGCCGCTTCCGCTATGAGCGCATCGAGCCGCATCAATGATTGTCCGCGGTCTTGGTCGCCGGCTGGTTGGCCCTGCTGTAGCCCATGCGCGCGAGCAGCGGAAACGGCAGTTCCGGCGTCTTGAAACGCGGCTCGAGGCCGAGGATCGGTCCGGCGCGCTCGATGATCTTGCCGGTGACGACGCCGGCGTTATACGCCGCCGTCGCATAGCCATGCGTCTCGGGCGCCGCCTGCGGCTCGTCCATCACGGTGGCGAACAGGTAGCGCGGCTTGTCCGCCGGCACGAGCGCCATGAAGGTCGTGAACAGCTTGTTCTTCGAATAGCGGCCGTTGATCACCTTTTCCGCCGTGCCTGTCTTGCCGCCGACGAAATAGCCGGGAATGTCGACCTTGCGCGCGCTGCCGACCTCGGCGTTGAGACGCATGATGTAGCGCAGTTCCTCGCTCGTCTCCGGGCGCACGACATGCGGCGCATTGCGCTTGGCGTCTTCCTCGCTGCGTTTGAGGAAGGTCGGCTTGATCAGATAGCCGCCGTTCGACAGCGCGCCGACCGCCATCATCGCCTGCAGCGGCGCGACCGCGAGGCCGTGGCCGAAGGCGATGGTCATCGTGTTCAGTTCGCCCCAGTTCTTCGGCACGATCGGTTCGGCCGATTCCGGCAGTTCCGTGCGCATGCGATCGAGCTGGCCCATCTTGCGCAGGAAGGCCTTGTGGCCTTCCACGCCCACCATCAGCGCCATGCGCGCCGTGCCGATATTGGAGGAATAGGTGAAGACTTCCGGCACCGTCAGCGCACGGTTCCTGGCGTGATAATCATGGATGCGGAAGCGCCCGGACCGCAGGGCGTTGCGCGCGTCGATCTGCGAATTGAGATTGACCTTGTTGGCGTCGAGCGCCATGGCGATCGTCAGCGCCTTGAAGGTCGAGCCCATCTCGAACACGCCGACATTCATGCGGTTGATGTGGTCGGGCTTCAGCGCGTCGGCGGGATTGTTGGGATCGTAGTCGGGCAGCGAGGCGAGCGCGACCACCTCGCCCGTGTTGACGTCGAGAATGGCGGCGGCCGCCGCCTTGGCGCGGAAATGCTCCATGCCCTTGGCGAGTTCATCCCTCAGCGCAAATGTCGCCTTGACGTCGAGCGACAGTTTGATCGGCTTCAGGTTCTCCGCGCTGAGGTCGAAGCCGGCGCCGTGCAGGTCGGCGAGCCCCTGCCCGTCGATATATTTCTCGATGCCGGCGATGCCCTGATTGTCGACATTGGTGAAGCCGAGCACATGGGCGGCGAGCGGACCGTTGGGATAGACGCGCTTGTTTTCCGGCCAGAAGCCGACGCCTGGCAGGCCGAGGCGATAGACCTCCTGCTGCTGTTTCGGGCTCACCTCGCGCTTCACCCACACGAAGCCCTTGCGCGAGCCGAGCTTTTCGCGCAGTTCGCGCGCGTCGAGATCGGGCAGGACGGCGGTCAGCAATTCCGTCGCCTCGTCCTTGTCGATGATCCGGCGTGGCTCGGCGAAGACGGACATGACGCGCACGTCGGTCGCCAGAACCTCGCCATTGCGGTCGAGCAGATCGGGGCGCGCGGCGGCGCTGGCGGCGGCGGCGGTGGCGCGCATGCTCGGCGAATTCGGCTTGAAACCGAGCCAGATCAGCTTGCCGGCGATCACGCAATAGACCAGGCCGAAGCCGATCGCGACGAGGCGAATGCGCCGGTCGCTCTTCTCGAGTTTCGTTGACAGCAGGCTTCTCGCCCAAACGCGCAGGCGCTCGCCGCGCGAAAGGACCGGCTCCGTCGCGACATCGACGAAAACCTCGGGCGCCGGATCGACGGGAGGGATCTGCTGCTCGCTCATCTCAACGCTTCCTTGCCGCGCCCGCAGGCGTCGCTGGCGCGGGCGGACGGCGCGCGCTCGGCGTATTGGTGGGCTCCGCGAGGCCAAGCGCCTCGAGCTTCTTGCCGATCTCGTCGCCGCGCATGGAGCGCTCCGGCAATTGCGCGAACGTCGCCATCTGGTTGGGCCGCGTCATCTCGAGATCGGTCAGATATTTGTCGGCGAGCGGCGCGATCCGGTCGGGCCGCGTCAGATGCGCCCATTCCGCGCGCTGCACGTTGAGGCCGTCGCGCTCCTGCTGGATCTGGCGCGTCAGCTTGGCGATCTGATCGGTGCGATAGATCGTCTGATATTTGATCGAATAGGCGTAGACCGCCGAGCCGACCAGCGCGGCGGCCGCGACGATGTTGAGAAAGCGGATCACTTGCGTCTCCCCTTTTCCCGTTTGCCCGCATCGCGGTCCGGCAGGGCCGCGAGCGCCGCGAGCCGCGCATCGAGCCCGAGCGGGGCGGCGTTCGTGCGCAGGGCGATGCGCAGCTTGGCCGAACGCGCGCGCGGATTGGCCGCGGTTTCCTGAGCCGAGGGCGCGATCGCATGGCGCGTCTGCAGTGTGAAGGTCGAGGCCGGCGGCGCCGGCTCGCCCGGCAGCAGGCGCGAGCGCGCCTCGCCGCGTCCCGAACGTTGCGCGAAAAATTGCTTCACGATGCGGTCTTCCAGCGAATGAAAGGTGACGACGGCGAGCGCGCCGCCTTCGATCAAAATCTCTTCCGCGCCCGCGAGCGCGCGCACGAGTTCGCCGAGCTCGTCGTTCACCGCGATGCGCAGCGCCTGGAACGTGCGCGTCGCCGGATGAATGTCGCCGGGCTTGCCGGGAATGGCGCGCTGCACGATGTCGGCGAGCGCAGCCGTCGTCGTGATCGGCTGGGCCTTGCGCGCATTGACGATGAAGCGCGCGATGCGCCGCGAGGCGCGATCCTCGCCGTAATGATAGATGATGTCGGCGAGCGCCTCTTCCGACTCTTCGTTCACGATGTCGGCGGCGCTGCGGCCGGCGCTTTCCATGCGCATGTCGAGCGGCCCGTCGAAGCGGAAGGAAAAGCCGCGCGCGGCCTGGTCGAACTGCATCGACGACACGCCGATGTCGAGCGCGACGCCGTCGACTTTCTGAATGCCGAGCGCGCGCAGCTCCGCGGCGAGATCGCCGAAGCGCGCCTGCACCAGCGTCAGCCTGCCGCCGGAGGCCGCGACCAGTTCGCCGCCGTCGCGGATCGCGTGGGGATCGCGGTCGAAGGCCACCACACGCGTTCCCGGCGTGGCCAGAATGGCGCGCGAATAACCGCCGGCGCCGAATGTGCCGTCGACATAGAGCCCGCCGTCGCGCGGGCGAAGACCTTCGAGAACGTCCTGGAGAAGCACGGGAACGTGGCGGGCCGGTCCGCCTGCGGGGGGCATGGCCTCCCCGCGGCCCGTCATCATTCCCGTGCTCCAGGCCCGGGCGGCGTGTGGCCCGCCGCCCCTCTGGCTCCGGTCAGTTTCCGTAAGTCGCGCGCCCGGTTTCTGGCCTCTTCCTGCTGCGCGCGAAAACGTCCCGGCTCCCAGATCTGAAACTTGTGCCCCATGCCGACGAAGCTGACTTCCCCGGTAATGAAGGCCTGCGCCTTGCACTGTTCGCTCAACTGCACGCGACCCTCCGGATCGAC
>JACKJE010000023.1 GCA_020638135.1 Methylobacteriaceae bacterium | reverse complement strand
GCTTTCGTCTTGGTCGCCTCCGCCACGCCCGCCGCCGCGCAGAATTTCTCGCCGCCGGACGTGGCCCGCCTCATCCTCAACGAGCGCGGCGGCGTGCGCGACGCGACCGGCTGGGGCGACGACATTCTGGCCGCGCTCGCCGACAACAAGTTTCAACCGTCGCGCGAAAACATCTGTTCGGTGATCGCGATCGCCTCGCAGGAATCGGGCTTCAACGCCAATCCCGCCGTGCCGGGCCTCGGCAAGATCGCCGACAAGGCCGTACGTGAAAAACTCGGGAAGATTCCGATCTTCGGCGCCAAGGCCTACGACATGCTGGACGGCATGCCGGATGCGCGCCATTCCTTCATCAAGCGCGTCCGCGCCGCGCGCACCGAGCGCGATCTCGATCTCGCCTATCGCGCGCTGGTCGAATATGGCGCGGGCAAGTCTTCGCTCGACGGCCTCCTGCAATGGGGCCTGCTCGACAAGTGGATCGAGGAATACAATCAGATTTCGACCGTCGGCTCGATGCAGGTCTCCGTCGCCTTCGCGCTCAACAATGCTCGCGGCGAGCACTGGCGCCCGATCACGCATGCCGAGAGCAACGCGGTGCGCGACCGGCTCTATACGCGCGCCGGCGGCCTCTATTACGGGGCCAGGCAATTGCTCGGCTACGAGACCGGCTACGACCAGAAGATCTTCCGCTTCGCCGACTACAATGCCGGCCGCTATTCCTCACGCAACGCCGCCTTCCAGGCGATCGTCGCGAAGCTCTCGGGCCATAAGGTCGCGACCGACGGCGATCTTCTCTCCTACGACAAAGTCGGCCGCGCCAGGGCAGACGTGACGAACAGCGAGACGGCGCTGCGCGCGCTGATCGAGCGCCATGCGCTCGGCATCGACAATGTCGCCCTGCGGCGCGATCTCGTCAGCGAGAAGAGCAAGGATTTCACGAATACGCGCACGTGGAGCGCGGTGCGCGCGCTCTACAAGCGCGTGACTGGCAAGGACCCCGGCTTTGCGCAGGTTCCGGGCATTCAGCTCAAGAGCGTGAAGATCAAGTCGAAGATGACCACCGCCATCTTCGCCGATCGGGTCAATCGCCGCTACGGCAAGTGCATGGCGCTGGCGATGCAGATGCAGAACCGGCCGATCCTGATGGCGCCGCGCTGGTTCTGGCCGGACTAGCGGCCTGGCCCCTCCCCCGCCTCGCGGGAGAGGGAAAGGGAGGGGCCGATCGTCCCCCTACTTCTTCACCAGTGGGCACTTCGACTCCGACAGCGGCAGAAAGGCGTCCGCGCCGGGGATGGTGGCGATCAGCTTGTAATCGTCCCACTTGCCCTTGGATTCCTCGGGCGCTTTCACCTGGAACAGATACATGTCGTGGACCATGCGGCCGTCTTCGCGGATCACGCCGTTGTCGGCAAAGAAATCCCTTATCGGCGTCGCCTTCATGATCTTCATGACAGCGGCCGATTCCGTCGTTCCCGCCTGCTTCACGGCTTTCAGGTAATGCGTCATCGAGGAGTAGACGCTCGCCTGCGCGGCGGTCGGCATACGCTTGAATTTCTCGAAGAACCGCTGCGACCAGGCGCGCGATTCCGGCGTGCGGTCCCAGTAGAAGGGTTCGGTCAGCAGCAGGCCCTTCGCCGCGGGCAGGCCAAGACTTTCGACGTCCGAAATGAAGCCGAGCAGAACGGCAAGCTTCTGGCCCGATTTGGCCAGGCCGAATTCGGAGGCCTGCTTGACCGATGTGATCATGTCGGCGCCGGCGTTGGCGAGGCCGACGACCTTGGCGCCCGAGGTCTGGGCCTGCAGCAGGAAGGACGAGAAGTCGGGCGCGTTGAGCGGATGTCGGGCGTGGCCCAGCACCTTGCCGCCGTTGGCTTGTATGAATTGCGTCGCGTCCTTCTCGAGGTCGTGGCCGAAGGCATAGTCGGCGGTGATGAAGAACCAGCTGTCGCCGCCCGAACGCACCGCGGCGACCGCCGTACCTTTCGACAAAGCGTAGGTGTCGTAGGACCAGTGCGCCGTGTAGGGCCCGCACGCTTCATTCGTGATCCGCAATGCGGCGGGGCCGGATAGCAACAGGATCTTGTTGCGCGCCTTGGCGATCTCGTTGGCGGCGAGCGCGGTGGCCGAGGCCGCGACATCCATGATCGCCTCGACGCCCTGATTGTCGAACCATTCGCGCGCGGTCGTGCCGGCGACGTCGGCCTTGTTGAAATGGTCAGCCGACAGAACCTCGATCTTGCGGCCCAGGACCTCGCCGCCGAAATCCTCCGCCGCCATCTTGCCGGCGACGACCGAGCCCGGACCGGTAATGTCCGCATAAGGCCCGGACATATCGAGAATGAGACCGAGTTTGAGCGGCGGCTTGTCCTCGGCGAGCGCAGACGTTGCGAGAGAAAGCGCAAACAGCGACGCGAGCGCGCCGCGCGAAAAACGCCTCATTGTTTCCTCCGATTGTTCTACAATCTTATATGAGCCATGATGCGGAGGCTCGGTCCGGCAAGTCAATGCGCGCAAAGCGCAAGGCGGATCAGGGAGGAATGCATGAGCGCCATCGCGCCCTACGAGGTCACCGCCTTCAATACGGCCGTGACATCAGAGAACAAGATCCACGACGACGATGTCGCGCGGCGCTTCGGCTTCACAGGCGCGCTGGTGCCGGGCGTGGAAGTCTACGCCTATATGGCGCATATGCCGGTCGCGCGCTGGGGCCGCGACTGGCTCGAAAGGGGCGGCGCGGAATGCCGCTTTATCAAGCCGGTCTATGACGGCAATATCGCGCGGGTGACGGCGTCCGAGGACAAGGGCGTTCTCGATCTGCGCGTGGACAGTGGCGGCGCGTTGTGCGCAACCGGTCACGCGGTCTTGGCTGACGCCGCCGCGCCGCCTGCGGTCGACACGCTGCCGCTCGGCACACTGCCGAAGGAGCGGCCGAAGGCGAGCGAGCGCAATCTCGCTCCCGGCGTTTCGCTCGGGCTCGCTCCCATAACGATCGACCGCGCCGCGCTCGCGCAATATCTCGCCGACATCAGGGAGCGGGACGCAATCTATCTGCGCGAGGGCCTCGTGCATCCCGGCCAGATTTTGCGGCTCTGCAATGCGGCGCTGGTGCAGAGCGTCATACTCGGCCCGTGGATTCACGTCGGCAGCCGGCTGCGCAACTTCAGCGCGGCGCGTTTGGGCCAAGAACTCACGCTGCGCAATCGCATCACGTCGAACGGCGTGTCGAAGGGGCATGCGATCGTGGAATTCGATGCGCTGGCCATCGCGGATGGCAATCAGGTCGTCGCGTCGATCACGCATACTGCGATCTGGCGGCCGCGCCATGTGGTGGAAGCGGCTTGAGGAGTCATTCATGAGCAAGGAACGCATCGGCTTCGTCGGCGTCGGCCTGATGGGGCACGGCATGGCGAAAAATATCGTCGAGAAGGGGTATGGCCTGACAGTGCTCGGCCATCGCAACCGCGCGCCGGTCGAGGACCTCGTCAAGCGCGGCGCGAAGGAGGCGAAGAGCGCGCGCGAACTGGCCGAGGCCAGCGACATCGTCTTCATCTGCGTCACCGGTTCGCCGCAGGTCGAGGCGATCGTGCGCGGCGGGCTGAAGGACGGATTGAAGAAGGGTTCGATCGTCGTCGATTGCTCGACCGCCGATCCGGTCTCGACCATGGCGCTTGCCGGGGAGCTCGCCAGCGTCACGCTGGTCGACGCGCCGCTGTCGCGCACGCCCAAGGAAGCCTGAGGGCACGCTCTGATATGACGGTCGGCTACCGGCGACGACATTTCGCGCGCATCAGCCTGTGCTCGACACGTGGGCCGGCCGCGTCGTGTGCATATCGGCGGCACGGGCGACGGACATCGCACAAACTCCTCAACAATTTTCTCGCGATGGGCGTGGCGCTGTATTCGGTGCCGTGACGCTGCAGAAAGTCGGCATAACGCCCATGCTTCTTGACAGCGTCATCTGGCGGCGGCCGCATGGATTGCGGCTTCTATCAGACCTTCTGGCGTGCTGATGCTGGAAGGCGACCGCGACGCGCACAAGTTCACGCTCGCCAACGCCTTCAAGGACATGCGCTACCTCGAATCCATGGCGGACGCCGTCGGCATGTCGAACCCGCTCGGCAATGCGGTCAAGAATTCATACGCGCTCGCGGTCGCGCGCGGCGGCGCGGAAGATTACGTGCCGATGCTGGCGACGGCGGTCGGCGTGATGAACGGCGTGGATATTGCGCCGAAGAAGTAGGCGCAGCATCAAACGAGTCGATGCGAGCGCAGCGAAGCAATCCAGAGCCGGGGCGTCACTCTGGATTGCATCGTCGCTGCGCTCCTCGCAATGGCGGGTCCGGCCAGGCTACTCCTTCACCCCAAGCAAGCCGCTGATCTCCGCCAGAACTTCCTCCGGCTGGTCGTGCTGCACCCAATGGCCGGAATCGGAAATCGTCTTCGCGCGCGCGTTCGGAAAATGCTGTACGAGGCCGTGCCGCTTCTCGTTGTCCAGAAAACTCCGGTCGGCGAACAGCAGAAGCGTCGGGCATGTGATGCGCGACCACAGCGCGACATGGTCTTCCGGCCACAGCCGATGCGGCGCCGCCACACGTTGGTGCTTGTCGAACTTCCAGACCCAGGCGCCAGTTTCGTCGCGCCTCAGCGCGTGTTTCGCCAGGTGCAGCGCCAGTTCGTCCGTCAGCCGCGTGTTGCGCTTCTTCATGCGCCCGGCGGCCTCCTCGATCGTCGCATAGCCGCGCGGCGTCTTGCCTTCGCGCTCCTTGAGCAGCGCAACATATCTCAACATCCGCTCATGCGTCGGCGCGCGGGACGCGTCCGGCAGGATAGTGACGCTGTCGAGCACGACGATTTCCCTGACCTTCCGGATACAGTTCCCAGAGAAGATCATGAGACCATGCCGCCCATGGAAGGCTGGACGGATGCTGGCGCGCTTCGATGCCGAGCGTCTCGTAGAGACGCACGATGTCGTAGACATATTCGGACAGCGCGTAGGAGCCGCCTTTCGTCCAGTCGGAATCGCCGTGGCCACGCAGGTCGGGCGCGACGACGTGGAAATGCGGCCGCAATTCGCGCGCGAGGCGATCCCAGCTGCGGCAATGGTCGCCGCCGCCGTGGATCAGCAGCAACGGCGGCGCGCTGTCGTTGCGCCAGTCGGCATAGTGCAGGCGCAGGCCGTGCGACGTGTAGAAGCAGTCTTTCGGTTCGCTCATGTCTCGGTCGTTTCCTGAAGTCCTACACGCCCGCGATGCGTTCCATCGCCATGGCGCGCAATTTCGCGCGCTGGATTTTTACGCCATTGGCGCTGTCGGTCACGGGAAAGGCGTCTATGAAGAAGATTCGCGCAGGGACCTTGTAGCCGGCGAGCCGCGCGCGGACATGCGCGATCAAATCATTTTCCAGCGGCGTTGAGCCTGGCTTTACGATCACGAAGGCCGCGCATCGCGCCTGCGTGCCGATCTCGACCGCGACGACCTGTGCATCGGCGACGCCCTCGCAGGCCTTGAGTTCATCCTCGATCTCGCCGGGCCCGACCAGAAAGCCGCCGAGACGCATGGCGTCGCCGGCGCGCGTTTCGTAGATGAAGGAGCCGTCCTCGCGCAAGCGGCCGATGTCGCCGGTGCGGAAAAAGCCGTCCGCCGTCGTCGCCTCGGCCGTCGCCTGCGGATTGTTGAAATAGCCGAGAAAACGCGAGGGCGCGTCGATCTCGATCTCGCCGCTGACGCCGGCGCCGGCGATCTCGCCACTCTCGGCGTCGCGCACGCGCACACGCGCCTGCGGCGACATCGGCCATCCCCCGCATTCGATGCGATCTGCGAAGGGCGCATCGTCGCGGCCGATCGAGAACAGGGCCTGCACTTCGCTGGAGCCGTAGAGGCCATGCAGCGGCAGGCCACGCGCTTCGGCCTCGGCCGCGAAATCGCGCCAGCCCGGCTGGAAGGCGGCAAAGCCGAAGATTTTCGCATTTGGGAAAGGCTTCGGCTCTTTGGTCAATGCAAGGATGCGGCGGAACATTTCGTCCGAGCCAAAGGCGTGCGTGATCTTCTCATCCTGCAAGATGCGTAAGGCCGGCGGCGCGTCGAAGGCGTCCATCGCATGAATGCGTGCGCCGCCGGCGAGAAAGCCGAGGACGCTCGCCATGCCGAACGTGCCGCAGAAGGGCAGCATGGCGAGCAGCGACGCCTCGCGTGAAACCTTCAGGGCCGCGGCGATGGAGCGCGCATGCGTGGCGAGCGTGGTCTGTGAATGCGCGACGAGTTTCGGCCCCTTGGTCGTGCCCGACGTCGTGAACAGGAGAAGCGGCGCATCGGCGTTCCCGCGCAGCCTATGGGCCGGCGCATCCTCGTTGAAGGCGTCGAAGGCGACGCGCGGCCAGGGCGCGTTGACCTCGCCCACCCCAACGATCGCGATCTTCTCGAGCGCGGGCACGGCGGCCGGCTCAAGGTCGCGCAGGATCGCGGGAAAATCGACGGAGCGGAAACCCGGCTCGAGCACGAGCATCCTCGCGCCGGAGAGACTGACGACATGCGCGACATCGGCTGCGCGATACCGGGTGTTCACCGCCGCGACGACAGCGCCGAGGCGCGCGGCGGCAAACAGCAGCGCGAGCCATTCGACGCGATTGACCAGCCAGACGGCGATCACATCGCCCTCGCCAATGCCGTTCCGCGACAGCCAGCCCGCCGTCTGCTCGATCTTGCGGGCGAAATCTTCGCGCGAGACGGCGACCTCATCGAAGCGGAAGAGAATGTCGTCCGGCGCGCCCTCGCCGATCAGGTCGAGAAGCGGCAGACTTGCGGATTGCGTGTTCATCCGGGCTCGTATGTGTCGTGCGCCATTGGTTTCGGCCTGAGGATAATGTCTAATCCACCGCGTTGCGAGGGAGGCATGTTGTTGACAGTGAAGCGCCAGACCGTGCGCGCATGGCCAAGGCGCGCATGGCGATAGCGCAGGCTCCCTCGCCCGCCCGCCTCGCGGTCGGCGGCGTGCTGGCCATGGCGTCGGCCTTCGGCATCGGGCGCTTCGTCTACACGCCGATCCTGCCGGTCATGATCGCCGACGGCGCGCTGACGCCGGCGAGCGCGGGCGTCGTCGCGGCGGCCAATTTCCTGGGCTATCTCCTCGGCGCGCTCGCCGGCGCCAGCGCCGCGACGCAGCGCCATCCGCGCCTGTTCTTTCTCAGCGGGCTGCTCGCCGGCGGCCTGTCGCTCGCGGGTATGGCCGGTCCGCCGTCCATTCCGGTCTTTTCGGCCATGCGTTTCGTCGGCGGCTTCGGCAGCGCGTTCGTCATCGTCTGCCTGTCCAGCATGGCGCTGGAGCCGCTGGTGCGTGCGGGCCGGATTGGCCTGTCGGCTGCGCCCTTCGCAGGCGTCGGTCTGGGCATCGCCTTTTCGTCCGTGCTCGTATCGGCGCTCGCTGCCGCGGGCGTCGGCTGGAAGACGATGTGGATCGCCAATGGTTTGGTCGCGACCGGGCTCGCGCTCGTGCTGTTTTTTCTCCTGCCTGCGCCGCCGCCCGTACATCGGTCGGCGCCGGCCGCTGGCGCCGGGCGCGCGAGAATCTCGCCAGCGCTCGCGGCGCTCGTCCTGTCCTATGGCCTGTTCGGCTTCGGCTATGTCATCACCGCGACCTTCCTGGTCGCCATCGTACGCGAGACGGCCTCGCTCGCGACGCTCGAGCCCTATGCCTGGGCGATCGTCGGGCTGGCCGGCGCGCTGTCCATCCCCTTCTGGTCGTGGGTCGCGCGGCGCACGACGGATGTCTTCGCCTATGTCGCGGGCTGCCTCGTCGAGGCGACGGGCGTCGCGCTCAGCGTCGTTTCGCCGACGCCGACGACAATCGTCATTTCCGGCATTTTTCTCGGCGGCACCTTCATGGCCATCACGGCCATCGGCCTCGGCATCGCGCGGCGGCTGACGCGGATGGCGCCGCAACGCGCGCAGGCGATCATGACGTCGGCGTTCGGCCTCGGGCAAATCGTCGGCCCCGCGCTCGCCGGCCATATGCGCGAGACGTCGGGCAGCTTTTTTGCGCCTTCGCTGAGCGCGGCGGCCGCTCTCGTCGTCGCCGCGGCGCTCGGCGCCTTCGTCGCGCGGTCGCGCCCCTAGGCGCGCGCGATTACGATCTGCGTGTCGCCATACGTGCGGCGGTCTAGCAACTCAACGCCGGCGGGCAGCGCGATCTCTTCGTCAGCCGCTTCCTCGATCACGCACAGCGCGCCGTCCGTAAGCCACCGCCCCTCGATCAGGGCGCGCAAGGCGCGCGGCGCGAGGCCCTTGCCATAGGGCGGATCGAGAAAGGCGAGATCAAACTTTTCACCCGTGGGCGCGTCGCCGAGCTTCGTCGCGTCGCGCCGAAAAATGCGCGTGAGGCCGCCGAGGCCGAGCGCCTCCACATTTTCGCGCAGCAGGGCGCGCGCCTCCGAGCCTTCGTCGACGAACAGCGCGAAGCGCGCGCCGCGCGAAACGGCTTCGAGGCCCAGCGCGCCCGTGCCGGCGAAGAGGTCGATCACGCGCGCATTCTCGACGGCGTCCTCGTGGCCGTGCGTGAGAATGTTGAAGATCGTTTCGCGCAGACGATCCGAGGTCGGCCGGACCGCCTGCGAGGACGGTCCTTTCAGCGTGCGTCCGCGGAAGCGCCCGCCGACGATGCGCATTACTTCTTGCCGCGAGGCGGTTTGCGCGGGCCGGCGCCGCGCGGGCGATCGCCGCCGGTCCTTCCGCTACCGGAGCGCGGGCCTCTGCGCTCATCGCCGCCAGGGCGCTGCCCCTTGCGATCGCCGCCCGGCTTGTCAGTGCGTTTGAACGGCCGATCGCCGCCGCGCTCGTCGCGCGAGAAGCGCTTGGCGCCGTCGCGCTGGCCTTCGCGTTGCGGACGCGCATCATCACGCGATCTCGCAAAACGTTGCGGACGGTCGCCGCCGTCGCGGGAGGGCCGTGGCGAATAGGGTCGCTCGGCGCGTCCTTCTGCACGCGGCGCGCGGCGATCGTCGCCGCGTTGTGGGCGCTCCCCGTGCTGGGAACGACCGTCGCCGCGCTCCTCGCGACCCCGTCGCATCGGGCGATCGCCGCCGCGCTCGGCCTTGAAGCGGCGGGCGTTGCGGCTGTCTTCGCCCGCCTTGGGCGCCACGGAGACGACGCGCTCGACCTTCACCGCCCTACCCTTGCGGTCGGCGGTTTCGCTGCGCTCGATCTTGACGCGATCTTCATCGGTCATGCGCTTGTCGCGTTCGACGCGCAGCGTCGAGACATGCTTGCGCGGCCCGCTCTTGGGGCGCTCGCGCTTGGGCTCCGGCTCGGCGCGCTCGTCGCGGCGCTCGAATTTGTCACGACCGAGGCGACCTTCCGATGCGCGCGGCGAGCGTTCGCGGTCGGGTCTGTCGCGAGACGCGCGCTCTGGGCGACCACGAGGCGCACGCTCCTCGCGATCGCTTGAAAATTCACGCTGCCGCGTTGGCGGCCTGCGCTCGTCGTCCTCCCGCGCAGGCGCATCGAAATCGGCCTGCGATTGCGCGATCAGGCTCGGGCCCAGTTGATCGCGCAGCACGCGCGTCTTCACTTCTTCGACCGCGCCCTCGCCGAGTTCGCCGAGCTGGAATGGGCCGTAGGACACGCGAATAAGCCGGTTGACGTCGAGGCCGATGGAGCCCAGCACGCGGCGCACCTCGCGATTCTTGCCTTCGCGCAGGCCGAGCGTCAGCCAGGTGTTGGCGCCCTGCACGCGATCATGCCTGGCCTCGATTGGCGCATAGTCGACGCCGTCCACGCTCACGCCCTTCGCCAGCGTATCGAGCGCGGCCTGATCCGTCTCGCCATGGGCGCGTACGCGATAGCGGCGCAGCCAGCCGGTCTGCGGCAGTTCCAGCGTGCGGGCGAGGCCGCCGTCGTTGGTGAGCAGCAGCAGGCCTTCGGTATTGATGTCGAGCCGCCCGACCGTCATCAGCCGCGGCAGATCGGGATGGCGCTGGCTGAGATAGTCGAAAATCGTTTCGCGGCCTTCCGGGTCGTGATCCGTCGTCACATAGCCGCGCGGCTTGTGGAACAGGAAGAGCCGGGTCTTGTCGCGCGCCGCCATCGGGCGGCCGTCGATGGTGATCTTGTCGGCCGAGGTGACGTTGAAGGCGGGGCTTTCCAGCGTGCGGCCGTTGACCGCGACCCGGCCGGCGGCGATCCATTCCTCGGCGTCGCGGCGCGAGCAGGCGCCGGCGCGGGCCATGGCCTTGGCGATGCGCTCGCCCTTCATAAGCCTTCGGCTGGCGCGCCTCACGCTCCGGCATGCCTTTTGCGGGGCCGCGCGGCTTGCCGAACGGCTTTTTGCCCGGCGGTTTTCCGCCGCCGGACTTGAAAGGCCGGCCGCCCTGTCGTTTGTCTTTGTCGGTCATTGGCGCCTGATAGCAGGTTGGACGGCGGATGGTAATTGAAAAGGACGATGCGAGCCCCGACCCCTGGGACGCCGCCTTCGCGGCGGCGCGCGCGGCGGCGGCGGCGGGCGAGACGCCGGTGGGCGCGGCGCTGGTGCGCGATGGCCGCGTGATCGCGACGGCCGGCAACCGGGTGGCGACGGACCACGACCCGACCGCGCATGCCGAAATTCTCGCTATCCGCGCGGCTGCGCGCGAGATCGGCTCGGAGCGGCTGATCGGCTGCGACCTCTATGTGACGCTGGAGCCCTGCGCCATGTGCGCGGGCGCGATCTCCTTCGCGCGCATCCGTCGCCTCTACTGGGCGGCCGGCGACCCCAAGGGCGGCGCGGTGGAGCACGGCCCGCGCTTCTTCTCGCAACCGACCTGCCATCACGCGCCAGAGCTCTACGGCGGCATCCGCGAGAGCGAGGCGGCGGCAATGCTGCGGGATTTTTTTCGGGCGCGGCGGTAGCCTAGCCCTTTCTCCGGATCAGCCAATCTGACGCGAGCAAATGTGCGATGCCGAGCGCGGCAATGGCGCCGCCGACCACGCCTGTCGCCTCGATCCCCCAGCCCTGATAGACCGCGCCCGCCATCGCCGAGCCGATGCCGCTGCCGAGATAGATTCCAGCGGCGTTGAGCGCGAGCATCACACCCTGCGTCGCGGGATCGATCGCCATCAGGCGCGCCTGCTGCGGTACGGTAAAACCCCATCCGACGAGGCTCCAGACGAAGCTGAGCGCCATGCCGACGGGCAGGTTGAAGGGGATGAGAGTGAGCGCCGGCAGCACCAGCGCCTGGCCGGTCAAGAACAGAATGAGCGCGCCGCTCGGCCCAAGCCTGTCGACAAGCCTGCCCGAGAGCAGATTGCCGACGACGGCGCCGAGGCCGCCCGCTCCGAGGATGAGCGCGACGCCGTCGCGTCCCATCCCGAGGCGATATTCGGCGAGCGGACCCATGAAGGTCATACCGAGATAGCCTGACGTTGCGATCGTGACCGTCAGGAGGACGGCGACGAGATGGCGCGGCGAGAGCAAGGTTCGGCCGAGCGTGGCGAGCGACTGCGGCTGGAACTGCACGTCGGCCGGCACGGCGAGCGCGATCCAGATCATCATCAGAGCGCCGAGCGCGGCGGCGACAATGAAGGCCGCGGGGACCCCGTATGTATAGCCGATGAAGGCGGCGCCAGGCACGCCGAGCACCTGCGCCATGGTCATGCCGACGAAGACGAAGGAGAGCGCGGCGCCGCGCGTCTCAGGCCTCGAGATGGCAACGGCGATCGCCGCCGCAACCGGCGTGACCATGCCGGCGCCGGCGGCCGCGACGATGCGGGCGGCGTAGAGCGTCGCGGCGCTGGTCGCAAACGCCGAGGCGAGGCTGGCCGCCACGAACAGGCCGAGGCCCATCAGGATGACGGCGCGGCGTCGCCACGCGCCGGTCAGCGCGATGAAGACGGGCGAGGAAATCGCGTAGGCGAGCGCATAGGCGCCCATCACCCAACCCGCCTGCGCCTTGGAGAGCGACAGCGCCTGCGACATTGGCGCGAGCAGCGCGATGACGAGGAAGGCGCCGGCGCCGATCGTGAAATTGACGAAGGCGAGCGGCAGCAGAATGCCCTTGGGCAGCGCAGGGGCAGGCGATGTGTCGGCGTCGCTCATTTCAGCTCGCGCTTGAAGCCGAGATGGCTCTGCGCAAAACCGATGCGCGCGTAGAAGGCGTGCGCGCGCTTGCGCGGGTTGGACGTCGTGAGCTGCGTCGACCGACAGCCGCGCGCGCGGGCGAGATCGTTCATATGCGCGATCAGCTTCTCGCCGACGCCCTGCGAGCGCCGTTTCGACGACACGCGCACGCCCTCGATGATGGCGCGCCAGGCGCCCTGCTGCGTGAGATTGGGCGCGAAAGTAATCTGCGCGGTGGCGACGACCGCGCCATCGATTTCGCAGACGACGAGTTCGTTGTTGGGATCGGCGTCGATAGCGGCGAAGGCATGAATATAGCCCTCGGCCAGCGGCTCGCCCGGCGCCTCGCGCCAGCCGTTGACATCGTCGTCGGCGAGCAGCGCGACGATGGCGGGAAGATCGTCGCGCGTGGCGCGGCGAAAGACGGGTTCGGTCAAAGAGCGTTTCCGTCTGGAGCGTTTCCGGTATGCATATTCGAAAGGTTAGACTGCCGTTCCGATGCAGGCCAGCGCGCGCCCCGCGATGCTGCTATCGTGCGCCGGCATTTCTCCGAGGTCCGGACCGCCGATGAAAACTCTCGAAACCGACGCCCTGCTCTCCGTTGTCAACGAATGGGTGGCGATCGAAAGCCCGACGCCGGACGTCGAGGGCGTCAATCGTGTCGGCGCCCTGGCGGCGCGGCTGATCGGCGCCATGGGCGGCCGCGTCGAACGCATTTCCGGCGCGCCCGATCTCGGCGATATCGTCATCGGCCGCATCGCGGGCGAGACGGAAGGCCCCGGCATCCTGCTGCTCGGGCATATCGACACGGTCCATCCCGTCGGCACGCTGGCCGGCCCTCTGCCGATGCGGATCGAAGGCGACCGCGCCTACGGGCCGGGCATCTACGACATGAAGGGCGGCAACGCCATGGCCTTCGCCGCGCTCGCGCATCTGCACGCGTTGGGTAAGCGCCCGCGCCTGCCTGTCACCGTGATGATGATCCCGGACGAGGAAGTCGGCAGCCCCTTTTCACGCGAACATATCGAGCGCGAGGCGCGCGCGCATGCGATCGTGCTGGTGGTCGAGCCCTCCGGCGAAGGCGGCAAGCTGACCATCGCACGACACGGCATCGCCCGCTATTTCCTCAAGACGACCGGCATACCCGCGCATGCCGGCGCCTATCACGCAAAAGGCCGCAGTGCGATCCGCGAGATGGCGCGACAGGTGCTCGCCATCGAGGCGATGACGGATTACGCGCGCAACGTGACGCTGAACGTCGGCACGATCCGCGGCGGCACGCACGAGAACATGGTGCCGCTGCACGCGGAGGCGCACGTCTATTGCCTCGTGCCGCTGCCCGAGGACGAGCGCGAGGTGCGCGAGCGGCTGATGGCGCTGAAGGCGGTCGACCCGGATGTAAAGCTGGACGTCACGCCCGGCCTCTACCGCCCCTCTTTCGTGAAAACGCCCGAAATCCAGAAGCTCTACGACCATGCGGCCGCGCTCGCGCAGGAGATCGGCTATCCCGTCGCCGGCGAGCGGATCGCGGGCGGCGGCAGCGATGGCAATTTCACCGGCGCGCTCGGCGTGCCCACACTCGACGGGCTCGGCGTTCTCGGCGACGGGCCGCATACGCACCATGAACATCTTCTCATCTCCTGCCTGGTCCCGCGTACGCGGCTGGTGGCGCGCCTGTTCGAGACCCTGCCTGTCTGAAGAGTCCGGCCGAAATTTTGCTACCGACCCACTTCCCCTCATGCTGAGGAGCGCTGCGAAGCGGCGCGTCTCGAAGCATGCTCCAGCATTTCGAGTTACGGCCATCCTTCGAGACGCGCCTTTCAGGCGCTCCTCAGGATGAAGATTCGAGTTTTCCGTCAGGCTCAGAAGGCTCGCGCCGCGCCGCAATTCATGCGAGAAGGCGCGGATAGACGGGGTTGCGATGGTCGGCGCATACGGCTTCGAGCCACATGAATTGCGGGCGGCGGCGCTCGGAGAGATCCATGCGCGGCCCTTCACACGCGCGGAAACGCCGAGCCGCATGCTGCTGTTCGCATTCACCACGGACGCCGCCGGCGCCACGGCCGCGGTCGAAGCGCTGGTCGAGCTCGCCCGCTCGCGCGGCGTCGCGCCGCCCGACACGGGCGCCAAGCAGATCCGGCTCGATTTCTCGCCGGCGCGGCTCGTGTTCGAACGGCACGGCGAATTCGTCACCTACAGCTGGAGTTTTCCGGGCGGCGGCGAGCCGTTCCGTCCCGCGGCGGACGAATTGCAGAGTGTGATGCGCCTTCTGCCGCAGCCCGGCCCGCTACTGGTCGCCGCCGACCTGCATCTCATCGCCGCTGCGGATGCGCCGCAAGATTTCATGGGCCTGTTCGCCGGCCCCGCCGTCGCCGCCTCCTCGATCGACGAGGGGCGCGCGACCATCGCCAGCGACTTTTCGGCGGACGCCTTCGGCTTCGTGCGCTTTCTCGTCATCGACTATTCGCTGTCGCCCGAAAGCGCCGGCGCGCTGACGCAGCGGCTGCTGGAAATCGAGACCTACCGGATGCTCGCGCTGCTCGGCCTTCCGGTCGCGCAGCGCCTGTCGCAGCCGATCCGGCGGATCGAGGAGGAATTGCCGCAGCTGCTGCTGGCGGTCGAGAAGGGGCGCGGGATCGAGGCCGATCGCGCCCTGCTGCACCGCCTGACCGCCATCGCCACCGAACTCGAGACCGGCTCGTCGGAAAGCCTGTTCCGGCTTGGCGCGACGCGCGCCTATCACGAACTGGTGCGCGCGCGGCTCGACTCGATCCGCGAGAGCCGCATGCCGCACTATTCGACCTTTGCCTCGTTCCTGTCGCGGCGCCTGACGCCTGCCATGCGCACCTGCGCGACAATCGAACAGCGGCAGGCGAGCCTGTCGTCGAAAATCGCTCGCATCGCGGAATTGTTGCGCACGCGCGTCGACATCGAGCTGGAAAGCCAGAACGCCGACCAGATCCGACAGATGGCCGAGCGCGTGCGCCTGCAATTGCGACTGCAGCAGACGGTCGAGGGCCTGTCGATCGCCGCCATCACCTATTACGTGTCGAGCGTGCTGCACCTTCTGTTCGAGGGCGCGCATGGCGCCGGCATACATGTCGATCCGAATGTCGCGACGGGCGCATCCGTGCCGGTCGTCCTCGCCGCAGTCGCCTTTATCGTCTGGCGCATTCGCCACGCGCACAAGGAGTGACGCGGTTCGGTTGACCTGTGTCGCCTTAGCTTTACATTTCCGGTCCAAGAGAAAGCGCGCTCGTGCGCGCCGCGACAACGACCAAGGGGCGGGACACATGAAGATCGACGACGGCTGGCGACGCGGCATTCTGCGCGCCGTCCTGATGGCGGGCGCGGCGGCGGGAAGCCTGGCGACGGCCGAGGCCGCCGGTCTCTCCAGGATCAAGACTATCGTCGTGATCTACGCGGAGAACCGCAGCTTCGATCATCTCTACGGGCTCTTTCCCGGGGCGAACGGGATCGCCAACGCCAAGCCGAGCGAATATCTGCAACGCGATCACGACGGGTCCGTGCTGCCCTATCTGCGCGTGTGGAACGCCAAGGGCGAGCCCGATCCGAACTATCCGCAGATGCCGAACAAGCCGTTCCGCATCGACGCGCCGCCGGTCAACAAGAGCGCGTCGGAAGTGCTGCTGAGCCCGATCCACGCCTATTACCACAACATCGAGCAGATCAACGGCGGCAAGAACGACATGTTCGCCGCCATGTCGACCGTCGGCGGCTACACGATGGGCTATTTCGACGGCTCGCAGATGAAGATGTGGAAATGGGCGAAAGACTATACGCTCGCCGACAATTTCTTCATGGGCGCCTATGGCGGCTCCTATCTCAACCATCAATATCTGATCTGCCTGTGCGCGCCCGAGCATAAGGACGCGCCGGAGTTCATGCGCGCGATCCTCGACGACAAGGGCAAGCTGAAGAAAAAGCCGGACTCCCCCTCAGCCAAGGACGGCGCGGTAAAGACCTTCACCGTCGGTCTCGGCGGCCAGGTGACGCCGGACGGCTATTCGGTCAACACGACGCAGCCGCCCTATCAGCCGAGCGGCCTGCCGCCGGCGGACGGCGGCGCCCTGGACATGGCCGATCCCAAAGGCAGCGAGCGCATCGGGCTGCCGTTGCCCGCCTCGAAGATGAAGACGATCGGCGACACGCTGTCGGCCAAGGGCGTGAGCTGGGCCTGGTATGCGGGCGGCTGGGACGCCGCACTGAAGGACGGCATGCGGCCGCGCGCCGAAAAACGCGCCGTGATCTATACGCGCCACGACGGCGCCCTGAACTTCCAGCCGCATCACCAGCCGTTCAACTATTACGCGCGATTTGCGCCCGGCACGAAGGATCGCGCCGAACATCTGAAAGACGGCGCGGGTTTCGTGAAGGCGATCGAGAGCGGGACGCTGCCGCAAGTCGCCTTCTACAAGCCCGTGGGCCTCTACAACGAACATCCTGCCTATACCGACATCATGAAAGGCGACGCGCATATCGCCGACCTCGTCGAGAAACTGTCGAAGTCGTCGCAATGGAAGGACATGGTCGTCATCGTCACCTACGACGAGAACGGCGGTTTCTGGGACCACGCCAGGCGCCAGCGCGGTGCGGGCTGGAGCGACCGCTGGGGGCCGGGCTCGCGAATCCCCGCGCTGATCATCTCGCCGTTTGCGCGACGCGGCTATGTCGATCACACGCCGTATGACACGGGCTCGATCGCCAAGCTGATCACCGCGCGCTTCGGGCTCGAACATCTGCCCGGCGAGCGCAAGCACATCGGCGATCTGACGCAGGCGCTGCGACCGAAGTGAGGGCAGGAGTGGGCGGCGACTTCACCGCCGCCCGAACAATTTCTCGATATCCGCGAGCTTGAGTTCGACATAGGTCGGGCGGCCGTGGTTGCACTGCCCGGAGCCCGGAGTCGCCTCCATTTCGCGCAGGAGCGCGTTCATTTCCTCGGGCGTGAGGCGGCGTCCGGCGCGCACGGAATTGTGGCAGGCCAGGGTCGCCAGAACATGATCGAGCTGGCGCTCGGCGCCCTGCAGACCCGCGTCCTCGGCGAGCGTATCGGCGATATCGGCGATCAACTGGCGCACGTCGATGCGCCCGAGCAAAGCCGGCGTCTCGCGCACCAGAATTGCGCCCGGCCCGAAGGCTTCGACGGCCAGGCCGAGCTTTTCGAGTTCGGGCGCGGCGTCCGCGACACGCGCGGCGGAGGCTTCGTCGAGTCCGACGACCTCGGGCGCAAGCAGGCCCTGCCGCGCGATGCCGTGCTCCTCGCGCTGGCGCTTCAGTCTTTCGTAGACGAGGCGCTCGTGCGCGGCGTGCTGGTCGACGATCACCATGCCATCGCGCGTCTGCGCGACGATATAGGTCTCGTGCACCTGCGCGCGCGCGGCGCCGAGCGGCGCGGCAATGTCTTCAACCTGCGCTTGCGCGTGCGCGCGCGTGTCAGCCGAAGGCGCGCCAGAGCCGACATCGAAGGAGGCCTGCCGCGCTTCGCCAAATCCAGAGGGCGCAGCGGGCGAGGAGCGCCAGTCCCAGTCTGCGGGCGGACGCGGCGCGGATTGGAACGCGCCCGCCCTGCCCTGCATGGCGGCGAGCGCGGCGCGCGTCGCATCGGCGGCGCGATGGCCGGCGTTCGTGATCGCGCTTTTCAATCCGCCGACGACGAGGCCGCGCACGAGGCCGGGATCGCGGAAGCGCACTTCGGCCTTGGCGGGATGAACGTTGACGTCGACCTCGCGCGGATCGCATTCGAGATAGAGCGCGAGCGCGGCGTGGCGCCCGGCCGGCAGGAAATCGATATAGGCGCCGCGCACGGCGCCGGCGAGCAGCTTGTCGCGCACGGGCCGGCCGTTGACGAAGACATATTGCATGGCCGCGGTCGCGCGATGCCAGGTCGGGAGCCCGGCGAAACCGCTCAGACGCATGTCCTCGCGTTCGGCGTCGATGAGAAGAGAATTGTCGATGAAGTCGCGGCCGAGCACCTGGGCGACGCGATCTGCAAAACCCTTGGCGTCGTCGCTGGTCGCGCGAAACGCGAGCGTCGTCAGGTGATCGCCCGACAGCGTGAAGGAGACGTCGTGATGGGCAAGCGCGATGCGCCGCACGATGTCGGCGACGGCCTGCGCCTCCGCGCGTGGAGACTTCAGGAACTTGAGACGCGCCGGCGTCGCGGCGAAGAGATCGCGCACCTCGATGCGCGCGCCGCGCGGCCACGACGATGGCTGCACGGGGCGTTTTGCGCCCGCCTCCACGCGAATGGAATGACCGATCGCTGCGCCCGTTTCGCGCGCATCGATCGCCAGTTGCGCGACCGAGCCGATCGACGGCAAAGCCTCGCCGCGAAAACCGAGCGTGACGATGTTGGAGAGATCGCCATCCGGCAGTTTCGATGTCGCGTGGCGTTCGACGGCGAGCGCTAGATCGTCGGCGCTCATACCGGCGCCATTGTCGATCACGCGGATCAGCTTGCGGCCGCCGTCCTCGATGACGATGTCGATCTGCGTCGCGCCGGCGTCGAGCGCATTTTCCACCAGCTCCTTGACGGCGGAGGCGGGCCGCTCGACGACCTCGCCGGCCGCGATGCGGTCGACCGTGACGGGATCGAGCAGGCGCACCGCCATCAGGCGGCGCTCCCGGATTGCCGCAACGTCATGGAATCGCCGACATGCATGGATCGAGCCTATCACGTTCGCCGCGGCGCTTCAGGGGCCCGCGCGCGCGTCTCATGGTTTATCCCGCCTTAACCGGCCGGATGAAACGCCCGCCCGTTAAGGCAAACGCGGAAAGTTCGAACCAAAACCCCGCGCGAGGCGTTGGCGTACGGCCGAGCCGGCGGCATGTTCGCGCCTGATTTCTCGCTCGGAGCCCGACCATGTCACTTGCGTTCGACCGGCGCCACCGCCCTCTCATCGGCGCGCTGGCCGATGCGATGCGGCTCGCCAAACACAAGATCGAGGATGTGACGTTCCAGACCCGGGTCGAGACGCATGTCTTCGCCGGACGTCCGCTGAACGTGACCATCGCCGACCGGACGGCGGCGGAATGGTATGGCGTCGATTGCCCGCGCCTGCGCGATTTCGATCTGCTGGCGGGGCGCGGGCTGGAGGCGGGCGGCCTCGTGTTCGACATTGGCGCGCATCAGGGCGTCGTCGCCATGATGCTGGCGGGCGAAGTCGGCCCGACCGGCCGCGTGATCGCCATCGAGGCGACCGAGCGCAACGCGGAAATCGCGCGCAGCAACGCCGCCCTGAACGGTATCTCCAATGTCGAGATTTCACATGCCGCGATCGCGCGGATCGACGGTCCCGTGCTGTTCAGCCAGAAGCGCAACGGCTCGGTGGCTCTCGCCGCCGGCGCCGGCGTCAAGAGCGTCCAAGGCGTGTCAATCGACTCGCTGTCGGCCCGGCACGGCTTTCCCTCTCTCGTCTACCTCGATGTCGAGGGCTATGAATTCGAGGCGCTGAAGGGCGCGCCGCAGACGCTCGGCTCGCGCGCCTCCTGGTTCATCGAGACGCATGGCGACGCCGAACTCGGCAAGTTCGGCGCCTGCAACGCCGATGTCGTTTCGGCCTTCGACGCGAGCTTCGACCTCTACTGCTCGCCCGACAATGCGACGACCGAGTTCGCGCCGCTGTCGCGCGACATGGCGCTGCCGACGGACCGGTTCTTCCTGGTCGCGATCAAGAAGGGCTGAACGGGCAGGCCCGGCTCACATGCCCGTCGGCCGGCCCGCCAGCGCCACCAGCAGCTTGCCGTCGCCAAGCATCTTGCGCGCGGCGCGCCTGGCGTCGTCGAGCGTCACGGCCGCCACCAGGCGATTGCGCTGGTCGAGATAGGCGGTCGGACGCGCCTCCAGCTGCAATTGCAGGAGATTGCCGGCGATCTTGGTCGAGGTGTCGAAGCGCAAGGCATAAGAGCCGATCAGGTATTTGCGCGCCTTGGCGAGTTCGTCCTCGGTCGGACCGTTGGCGGCGAGATCGGCGATCTGCTCCTCTATCACCGCGAGCGATTCCGCCGCGCGTTCGTTCTTGGTCGAAGTCGCGCCGACGAGCATCGCTGCATGATCGTAGTTCTGCAGGTGCGAATAGACGGAATAGGCGAGGCCGCGCTTCTCGCGCACCTCACGGAACAGGCGCGCGGTGAAGGCGCCGCCGCCGAGGATGTGATTGACGACGACAGCCGCCATGAAGTCGGGATCGTCGCGCTCGACGCCCGGCCGGCCGAAGCGGATCGTCGCCTGCGGCACGTCGATATCGCTGACGATGCGCTCGCCGACGCCGCTCATGATCGCGGGCGGAATGGCCAGAAGCGAGGCGCGCTCGGGCAGCGCGCCAAACGTCGCGTCGAGCTTTGCGGCGAGCGTCGCGGCGTCGATCGCGCCGACGGCGGCGATGACGAGATTGTCGCGCGCCATCATCGCGCCGCGCATGGCGACGAGATCGTCGCGCGCAATCTTCGGCAGCGTCTCGATCTCGCCACGCGCCGCGCGCCCGTAGGCATGTCCCGGAAAGGCGGCGGCGCGGAAGGTGCGAGAAGCGACGGCGTCGGGGTCCTTCAACTCGCGCTTGAGGCTCGCGACGAGTTGCGAGACCACGCGGTCGATCGGCCCCTGGTCGAGCCGCGCCTCGTTGATCGCCAACCGCATCAGCTCGAAGGCCGGATCGAGATTGCGCGTCAGCGTCTGGAAATGGCCCGCTAGATGATCGCGATCGACCGAGAAATGCAGGTGGACGGCGAGATCGTCCATCGCCTCGTGGAAGGCGCCGGAATCGTAGGGACCCGCGCCCTCGTCGAGCAGGCCGCCGAGCAGCGTGGCGAGACCGGGCTTTTCGATCGGGTCCTGCGAGGCGCCGCCGCGGAAGGCGAATTGCACCGCTACAAGCGGCACCGCGTAATCCTCGACGAGCCAGGCCCTTGAGACCGCCGGGCGTCACGATTTCCTGAACGGCGGAAGCGCGCGAGGTTTCCGGAATAGGCGACAGATCAGTCACGCGGCGACCTCGGGCAGAAGATATCCAGTCACGGCGCGACGCTTTTCGAGCCATTTGCGGGCGGCGGCGACGACCGCTTCCGGCGTCACGGCCTCGATGCGGGCGGACCAGCCGGAAACGTCCTCGATCGTTTCGCCGATGGCGAGCGCCGCGCCATACCAGCGCGCCAGCGCCACCTGGCTGTCCTGCGCGTAGACGGCGTCGGCGACGAGACGCGTCTTTGCGCGTTCGAACTCCTTGTCGCCGGGCGGATTGTCGATGAAATCGGCGATCACGCCATCGATCGCGGCGTCGAAATCGTCGAGCGAGACATCGCCCGCCGGCACGCCGTAAACCCAAAGCCGCGTCGCATCGAGCGATGAACCCATGTAGTAGGCGCCCGCGGCCACCGCCACGGGCTTTTCGATCACGAGCTGCTTGTAGAGCCGGCTCGACTGACCGGAGCCGAGCAGATGCGTCATCACTTCCAGCGCCTCGGACTCGCCGGCTTCCGCGGTGCGCGTGGACGGCACGACATAGACGCGCTCGTAGGTCGGCTGCTCGACCTTTCGTCGGCGAGCGACACGTGGCGGCGGGCGCGGGCCGGCGGCTCCTGCGGGCGGCGGCGCACCGGCGGGGCGCCCCGCGCGGGAATCGTCCCGTAAGTGTCGCGCGCGAGCCTTTCGACCTCGGCCGCCTGGACATCGCCGGCGACGACGAGAATGGCGTTTTCGGGCGTGTAGAAGCGCTCGTAATAGGCGAGCGCGTCCTCACGGCCGAGCGTCTCGATCTCGTGGCCCCAGCCGATGATCGGCGTGCCGTAGGGGTGATGGGCGAACAGCGCGGCCTGCACGGCCTCGCTGAGTTCAGCGCTCGGGTCGCTGTCGGTGCGCATGCGGCGCTCTTCCATCACGACATCGCGCTCGGGCGCGACCACTTCGTCCGTCAGGACGAGATTGGTCATGCGATCGGCCTCGTATTCCATCATGGTCGCGAGGTGTTCGCGCGGCACGCGCTGGAAATAGGAGGTGTAGTCGTGGCCGGTGAAGGCGTTCTCCTGGCCGCCGAGATCGGCGACGAGCGAGGAGAATTCGCCCTGCGGATGGGTCTTGGTGCCCTTGAACATCAGATGTTCGAGAAAATGGGCGATGCCGGACTTCAACGGCGGATCGTCGGCCGAGCCGTTGCGGTACCAGACCATGTGGGTCACGACCGGGGCGCGGTGATCGGGAATGACGACGACTTCCATGCCATTGTCGAGACGCGAATGGGCGATGTGCGGGCCGGCGTGACTTGCGGCTGGCGCGGTTGCGGCGGCTGGCTGATGCGATGCGGCGGCGTCACGAAATGTCATGGAGGTCCTGCGATTGCTGCGGCGCGCCGGGCGCAAAATGCCGCCCGGAAATCCGGGCGGCGAAACTGTCAGGACCAATATAGGGAATAAGAGCGAGGCCTCAACCGGGCCCGCGCGCTACGGATTGCGCGCCCGTTGGGCGAAGTCCGCAGGCCGAATCAGTCGTCGTTGCTCTTGTTGGGATTGACGCCGCGCGCATAGTCGCCGGCCGACGGCGCCTCGTAACGGCGCACCGGCCCGCTCTGCGTCGCCTTCACGACGTTCTTGGGCGCGCGATAGCCGGTCGGCGGCTCGGTCAGATAATCGCGGGAAGGCTCGACGCCGGGCCTGGGCTCTTCTTCCTTGGAGCCGAGCGTAAAGACCTTCTTGATATTGTAGGCCGATTCCTCGACGCCACAATCCGGAATGCCGTTGCGGCGTTGCGGGCAGACTTCCGGATTCTTGCTCGGACCGGCGGAGCGGCCCTGCTTCAGCTCTTCTGCGGACAGGGCGGGATTGGCCTTGAACTCCGCGTTGATGTCGCGCGGCGCGCGGGCGGCGGCGGCGGCCTCACGGCGGCGGCGCACGTCCGGATCGACCGGCCAGTTGGCGGCGCGGTTGTGCGAGCCGGCGACCGGCGGCGGCAGTTCGCTGCCCTTGGGCACGACCAGCTTTGGGCGCTCGCGGAAATCGATTTCGGGCTTGTCCTCGCTGTCCTTGCCGAGGCCGAATACGTTCAGGAGAGGATCGAAGCTGGAGGGCCGATCATCGAAGGCGCTGGCGGCGGTCGAGACGGCGAGCGCGCCTGCCCAGACCATGGCCGCTCCGGCCGCTGCCATCGCGAATTTGCCGGCGATTGCGCGTGTCACGTGCGAAACCCTCATCAAAACGCCCCCTACGCCGCCCATCTTCGGCTCGACCCGAGGTCGAGCGGCGGCCGGCGATCTTATCCCTTCCATTCGCGGCGAATTGTGGGCGCCGCGTCAGGAGGCGGATTTGCGGGCCTCGGGCGGACGGACTCATACAGGAGGACCGCCACGCCGGCAACGATGGCCGCATCGGCTATGTTGAAGACGTAATTGGCGAGCGGTCCGACTGGCAGGGTCGTGTGCAGATGAAGGAAATCGGCCACTGCGCCATAGCGCGCGCGGTCCAGCGCGTTGCCGAGCGCCCCGCCCATGATCATGCCGAGGGCCAGCGCGGTGGCGCGGTCGGTCGTCGTCCAGAGCCAGGCGCCGAGCACACCGACCGCGAGCGCGGCCAGCGCCAGCAGACCGAGCATCCCCAACGGCGTTTCGGCGCGCAGGAGGGAATAGGAAATGCCCGGGTTCCAGGCGAGCACGATGTCGAGGAAGGGCGTGAGGCGGATCGGCGGCCGGTCCTCGATGCCCAAGATGTCGATGATCCAGAACTTGGAAATCTGATCGGCCGCGAAGGCGATGCCCGCCGCCGCGGCCGCAATCAGGCGCGCGCGCGTCTTCAGGGCCACCGGCCGAGCGCCTTCAGTTCGCGCAGCGCTGCGGCGTCGCGCGGCGTCACGTCCGGAAATTCCGCGTCGGCGCCGACCAGCGGCGAAATCTTCCAGGAGCGCGCGCATTTGCGCCCTTGCGCCTTTACCGGGGCGACCGCGACGCCCGAGACGTCCGGCAGCCGGAAGGCGTCGGCCGGTCCCTCGTCGGCGCGGATGTCGACGCCGGAGGTGATGCAGACTTCCGCGAAATCGACGCCGTCGAGCGCGGCCCGCAGATCGGCGTCGGACACATGGACGATGGGCGCCGCCTCCAGCGAGGCGCCGATCGTCTTGTTGGCGCGCTCAATCTCCAGCGCGCCGGTGACGACGACCGCGCGCACGCGGCGGATTTTCCGCCAGCGCTCGGCGAGCGCCTCGTCGCGCCAGGCGCCGAGCCCCTGCGGGAAGATTTCGACATGGACCGAGGGCGCGCCGTTCGGGCGGAACATCGCCCAGGCTTCGTCGGTCGTGAAGACGAGGATCGGAGCGAGCCATTTGAGAACGGCGTCGCAGATTGCGTCCACCACGCTCAGCGCGGATTTGCGCAGATGGCTCGATGGCGCCTCGCAATAGAGCGCGTCCTTGCGGATGTCGAAATAGAAGGCCGAGCAGTCGCCGGTCATGAAGGGCGTCACCGTCGCAACCACCTTCTTGTAGTCGAAATCCGCATAGGCCTGCTGCACGGTCGCGTCGATCTCGGCGAGGCGATGCAGCATGAGGCGCTCGAGCTCCGGCATGCTCTTCCAGTCGACGCGGTCGCCTTCGGAGAAATGCGCGAGGCTGCCCAGCATCCAGCGGATGGTGTTGCGCAGCTTGCGATAATTGTCGGTGGTGAATTTGAGGATTTCAGGGCCGAGCCGCTGGTCGTCGGAATAGTCGACGCTCGCCGCCCACAGGCGCAGAACGTCGGCGCCGATCTCGTTGATCAGCTTGTCCGGCGCGAGCGCGTTGAACTGCGACTTCGACATCTTGCGGCCGTGCTCGTCGAGCGTGAAGCCGTGGGTGAGCACGACATCATAGGGCGCGCGGCCGCGCGTGCCGCAGGATTCGAGCAGCGAGGAATGGAACCAGCCGCGATGCTGGTCGGAGCCTTCGAGATACATGACCTCGTCGGCGCCGCCGTCGCGGATGCGATGCACGCCCTGCAGTCCGGGGAAGTGCTTTGCGTCTTCCAGCACGAAGGCGTGGGTGGAGCCCGAATCGAACCAGACGTCGAGCACGTCGTCGACCTTGTCGTAATCGTCCGGGTTGTGGTCGGGCGCGAGGAAGCGCGCCTTGGCGCCTTCCGCAAACCAGGCGTCGGCGCCCTCGGCCTCGAAGGCGTCGGCGATGCGCTTGTTGACGCGCGCATCGACCAGCGGCGCGTGCTCGCCCTTCTTCACGAAGACGGCGATCGGCACGCCCCAGGCGCGCTGGCGGGACATGACCCAGTCGGGCTTGGCGGCGATCATGCCGGTGATGCGGTTCTGGCCGGAGGCCGGCTCCCAGCGGACTTTCGTGATTTCCTCGAGCGCGACGGCGCGCAACGAAGCGCTATTCGCCCTCCCCGCTTGCAGAGGGGGTACTGTGAGGGCAGCCGGGGACCTTGCTGGGGCGGCCTGCGCGACAAACCATTGCGGCGTGTTGCGGAAGATGACCGGCTTCATTCGGCGTGAACGGTTTGTCCATCGCGACAAACCATTGCGGCGTGTTGCGGAAGATGACCGGCTTCTTGGAACGCCAGGAATGCGGATATTGATGTTTCAGTCGGCCTCGTGCGACGAGCGCGCCGCGTTCGACCAGCGCCTTGATGACGGCGTCGTTGGCGTCGCCCTTGTCGCCCTTCTCCGTGATGACGCGCTTGCCGTCGAAGCCTGGGGCTTCCTTGGTGTAGAAGCTGTCCTCGTCCACCGTGTAGGGAATGCGGGTCTCGATCTTGCGCTCGGCCAGCAGGCGGCCGGACGCCATCCAGATCTCGAAGTCCTCGCGGCCGTGGCCGGGCGCGGTATGGACGAAGCCCGTGCCGGTGTCGTCGGTGACGTGGTCGCCCGAGAGCAGGGGCACGCGGAAGTCGTAGCCGCCGCCGAGGCCCGCGAGCGGGTGCGCGCATTCCATGCCGGCCATCGTCTCGGCGGAGATGTTGGAGAGGCGCTCCCAAGCCTCGACTTTTGCGGCCTTGAAGACTTCTTCCGCCAGCTTGTCGGCCAAAACGTACTTGGCGCCGACCTTGGCCCAGTTGTTTTCGGGCGCGGCGGTCACGCGATAGAGGCCGTAGGAGATTTTCGGGCTGAAGCAGATCGCGCGGTTGCCGGGCAGCGTCCACGGCGTGGTCGTCCAGATGACCACCGAGGCGTCGCTCGCCGCCTCTTCCGTCGAGGCTTCGCCAAGATAGCCGCCGAGCGTCGTGATCGGAAACGCCACCCACACCGTATCGCTCGTATGGTCCTCGTATTCGACCTCGGCCTCGGCGAGCGCGGTCTTTTCCACCACCGACCACATGACCGGCTTTGAGCCGCGATAGAGCAGCCCGTTCTCGGCGAATTTCAAGCAATTCGCGCGCGATCTGGGCTTCGGCCGGATAGGTCATGGTCAGATACGGATTGTCCCAGTCGCCGACGACGCCGAGCCGCTTGAATTCCTCACGCTGCACATTGACCCAGTGATCCGCGTAGGCGCGGCATTCGCGGCGGAAGGCGATCATGGCGGCGCTGTCGCGCAGGTCCGGTTTCGCCTTGCCCTTGGAGCGATAATTCTCTTCCTCGATCTTCCACTCGATCGGCAGGCCGTGGCAGTCCCAGCCCGGAACGTAGTTGGAATCCTTGTTCAGCATCTGCTGCGAGCGCGTGACGAGGTCCTTCAGCGTCTTGTTGAGCGCATGGCCGATGTGGATCGCGCCGTTGGCGTAGGGCGGGCCGTCGCAGGACGAATTTCTTGCGACCCTTGCCTGCCTCGCGCAGCAAGGCGCTTGTAGAGGTCGATCTCGTTCCAGCGGGCGAGGATTTCCGGCTCCTTCTTGGGCAGGCCGGCGCGCATCGGAAAGTCCGTCTGCGGCAGAAAGAGGCTTGCGGAATAGTCGGGACCGGACTTGTCGGCCTTCGCGGCCTTGGGGCTGTCGTTCATGTCGAACCGAAATCTGGGGCGCGCCGGGGCCGGCGGCCGAAAGGGATGACGAAGCGGAGCGGACCCGGCGCCGCGCGAGCTCAGGCTCGAGCGCGGCCCGGGCGGATAATTCGCAGGGATTTGAGGGCTTCGGTCATGGCGCTGCTATAGCACGTTTGGCCGGGGCGGGAAGGGGCGGCGGCGATCCTCCCTCCCCGCGATACTTCCCTCCACCTCAGACGGCGCTATTCTCTGCTGCATCGCTGGAGGCCGCCATGCGCCCTGTCTTGTCAGCCCTCGCCCTGCTGCTCGCCCTTACCGCGCCCGCCCGTGCGGCGGAAGTCGAGAAATGTCCCGACATGGTCGCCGGCGGTCCGACGCTCATGAAGGCGGCGCTGGCCGCAGACAAGGTGCGGCTGACCTTTGTCGGCCATTCGACTTTCCTTATCGAGACGCCGGGCGGGGTGACCGCCGTCACCGATTACAACGACTACGTCCACGCCTCCGTCGTTCCCGACGTCGCGACGATGAACAAGGCGCATTCGACCCACAACAGCGTGCACCCGGACCCCAAGATCAAGCATCTGCTCAAGGGCTGGGGCGACGACGGCAAGGCGGCGAACTGGGACATCACCGAAGGCGACCTGCGGGTGCGCAACGTGCCGACCAATATTCGCGACTGGGCGGGCGGCACGGAATATGATGGGAATTCGATATTCGTGTTCGAGGCGGCGGGCCTGTGCATCGCCCATCTCGGCCACCTGCACCACCGGCTGACGCCCGACCATCTGCAGCAATTGCGCCATATCGACGTGCTGCTCGCCCCGGTCGACGGCTCCTATACGCTGGGCGCAGCCGGCATGATCGAGACGATGGCGACGATCCGCGCGCCGCTGACGATCCCCATGCACATTTTTGGCCCCACGACACTCGAACGATTTCTGGCGCTGGCGCGCGAAAAATTCGAGGTGAAATTCGAGGGCGCCCGTTTCGTCGAGGTTTCGCGCGCGAGCCTGCCGCGCAAACAGACGGTGCTGGTGCTGGAGGGGCGGTAGGCGCCGCGCTTACCGCCCGAGCCACCGCCGCAGCTTGTTGCGCAGCACGAAGCCGGCGACGACGGCGACTGCGATCGTCACGACCACGGCGAGAAATCCGGCGACGAAGACGAACAGCGCGCTGGCGATCAGGGCGGCGAAGACGAGCCCGAGAAAGCCGCTCAGCCTGGTCTGGAACGTGTAGGTGCGCTGCGCCGAGGCGCCCTCGAAATCGAAGGGATTGCGGCGGCGCGCCTGGTCGAACGTATCCTGCCCCGGCGCGATGATCTCGATCTCGCCGCGCGGGTACTCGATATTGTCGACGCGTTCTTTGTCCCTCGGGGCCATCGGCCGGTCTCCATCGCCGGGAGATATGGGGCTGATGGCCTGAACGCAATATGAGCGGGGACGCCGAGGCTTGATTTCGCGGACTTTTAGCGCCATATTGTCATCATCATGAGCAATCTGGCGCGCAAGCAGACGGCGGACAACCTGCGGGGCCGGGCCGGCATTCTGGCCGAGGCCGAGGCGGCGGCTTTGAGCGGGTCGGCGCTGCGGCTCGCGCCATCGCGGGTCAAGGCTGCGCTTGCGCCGCATTTCGACGCCAACGAGATCGAGAGCGTCGTGGCGCCGCATCGTACGCTGCAGCGGCGCGTGGCGCGCGGCGAGGCGCTGACGGAAGACGAGAGCGACCGCGCCGTCCGGCTCGCCCGGATCGCCGACCATGCCGAGCGGGTGTTCGGCGATTCCGACAAGGCCGGCCGCTGGCTGCGCAAACCCGTTCCCGCCTTGCACGGCCGCACGCCGGTCGAACTCCTGCAGACCGAAACCGGCGCGCGAAAGGTCGAGGACGAGCTGATCCGCATCGATCACGGCATTTTCGGCTGACCGCGACGTGCGGCTCTGGCGCGTCTCGAATTACGCCGATCTCTCCGGCGTCGGCGGCACGCTGGTCGCCGGCCGCTGGCACAGCCGCGGTCGGCCAGTTCTCTACGCGGCCGAGCATCCTGCTGGCGCGATCCTCGAATTGCTGGCGCATATGGAGCGCGGCGAAATCCCGGCGACATACCGGCTCCTGGGAATCGACGCGCCCGATGCAGCAGCGACCGAGACCCCGCCTCTGCCCGAGGACTGGCGCGCCCGGCCCGCGGCGACCCGCGCCGTCGGCGACGCATGGCTCGCCGAGGGCGCGAGCCTGTTGCTACGCATCCCCTCGGCGCTCGCGCCGCACAGTTCCAACTATCTGATCAATCCGCGTCACGCCGACGCCGCGGTCTTGCGGCTTGCCCTTGTCGAGCCGCTGGATCTGGATCAGCGGCTCGCCTGATCCGCCAGCATCCGCCGCGCCTCGGCGACGTCCTCGTTCATGCGGACGACCAGCGCCTCGACCGAATCGAATTTCGCCTCCGGCCGGATGAAGCCGATGAAGGCGACTTCGACGATCGTGCCGTAGAGGTCGCCGTCGAAGTCGAGCACGTAGACCTCGAGCAGCGGCGGGCCGTCGTCGAAAGTCGGGCGCTTGCCGAAATTGGCGGCGCCGCCAAAAGTCTTGCCGTCGACCGTCAGCGTGACGGCGTAGATGCCGTGGCGGAGCTTGCAGGAGGGGTCGAGCGCGATATTGGCGGTCGGAAAACCGATTGTCCTGCCGCGTTTGGCGCCGTGGATCACCTCGCCCTCGACGAACCAGGGATGGCCGAGAAGGCGGGCGGCGAGCGCGACATCGCCTGATTCCAGCGCGGCGCGGGTGGCGGTGGAGGAGACGGCGTCGAGCGAGCCCTCCTCGTCCTGCGAAATTCGCTCGACGATATCGACCGCGAAACCCTGGCGCGCGCCCTCGGCCTTCAGGAACTCCGGCGTGCCCAGGCGTTTGGCGCCGAAATGAAAATCATAGCCGGCCACCACGCCGGAAACGCCGAGGCGGCGAACCAGAACGTCGTCGACGAATTGTTGAGCCGTAAGACCGGACAGCGTCGCATCGAAGGTCAGCACAATGATGCCGTCGAGGCCGAGGCGGTCGAGAAAGGCCGCCTTGGCCTCGTGCGAGGTCAGGCGGAAGATCACGCTTTTCTTCGCGAAGAAATCGGCCGGGTGCGGCTCGAAGGTCAGCACCGCGCAGGGCTTGCCTAGTTTCGCCGCGAGCGCCTTGGCGCGCGCGATCACGCCCCGGTGGCCGCGATGGAGGCCGTCGAAATTGCCGATCGCCACGACCGCTCCCTCCAGCCCGGCGGGCGGAGTTAGCGGGTCGGTGGCGTCGATGAAGCGGGAGTTCGTTGTCACTTGCCGGAAGCCGTCCAACTCCACGGATCTGATCCCCTCCCCCTGCCCCTCCCTACAGCGGGAGGGGAGAGAGGCCCGAGGCTTTGCAGAAAATTCAGCGAGACTCGGCATTGCCGAACCGTTCGCGCGGCAAAGAGCCACGCGTCGGCCCAAGGGTCAAGCTACCCTCACGCCTCGGCCTTGGCGGCGGGGCGCGGGGTCGGGTTCTTGGAGGGCGCCATGACCAGCGCCTCGCCGTCGAGCACGACCTTGCCGTCGACCAGGCATTCGCAGTGCAGGCGGACGCGGCGGCCCTTCTCGGTGAGCTCGGCCACCTCGACCACGACATTGATCACGTCGCCGATCTTGACCGGTCCTTTGAAATTGAGCGTCTGCGACATGTAGACCGCGCCGGGGCCCGGCAGGTACATGCCGATCACGGTCGAGATCAAGCTCGCCGTATAGAGGCCGTGGACGATTCGCTCGCCGAATCGCGTCTTGCGGGCGAAATGGTCGGAGAGGTGGACGGGGTTGCGGTCGCCGGACAGGTCGGCGAAGGCGATGACATCGTCGTCCATGACCGTCTTCATCAGCGTCTCGCGCTGACCGACCGTCAGATCCTCGAAATAATGGGTCTTGTAGGGCGCGGACATGCTCATCCCCTCCGGAACGCGCGCCCGCAGTAACCTTTCGGCAACCCTGCCGCAAGCCGCCGTTACGTCAAATGCTCAACTTTATTGGACAATCCCGGCTTGCCGACTGTCGCGTTTACAAAGCCGAAAGCCCTCGCCTGCTATTCGTTAAGAGCGGCCTTCATCGGCTTTTGGCCGACTGGGGGCGCGGGGAGATCGAAATGACTGCCGATTCAACGATGCCCATTCTGGTCGTCGACGACTATCAGACGATGGTCCGCATCATCTGCAACCTCCTGAAGCAGATCGGCTACGAGAACGTCGATACGGCGAGCAACGGCGCGCAGGCGCTCGAGCGCATCGCCGAAAAGCAGTACGGGCTCATCATCTCGGACTGGAACATGCAGCCGATGACCGGCTTCGAGCTGCTGGTGAAGCTGAAGGGCGACGCCGCCACCGCCGACATCCCCTTCATCATGGTGACCGCGGAATCGAAGACCGACAATGTGATCGCCGCCCGCAAGGCCGGCGTGTCCAGCTATATCGTCAAGCCGTTCAACGCGGGCACGCTGAAGGCCAAGATCGACGCGGTGTTTGCGGCGCGCGCGGCGTAAACGAATCTTCAATCTCTACAAAACGGCCGCCTTCGGGCGGCCGTTTGCGTTCGAGGCGCGCGCGAGCGGAAGGCAGAGCGCCAGGGCGAGCGCCGACAGCGCGAACATGATGGCGAAGGCGGGGCCGTAGCCGCCGCTCGCATCGAAGATCGCCGCGCCGAGCCAGGCGCCGAGGCCGCCCGCAATCTGGTGGACCATGGTGACGAGGCCGGTGAGCGCCCCCAGATGACGGGCGCCGAACAAGCGCGTGGCGAAGATGACGGCCAGCGGCGCGGTGACCATGAAGGTCGCGCCGAACACCAGCGCGAAGATCGCGACCGACAGCGGCGACTGGTCGACGAGAACGAGGCCAAAGACGAGAACGCGCGCCAGGAACGACAGGGCCGTCGGCAGGACGGGGCCGAAACGGTCGCTGACGATTCCGGCCGCGACGACGCCGATCAGGCCCGTCAGCCCCATCATCGCCAGCAGATTGCCGGCGAGCAGCGCATCGACGCCGCGATCCTGAGCGAAGGCGACGACATGGGTGGCGACGAAGAAATCATCGAAACCGCAGATGGCGTAGATGGCGAGCAAGAGCCACATGCGCGGCGTGCGCAGGGCCTCGGCCACGCCGAGGCCATCGGCCGGCTGCCCGGCGCGGGCGGCGCCTGCATCGATTTTCGGGAGCGCGATCATGACGACAGCGGCGAGCGCGAGATGGGCGAGGCCGAGGCCGAAGAACATCGAGCGCCAGGTTAGCGTCGCCAGCAGCGCGGCGAGGCCCGCGATCACCACGAGTTGGCCGACGCTCATGCCCGAGGTGACCACGGCATTGACCATGCCGGTGCGCACGGGAAAGGCGCGCGTGACCATGACGCCGACCGGAATGAGCGAGGCCGCGCCGTTGCCGAGGCCGTAGAGGACGCCGTACAGCACCACAGCGTGCCAGGGCTGCGTGATCAGCCCCATCGTCCCGATGCCGATCCCGCCGAGTGCGAGGCCGAGCACCAGGACAAGTCGAGGGCTCCTGGCGTCCGCGAGACGGCCGGCCCAGAACATGGCGAGCGCCGAGACGAACTGGAACATCGCCACCGCCAGCCCGAGCGCGCTGCGCGGCCAGCCGAATTCCTCGACGATGGGTTTGAGCGTCAACCCCACCGCAAAGCGCGCGCCGCCGCCGATGAAGAGGATCGCGAAGCCGCAAAGGAGGACGATGGTCGCGGGCGTGAGGAGGCGGCGGGGCATCGCCGCAGCTTACCGCGCGAATGCGCTCACCACACCAGCTCACGCAAATGCGCCGCAGGCGCTGCTCCGGCTTCCGCCAGCAGATTGCGGTAGGCGGCTTCGTCGACGCTCCAGTCGTCGGCGCCGCCGGCGGGATGCAGCACGTCGCGGTGGATGCCCGACGTCACGAACAGGGCGTCAAAACCCTGCGCGGCCGCGCCACGGATATCGGTGAAGAGGCCGTCGCCGACAGCCAGAACCTTGGCGCGGTCGAAGGCTGCGCCGCGGACGCGCGCGGCTTCCTTCAGCGCGGACTCGTAGATGATGGCATGCGGCTTTCCGGCCATGATGACCTTGCCGCCGAGACCGGCGTAACGCTCGGCGAGCGCGCCGGCGCACCACAGGAGATCGTCGCCGACGTGGACCACGATGTCCGGGTTGGCGCAGATCATCGGCAGGTCGCGCTCCTTCATCGCGACCAGCGTCGGCATGTAGGGCTCGGGATCGCCATAGTCGTCGAACAGGCCGGTGCAGACGACATAGTCGGCGTCGGCCAGCGGCAGCAGCGGCGGCTTTTCGCCGAGGCGCTCGGCGACATCATCGAACAGCGAGAGGTCCTTCGGCGGGCCGATGTGGTGCAAGGGCGCCGCCCCACGCTGGCAGATGAGATCGACCGTCACGTCGCCGGAGGAGACGATGGCGTCATAGGCCGCGCGCGGCAGGCCGAAGCCGTCGAGCATCTCGACGATCGGCGGATGCGGGCGCGGCGCATTGGTGATGAGCACGACCGTGCCGCCCTTCTGGCGAAAGCGCGTCAGCGCGTCGGCGGCGGACGGCGTGTGCGTGCGGCCGTCGTGCACGACGCCCCAGACGTCGGACAGGATCACGTCGTAATCGGCGGCGAGTTCGGAAAGGCCGGCGATCGGCTTCGATGGTTTGATGCTCATGGGCGCGCGCTACGGGGCGCGCGCGCCCAAGTCAAGCCGGCGGCAGGTTGGGACCGAGCATTCTGGCGGGATCGACGAGCCGGTCGAACTCGGCTTCCGAGACGTAGCCGAGCGCCAAAGCCGCCTCCTTCAGCGTGAGATCGTCGTGCAGGGCGAGATGCGCGATCGCGGCGGCCCTGTCGTAGCCGATAGCCGGCGCCAGCGCGGTCACCAGCATCAGGGAATCCGCGACATTTTTCGCGATGCGCCTGCGGTTCGGTTCTGTTCCCTCGACCAGGAATTTTCGAAAATTCGTGCAGCCATCCGCAAGGATAGCGATCGACTGCATGACGTTGTGGATGATGAGCGGCTTGTAGACGTTCATTTCCAGATGCCCGCCTGCGCCGCCGAAACCGACCGCGACATCGTTGGCCATGACCTGCACGGCGATCATGGTCAAAGCCTCGGCCTGCGTCGGATTGACCTTGCCGGGCATGATGGAGGAGCCGGGCTCATTGGCGGGAAGAACGAGTTCGGCAAGGCCCGCGCGAGGACCGCAGGCGAGCAGGCGAATGTCGTTGGCGATCTTGTAGAGAGAACCTGAGAGCGTGCGCAGCGCGCCCGAAAAATGTACGAGCGCGTCATGCGCGCCTTGGCCTGCGAATTTGTTCGGCGCGGTGACGAAGGGCAGGCCTGTGAGCTTGGCGATCTCTGCCGCCGCTTCCTCCGCAAATCCGGGCGCCGCATTGACGCCGGTGCCGACCGCCGTGCCGCCGAGCGTGAGGCGATAGACGCCGGGCAACGCCGCTTCGAGGCCCTCGACATCGTCGGCCAGCATGGCCGCATAGCCCGAAAATTCCTGACCGAGCGTCAGCGGCGTCGCATCCTGCAGATGGGTGCGTCCGATCTTGACGATGTCGGCCCATTCTTCAGCCTTGCCCGCGAGCGCGTCGCGCAGGCCGACAACGGCGGGGATCAGGCGTTCGCGCGCACCCATAGCGGCGGCGATGTGCATGGCGGTCGGAAAGGTGTCGTTCGACGATTGCTGCATGTTGGCGTGATCGTTGGGATGCACCGGGGTGTTGCTTCCCAGCGGCGTTCCCGCGAGCTGGCTGCAGCGGTTGGAAATCACCTCGTTGACGTTCATGTTGAATTGCGTGCCCGAGCCCGTCATCCAGACGCGCAGCGGAAACTCGCCGTCATGGCGTCCCTCTGCGATTTCGTCGCAGGCCCGCACGATCAACCGATGCGCATCGGCGCCAAGCCGGCCCTGCGCACGATTGACGTTGGCGACCGCCTTTTTCAGCACGGCATAGGCGCGGATCATCTCCGGCGGCATGAGGTCGCGGCCGATCGAGAAATATTCGAGCGAGCGCTGGGTCTGCGCGCCCCACAGCCGGTCGGCGGGCACATCGATCTCGCCGAGACTGTCTGTTTCTTTTCGCATCGCGGCCATCTGGGCAGTCCCCGACAATCGGTTGTCGTCTTCGATATAGGGCGTTGCGCGCCATGCAGCCCGGCTGCGACGCCGCGCCGCCATTCCCAAAGTGGCCGAGACATCATATATTCGAGCTCGAATATATATCCGCGCCACCAGGGGAGCGCCCGATGTCCAAACTCCAGCTCGACGTGTCCGGCATGACCTGCGGCGGCTGCGCCCGCTCGGTCGAGAAGATCATCCAGAAGCAGGACGCGGCTTCCAAAGTGTCGGTCGATCTCGCCACCGGCCGCGTGGAAGCCGAAACATCAGCCGATCCGGCTGCGATCGCCGCCGCGCTGACAGCGGCCGGCTTCCCGGCCAAGCAGGCGGCGGCCTGACAAAGCAGGCGGCGGCCTGACGAAGCCTGCGGCAGCCTGACTTCCGGGCGCCGCCGCCCTATTCTCTTCCGCGCAACATGACCGGGAGAGAAACATGGTCGACAAGATCAAGCCGCTGCTGACCGTCGCCGCCACCGCCACGGGCGGGCGCAACGGGCATACGGCCGCCGCCGACGGATCGGTGAAGGCGGACCTGTCCGTCGCCAAGGAAATGGGCGGCCCCGGCAAGCCCGGCACGACCACGCCCGAGCACCTGTTTGCGGCGGGCTACGCCGCCTGTTTCGGCGGCGCGCTCGACTTCATCGCCAAGGCGCACAAGAAGGACGCCAGCAAGGCGGCCGTCACCTGCAATGTCTCGATCGGGCCGCGCGAAGGCGGCGGCTTCGGGCTGGCGGTGAAGATGCACGTGGAAGACAGGAGCCTGCCGCAGGCCGAACTCTTGGCGCTCGTGACCGAGGCGCACGAGAAGATTTGCCCCTATTCGCACGCGACCCGCGGGAATGTGGATGTGCAGCTCGAGGTTGTGGGGGGCTGAGCAAGGCGATTGCCCATTTGTTGTATATGTTGTAATTTACAACAAATGGGCGATCACATGATGAAGCAGTTTCCTGCCGCCACCCTCACCCGCGATCCGACATCCCTCAAGGAAGCGGCGCGCAAGGAGCCGGTGGCGATCACCGAATACAGCCGGCCGAAATTCGTGCTGATGAGCTACGACGATTATGTCGCGCTCAGCTCCCGAGCGGCCGACCCGCGCAGGAGCTTCGCGACCGGCGAGATGCCGGACGACATCCGGAAGCTGGCGCTGGAAGCGCTCGATCAGCCCTACGATCCGTGATGGCTGCGCCGGACCTCAGGCAGGGCGCGGTCTTTGTCTATCCCTATCTCTGGCGCTGGCAATCCGAACGCGGCGAAACCGCAGGGCGGAAGGAGCGACCGGTCTGCGTCGCGCTGCCGCTCGTCCGCGATGGCATGACGCACCTCTTCCTGCTCGCCATCACCGGCACGCTGCCGGGCGCGGACCGGATCGCGCTCGAAATTCCGGAGATCGAGAAGCGGCGCGCCGGCCTGAAGGAATGGAGGCGGGGCTGGGTTATTCTGGACGAATGCAACTACGACATCGCGGAACGCTCATTTCACTTCGCCCCCGACACGCCGTCTCTGGGCCGCTTCAGCGAAGCGTTCACAGGCCAGATCAAGACGGCCATGCGCGCGGCGATCGCTGGCGGCGCCCTGCGGCGCATAGACCGGGCCGACTGACCCCACCCCATTCCATTCACCCTCCCCCGCTTTTGAGGATGCGCCGCCCGGCCGCGCTTGATAAACAAAGCGCCAAATTCACCGGGATTTTTGCGCCGTGGCGACGAAGAATGGACGGAAGGACGCGAAATCGGGCGGGCAGATCTTGCTCGCCCATCTCGTCGCGTCCGGCTACAAGCGCGCCGAGCCGCCTATCCTGCAGCCGGCAGCGGTTTTTCTGGACCAGCTCGGCGAGGACATGCGGGGCCGTCTCTACCTGACGACCGACGCCGCCGGCGCCGAACTGTGCCTGCGCCCGGAATTCACCCTGCCCGTCTCGGTCGCCTATCTCGCCTCCAGCGCCGCCGGCAAGGCCGCCGCCTTCTCCTATCTGGGTTCCGTCTTCCGCTTCCGGCCCGACGGCAGCGGCGAGTTCTTGCAGGCGGGCCTCGAAAGCTTCGGGCGCAAGGACAAGGAAGCCGCCGACGCGGAGATTCTGGCGCTGTCGCTGGAAGCCGCCGCCAAGGCGGGCCGCAGCGATCTGGCCGTCACCATCGGCGACGCCGGCCTGTTCGCCCAGTTTCTGGACTCGCTGAAGCTGCCGGCGAGCTGGCTCAGGCTCATCCGGCGCGGACTGGCGCACGGGACGTCGCTGGAGAAGATATTCGAGGCCTCGCCCACCAACGGCTCGGACGACCATTCCGGCGTGCTGGCCGCGCTGGAAGGCGCGGACAAGCAGGGCGCCCGCGCTCTGGTCGAAGACCTGCTCTCCATCGCCGGCATTTCCTCGGTCGGCGGGCGCAGCGTGAGCGAGATCACGGAGCGCTTTCTCGAACAGGCGAGCCTGCGCTCCGGCCCCGGCGTGCCGCAGGACAAGCGCGACCTGATCGCGAAATTCCTGGCCGTCTCGGGCGATCCTGACGCGGCCTCGGCCGCTCTGCGCAAGCTCGCAGGGGCCGCCAAGCTCGATCTTTCGGCGGCGCTCGATTCCTTCGACCAGCGGTTGAACTTCATGGTGGCGCGCGGGCTCGATCCGGCGTCGATGAAGTTCTCGGCGCGCTTCGTGCGGCGGCTCGACTATTACACCGGCTTCGTGTTCGAGGCGCATGCGCCTGACGCCGCGCCCGACAAGCCGGTTATCGGCGGCGGACGCTACGATCGCCTGCTCGGCACGCTCGGCGCGAAGAAGGACATTCCCGCCGTCGGCGCGGCGATCTGGGTCGAGCGCCTCTTTGCGGAGGTTGCGGCATGAGTGACAGCAAACTCATCGTCGCCGTGCCTTCCAAGGGCCGGTTGCAGGAAAACGCCAACGCCTTTTTCGCCCGCGCCGGGCTCGATGTGGTGCAGGGGCGTGGCGCGCGCGATTATCGCGGCGTTCTGAAGGGCGTCGACAATGTCGAGATCGCCTTTTTGTCGGCCTCCGACATTACCGCGCATCTCGCCCAGGGCTCCGTCCACATGGGCGTGACCGGCGAAGACCTCGTGCGCGAGACGATTGCCGACGCTGAAAGCAAAGTGGAGCTGCTGACGCCGCTCGGCTTCGGCCACGCCAATGTCGTGGTCGCCGTGCCGCAAGCCTGGATCGACGTGCGCAACATGGCCGATCTCGCCGACGTCGCCGCCGCCTTCCGCTCGAAGCGCGGGCAGCGCATGCGGGTCGCGACCAAATACATCAATCTCACGCGCCGCTATTTTTCGGAGAATGGCGTCGCCGACTATCGCATCGTCGAAAGCCTCGGCGCGACCGAAGGCGCGCCGGCCGCCGGACAGGCGGAGCTGATCGTCGACATCACCACGACCGGCGCGACGCTGAAAGCAAATGCGCTGAAGGTGCTCGACGACGGCGTGATGCTGCGCTCGGAAGCCAATCTCGTGGCCTCGATGAGCGCAACCTGGGACGAGACCGCGCGCGAAGCGGCGCGGCTCATTCTGGCGCGCATTGCTGCGGAAGAAGAAGCGCGCACGACGCGCGAGGTGCGCGCCTTCGTGCCGGAGCTGAGCGACAGCAAGCTCAAGAAGGCGGCCGCCAAATACGGCGCGCGGATGCGCGGGCGCGGACAGGAAGGCCTCGTCATGATGGCCTGCCCGAAGGCGGACGCGCCCGATCTCGCGGAATGGCTGATCAAGCACGGCGCCGAGACGGTGACGGTCGGCCAGGTGGATTACGTCTTCACCGCGAAGAACGCGCTGTGGGAGAAGCTGGCGAAACGGCTGGGGTGATCT
>JACKJE010000022.1 GCA_020638135.1 Methylobacteriaceae bacterium | reverse complement strand
GCGGAATGTCGGCCGCATGCGTCGCCCTCCGTGCAAAATCCCCTCACGGAAGGCCTATCACCCGATGACGCGATCGCGCCGTCGAAGTGAATTTTTGGTAAACCGCCGGAATGCGGACCTGTTCACAAATCGAACACCAGGCAGGTCGTACTCGCTGTCGCCACCAGTTTGCCGGCCTTGTCGAACGCCCTGCCCTCGGCCACCGCCGAACGGCGCCCGACATGAACCGCCCTGCCCTCGGCCGAAATTGCGCCCGTCTCGACGGTCACGCCGCGCAAGAAATTCACCTTGATCTCGAGCGACGTGTAGGCGCGACCTTTCGGCAGGGTCGTGTGCACGGCGCAGCCCATCACGGAATCGAGCAGCGTCGCAATCGCGCCGCTGTGCACCGTTCCGATCGGATTGTAGAGCCACTCGCCAGCCTCGAGCTTCATGACGACGCGGCCCTCGTCAACCTCTTCGAGCGTCTGCCCGATCAGGCCCATGATCGGCGGCGACGCGGCCTCGCCCGCCAGGAGCTTGCGGAAGACATCGAGGCCGGAATGCTCGCGGATATATGAGGCGAGCGCCTTGGGGTCGTTCCAGTGGACAATTCGCGTGCGGGCGGGTGCGACAGAACCGTCTTGCATGTCTGAACTCCCTGTCACGCCGCCGCCGGCGCCGTCTGCGCGCCGCCGCTCTTGCGCCCCACCATCAGGCTGAAGACCGCCGCCAGCAGGCATGCCGCGCCCGCGACCCAGAAGGCTGGCGCGTAGGTAAGCAGATAGGTCTTCGACAGGCCGCCGCCGAGCGCCGCGATCGCCGCGCCGAGCTGATGCGAGGCGAAGATCCAGCCGAACACCAGCCCCGCCTTTTCGCGGCCGAACACCGAGCCCGCGAGCTTCACGGTCGGCGGCACGGTCGCGATCCAGTCGAGCCCGTAGAAGACCGCGAAGATCGACAGGCCGTAGATCGTGAAGGTCGAGAACGGCAGCCACAGCAGCGAGAGTCCACGCAGCCCGTAGTACCAGAACAGCAGCTTGCGCGAGTCCACGCGGTCCGAGAGATAGCCCGACGCGATCGTGCCGAAGAAGTCGAACACGCCCATCATCGCCAGCACGGAAGCAGCCGCCACCGCCTGCAACCCGTAATCGACGCACAGCGGAATGAAATGGGTCTGCACGAGCCCGTTGGTCGAAAGGCCGCAGATAAAAAACGAGCCGGCGAGCAGCCAGAACGAAGGATTTCGCGCGGCTTCGCCGAGCGTGCGGAAGGCGCGCATGACCGGATTGCCCGCAGGCGCGGCGGGCGCAGGCTGCGGCGGCGAATCCGCCGTCTCGCCATAGGCGCGCAGGCCGACGCTGGAGGGCCGCTCCGCCATCAGGAACAAGACCGCGAGCGCCGCGAGGCCGATCGCCACAAGCGAGGGAACCAGCGCCGTCCGCCACCCGTATTTTTCGATCAGCATGGAGGCGAACGGCAGGAAGACGAGCTGGCCCGTCGCCACCGCCGCGGTCAAAATGCCGACGACGAGGCCGCGCTTTTCGGTGAACCAGCGCGTCGAAATGATGGCGGCGAGAACGAGCGCGGTGAGCCCCGTGCCGAAGCCGATCATCAGGCCCCAGAACAGGAAGAGCTGCCACAAGCTCGTCATGCCGAGCGAGCCGGCAAGGCCGGCGAACACCAACGCCTGCGCCCCAACCATGATGCGCCGCGCGCCATGCTTCTCGATCAGCGCCGCCGAGAACGGACCCATCAGGCCGAACAGCGCGAAGCGCACCGCCATGGCGGTCGAGATCTGCGCCGTGTCCCAGCCGAACTCCTTCGACAGCGGCAGGATGAAGGCGCCGGGCAGGCCGACTGCGCCGGCCATCACCAGCGACGAGAAGAAGGCCGTCGCGATGACGATCCAGCCGTAGTGCACACCACGTCGCGAGAGCGCGGAAGCGAGTGTCGAAGCGAACATGGCGACCTCTGGGGCTTGCCGCGCGCGGCGCGCGGAATTATGATGATAAACGTCATCGTTATTTGATGATGATCGTCATCGTTGTGTCAAGCCCGCGGCGATCACGATCAGGGGAGCCCGAGAAAGAGCGCATGCGCCTCACCAGGGAAAAGGCCGCCGAAAACCGGGCGAAAGTCGTCAACGCCGCGCTCGGCCTCTTCCAGCGGCGCGGCTTCGCGAATGTCGGCGTCGCCGAGCTGATGGGCGCCGCCGGCCTGACCCACGGCGGTTTCTACAATCATTTCGATTCCAAGGCCGATCTGGAGGCTGAGGCCTGCGGCCTCGCCTTCGAACGCGCGCTCGGCGCGATCGGCAAGGTCGCGGCCAAACCCGCCGGCGCCGAACGCCGCGCCGCGATGCGGCTTTATGTCGAGCGCTATCTCTCGACGCGCGCGCGCGACGCTGCAGGCGCAAGCTGCCCGATGGTGTCGTTCGGCACGGATGTTTCGCGCGAAAGCCGCGAGGTGCAGGCGAAATATGCTGAAGGCCTGCGCGCCTACATCGAGCTGATGGCGCGCGCGCTGGAAGCGGACGCCGCCACGGCGCGCGCAACGATCGCGGAACTCGTCGGCGCGCTGTCGCTGGCGCGCAGCGTCGCACGCGAGGACCGCGCGCTGTCGGACAGGATCTTGGAGAGCGCGAAGGAACGTATCCTGGCGCGGCTATAACGCCTCGTCGACATTGCGAGCGAAGTGAAGCAATCCATCCACCGGGACTTCATCAAGGTTCGGCGGATCGATTGCCGCGCCGCTTCGCTCCTCGCAATGACGGCAAACCGCATTGCCAGCCATCACATCCCGCAGCATGATCGCGCTACTCGCGCACCGCGCGCAAAGCTGGGGAAACACATGGTCAAGGCGATACGCGTTCACGAGACGGGCGGCCCGGAAGTCCTGAAATACGAGGACGTCGAAATTCCCGCGCCTAACGCCGGCGAAATCCAGATCAAGCAGCACGCCATCGGCGTGAATTTTCTCGACGTCTATTACCGCACCGGCATGTATCCCACGCCCCTGCCCTATACGCCGGGCAACGAGGGCGCGGGCGAGGTCGTCGCCGTCGGCAAGGGCGTCAAGGACTTCAAGGTCGGCGATCGCGTCGCCTATTCCGGCACGCTCGGCGGCTATGCCGAAGTGCGCAACCTGCCGGCCGCGCTCGGCGTGAAGCTGCCCAAGAGCATTTCCTACGAAACCGCCGCGGGCCTCATGCTCAAGGGCCTGACCGCGCAATATCTGCTGCGCCAGACCTACAAGGTGAAGGCGGGCGACACGATCCTCGTCCATGCCGCGGCCGGCGGCGTCGGCTCGATCCTCTGCCAGTGGGGCAAGGCGCTGGGCGCGACCGTCATCGGCACGGTCGGCTCGCCGGCGAAGGCCAAGCTCGCCAAGAAATTCGGCGCCAAGCACGTCATCCTCTACCGCGAGGAGGATTTCGCGGCGCGCGTGAAGGAGATCACCAAGGGCAAGCTCTGCCAGGTCGTCTACGACGGCGTCGGCAAGGCGACCTTCCCGGCCTCGCTCGACTGTCTCGCGCCGTTCGGAACCTTCGCGAGCTTCGGTTCGGCGTCGGGCGGCATCGACGCCTTCAACCTTGCGATGCTCGGCCAGAAGGGCTCGCTCTTCGCCACCCGCCCGACGCTGTTCACGTTCTTGGCCGACCGCAAGCGGCTGGAGAAGATGGCGAAGGACCTGTTCAAGGTCGTCGCCGACGGCAAGGTCAAGATCCCGATCACCGGCCGCTACAAGCTCGCCGACGCAGAAAAGGCCCACCGTGACCTCCAGGGCCGCGAGACGACGGGCATGGTGATCCTGAAGCCGTAACGGGCGCCCTCCCGCCCCGCGACATGAGGTCGGCCGTCGCCGACTTCGTATCGCGGGGAGGTATAGCGCTTCTCCACATGCGACCCGCCGTCACACTTTGATCGGACCGTCTCCCGCGCCGCCCCACGCCGCGCTATGTAGCTCCATCCAGGAGAACCCACGCATGGCCGCAGCCGCGCCTCAGCATTCGAAATTCGACATTCTCGTCGCCGGCGCCGGCGCGTCCGGCCTGATCGCGGCCATTGCGCTCGCCCGTACAGGTCATTCGGTCGCGTTGGTCGGCAAGACGCCCGGCCCCCTGCCCGGCCGCACCGTGGCGCTGTTCGAGGGCTCGCTGCGCCATCTCGACGATCTCGGCCTGCGCGAGCCGCTGCAGCAGATTTCGGCGGTCGTGAAGGGCATCCGCATAATAGACGACACCTCGTCGCTGTTCCGCCCGCCGCCGGCGCTGTTCACGTCCGACGAGATCGGCCTCGACGCCTTCGGCCTCAACGTGCCGAACGACGACATCGTCGCCATGCTCTCGAAAGTCGTCGACGGCATGCGCGAGATCACGCGCATCGAGGCCTTCGTCGCCTCCTACGATTTCCGCGATGATGGCGTGACCGCATTTCTCGAAGACAGCCGCGAGATCGAATGCGCGGTCGTGGTCGCCGGCGACGGCCGCAATTCGCCGGCGCGCAAGGCGGCGAAAATCGAGATCAAGGAATGGTCCTATCCGCAGACGGCGATCACCGGCATTTTGCGCCACCGCCGGCCGCATGACGACATCACCACTGAATTCCATACGCGCTTTGGGCCCTTCACTTTCGTGCCCATGCCCGCGACGCCGGAGGCGCCGCGCCGCTCCAGCCTCGTCTGGCTGATGCCGCCGGCCGAAGCCAAGCGCCGTCTCGCGCTCGATCCGCGCAAACTCGCTGCGGAGATCGAGGACCAGTCGCACTATCGCTATGGCGCGATCGAGATCGAAGGAAAGCTCGGCGCCTTCCCGATGGCGGGCATGCGCACGCTGAAGGTGAGCGGTCCGCGCCTCATGCTGGTCGGCGAGGCCTGCCACGTCTTTCCGCCGCTCGGCGCGCAGGGCCTCAATCTCGGCATTCGCGATTCCTCGGACGCCGCGCTCGCGCTCGACGGCGTAGATCTGACGAATGCGAAAGCGATCGCAGCAGCGGTCGCTGAATACGAGAAATCGCGGCGCGCCGACATCGACATCCGCACGCGCGGCGTCGACATACTCAACCGCACCCTGCTCGCCGATTTCCTGCCTGTCGATTTTCTGCGCGGCGTGGGTCTGGCGACCGTGACCGCGATCGGCCCACTGCGGCGCGCGATCTTGCGCGAAGGAGTCGAGCCGACGCTTGCGCGCACGCTGGCGAATTTCGCGCCGGGCTCGCGACCCTGAGAGCGGAGCGGTTCAGCCGGCGGCGCGGCGCGCTTCGCTGGCTGATAACAGCGCGAGCAAATTGCGCAGAGTCCCGATGATCTCGGCATGCCGGCCCTCGATCTCGATGATCCGGCGGTGCACGTCCAAGTCGTCGGCGGGACGCGCGGCGGGCTGATCGATCCGCAGTTCCATGACGGAGACTTCGAGATCGGAAACGCGCTCGGCGAGACGCTCCAGATCGTCGGGCGACGAGACGGCGGGCGGAGACGATGCTGTCTGCTGCGTTTCGAAACGCGAGGCGAGTTCCTGCAGCCGGAAATCGAGATCGGCAAATTCCGACGAGCGGTGCGGCGTCGGCGCGGCGGGCGCCGAAATCAGCTGCGTCTCGATGTCGTCGATGCGCGACATCAGGAATCGCTCGATGCGCTCCGCGCGCTCTTCGGCATGGCGCGAGACCTGCTCGAGTCTGACCTGCAATGCGGAACTGTCGGCGCCGCCCGGCGCGCGCGCCATCGACATGAGCCGTGCTTCGAGATCGGCGATGCGGCTGACGATCCGCGGATCGGGCCCGTCCGACGTCGCGCCTTCGTCAACCGGGGGCGGCGCGAGCGCGCCCGCTTCGGCCAGCGCCTCCAGCCGCGCCAGGCGCCCGGCGACATCGGGCGCGATCAGTTCGCGCAGCCGCCCTTCCGTCTCGTCGACGCGATCGGCCAGAAACTGTTCAGTGCGCGCGGCGTAGCTTTCGGCGGTCTTGGCGACCTTGTCGATGCGCAGATGCAGCGACGCCGCCGCATCGTCATCGATCTCGCCGTCGGCGGACGTGTCGGCGACCGGCGCCGGCTGCCGTGCTTCCAGCGCCTCGATCCTGTGGACGAGGTCGGCCAGCGCGTCGGCGTCGCCCGCCGTCCCCCCGGCCCTTTCGAGCTTGGCGACGCGGTCGATCAGTTGGAAGAACGTCTTTTCGTCGGCGACGCCGGTCGAATATTCGCAGCCGAATTCGAGCCCCTTCACCCAGCGCAAGAGGACGTTCTTGGTCTCGGGGCGGGAGGGAATGTAAAGCTTGAAACGAGCCGGCAGATCGACCTGCGCGTTCATCTTCACGCGCGCGCCTGTCGAACTGAAATCAACGATGATGCAGTCGATCGGCTCGGACGCGCCGGGCTGGATGATCTGGGCCTTGACCTGGCAGCCGCGCCTTTCGGCCTTGCGCTTGCCGACAGAAGCCACAGCCATGCCTACCCCCGAACCCTTGCGCGCCGACGCACTCTCGACCGCACAATGCCAGCCATGTGCTAACAGGCGGTAACGGACGGGCAATCGTCAGGGGAACAGCGTCACCGGCAGAAGCTCGTTGGAAATCAGCCACAACAGCGTCGTCACCGTCACGACCGAGGCAAGCGTTCCGATCAGAATCGCACTGGAGGCGCGCTCCACATAGGTGCGGTACTGGCTCGCCATCACGAAAACATTGAGCGCCGGCGGCAGCGAAGCCATCAGTACGGCGGTGAAGGTCCACACCCGGTCGAAACCGCCGATCGCCGACAACAGCAGGTAGGCGATCATCGGATGGGCGATCAGCTTGATCGCCAGCAGCGCCGGCAGTTCCGGCGCGATGCGCTTGATCGGCCGCAGCGCCACGGTGACGCCGAGCGCAAACAGCGCCGTCGGCGCCGCCGCGCTGGTCAGCATGGTCGCCATCTTGCCGATCGCAGGCGGCGGCTGCCAGCGATAGGCGGCCGCCGCCACGGCCACGAAGGTCGCAACATTGAACGGATGCGTCACGATCCGCAGAACCGCAGTCCACGCCGTGCGCGCGAAACTCTTGCCGTCCGAACGCCCGACCGCCATCAGCAGCGGCAGCGCCGAAAACAGGAAGATCGTGTCGGCAACGAAGATCAGCGCGACCGGCGCCGCCGCGCTCGCGCCGAGCGTCGCCAGCGTCAGGCCGGGCCCCATGTAGCCGATATTGGCGTAGCTGCCCGCCACCGCCTGAATGGTGGATTCCGGCACGTCGCCGTCCGAAGCATACATACCGATGCCGAACGCCATGACGAAGGCGAGGATGGTCGCGCCTGCCGTACACAGCACGAAGCTGAAATTCAGCAATTCGTGCACCGGCGTCTTCGAGATCAGGACGAAAAACAGCGACGGTAGCGCGACATAGACGATGAAGACGTTGACCCAGGCGAGCGCCTCCTCGCCGAAGTCGAACAATCGCCCGCAGATGTAGCCGAGCCCGATCAATCCGAAGAACGGCAGCGCGAGATCGAGCACGCGCGAGAATTTCGGAAACAGCGCGCCGAGCGCCATCAGCCCGAAAAATCCGACGAGGACCGGGAGAATGGAGAAAAGCCTGGCTCTGGCTGTCGCGCCGCGCATGTCCGGCACTGGCTAGAAACCGGCGCCGTTCCTGTCAACGCGCGGCGCGGCAGTTCTCCTATGCGGCAAGGCGTCGATCACTTGCGCTCCGGGAGCAGACGTCTTCAAATTCGTCGCAGGGCCGGAATCACAAAAAGAGGGCGAGGCTGGCGATGAAACGTTTCCTGGCGTGGCTCGGCGTCCTTCTCCTCGGGCTTGCCGGCTATTTCGCCTTCTGGCCGATTCCCATCGCGCCGCGCGCCTGGACCGCCCAGCCCGCGCCGGGCTACCTTGGACCGCACGCCCGCAACGACAGGCTTGCGGGTCTCAACAAAATCGACATCGGCAATGAGGTCGGGCCCGAGCACATCGCCTTCGGCCCGGACGGCAAACTCTATGCGGCGGTCGCCTCGGGCGCGATCCTGCGCATGGACGCGAAAGGAACCAACCGCGAGGTCTTCGTCAACACCGGCGGCCGCACGCTCGGCTTCGATTTCGATGCGGCGGGCCGGCTGATCGCCGCCGACGCGCTGCGCGGCCTGCTGGCGGTGACAAAGGAAAAGGTGGAGGTTCTGACCGACAAGGTCGACGGCGACCCGATCCGATTCGCCGACGCCGTCGTCGTCGCCAAAGACGGCCTCATCTATTTCAGCGACGCATCGCAGCGCTTCGGACCGCGCGAATGGGGCGGCACATTCGAGGCGAGCGTGCTCGACATCATGGAGCAGGCGGCGACCGGCCGCATCCTCGTCTACGACCCCGCCGGGAAGACGACGAAGGTCGTCGCGTCCGGCCTGTCCTTCGCCAATGGCGTCGCCATGTCCGATGACCAGAAGTCGATCTTCGTCGCCGAAACCGGCCGCTATCGCATCTGGAAAATTCCCGTCGACGCCCGCAAGCTCGACCTGTCGAATGGGCCGGCAGGCGGCGCGAGTATCGTGCTCGACAATCTGCCCGGCTATCCCGACAACCTCATGCGCGGCCTGCCGACGGCCGACGGCAAGCCCAAGCTATGGACCGGCCTGACCAAGCCGCGCAACGATCTGATCGACAAGCTCGCGAACAAGCCCTTCGTTCGCGCCATGATCATGCGGCTGCCGCGTGCGCTCTGGCCAATCCCGCCGGCCTACGGGCATATTTTCGCTTTCACCGAGGACGGCAAGGTCGTCGAGGACCTGCAGGACCCTTCCGGCGCCTATCCAGAGACGACCAGCGCGGCGGAACGCATCGACGGCTTGTACGTGCAGAGCCTGCACGCCCATTCGATCGGCTGGATGAAGCGGCCGTAATTCGGGAGCGGCCTCACGCCTTGTAGTACGGCTCGACCGTGCCCGTCAGCTTGAGCGTCAGCGGATTGCCGCGGCGGTCCTTGGTGTTGGGCACGGTCACGCGCACCCAGTTCTCGCTGACACAATATTCCTCGACATTCGTTTTCTCGACGCCCTTGAAGCGGATGCCGACATCCCGCGCGAGAACTTCCTCGTTGTAGAACGGGCTGCGCGGGTCGACGGAGAGGCGATCGGGCGGCGTGTCGGTCATGGCGTTCCTCGAAATTCGAGCCGCCCGTTTACAGCGCTTCGTCCAGCAATTCCAGCGCGGCGCGGGCGAAAGCATCCATGTTGGCGCGCCGGTCGGCAGAACCCGTCTCGATCGTGCGCGCCTTCTCCACGGGACCGCTGATCGCGACCACCGTATGGCCGGCGGCGTCGCCATAGGGATTGCCGGTCGGGCCGGCCGCGCCGGTTTCCGCGATCGCCCAGCCCGCGCGCAACAATTCGCGCGTGCGGCGCGCCAGCAGCAGCGCATAGGGCTCGCTCGCCGAACGCATGCCCTCGACATCGGCGCGCTCGATATTGACCAGCGCCGCCCGCGCGCGCGCCGTATAGACGACGGCGCCGCCGATATAGAAGGCCGAGGCGCCTGGCACCGCAAGCAGCGCGGCCGAGATCAGCCCGCCCGCCGAGGATTCGGAGACGGCGAGCAGTTCGCGGCGAGCAATTAGTTTCTGCGCAACCTGAGCGGCGAGTTTTTCGAGTTCGGACATGCGGCCTCCCGCGCCGTTTAGACCACGGCGCGAAGGGCTCGCCAACCGGCGGCGGCCTCACCCGCAAATCTTGTATTTCTTCAGCGACTTCTGAAGGCTCCGCATCGACCTGTCGTCGCAGACCTTCTTGCCCATCGCCTGCGCGTCGGCGCGCCGGCCCTGATAGGCGTAGATCATGGCCATGTAGGCCTCCGCCGTCCGCTCGAGTTGCGCTTTCTGAGGACCGGCTTCCGAGGAATTCGCGATCACGGCGCGCAACTCCCCCTCGGCGGCGATCAATTTGTCCTTCTGCATCAGCGCGACAGCGCGGAACAGATGTGCGCGCGGGTCGCGCGGATAGCGCGTGACGAATTCGTCTGCGCGCTTCGCCCCCTCCTCCACCGTGCGCGGCGTCTGCGACATCGGAATGAGATGCGCCCATTTGCTTTCGTGCCGCTTGAACTGGGTCGCGGCCATCGCGGCGGACACGCCGGACATGGTCAGCCCGCCGACCGCGATAGCGGCGGCCACCCTTTGCAGGCCGGGCCGGAAGCTGCGCCCGTCCCACAGCAGGGCGATGACGGCGCCGACCATCGCGCCGGAAACCGCGCCGCCGAGATGGGCGTAATAATCCGTGGTCCCGTGCGCGCCCCACAGCAGCGGCGCAAGCGCGGGAATGCCGAACCGCCAGGCCGTGCGGCGCATCGCCTGTTGCGTCGCCTCGTCGGCGCGGCTGTGGAAACTCATGGCGAAGAGCGCGCCGATCAGGCCTGAAATCGCGCCGGACGCGCCGACCGTTGTGACATCGGGCGCATTGCCGATCATCGATCCCGCCATGCCGCCGAGCGCGCTGATCACGAAGGCCGCCGACATCCACCAGCGGCCGAGAAGCGGCTCCAGCCGCGCGCCGAGAAAGCCGAGCGCGACGCAATTGCCGACGAGGTGGCTGAGCGAACCGTGATAGATTGGGGCGAGAAAGATGCGCCACCATTCGCCGCCTTCGAACACGAGCCTGCGGCTCGCGCCGCCGAGCGCGACGATCGAGCCGAGGCTGAGCGCATTGTCGCGCATATCGAAGGCGAAATGCTTTTGCGCGGCGAAGACCAGTGACAGAAAGATGATGATGCCGGCAGTCAGGAGCGGGAAAAGCGCAAACAGGCGAGCGGTTTCGCTCGCCTCCGCGTCATCCTGCGCGAAAGCCGCCGGCGCCGCCTCGCGCACGCGTGGACCGGGCGTCGGCGTCGCCGGCGCGTAACGCACGACACGCGCCGACGCCGGTGTAAGACCCCGCGTTCCGAAACTCTTCGCCGCCATCCGCACCCCCATTCGCGGGGCGAGCATGCGGCGCGCGGCCTTACCTTCGGCTAACCGGCTCCGGCTTCCTGCGCGCAGGGTGAAGGCTCTATTTCGCGCGTCCTGAGACTTGTCTGATACGATCCGCGCCGGGAAGGAATCGGCAATGATCGTCGCCTCGTGGAACATCAATTCGGTTCGGCTCCGCCTGCCGCTGCTGCTCGACTATCTGAAGGAGCGCGCGCCCGACGTGCTCTGCCTTCAGGAGCTCAAATGCACGGACGAACAGTTTCCGCGCGGAGAAATCGAGGACGCCGGCTATAACGCCCTCGTTCATGGCCAGAAGAGCTGGAACGGCGTCGCCATTCTCTCCAGGCGGCCGCTCGACGAAACGCAGCGCGGCCTGCCCGGCGTCGAGGACGAGCAGTCGCGCTATCTCGAGGCGCTGACGCAGGACGGTTCGGGCGCGATCATGCGCGTCGCCACGATCTATCTGCCGAACGGCAACCCGCCCGGCACGGACAAGACCGCCTACAAATATGCCTGGATGGACCGGCTGCGCGCGCATGCGCGCGACCTGCTGAAGCTCGAGGAGCCGCTCGTGCTGGCTGGCGACTACAATGTGATTCCCGCGCCGCAGGACGCCCGCGACCCCCGCGCGTGGGAAGGCGACGCATTGTACCTGCCGGAAACTCGCCAGCGTTTTCGCACGCTCGTGAACCTCGGCTTCACCGATGCGCTGCGCGCCTGCTCGGACGCGGGCGGGCTTTACACGTTCTGGGATTATCAGGCCGGCGCCTGGCAGAAGAACAACGGCATCCGCATCGACCACCTGCTCCTGTCGCCGCAAGCGGCCGACCGGCTGGAATCGGTGGCGATCGACAAGGACATGCGCGCGAAGGACAAACCTTCGGACCACGTGCCGATACGCGCGGAGTTCAGGGAATAACGCCGCTCAGCGCCGCTTCATGTAGGTTTCGAGATAGGCCGCCGCCGCCTGACGGTCATTGTCCGTCGCCGTATGCATCGCCTTGTCGTAGAGGTCGACGATCCACTTGTCGCTGACGGGATCGATCGCCGCCTCGCGCGCCAGCGTCAGATACATCAGGCCTTGCGCGCGCTGCCGGGCGATGCCCTCCGGCCCGCTGAACAGCAGATGGCCGAGCATGGCCTGCGAGGGCGCATGGCCCTTTTCGGCGGCCAGCCGCAGCCAGCGCGCGGCCTGGCGCGCGTCCTTCTCGACGCCGGCGCCGTCCAGATACATGCGCGCCAGATTGTACTGCGCGTCGGCGTCGCCGAAATTCGTCGCCGCATACTGGAACATTTCTCGCGCACGAGAAGGGTTGGGCTTGATGCCGGCGTCCGCGATGCCATTGAGGCTGTAGGCGCCGACCGCGACGAAGGCGCTGGCGACAACCGGCAGTTCGCGCCGCGGCGTCTGATCCTCGTCGTAATTCTGTACGATCTGCAGGAAGTATTTGTAGGCCTTGTAGTCGTCGGGCGCGACGCCGTCGCCGGCCGCATACATCTTGCCGAGCTTCCATTGTGCGAGCGCCGCTCCGCCCTGGGCGGCGTAGGTCAGCGGCTCGACCGAATTCTTGGCGTCGCCGGAGCGATAGGAGGCGATGCCGGCGGCGAGCGCCTGCTCGGCGTCCTTGTACTTGCGGTGCTGGACGCCGCGCGCGTCGGCGAGCTTCTCGCCGTCAAGGGCGAAAGCCGGTCCGACGGCCACGAACAGACCGCAGGCGATCACCAGACTGAACCGACCGACCTTCACCATCGACACCATCTCTGCAGCGCAGCCGCCGCGCCCTCACGACCGCGCCTGACGCGCCGCCCCGTCGCCCCTCGCCGTGCGGCCAGTCCGCCGCACGTCACGCAGCGCAGAAGGTCCGGCGATGTCGGGAAGAGACACGCAAAGACCCCGCGCGCGCCTCGCGTTCCTGATCGGCCCGCCCATGGCGGAAACGTCGGAGACGCATTGTGAGGCTTTAGCGCAACACACCATTCCCGAGGCCCGGATTTCGCTCCGCGAACGGATGCGCACTTGGCCTCGTACGCTCTTAACGCGGAGACATTAGCGCGTGGTTTATGGCTGAAAAGCGGCGTCTTGCTTTGACGAATGGGGCGATTGCAAGTTGAATCAAGCCTGTTGCCGCCAAGCCACAAACTGCGGCCCTTCAGCCACGATACGCGTCTGTTTCAGGCCCGTCCGAGATAGGTCGCAAAGGCTCGGAGCGTCTCGTCGGAGACGTGATGTTCGATGCCCTCGGCATCCACCTCTGCCGCCTCCTGCGGGACGCCGACCGCCACCAGCAGATCGACCACGAGCCGATGCCGCGCCCGCGCCCGCCGCGCCAGCATTTCGCCGGCCGGCGTCAGAAACACGCCGCGATAGAGCTTCGATGTCGCCAGCCCCTCGCGCTTCAGGCGCGCGATGCTCTTGATGGCGGTCGCATGCGAGACGCCGAGCCGCCGGGCAATGTCGGTCGGCCGCGCCTCGCCCTCCGTGCCGATCAGATCGGAGATGAGCTCGGCATAGTCCTCGAGGAGGGCCGTCGCCTGCGCCGTGCGCGCCTTTTCGAAGCGATGCGCCTGATCGGCCTCGGGCGGGAGGTCGGCCGGTTCGGCGACGAGCTTGTAGGATTTGGACTTCGGCATGGCGCGACCCTGCCGTGACAATGCCTGCAATAGCATCAGATTTCAATCGGGATTGATTTTCACGCCTCTTCGCCTAATTGTAGCCGAGGCTACAAATCGAATGCGCGCCGGGATGGATCAGGACGCCAGAAGCACTCTGACGATGCGGACACAGAACGAGGCGCGCTCGGTCCTGTCCGGCGGCGCCACGGGCCTGCGCGCCTATCTGGCTTTCCTCGGCCCGGCGGTCGTCGCCTCGATCGCCTACATGGACCCCGGCAATTTCGCGACCAACATCCAGGCCGGCGCGCAATACGGCTACAAGCTGCTGTGGGTCGTGCTGCTGGCCAATCTCGTGGCCATGCTGTTTCAGGCCCTGTCCGCCAAGCTCGGCATCGTCACCGGCCGCAACCTCGCGGAAATGTGCCGCGATCAATTCTCAAAGCCGGTCGCTTACGCCATGTGGATCGCCAGCGAGATCGCCGCCATGGCCACCGATCTCGCGGAATTTCTGGGCGGCGCGATCGGCCTGTCGCTCCTGTTCGGCCTCCCCCTGCTCTGGGGCATGGTCATCGTCGCCATCGTCATCTCGGGCGTCCTCGCCTTCGAGCGGCAGGGGTTTCGGCCGATCGAACTGATCGTCGGCGCGCTCGTGGCGACGATCGCGCTCTGCTATCTCGTCGAACTCGTGCTCGCGCCGATCGACTGGAAGGCGGCGGCCAGGCATGTCGTCACGCCGAAGATCGACGATTCGCGCGCCCTTCTGCTCGCCGTCGGCATCATCGGCGCAACCGTCATGCCGCACGCGGTCTTCCTGCATTCCAGCCTGACGCAGTCGCGCACCCCGCCGCGCGACGCCGGCGAGCGCCGCAAACTCGTGCGCATCTCCAATATCGAGGTCGTCATCGCGCTATCGGTCGCCGGCGCCACCAACATGGCCATGGTGATGATGGCCTCGAGCGCCTTCCACGCCGGCCATTCCGAGGTCGCCGAGATCGAGACCGCCTATCACACGCTCACCCCCCTGCTCGGCGGGCTGGCGGCGGGCGCCTTCCTCGTGTCGCTGCTCGCCTCAGGCGTCGCGAGCTCGGTGGTCGGCACGATGGCCGGGCAGACGATCATGCAGGGCTTCGTCGGCTTTTCCATTCCCGTCTGGGTGCGCCGGCTCGTCACCATGGCTCCGGCCTTCGTCATCGTCGGCATGGGCGTCGATTCGACCCAGGCGCTGGTCATGAGCCAGGTCGTGCTCTCCATCGCCTTGCCGATTCCCATGATCGCGCTGATCCTGTTTACCGGCCGGCGCGACATCATGGGCGACCACGTGAACGGCCCCGTGACCCGAATCGCCGCCGCGGCGGGAACCGCGATCGTGCTGGCGCTCAATGTGGTGCTGATCCTCAGCGCGGCCGGCGCGCCGATCCCGGGGCTCGGATAGAGCGGCAAGCGGCCGGGCCCCTCTCGCCAGGCGACCGACGCGCCCCATCTATCCACCATGTGCGGGATCGTACATCGGCCCGCTCCCCGATCGCGTTTAGTCGCTCGTGGGAGATCCAACCATGACCGCCACGACTTCTTCGCTGAAACTGTCCGCCCGCAAGACCGCTCTCTGCGTCGCCGCCTTCATCGGCCTCGCGGCGTCCGCCGCGCCGGCCGCGGCGAGCGATTGCAACCCGCTGACGCTGCTGTTCGGCGGCTGCCAGCAGGCCCGCGTCGCCCCGGCCCTGCCGGTCTACGAGCCGCTGGACGTCGCCCCGCGCGCGCCGGTCCACGGCAGGGCGGCGCATGCCCATGCGAAGAAGCTCACGGCCGACGCCGCCCACCGCCATAAGGCCGCGACGAAATCGACCGCCGAAGCGCGCAAGGCGATCATGCGCCGTCCCGGCGTCGAGGCGCCGGTTGGCTCGCTGGCGCGCTTTGCCGCCGATCCGACCCTGCGCGCCGGCGATATTGTCGTGACGACCGACGGTTTCCGCGTGTTTCGCAACAATCGGTTTACCCCGATCGCGCAGGATGGCGGCGCGCTGGCCCGACTCGAAAAGGCCAGCATGCGCCAGCAGTCTGCGGCGATCACGGAAGTCGTGAAGACCTCCGGCGAGAAGAGCGGGCTGGTGGCGCTGCGTCGCGCCATCCGGATCGCGTCGAGCCAGTAAGCTCGCCGCGATGCGTCCCCGGGTGACGAAAGTACCTTGAATTAGGCCGCGCGGTTCTGCTCTAAGTCGAGCGTCGCAGCATTTCGCGGCAGGTTCGAGCTTCTTTTTGTAATCCGGGATTTGAGCGATGGTCCAGTTTCCGCTTCGCGCGCGCGCTCTTGCAGCGTCCATCCTAGCAGCAACGATGTTTGCCCCCGGCGCGGCGCTCGCGTGCAACCCGATTCAGTTCCTGTTCGGCGGTTGCCGCCCGCAGCCTACCCCGCAGCTCCAGCCGGCGCCGTCTCTCGAAAACCTGCTCGGAAAGAGCCACGGGCCCGCCCGCGCCAAGCGCAGGCCGACGGCCTCTGGACCATCGCGCGGCGCGAAACAGGTCGCCATCGCGCCGCCGCAGGGCGCGCGCGTCGGTTCGGTCGCCCATTTCGCCGAAGACAAGACGCTGCGGCGCGGCGACGTCGTCGTGACGCCGGATGGCTTTCTCGTCTATCGCGGCGCGGGCCGCACCCATTCGCGCGACGATTTCGAGCCGCTGACCAAGGCGCGCAACGACCTCGCCACGCTCGAGAAGGCAAGCCGCAATCCCGGCGCCTATGCGCCGGCGCAAGCGACATTCGCCGCCTCCGCCGAGGCCGCGCGGTCGCTCAGGCCGAAGCCCGCGTCTCCCGACGCCAAGGACTATCAGGCGAACGCGACCCAGTAATCGTCGCCTACCCCAGCCGCTCGATCGCCGCCTGCATCTTCGCGATCCGCGTCCGCGCGTCGTCGAGGCGTTCGCGGTTTTCCTCGATCACCTCTTCCGGCGCGCGCGCGACGAAATCGGCGTTGCCGAGCTTGGCCTCGATCTTCTTCGCCTCGCCGTCGAGCTTGCCGATCTCCTTGGAGAGCCGCGCCTTTTCGGCGGAAATATCGATCGCGCCGGCGAGCGGCAGCGCCACCGTCAGCCCGCGCACGATCATTTGCGCCGAGCCGCCGGGCGGCGTGGTGGCGAAGGAGATGTCAGAGACTCGCGCGAGTTTGCGGATCGTATCGCTCCAGTCGGTCGCGCGCTGCTTGATCGTCGCATCGGCGCCGACCAACACGAGCGGAACCTGCGCGCCCGCCGGCACGTTCATTTCCGAGCGAACCGAGCGGATTTCCGTGACGAGATCGACCACCCAGCCGACTTCCGCCTCCGCATCCGCATCGGCGAAGCCGTGCAGATCGGGCCATTCGGCGAGCGCCAGCAGGCTCTCGCGCCTCGGTCCCTCCGCGCCCTTGATCGCCCAGAGCTCTTCCGTGAGGAAGGGCATGAAGGGATGCAGCAACTTGAAGATGACGTCGAGCGCCCAGGCCGTCGTCGCGCGCGTCTCGGCCTTTACGCCCTCGTCCTCGCCGTTCATCAGCGGCTTCGACAGCTCCAGATACCAGTCGCAGAACACGTTCCAGACGAAGCGGTAGACAGCGTTCGCCGCATCGTTGAAACGATAGGCTTCGAGCGCCGCCGTCGTCTGTTCGGCCGCGACCGCCGCCTCGCCGATGATCCAGCGGTTGATCGGCGCCCTGACCGCCTTCGGATCGAAGCCGGCGACGCGGACGCAGGCGTTCATCTCGGCGAAACGCGAGGCGTTCCAGAGCTTTGTCGCGAAATTGCGATAGCCCTCGATGCGCTCGAGCGACAGCTTGATGTCGCGCCCCTGCGCGGCCATGGCGGCCAGGGTGAACCGCAAGGCGTCCGTGCCGTAGGAGGGAATGCCCTTGGGATAGGCCTTGCGCGTGTCCTGCTCGATCTTCTTCGCGTCCTGCGGGTTCATCAGGTTGGACGTGCGCTTGGAAACCAGCGTCTCCAGATCGACGCCGTCGATAATGTCGAGCGGGTCCATGACATTGCCCTTGGACTTCGACATTTTCGCGCCCTTCTCGTCGCGGACGAGGGCGTGGATGTAGACGTCCTTGAAGGGGGCGTCCTGCATGAAATGCTTGCCCATCATCATCATCCGGGCGACCCAGAAGAAGATGATGTCGAAGCCCGTCACCAGAACCGAGGTCGGGTAGAAGCGCTTCAGCTCCGGCGTCTCGTCCGGCCAGCCGAGCGTCGAGAACGGCCACAGCGCGGAGGAAAACCACGTGTCCAGCACGTCCTCGTCGCGGGTCAGGAAATCCGGGTGCCGGTCGGGGTGTTCGGCGATGCGGCCGGCCTCGACATCGTCCAGAATCTCCCGCTCGGTGGCGTCGGTCAGCGCCTGAACCAGCGCCTCTTCGTAGGTCTCCGCCACATAAACGCCGCCCCAGCCTGAATACCAGGCGGGGATCTGGTGGCCCCACCACAGTTGGCGCGAGATGCACCACGGCTGGATATTGTCGAGCCAGTCGAAATAGGTCTTTTCCCAGTTCTTCGGCACGAAGCTGGTTTCGCCGGAATGCACGGCGGCGAGCGCCGGCTGCGCCAGAGTCCTGGCGTCGACATACCACTGGTCGGTGAGAAACGGCTCGATCACGACGTTCGAGCGGTCGCCGGTCGGAACCTGCAACACATGCGGGTCGATCTTCTCGACGAGGCCCTTGGCCTCCATCATTTCGACCACCGCCTTGCGCGCCGCTTCGCGCGGCAGGCCATGCAGCGCGGCCAGCGTCTCGGTCAGTTCCGCGCTCTCGGGCACGCCCTGCAGGAAGGCGGCATTATCCTGAATCGAAACGTTAGCTTCCTGATCCAGGATGCTGATTTGATTCAGATGATGCCGCCTGCCGACCTCGAAGTCGTTGAAGTCGTGCGCCGGCGTAATCTTGACCGCGCCCGTGCCCTTCTCGGGGTCGGAATATTCGTCCGCGACAACAGGGATGAGACGGCCGACCAGCGGCAGCCGCACCTTGCGGCCGACCAGATCCATATAGCGCGCGTCATCGGGATGGACGGCGACGCCGGTGTCGCCGAGCATGGTCTCGGGCCGCGTCGTGGCGACGACGATATGCTCGCCGGTCTCGTGGCCGTGACTGTCGACGACGGGATATCGGAAATACCAGAGCGAGCCCTTGGTCTCGACCTGCACGACCTCGAGGTCCGAGATCGCCGTCAGCAGCTTCGGGTCCCAGTTGACGAGGCGCTTGTCCTTGTAGATCAGCCCGTCGCGATAGAGCTGGACGAAAACCTTGATCACGGCCTTGGAAAGGCCCTCGTCCATGGTGAAGCGCTCGCGCGACCAGTCGCAGGAGGCGCCGAGCCGCTTCAGCTGCTGGACGATGGCGCCGCCCGACTCGGCTTTCCACGCCCACACCTTCTCCAGAAACGCCTCGCGCCCGAGATCGCGGCGCGAGGGCTCCTGCCGCTCGGCCAGCTGCCGTTCGACCACCATCTGCGTGGCTATGCCCGCATGATCCGTGCCCGGCTGCCAAAGCACGTCCTTGCCGCGCATGCGTTCGAAGCGGCAGAGCACGTCCTGCAGCGTGTTGTTGAGCGCATGGCCCATGTGCAGGTTGCCGGTGACGTTGGGCGGCGGAATGACGATGCAATAGGTCTCGGCGCCCGCCCGCTCCGGTCGGCCGGCCCTGAAGGCGTCGGCGGCCTCCCACGCGGCCGCGATGCGGCTCTCGACGGCTTTGGGATCGAAGGTCTTTTCCATGGTCATGGCGGCAGGATTTACTCGCCCGTTCGGCCCAAGTCATCCCTTCCGCGTGGGTTTTTCGCGTGCGCGCGCACATAGACAGGCGGTCGGCAGGATCGGATCATGAATGCAATATTCGCCGGATGGACGCCCTATGCGCTTCTTTCTCACCGAAATCGTCGCCCGCATCGTCGCGGCCTGGGTCGTCTTCGACTGTTACCGGAAATTGCGCGGCGGGTTGCGCGACGGGAAGATCGCGATCTTCAACCCGGACCTTCTCGACTGGCTGACCTATGCGCCCGCCGACCGCGCGACGACGCCAGTGCGGTTCTGGCTCACCATGTTCATCCAGGCGATCGCGATGGCGGCTGGCGTCGCGATCGTGATCGTCGGGTGGATTCCCGCGTCCTGAGCGTTTGCCGGGCGGCGGCGCCGGCCGCAAGATCGAAGGCGTCGGCCGTCTCCAATTCGGCCACGTTGCGGCTCTCGACTTGTCAATCGGCGTTCAATATTGCCCCTCGATCGGCGTCCAAAGTTGACCCCCTTGTCGTAGACACGGATGCGAGCGCGCGCGTCGTCGCGGCTGGTCGGGGTCGTTGGCGTAATCGTCAGACGCGGTGCTTGAAGCGCCAGCTCTCGTTGCCGGTCTCGACGATGTCGCAGTGGTGGGTCAGGCGGTCGAGCAACGCGGTTGTCATTTTCGGGTCGCCGAACACGGTCGGCCATTCGCCGAAGGCGAGGTTGGTCGTCACGATGACGGATGTGCGCTCATAGAGCCGGCTTATCAGGTGGAACAGGAGCTGCCCGCCGGCTTGGGCGAAGGGTAGATAGCCGAGTTCGTCGAGGATGATGAAGTCGAGGCGTGTGAGGTAATCGGCGAGCCGCCCTGCCGTCCGGCGCGGGCCTCCGCCTCGAGCCGATTGACGAGATCGACGGTGGTGAAGAAGCGACCGCGGTAGCCCGCGCGGATGCAGGCGCGAGCCATGGCGATCGCCAGATGCGTCTTGCCTGTTCCCGTCCCGCCGACGAGCACGACATTGCGCTGCTGAACGATGAAGTTGCCGCCGGCGAGATCGCGGACGAGCGCCTCGTTGACGGCCAGGTCTTTGAAGGTGAAGTCCTCAATGTCCTTGGCAAGCGGCAGTTTGGCGACGGTGAGCTGATAACGGATGGAGCGCGCCTGCTTCTCCGAGATCTCGGCCTTCAGGAGATCGCCGACGAAGCGCTGCGGCTCGTGCTTGCGCTTCACCGCCACGGCGAGCGTCTCGTCGTAGGCGGTGCGCATGCCGTAGAGCTTGAGCGAGCCCATCATGTCCAGAACTTCGGTGCGCTCCATGGTCAGGCCCTCCTCAAGGCGTCGTATCTGGCGCAATCGGCGATCGGCGCGTGGCGCAACATCAGCGACGCCGGCGTTGCGATCGGGCCGATCGGCGGCGGGTCGCGGCGTCGCGCCAGGATGTTGAGGATCACGTCGGCGGAGTGGACGCCCTCCGCGAGCGCGTCGGTGCAGGCGGCCTCCACCGCAGGCAAACCGTCGGTCAGCACCGCCGCCAGGATCGAGACCATCTGCCGGTCGCCGTCGTCGCTACCCGCGAGCTTGCGCCGCACCCGCTCCAACGCCGCCGGCAAAACCCAGTCCTTGAACGGCGCCCCGTTGCGCAGCGCGCCGGGCTTGCGCGCCAGGACCGGCACGTAATGCCAGGGATCGTAGATTGTCTCGCCGCGCCCATAGCAGCGGGCGTGTTCAGCGACGACGCGCCCATCCTGGCGGATCACGATCCGGTCGGCGTAAGCCTGGATCTCGACCGGCCGCCCCACCGCGCTGGCGCTGACCGAGTACTTGTTGTTGTCGAAGCGCACGAGGCAGGTCTTCGACACCGACGCCGGCAACGCGTGGAATCCGTCGAACCGGCCGCGGTAGGGCACGAGGTGCGGGCGCTCTTCCTCGAACGCCGCCCAGATCGTCGTGTCCGGCCGCTCCGGATGGGCGTGCGTCTTGGCGTAGGCGATGCACTTGTCCATCAGCCAGGCGTTCCAGTTCGTCATAGGTCTTCACCCTCAGGCGCGGCGCAAAGAAGCGCTCGCGCACCAGGTCGACCTGGTTCTCGACTTGCCCTTCTCCCAGCCCGACGCCGGCGTGCAGGCGACCGGGTCGACCAGATGATGCGAGCACATCTGCAGGAAGCGGCGATTGTACTGACGGTCCTTGCCGACGAAGATCGCATCGACAGCCGTCTTCATGTTGTCGTAGATGCCGCGCGCGCAGGCCCCCTTGAAGAAGGCGAAGGCGCGCTCGTGCGCGTCGAACACCATCTCCTGCGTCTCACGCGGATAGGCGCGCGCGATGAACATCCGGCTGTGGCAAAGCCGCATGTGGGCGACCTTCACGACCGTCGTCACGCCGTTCATGACGACGATCTCGTGGCTCCAGTCGAACTGGTAGGCCTCGCCCGGCGCGAAGGACAAAGGAACAAAGACCGCCGCCGTCTGCCCGGCGTGCTCGCGGCTCCAATGGCGGGCATACCGACGGACCGCGTCATACCCGCCTTCGTAGCCCAGAGCCCGCAGCTCTTCGAACAGGCGGATCAGCGTCAGCCGCTCTCGCGCCGAACTGTTCGTGTTCGCCGTCAGCAGCCGATCAAGCTCGGTCGTCCAGCGCCCGAGCTTCGGGCGCGGCTGGACCTCGCGCTCGTAGGCAAACGAGGTCTCCTCCGACCGCAGGACCTTCCGGACCGTGTTGCGCGACAGACCGAGATCGCGCGCAATCTGCTTGATCGACTTGCCCTTGACGAACCGCTCACGCCGTATCCGGCCGATCGTCTCCACAATCAGCATCCTCCACCGCCCGCTCGCTCAAAACGAGCAGGCTGCCAGATCGCTCAATACGGAGGGGGTCAATTTTGGACGCCGATTTACCCCATCCCGGGGTCAAAATTGCACGCCGAAACACACTCGTCTGATTTGGGATCGAAGGTTTATGCCATGGTCATGGCGGACGAACCTGCCCCCTCTCCCCGCACACGCGGGGAGAGGGCTGGGTTGGGCGAAACGGCTTGCAAGCGTCTCGAAATTGAAAAGGGCGAGAAGCGGCCCGGCCCCTCACCCTAGCCCTCGCCCCGTTTCACGGGGAGAGGGAGCCAGCGTCGTGTCTTACGCCAGCGCCTTCAGCGCCGCCCGACCGGCGTAAACCGCCTGCGAGCCCAGCTCCTCCTCGATGCGGATGAGCTGGTTGTACTTGGCCAACCGGTCGGAGCGCGCCAGCGAGCCCGTCTTGATCTGTCCGCAGTTCGTGGCGACCGCGAGGTCCGAAATGGTGGAATCCTCGGTCTCGCCGGAGCGGTGCGACATGACCGCCGTATAGCCCGCGCGCTGCGCCATCTCGACGGCGGCGAGCGTCTCGGTCAACGAGCCGATCTGGTTGACCTTCACCAGGATCGAATTGGCCGTCGCGGACTTGATGCCGCGCGACAGCCGCGTGACGTTGGTGACGAAGAGGTCGTCGCCGACGAGCTGGCACCTGGCGCCGAGCTTGTCCGTCAGCAGCTTCCAGCCTTCCCAATCGTCCTCGGACATTCCGTCCTCGACGGTGACGATCGGATAGGACGAAACGAGCTTGGCGAGATAGTCGACCTGCTCGGCAATGGAGCGGGTCTTGCCTTCGCCTTCATAATGATAGGCGCCGTTCTTGAAGAACTCGGTCGCCGCGCAGTCCAGGCCAAGCGCGATGTCCTTGCCGGCGGCAAAGCCCGCCTGCTCGATCGCCTTCATGCAGAAGTCGAGCGCGGCTTCCGCCGACGGCAGGTTCGGGGCGAAGCCGCCCTCGTCGCCGACATTGGTGTTGTGGCCTTCCTTCTTCAGCGCGCCCTTGAGCGTATGGAAGACCTCGGCGCCCCAGCGCACGGCTTCCTTCAGCGACGGCGCGCCGACCGGCAGGATCATGAATTCCTGGAAGTCGATCGGATTGTCGGCATGCGCGCCGCCGTTGACGATGTTCATCATCGGCACCGGCAGCGTGCGGGCATGCGCGCCGCCGACATAGCGCCACAGCGGCAGGCCGACAGCATCGGCGGCGGCCTTGGCGGTGGCGAGCGAGACGCCGAGGATCGCATTGGCGCCGAGCTTGGCCTTGTTGGGCGTGCCGTCGAGCGCGATCATCACCTCGTCGATGGCGATCTGGTCGGTCGCGTCCATGCCGACGAGCGCGTCCGCAATTGAATCGTTGACGCTGTCGATCGCCTTGAGCACGCCCTTGCCCAAAAAGCGCTTCTTGTCGCCGTCGCGCAGCTCGACCGCCTCGTGCGCGCCGGTCGAGGCGCCGGACGGCACGGCCGCGCGGCCGAACGAGCCGTCGGAGAGCGTCACATCGACCTCGACGGTCGGATTGCCGCGCGAATCCATGATTTCGCGGGCGTGGATGTCGATGATGTCGGTCATGAGCGGCCTCGGAATGGGAATCTGGAAGGTCTTGCGCGCCGCCTTGTACTGCGGCGGAGGGCCAAGGGGAAGGCGGCGCGGATGTCGCAGGGGACGCGACGCACTGGCAAGATCTGTGAATTTCGAGCGATCGAATGCCAAGACTACTCGGCGGCGACGCGATCACTCTGCGAGTGGTTCGAATAAGTCGCCCACGTAGGCTTGTAGTCGTCGCTCGCCTGATTGCCCCACGTAGCCCAGCCGCGCCGCGTTCCGCGTGCGAACAATTCGAGGTACGGACCGGGCGAGCAGGCTTCAATCAGCTCGTATTGCTGGTCGGGCTTGCGGGAATGTTCGCGCTTCTGCTCGGCGATGAAATTCACCTGCCGCCGCCCCGGCGCCAGCGTGCGCGCGTTCTTGCCGCGAACGCCGAACAGGATGACTTCCGTGACATTGCGAAAATAGAAGCCGACGCCCCGACCGTCGGAGCCGCCGTCCTTGCGTGTCTTGTGCCAGATCAGGTTCGACTTGTACGAGAAACCCCACGCCTTCATCACTTCGAGCCCGTCCGGCAGAAGCGCGTTGGGAACCCACAAGTAGAGATGCGCAGTCGGGGCCGCGACGTCCTCCACGGGAAGCGCGCAGATCTCCGGCAACGTCATCGTGCCGTAGCGGCTCAGCCGCCGATGCTCCGGCGCCATCTTGCCGGTGCGGTTCGCGAACTGCCACGGCGGATCGGCGAGAATGGTTCGGAATTGCGCGTTCCCGCCAGAAAGGCTGCCGTACTTGAAATTGACTGTTGAGGCGTTCATAACGCCATTGACCGCAACAAATGCTTAAACTTGTATTAAGTTGGCAAGATTGCTGCTCGGGTTCGGCATTCTAGATTGCGCGGGTTGTTTCGATGGCTACGCTCAGGGTATTTCTTAGAACGTTTGCGCGGTGGGCACGATCGGTTCTACAGCGGGCCTCCAGGCCATTCCTCGAAATTCTAATTATAGTGACCGTCGGTTTTGTTCCGTTCGGGGCTAATATCGTGAGGACCAGTCAGGACAAAAATGAAGATTTGTGGCGATTTACATTGGATAGCTTAAGTCACGGACAGCTTTATCTTTATTCTTTTTCACTATTCGGCACGCTGGTGTGGCTCTCATTTTTTAACGATCGCTTGCCAAATTTTCCCGCTAGAACAGCAATTAGGCTGGTCGTACTCTTATCAGGAATTTTCATGTCTGTAATCGGCGGGGTAGACCCCTCCTTTTCGAAGATTGCAAATACAACAGTAATTAATATGAGCTTTACGATTTACATCGTTTTCCTTGTGTGTTATTTTGCATTACTATTCTCTTTGGAGCCGCGACCCGAAACAGTCGGCGAAATAATTGAACAGGGAGCTGACGATCTAGGGGACGAATTCAATCGCGTCGCGGGAGGAGTGCAATGACATCAGTCAGCTTTCCCGTGGTTTCCGTCGATCAGCCAATCGGTTCGTTCTTCGTCGGCGTCTTACGCGCGGATGCGCTCCTATCGATCTGCGAGTTCGACTACCGACGCATGCAATTTACAAATGGGTACATTGATTTTCTTGGCATACAGCGTAAACTGAATTCGAATCGCCTTTCTGAAATAGCACGCTACGTGAAGACGATTGATGCTTGCTTTCCAACCTCTGTCGTTATTTCGGTAGACGAACGTTGTGCAAAAATTTCAGATACTTCAGTATCTGGCGTGCAATTGCTCACGCTGAATGAATACGAAGATGAGAATGACTCCAATTTATCGATCCCGTTCAATGCTATTGCCTCAATAATCGACGGCCAGCATCGCCTTAAAGGTCTTCAGGAAGCTGGAAAGAACGATTTCGAATTGAGTGTATCCGTTTTTATCGGCGTGGACGACGCTACCGAAGCCACAGTATTTTCTATCGTGAATTTGGCGCAGACCAAAGTGAATCCGAGTCTTGTTTACGACCTTCAGGCGCTAGCCAAACATCGCAGCCCTGAGAAGACCTGCCACGATATTGTCGTTAATCTCGACCGTTTAGACGCTAGCCCTTTCAAGAATAAAATCAAAAGGCTTGGCGTCGCTACGGACGGTCGATTTGGAGAGACACTGTCTCAAGCAACTGTTGTCAAGGGCATCCTGCCATATATTACAAACGATCCCGTCGGAGACCGGGACCGTGGAAAGCGGTTCGCATTTTGGGAGCCCGCGACAGCCAAAGATTTCAGTCGTAGGATTTTTTATCCCTTTTTCCAACAAAACGAAGACGTGAAGATACTTCAGATTGTTGTCAATTATTTTTCTGCAGTTCAAGAAAAATGGCCGATAGCATGGCATGACACGGGTCGAGGAAATATGCTTAACCGAACTAACGGGTACAACGCTCTGATTAGATTTCTCCGCCCTGCATTGCTAAACATCACAGGTGAGCCGCGGGTTGTGGCTAAGGCAGAATTTGCCGATCTTTTCTCCAAGGTGAAGCTGACGGATTCAGATTTTAATCCGTCCAATTTCGTTCCGGGCACTTCAGGTTCAACGAAGCTGTTCCGCGCTCTGGTCGACGGCACCGGAGTGGTGCAGTAGACAGTCGTATGGTGCAAAAGACCGCCGACGGCCCCAACCTTCTGGGCAAGCACGCCGCCCTGCCCGCCTCGCCCGACGAGGCCGAACTCGACCGGGTGCCGAACCCGCATCCCGACACGCTCTATCTCGCGCGCTTCACGCAGCCTGAATTCACCTCGCTCTGCCCCGTCACCGGCCAGCCGGATTTCGCGACGCTGGTCATCGACTACGCGCCAAAACAATGGCTGGTGGAGTCGAAATCGCTGAAGCTCTACCTCGCCTCGTTCCGCAATCACGGCGCCTTCCACGAGGATTGCACGGTGCGCGTCGCCAAGGATCTGGTCAGCCTGCTCGAGCCGCGCTGGCTCAGGATCGGCGGCTACTGGTATCCGCGCGGCGGCATGCCGATCGACGTATTCTGGCAGACCGGCGCGCCGCCGGAAGGCCTGTGGCTGCCCGATCAGGGCGTTGCGGCCTATCGGGGGCGGGGCTGAACATGGTCGATGAAAGCCGCTATCAGCTCGGCTTCGTCCCGCCTGCCGGCGTCGACGAGGACGGCCTCGGCCGGCTGGTCGACGCTTTCTACGCAAGAGTCCGTGAGGACGCGATGCTCGGCCCGATCTTCAATCGCGAGATCGACGACTGGCCGCATCATCTCGACAAGCTCAAGAAATTCTGGGCGTCCACCATGCTCAAGGCCGGCACGTATGACGGCCGCCCGCTGCCGCCGCATCTGAAACTGCCGGAAATTTCCGACGCGCATTTCGCCCGCTGGCTCGACCTGTTCCGGCAGACGGCGCTGGAGCAGATGCCGGAACTGGGCGCGCCGGCCGTCACCGCCATGGCCGAGCGCATCGCGACCTCCTTCCGCATCGCCATCGCCATGCATCGCGGCGAGGATGCGACGCGGATCAGGCCGTTGTGAGGGTGAACCCTTATCCCCGCGCTGAAGTCGGCTGTTGCCGACTTCAGCCATCTTGAATGCTCAAAGCGGCAACAGCCGCTTTGAGGTCGGGGAGAAGGTGGCGCGAAGCGCCGGATAAGGGGCCGGGCCGCCACTTGCGTCCCAACCGCTTGTCCCCTCACCCCAACCCTCTCCCCGCAAACGGGGAGAGGGAGAACCCCTCCCGATTCACGCAGCCCTAACCTCCTGTCGGCAAACTGGCTTCAGTTTGCTTTGGAGATTTTGCGTGATCCCCGTCGTTTTCGACAATTGCCGCGGCTGGCTGCATGCTCGGACCGAAGTCGGCGACAGCCGACTTCGTATCGGCGCGTCCACGCGCGGCGTCATCGTCTGCGGGGCGCACGGCTTCGAGGATCTGTGTTCGCGCTCCTCCCTGAGGCTGCTGGCCGAAGAAATTTCCGCCCGGGGCCTTCCGGTCCTGCGCTTCGACTGGCGCGGCACGGCGGATTCGGAAGGCGACGGCGAGGCGCCGCACCGTGTCGCGACCTGGCTCGGCAATATCGGCGAGGCTGCCCGCAAGCTCGTGGAGATGACCGGGGTCGAGGAAATCGTGCTCGTCGGCCTGCGCCTCGGCGCCCTGCTGGCGCTGGAAGCCGCGCGCGACATCGCCCCCGTCCGTCTCGTCCTGCTCGCCCCGCCCGCCTCCGGCCGCGCGCTGAAGCGCGAACTCGAGGTGATGAGCCGCATATTTCAGGGCAAGCCCGGCGCCGGCGAGGACGCCGGCTTCGACGGCGTTTCGGCGGCCGGCTTCCGCATCTCGCGCGAAACGCTCGACGATCTCGTGCTTGTCGGCTCGCGCCGCTTCGCCGGCGCGAAGACTTGCGCGACCCTGGTGCTGACGCAGAACGCCGACGGCTCGCCGCTGGTCGACAAACTGCGCGACATGGGGGCCAACGTCGTCGCCGAACCGTTCGAGGGCTATGCCGAGATGATGTGCGACCCCACCGCGGCGCTGCCGCCGGCGAAAGCGATCGGGCGGATCGCGAATTTCGTGTGCGAGGGCGCGACCGTCGCGCCCGCGCACGCGACGCTCGCGGACCCCGCCATCCTCGCGACCGACATGTGGCGCGAGGAAGCCGCGCAATTCGGCCCCGACGAGCGGCTCGTCGGCGTCTACTGCCAGAGCGTCGCTGTCGAGCGGCCGTCGAGCGCGGTCGTCTTCCTCAATTCCGGCGGCGTCTATCACATCGGCTGGGCGCGCATGTTCGTCGACATGGCGCGCCATCTCGCCGAGAGCGGCGTCGCATCGCTGCGCATGGACATGAGCGGCGTCGGCGACTCGCTCTCGCCGCTCGGCCCCGATCGCGCGCCGTTGTTCGACCGCAGCCTGACACGGGATGTGGAAGCCGCCATCGACTGGCTTTTTTCACGCGGAGTCCGGGACGTCTCGCTGGTCGGCGCCTGCTCGGGCGCCTATCAGGCCTTTCACGCCGCGATCGAAGACAAACGCGTGACGAAGATCGCGCTCGTCAACCAGTCCTGCTTCGTCTACGGCCCGACCTACGCCATGCAGATCGAAGCCTGGCGGCGCACCAAGGCGGCCGACATGACGATGAAGCTCGCCAGCGCCGATGGGCCGGCAGACGCCGAACCGAAAGGCGCCCGCGCGCTCCTGTTCTCGCTCGCCAAGAAAGTCGTCAAGGCCGGTCTCGTCCACGCCACCGACGCCGCTTTCGCGATCCGGCGCTTGGCGCCGGGCCTCAATCCCGTCGAGCGCTGGTTCGGCGAACTGGCTGCCCGCGGCGCGCAGACGCTGCTGATCTACAGCGAAAACGATCCCGGCCTGTCCGAACTCGAACGGCATCTCGGCGACCGCGGTCGCGCGGCGGCGCCCCTGCCCGGCGTGCGCACAACCACCATCCCCGATTCGGATCACGAATTGACGCCGCGCAGCCCGCCCGCAGGGCGCTGAGCGCGGCGCTCGACGCCTTCGTGTCCTGGCCGACGGAGCAGAAAGCCGCCTGCCCGCTAGCGGCCGGCCGGATCCGGGCCCGACGGGCACGGAGCCGTTGTTGTTGAACCAGCGGTTCGGCGCGCCGGCGCGGCGGCGGCGCTTCGATCGGCGGCAGCGTCTGGCGAGCCGATATCCGGCTGCACGACCGGCGGCGCCTTCGGCTCGACCTTGCGTTTGCGTCGTCTTCGGCTTGGCGTCCGCGCCCGGCGACACAACGTCGGCGTTCGGCGGCGGCGCGTCTCCTCCTTGGCCTCGACCGGCGTCTTCAGCAATTCGCCGTCGCCTTTGCAGTCGGTCAGCCACACGTCGTAGACGGGGTGCTCGACGCCGTGCAGGCCAGGGCTCGCGCAACGAACATCCAGCCCGAGAAGATGCGCTTGAACTTCTTGTCCTCGAGCAGTTCGTCGACCTCGACGAAGGAATCGGTCAAGGGCGCCTCGGTCGCCGGCCGCGAATAGCAGACGCGCGGCGTGATCTGCAGCGAGCCGAACTGCACGGTCTCGTCGATCGCTACATCGAAGGCGATGATGCGCCCGGTGATCTTGTCCAGCCCCGCAAAGACGGCGGTCGGGTGCTTGATGCGGTCGGCGTGGGCGGCGCCGGCGAAGCCAGTCAGCGCGAGGCCCAACGCGTAAGGCGCCGCGCGAAGAATCAACGTGCTGAAATGGAGCCGCATTCGCTTTCTCGTCCGCAGGCCCTACGAGGCGCCGGCGATGTGTGTTCAGACGGCGTCAGCCATGAACGGCCGGGCGGGCAAAATCGTGGCGTCGCGGAAGAATTCGGTCAGTTCCCCGGCGTCCAGGCCTCGTAGTCGCCGGTCGCCGGCGGCCGCTGGCCCGTGCGATAGAGCGAGCCTTGCGGGCGCCAGGCGTCGGCCGTGCCAGTCTGGTTCGGCAGATGCGGCTTTTCCCACTCGTGGGCCTTGTAGTTTTCTTCCGTCGGCGGCGTGTCGACCGTGTGGTGCAGCCAGCCGAACCAGCCGGGCGGCGTGGCGGAGGCCTCGCTCTCGCCCTTGTAGATCACCCAGCGGCGCTCGAAGCCGAGATCCTTGTGGATGCCCGGCTCCTTGTAATAGGCGTTGCCGAACTCGTCGTGCCCGACAAGCACGCCCTTGCGCCACGTGTAGAAGAACGTGTTCCAGGTGCCGCCCTGCCACCAGGAGAAGAAGCGCTGCAACCAGATCATGTCGCGAGGTCCCGTCGGAGATTGGGCACGCTATGCCGCATGTCGCCGGCGCTTGCAAGCCGTAGCGCAAGCGGAAGCGACCAAAGACGACCCTGGTCGGCGCTGCGCCGCCAGCCGCGACGACAATCCACAGGGCCCGCCCCGGATTGCCTCTTGCCGAATCTGCAAAGGCGCGGGACGCTGGCGCAAATTCCCTAAAATTTTCCACATAATTCACACCCTCCGCACTATATATTGCGGATAGCGTCATACGCCATACAAAATCTTGACGCCCTCTCACGACTCGCCCTAATCTCGACTCAATCGCAACCGGGTCGGACGAGGCGGACCAAGCGCCTCGGGCCGATCGGGTTGTGGCTCGCTTCAGAGCCGGCAACGGCCGGGCGCGTTCTCAACAGGCGTCAATCAGAAACAGGCAGGGCTGGAAATCAGCCGGCGCGGGGGCATCTGCGCCAGAGGGGACAACAATGCGGATCGAACGTCGTTATACCGAGGCTGGTCGCTCTCCCTATGCGGGGCTGGAATTCCGCACGACCAAGAGCGAGATCAAGAACCCCGACGGTTCGATCGTCTTCTCGCTCGACGGCATCGAGGTTCCGGCCGGCTGGAGCCAGGTCGCCGCCGACGTTCTCGCCCAGAAATATTTCCGCAAGGCCGGCGTGCCGGCGCGCCTGAAGAAGGTCGAGGAAAACGACGTCCCCTCCTTCCTGTGGCGCTCCGTGGCGGATGAAGCCGCCCTCTCCGCCCTGCCCGCCGCCGAGCGCTACGGTTCCGAAAAGACCGCGCAGCAGGTGTTCGACCGTCTCGCCGGCGCCTGGACCTACTGGGGCTGGAAGGGCAAGTATTTCAACGACGAGTCCGACGCGCAGGCCTTCTATGACGAAATGCGCTTTATGCTGGCCGCGCAGGTGGCCGCGCCCAACAGCCCGCAATGGTTCAACACCGGCCTGCACTGGGCCTATGGCATCGATGGCCCCGGTCAGGGCCATTATTACGTCGACTACGCCACCGGCAAGCTGACCAAGTCCAAGTCGGCCTACGAGCATCCCCAGCCACACGCCTGCTTCATCCAGTCCGTCGCCGACGACCTCGTCAACGAGGGCGGCATCATGGACCTGTGGGTGCGTGAGGCCCGCCTGTTCAAATACGGCTCCGGCACCGGCACGAACTTCTCCCGCTTGCGCGGCGAAAACGAAAGGCTCTCGGGCGGCGGAAAGTCCTCCGGCCTCATGTCCTTCCTCAAGATCGGCGACCGCGCTGCGGGCGCGATCAAGTCGGGCGGCACGACGCGCCGCGCCGCCAAGATGGTGGTCGTCGACATCGACCATCCGATATCGAGGACTTCATCGACTGGAAGGTGAAGGAAGAAGAAAGGTCGCCGCTCTCGTCGCGGGCTCCAAGACCGTCAAGAAGCACATGAAGGCGGTGATGCGCGCCGCCGTGAATTGCGAGGCTCGAACGACGACTGCTTCAATCCGGAGAAGAACCCGGCGCTGAAGCGCGAGATCCGTCTCGCGCGCCGCGCCGACGTGCCGGACAGCTACATCAAGCGCGTCATCCAGTTCGCCCGCCAGGGCTACAAGGACATCGACTTCGACACCTACAACACCGACTGGGATTCTGGAGGCCTATCTCACGGTCTCCGGCCAGAACTCGAACAATTCGATCCGCGTCACCGACGATTTTTTGCGCGCGGTGGAAAAGGGTGGCGAATGGCGGCTGACGCGCCGCCTCGACGGCAAGACGCACAAGGTGCTCGACGCCCGCGAACTCTGGGAGAAGGTCGGCTATTCCGCCTGGGCCTCGGCCGATCCCGGCATCCAGTTCCACACGACCATCAACGACTGGCACACCTGCCCGTCGGCGGGCCCGATCGTCGCGTCGAACCCCTGTTCCGAATACATGTTCCTCGACGACACCGCCTGCAATCTGGCGTCGCTGAACCTGCTTGACCTTCCGCAACCCGGAAACCAACAAGTTCGATACGCCGCTCTACGAGCATGCCGTGCGCCTGTGGACCATCGTGCTCGAAATCTCGGTGCTGATGGCGCAGTTCCCTTCCAAGGAGATCGCAAAACTCTCCTACGAGTACCGCACGCTCGGCCTCGGCTACGCCAACGTCGGCGGCTATCTCATGTCCTCGGGCATGTCCTACGACTCCGCGGCGGGCCGCGCGGTCTGCGGCGCGCTGTCGGCGATCATGACGGCGGTCTGCTACAAGACATCGGCCGAAATGGCCAAGGAACTCGGGCCTTTCGCCGACTACAAGCGCAACAGCGCGCACATGCTGCGCGTGGTCCGCAATCATCGTCGCGCCGCGCATGGCGAGGCCACGGGCTACGAAAAGCTCTCGGTCGCTCCCGTGCCGCTCGACATCGCCTCGCTGCCGCAGGACGATTTCGGCGTGCGCGCCCGGGAAACCTGGGATGAGGCGCTGGCGCTCGGCGAAGCGCACGGCTTCCGCAATGCGCAAGTCACCGTCGTCGCCCCCACGGGCACGATCGGCCTCGTGATGGACTGCGATACGACCGGCATCGAGCCCGATTTCGCGCTCGTCAAATTCAAGAAGCTCGCCGGCGGCGGCTATTTCAAGATCATCAACCGCGCCGTGCCGGAGGCTTTGCGCACGCTCGGCTACACGCCGGCCGAGATCGGCGAGATCGAGGCCTATGCAGTCGGCCATGCGAGCCTCGCCAATGCGCCGGCGATCAACCACGCCAGCCTGCGCACGCGCGGCTTCACCGACGAGAAGATCAAGACGATCGAGGCTTCGCTGGCGTCGGCTTTCGACATCAAGTTCGTCTTCAACAAATATTCGCTCGGCGCCGACTTCCTGCGCGACACGCTGAAGGTTCCGGCCGAGAAGCTCGACGATCCCACCTTCGAGCTCCTCTCCTTCCTCGGCTTCACCAAGCCGGAGATCGAGGCCGCCAACACCCACGTTTGCGGCGCGATGACTCTCGAAGGCGCGCCGTTCCTCAAAGCGAGCACCTGCCGGTGTTCGACTGCGCCAATCCGTGCGGCCGCATCGGCAAGCGCTATCTCTCGGTCGAGAGCCACATCCGCATGATGGCGGCGGCGCAGCCCTTCATCACCGGCGCGATCTCCAAGACGATCAACATGCCGAACGATGCGACGGTCGAGGATTGCAAGGAAAGCTACATGCTCTCCTGGCGCCTCGCGCTGAAGGCCAACGCCCTCTACCGCGACGGTTCGAAGCTCTCGCAGCCGCTCAACGCGCAGCTGATCGAGGACGACGCCGACGAAGCCGAGGACGCGATTGCCGACATCATCGCCTCCAACGCCCCTGCGCGCGCCGCGGCTGTCGCGGAGAAGATCGTGGAGCGCGTGATCGAGCGCGTGCAGGTTCTGCGCGAGCGCGAAAAACTTCCCGATCGCCGCAAGGGCTACACCCAGAAGGCGATCGTGGGCGGCCACAAGGTCTACCTGCGCACCGGCGAGTACCAGGACGGAAGGCTCGGCGAGATCTTCATCGACATGCACAAGGAAGGCGCCGCCTTCCGCAGCCTGATGAACAATTTCGCCATCGCGATTTCGCTCGGCCTGCAATACGGCGTGCCGCTGGAAGAGTACGTCGACGCCTTCACCTTCACCCGCTTCGAACCGGCGGGCTTCGTGCAGGGCAATGACGCGATCAAGAACGCGACGTCGATCCTCGACTACGTCTTCCGCGAACTCGCCATCTCCTACCTGCAGCGCAACGACCTCGCGCATGTCTCGCCCGAGGACATCGGCTACGCCGCCATGGGCAAGGGCGAGGACGAGGGCAAGGCGCCGGAAGCCAAGGCGGCGCCGACCTTCGTGTCGCGCGGGTTGGTGCGCTCCAAGACCGACCGCCTGATGGTGGTGGCCGGCGGCGCGGGCGCGCATGTCGCGCAGTCCCCCGACCATGCTGGCGACGGACGGCGCGACTGCGCTGAAGCCGCAGGACGTCGGCAACCTCGCGCATGAAGTCGCCGAAGTCGCCCACGACCTCGACAAGCTCGGCTGGAGCCAGCCGAGCGAGGCCGATCTCATCGCCGAAAAGCGCGCGGAAGCGCGGATGAAGGGCTATGTCGGCGAGGCCTGCCCCGAATGCGCGAATTTCACGCTCGTGCGCAACGGGACGTGCCTGAAGTGCGATACGTGCGGCAGCACGACGGGGTGCAGTTGAAACTGATGTCTGCTGTTGTTGATCATATCGGTGCAACTACCTCGATGGCAGGTGGTGCAAAAGCAGTGGGAGGACAGTCGGCTGCGTCGGAAGACGCGAATACTGTCGTCCCTTTTCCGATCAGCACTGAAACGCGATCCTTTTCCAAATGGATCAGGGACAACGGCCCCCTTTTTTCGGTCGCCACAATTCTAGTTTCTGGTATATTGGCTACTGTCGCTCTATACTCTTATGTTGCCGTTTTCGACTCCAGTTTGATATGGCTAGTAGAATATGGTGACATTGCCAAGATATGGATTGTGATAACTGCAACTACGGCTTCGACAGCATTTTTCTATAATTATATTCTCGACGACATTGTCGATTTTGTATTCGACGATGACTTCGCAAACATGCGCGTCAGAGTTCTGACGGCACTATTTTTCACGTTATTCGCCATTGATATCCTCGGCGATGAAACGTCTACGACAACCCATTATGAGTTCCATTTATTCAAATTCTTGGCGATCGCAATGGCGGTCGTCATAGCGATGCTCGTTAGAAATGTGATGCGCAGGAAAACCAATTTCAAGCCGAAGCAAATCTATAACGACGTCGGACTGATTCTCATGACCGTTGCCGTATTCGGACGTTTATACGGGATATATATTCGAGATTTTGATGTTGCGAATACCGTAATTCACGCTAAAAACCACGCGTCTTATAGCGGTTCGATAATATTGCGCACTGGCAGAGACTACGCGCTGAAAATCGGCGACAAAATAACTGTCATTCCGATCTCGGAAATTGTTAGTATCGAACATCTTCGTAAGAAATGATATACGCTCCAGAGGACGCGCGGAGAACGCTAAAAAGGTTACGCACGCCGTACTAAGCTGTAATTGCCCGTTTTTACCGTTTACCAAGAGCGATCTGGGACTGCCACGGATCAACCACCACAACCCCCGGTCCCTCGAAGTCCCGCACATTGCGCGTCACCACCGCCAATCCATGCACGAGCGCCGTCGCCGCGATCAGCGCGTCCACCTCGTTGCGTCGGTCGGGAATGTGCAGATGCGCGCAGCGCGTCGCGACGCGGTCGTCGATGGGCAGGATGCGCCCGGCAAATTCCGGGCGCACATGATTGTCGAGCCATGCGCGCAAGCGGGCGCCCTGTGCGGGGTCGCGGCGCTGGACGGTCAGCACGCCGCGTTCCAGCTCGAGAATGGTGAGCGCCGAAATGAAGAAACTGTCCGCCTCCTGCGCGTCGATCCACTTCACGACGCGGACGTCCGCCTTGCCGTCGCCGATCTTGCGCAATTCCGAGACGACATTAGTGTCGAGAAGAAAGCTCACGAGAGATCGATGTCGCGCGGCGCGATCTCGACGCGCGGCGGCTCAAAATCGATGCCGGACAAGCCGGGCATGGCCAGCGCCTGCGTCAGCCTCCGGCGCTTGCCGCTGAGGCGGCGGAAGTCGTTGTAGGTCATCAGCACATGCGACGGCCTGCCCCGGTCGGTGATGACGACCGGACCATTCTGCGCGGCCTTTTTCGCGCTGCTCACGTCGTGGTTCAGCTCGCGGCTGGAAAGTCTGGTGATGGTCATGGCGTCTCGTGTAGGTATGTACCTACATCATTCGCCTGATCTGCACAACCCTTTCGCGCACGGCGGCAGCGCTTTAGGCGCGTGCCTCCTGACACAGCGCCGCCTTAGTCGCGGCCGTAAATCTCTCCTGAAACCGTGCCCCTTCAGGAGCCTCCCGTGATCCGCCCCGCCCTCGCCCTGTCCCTCCTGCTCGCGGCCTCCGCCGCGCATGCGCAGATCGCGACGGGCAATTACATCACGCCGGGCGGCGCGTTTTCCCTGGAGATCACGCCCGGCGCCTTCGAGATTTCCGGCGCGGGCCAGAGCGGCGCAACCTGCATGATGGACGGCCTGCTCAAGGGCAATACCGGCCGCGCCGCCGACGCCGGCAAGACCTGCATCGTCAAATTCACGAAACATGCCGACGGCGTTCAGGTGAAGGCGCAGACGCGCGCGATTTGCGCACGCTTCTGTGGCGCGGAGGCGACGGTCGAGGGTCTCTACATCAGGCCCGCGCCAGGCTGCGCCGACAAGGAGCGCGAGCGCACGCAAAAGGCGGTGGAAGCCGCGACGCAGGCGAAGGACGACGCCAAAATCGAGAGCCTTCTGGCGAAGCAGCTCGAAGCCTGCGCCAAAACCCTGTCGTGGCTCGACACGATCAGCACGCGAACCGATCTCGCCGCCGCGCAGATGCGTCAGAACCGCAAGGCCGATTGTCTGAAGACCCTGCAGCCACATGTCGAGGACGCCGACGCCAGCGACGACAAGCTGCAGGAGAAATACACGTCCTTCGATCTCTATCGTTATGAGCCGACATTGAAGGAATTGCGCGATACGCTGAAGCAGTGCCGCGCCTGACCGGGGACAGACCGACATGAAACGCACGATTCTCGCGCTTGGCCTTTTGCTGGCGGCGCCGCTCGCACAGGCGCAGGTGTCGCCCGGCAAGTACATCGCCGAGCATGGTTTCGGGACGCTCGACATCAAGGACGGCAAGTTCGAGATCGTCAGCGTCGGCGGCAACGGCCACACCTGCGGCGTCGAAGGCGTCATGAAGGGCGCGACGGGCGTCGCCGAGGACGAGGGCGACGTCTGCAAGATCGACTTCAAGGCCAAGGACGGCGGCTATCAGGTCACGCCGACGACGCCGGACACCTGCCGCAATTATTGCGGCGCGCGCGCCTATTTCGAGGGCTTTATCTCAAGCCGGCGCCGGGCTGCGCCGATGAAGCGCGCGAGGCGACGAAGAAGAGCTTCAAGGCGGCCTATGGCGCCAAGGATTACGCGAAGGCGCAGGCGCTGCTCGCGCCGGTGCTGCAAAAATGCGTGCGCACGCTCGGGCCGATGGAAACGGCGTCGATCCGCAACGACCTCGCGATCACGCTCTTTCACCTCGGCAAGAAGGCCGAGTGCCGCAAGGTTCTGGCGCCGATGGCCGAGGACGCCGCCAAGAAGGACGACGACCTGATGGCCGACTATCCGCCGTCCGACTGGGACGAGTTCAAGCCGCTCATCAAGGCCGCGCGCACCAATCTCGCGCTCTGCAAGGGCTGAGCCTTCAGCCCGCGGCCAGCGCGGCCTCGGCCTCTTCGGCCGATATTGTCGAGAACAGGCGCTGCAGCTCCGCGCCCGTGCGTGGCGCATAGGCGGCGATCCCCTCGCGGCCATAGAAGGCGCGAAACATTTCGCGCGCGGCCTCGAGCGACAGCGGCCCGATTTCGATCACGTCGTCGATCCGGCCCGGCCGCACGATCGCCGGATCGAGCTTGTCGATATGGTTCGTCGTGACGATGAACTTGAGCCCGTCGGGCGTCTGCATGCCGTCCATGGAATTGAGGATTTCATGCAGCGCCGAGCCGCCTGGGCCACGCGTCGGCAGGGCTTTCGTCGCGACTCAGACTGCCGGCGATCGTGTCGATATCCTCAATCACGAAAAGGTCGCCTGGCCTGCCCGATAGAAAGGCGGCGCCGAGCCCATGCAGCGACTTGATGTATTTGATGTCGAAGCCGAGGTCGGAGGCGAGCGCATGGATGAGGCTGGTCTTGCCCGTGCCGGGCGGCCCGTGAAGGACGATCCCGAGCTTCCACGGAATGCCGCGTGACAAATGCCAGGTCTCGGCGCCGAGGAACCATTTGAAGCGCTCGACGAGGCGCTGCTTGATCGCACGATCGACGAACACCGTGTCGAGGCTGCGCTTGCGCCGCCTCAGCGCGCCGGCGCTGCCGCCGACCGTGTACATGGTCACGGTCAGCGAATTGCGATGTTCCTCGGGCCGGCAATCCTCGAGGAAACGCGCCACCACGCCGCGGTCGCGCGTCAGGAAGGACACGGTGATCGTCTCGAACGGCGCGAGCTGCTGGGCGGCCTTGGCCTTGGAATATTTGAACAGCACGCCGTCATAGACGCCGAAACCCGCCGCCGAACCCGGTCTTGAGCGCGCCATCCTTGATCTCGAGCGAGCGCGAGAAGAAATCGAGGCGACGCCGTTGCGCAATGAACCCGTCGATGTCGCGATATTCGTTCGACAGGCTCTCGACGAACAGTTTCGTCCACAAGCTGCGGCCGGCGATGTCGACGAGCTTCTCCGGCACGGCGCGCAGGAGATACATGACCGCGCCGAAGGCGAGCGTGCCGACGCCGCCGACGAGGAGCTGGTTTGTCGCGAGCGACGATGAAATTGCTTCGAACATGATTGATCCGCCGCCTCACCGGTCGGGACTGCGGCGCCTGACTGGCGCTGAAACGGATTTGTTCTAGCCGCAGCGGCGCCCCGCGCAAGGGCCCGCAGCCGCCCGCGGCAGCCTTGCGGGCGCGGCGCGCAATGACGGCCGCGCCAGGCGCCCGTGCGCGCATCCGCCGGAAATAACAGGCGATACGGGCTTCGTCTTACGCTCGAGGACATTCGAGCCGTAAGGGAAAGTTAAGTGGCCGAGGGCGATCATTTGGAGCATGCGCGCTCACCATGCGCGCCTGGGGGACGGATGAAGCGATTTCTGAACTGGGCCGGCGCCAGCCATCGCCGACCCGAGGTCCGCAGGGCGTTGGCGCGCGCCCAATACGCGGCTTATGTCCGCCAGGCGCCGGTTCTCTATCTCACGGTCGCGGCCGTCATCTCGGCGGCAATCTACGTATGCGGCGACTGGAACAAGCCCGCGCTCACCATCGCGGCGCCCTTGCTGCTGGCTGTAGCCTGCCTCGTGCGCCTGGGCGTCTGGCTGCGCCGTCGCAATGTCGAGGTCGACGCGGAAATCATGGCGCGCCGGCTTGTCGCGGCTTCGTGGCTGGCGACCTTGCTGGCGATCTGTTTTACGGCCTGGGTGACAAGTCTTTATTTCGCTGGCGATCCGGCGCTGCGCGGCGTGATTGCAGGCACGTTCGGCGTGACAATGCTGTCGGCCGTCTATTGTCTTGTAAACTTCCCAATATCGGCACTGGCCGTATCGGCTGTTTGTGTGCCCTTTGTCTCGCTGCTGCTGGCTTTGGCGACGCCAGAACCGATGATCGTCGGCGGCGGCGGCCTGTTCCTCGTCATGTTTGGCACGACCTACATGATCGTGCGCTCCGCACGCGACTTTCTCGGACTGGTGGCCGCGCAGGTCGACGCCAAGCAGCTCAGCGACGAAAATGCGCGTCTCGCTCACATCGACAGCCTGACGGGCCTGCCAAACCGCCGCCAGTTCTTCGAACACCTCGAGGCGGCCGTCGCCGGCAACCCGGCGGGCGCCCGCGTCTATGTCGGCGTTCTCGATCTCGACGGCTTCAAGCCGGTCAACGACGTGTTCGGCCATGTCGTCGGCGACCGCGTTCTTGTCGAATGCGGCGCGCGCTTCACCCATGTCGTCGGCGGCGAGGCTTTCGTGGCGCGGCTTGGCGGGGACGAATTCGGCCTTATCGTCGACAGCGTATACGATGAGTCTCGCGTGCTCGAGCTCGGCGCGCGCATCTGCGAAGCGACACGCGAGCCCTTCGCCTTTGACGATGCGATCGCCGCGATTTCCACGTCCATCGGCTTCGCCGCCTGTCCCGACGCCGGCGATACGCCGCGCCGGCTGTATGAGCGCGCCGATTTCGCCCTCTACTTCGCCAAGCAGAACCATCGCGGAAGCGCAGTCGTCTTCAGCGAAGACCACGAACGCCGCATGAAGGGCGCTGCGCTTGTCGAGCAATGTTTGCGCCGCGCCGATCTCGATACGGAAATGACCGTCGAATACCAGCCGCTGCATGAGGCCGAGACTGGCGCCATTGTGTCTTTCGAGGCGCTGGCGCGCTGGAACAGCCCCGACCTCGGTCTCGTCGGCCCCGGCGAATTCGTGCCGGTCGCCGAACGCTCGGACATCATCTACCCCCTGTCGCGGGCGCTGCTGCGCAAGGCGCTCAAGGCAGCCAGCGCGTGGCCGGACGACATCCAGCTCTCTTTCAATCTTTCTGCGCGCGATCTGATGTCGCCCGCCGCGCTGACGCAGATCATCGCGATCGCCGCCAGCGGCCCGATCGCGCCGAGCCGGATCGATTTCGAAATCACCGAAACCGCGCTCGTCACCGACTTCGAGCGCGCCCGCAAGGCGGTTCTCGCGCTGAAATCGATCGGGGCGAGCATATCGCTCGACGATTTCGGCACCGGCTATTCCAGCCTCAACTACGTACACCGCCTGCCGCTCGACCGCATCAAGATCGACCGCAGCTTCGTGCGCGAAATGGAGTCGAGCCCGCTTGCGCGCGACGTCATCAAAACCATGATTTCCATGGCGCGCAATCTGAATTTCGATTGCGTCATCGAGGGAGTCGAATCCGCCGAACAACTGGCGCTGCTCCGTTCGTTCGGCTGCAACCTCGCGCAAGGCTATCTGTTCAGCCAGCCCTTGCCGGAGGACGAGGTTCTGCCCTTCATTGCCGCCCGGCGCGACCGTAGCCTGCCGGCCGAACGCAAGATCGCCTGACGCCTGTCCTGTGCAGCCGGCGGCGCGCTTCGCTTTCCCTTGTCATCGGCGCGAAACCGGCCGACGATTGACTCCGCGCGAACGTTCTCTATAAAGAACGATCGTACCGATATAAAAAACGGACTAAGATCATGAGCGAAACGCCCATCCCCGGCTTCTCCACCCTTGCCGTCCATGCCGGCGCCAAGCCCGATCCCGCGACCGGCGCCCGCGCGACGCCGATCTACCAGACGACCTCGTTCGTGTTCGATGACGTCGATCACGCCGCCTCGCTGTTCGGTCTGCAGGCCTTCGGCAATATCTACACACGCATCACCAACCCGACGACGGCGGTGCTGGAAGAGCGCATTGCGGCGCTGGAGGGCGGCACGGCAGCGCTCGGCGTCGCGTCGGGTCACGCGGCGGAGTTCCTGACTTTCCACGCCCTGCTTCAGCCCGGCGACGAATTCGTCGCCTCGACCAAGCTCTACGGCGGCTCGATCAACCAGTTCAACCACAGCTACAAGAACTTCGGCTGGACGCCGAAATGGGCTGATCCCGACGACCTGACCGCTTTCGAAGCGGCGATCACGCCGCGCACCAAGGCGATCTTCATCGAATCCATCGCCAATCCCGGCGGAGTGATCGTCGACATCGAGGCTGTCGCGAAAATCGCCAAGCGCGCACGCGTGCCGCTGATCGTCGACAATACTCTGGCCACCCCCTACCTGTTGCGGCCGATCGACTATGGCGCGGACATTGTCGTGCATTCCGCGACGAAATTCCTCGGCGGCCACGGCAATTCAATCGGCGGCGTGGTCGTCGATGGCGGAACCTTCGACTGGCTCGCCGACAAGCGCTATCCGATGCTTTCCGAGCCGCGCCCGGAATATGGCGGCATGGTGCTGGGCGAGACCTTCGGCAATTTCGCCTTCGCCATTGCGCTGCGCGTGCTCGGTCTGCGCGATCTCGGGCCCGCGCTCTCGCCCTTCAACGCCTTCATGATCCTGACGGGCGTCGAGACGCTGCCCCTGCGCATGCAGAAGCATTCCGACAATGCGCTCGCCATCGCCGAGCATCTGTCGAACCACGAGGCGGTCAAATGGGTGAGCTATCCCGGCCTGCCGGGCGACCGCTACCACAACCTCGCCAAGAAATACTGCCCGAAGGGCGCGGGCGCGGTCTTCACCTTCGGCCTCAAGGGCGGCTACGACGCCGGCCTCGCGCTCGTGAAGAACCTGAAGCTGTTCTCGCATCTCGCCAATGTCGGCGACACGCGCTCTCTGGTCATCCACCCCGCCTCGACCACGCACAAGCAATTGTCGGATGCGCAGAAGGTGACGGCCGGCGCCAGCTGGATGTCGTGCGCGTCTCCATCGGCATCGAGGACGCCGCCGACCTCATCGCCGATCTCGATCAGGCGCTGGCGGCGGCGGGGTGAGCGGAAGTCGTGCCGAAGCCCTTCTCCTCCCGCTCGCGGGGAGAGGGAGACAACCGCGATGAATCACTTTCGCAACTTTCTGTGACAAGCGATTCATCCGACTCATATTTCGGGAGACGGCCATGCTCGAACTGCGCCCGAACTGCGAATGCTGCGACCGCGACCTGCCGCCGGATTCGCGCGACGCCCTCATCTGCTCCTTCGAATGCACCTGGTGCTCGGGATTGTGCGCAGACCAAGCTCGGCATGCGCTGTCGAACTGCGGCGGCGAACTCGCCGCCCGCCCCTGCGGCCCGGCGGAAAGCAAGCTCGCGCAATATCCGGCTTCGACGACACGCAAGCACCGGCCGGAAAAATGCGGAGCGGCGGCATGATCGGCGCGCTCGCGATTGCCGCCGGTCTGACGCGAGACGCCTGCGCTTCCGATCGAGCGCGCAATCGCCAATCCGGCCTCGGTCTACTGTGTGCGGCAGGGCGGCCGCGTCGAGATCGTGAACACGAAGACGGGCCAGATCGGAATCTGCGTCCTGCCGGACGGGCGTCGCATCGAGGAATGGAAATTCTTCCGGGCAAACCACGGCAAGCGCTGAGGCTAACGCCCTGCCCGGCTACACCCAGCCGACGATCGCGAAGACAAGACACGGCAAGAAAAAGAAGGCCTGGATGCCGATCTGGATCCAGAACAGGATGGGCGCCGCGTCGCGCTCGACCTCCCGGACCGGCCACCAATCCACATATCCGGTCTGAAACAATTCGATCTTGCCGTCCCGCAGGCCACACCAGACACTGCGCGCGCAATGAAAGGCGAGAACGCCGCCGACGAGGCGCGCCAGAATTTGGGTCAGGAAAAAGTCCATCGACCGGTCCACCGCGAGGCAGCCGGCAGCTTGGCATTTTCAGCGGCGCGCCGAAAGCCGTCGCGCGATCTTCGCTATGCCCGGCCTAGGTCATAAACTCGCAAACGGGTAGCGGATCGGCTCGGGGCATGATTCAAGGTTCCAGGAGGAGCCTTGATGAACGCGCAGCGCCGTTACGTCGCGGACTGTCTGATTTTGAGTGGTCGATCATCGAGCCGCTGCTGCCGGTACAAGCCGCGCGGCGTTCCCGCGCGCCGACGACCGCAAAGTGCTCAACGCCGCATCTACTGGCGCCTGCGCACCGGGACGCCGTGGGCCGACATCCCCGAGCGCTACGGGCCGGCGACGACCTCGCTACAACCGGCTTCGTGCGCTGGCGCAAACTGGGCGTCTGGGACCGGATTTTCGAAGACCGTGTCGAGGGCAGCGTCGCCACGACGGCGACCTGCAGATGGTCGACTCGCGCGTCCGTGCGCGTGCATCAACACGCCGCCAACGTCAAACGTTGCGGCCGACGACGAAGCGCAGGCCGCCGCTGGGGACGTCACTGCAAAACCGATGCATGCCACGGCGCGTCGCGAGGCGGACTGACCACGAAAAATCCACGCGCTCGTGGACGCCAACGGTTTACCGATCCAGATCAAGCTCACGGAAGGCCAGGCGCATGACGGCAGAAGCGCCGTCGATATGCTGGACGCGCTGGGCCTCCGGACAAATCCTGCTCGCAGACCGTGGCTATGATAGGCGACGCGTTGCGCGCACGTCTGGCCGAAGCGCGGCGCATGGGCCGCAATCAAGCCGATGCCATCGGGCGCGTGAACATTCGCGCCTTCAGCCGCTTTCTACCGATACCGCAACCTCCTCGTCGAACGCTTCTTCGGCAAGCTCAAGCATTTTCGCGCCGTCGCCACCCGATTCATCGAAAACACGACGCCAACTACCTCGCCCTCGTCAAACTCGCATCCGCTAGAATCTGGATGCGCGCGATGAGAAAGAAATCGGTGACCGCGCGGCCGGGCGCGCCGGAAATTCCGCCCTGAGATTGCCGACCGTCATGCCGAGCACGATCATCGCGAGCGCCTGATGCGCCAGCGCGACCGACAAAGGCACGCTGTAGAGCAGCGTCGCGATCCCGAGCCCGACCTGGCACAGAACCATCGCCACGATCGCCCAGCCGCGCCGCGCGACCCCGGTCTGGCGCGCAAACACCGCATTCAGCAGCGCCAGCGCCAGCGAGGCATAGGCCGCCATGCGATGGTCGAACTGCACGGTCGTGATGTTGTCGAAGAAATTCATCCACCACGGATCGTTCTTGAAGAGATGCTCGATTGGCGGCACGAACCGCCCGTCCATCAGCGGCCAGGTATTGTAGGTGAGACCCGCCCTGAGGCCCCGCCACCAGCGCGCCGAGGAAAATCTGCTTGAGCGTGGCCAGCAGCAGCAGCGCGCCGAACACCTTCGCCGTCGTGGACGCCTCTTCGGCGCGCCGCGCGCGCCCGCAGGCCGCCGGCGATCCAGATGAGCGCGATGAAAGTGAGGCTCGCCAGCAGCAGGTGGATCGCCAGCCGTTCCTGCGCGACTTCGACGCGATTGACGAGCCCCGGAGGCGACCATCCACCAGCCGACCGCGCCCTGCAGCGCGCCCAGCGCCAAAACGGCGGCCAGTTGCCGCCTTCAGCCCCGACGTCGCGCGCCGCGCGCCAGATAGTAGAGGAAGCCCAGCGCGAAGACGACGCCGATCAGACGCCCGAGCAGGCGATGGCTCCATTCCCACAGGAAGATGGTCTGGAACCGCGCCAGATCCATGTCCGGGAACAGTTCCTTGTACTGCGGGATCTGCTTGTATTTTTCGAAGGCTTCGAGCCAGTCGGCGTGGGAGAGCGGCGGAATGACGCCGGTCACCGGCTTCCATTCGGTGATCGACAGCCCCGATTCCGTCAGCCGCGTCGCGCCGCCGACCACCACCATGGCGAAGACCAGCGCCGCCACGAACCACAGCCAGCGCACGACGCCGGCGCGATCGGGCGCGCTCGCGGCGCGGCCAGCGCCTGACGCAGCAGCGGGAAAATTGATCCAGTCGGTCATCGGGGCGTCTCTGGGCTAAACTTGCCTTCGGGCGGCGTCGCGATTGATAAGGCCCCCGGCGGCGGCGTCCATGCCCGGCGGCCGGCATGCGCACGGGACGTTCGAAAATCCATGCCCATTCGGTCATCCGCAAGCTGCATCGGCGCGGCTTTCATCACGTTCTACGTCATCTTCTACGCGCTGATCGCCATGGCGCTGGCGCAATCGCGCCCGCTACCTCCGGTTCGCCCTGGCTGCAACCCCATCGCTCTACGCGCGTTCTCGGGCGACGATCTGGATCGTGCCGCTGCCGCCCATCGTCGCTTGGATGGCGCGCAGATCATCGGTATGGGCTTCGAACTGGTCGACCTGCCGGTCGCGCCAAGGCCATCCGGGAACGCGGAAACCGCGATGCGGTCACGCCTGAACTCTTCATCGCCCTGCTGCTGCCCATGCCCATTCGCATCCGCAAGCTGATCAAGGAAAGGTCGCCGCGCTGGCGTCTGGCGTGCGCTCGTTTATGTGCGTGGACGCCAGGGCAATCGCCTGGTCGCGCAAAACGCAGGACAAGCCTTCGTCCCGGCTGCCTCGGTCACGAAACTCGTGACCGCCTGGCTCGATCTGGATCGTGCGCTCGGCAAGGATTATCGTTTCGAGACACGCTTCTATCTCGACGCCAAGCGCACCACTCTTCGTACGCGGAGGCGGCGATCCATTCCTTGTTTCCGAAGAGCTGGCGCAACTCGCGCATGGAACTGAAGGCCGCGACCGGCAAGGCGCCGTTCTCGGGCATCGTGCTCGAACGCGAGCTACTATCCCGCCAACCTGCGGATTCCCGGCATCGAGGACACGAATGAATCCTATAACGCGCTGCGCGATTCGGCGCTCGCGGTCAATTTCAACGTCGATCGCCGCCGCGCATCGCGGCAAGACCATCGTCTCCGGCGAGAAACAGACGCCGATCACGCCACTGGCGATCGAGACAGTTCCGCAAGCGCGGACACAAGGCGCGGCCGCATCAGCCTGGCCCAGGACCCCGCGCTCAGCCTGCAATATGCCGGCGAACTGCTCGCCGCCTTCATCGAAAAGGCCGGCGGCGGCGTGAAGGCGCGATCACGACGGGCCCTGTGCCGGCTGGCCTCATTCGCCGGTGCACGTGCACCGCCAGTCGCGTCCGCTCTCGCAGCTCCTGCACGAATTGCTCATCGGCTCCAACAATTACATGGCGAACCAGATATTTCTGGAGATTGGTGGGCGCCGCCTCGGACCGCCCGTCAGCCTCGACAAGTCGCTCAAGGTCGCCAACGAAATGCTCGCTGCGCAAGGCCTCGCACAATCAATCCATCTGGAAGAAGGTTCGGGCATCAGCCGCGCCAACCATTTTACCGCGCGAGGCCTTGCGAAGGTCCTGACCCTGCTCGCGCCAAACGCCGACCTGCTCAAGCACGCCAAAGGCGCCGCTTACAAGACGGGCACGCTCGACGGCGTGCGCACGCTGGCGGGCTATGCCGACACGCTCAAGCCACGGAAAAGTGCGCTTCGTGATTTCGCTGACGGGCAACACCGGCGCGATGCGTTTTCGGCTGATGAAGGCGATCCAGTCCGGGCTATAGCCGCAGCGGACCTAAGCCACGCTCAACTTCCGCCCCTTGTTCCACAGCATGAACGGCGCGCCCGACAGCAATACATCCGCCGCGCGATCCCCGCTATGCCGGTAAGTTCCGCCCAAAGCTCAACCGTATCGTAAATACTGAATTTATATCCAACCATACAATTACGCATCGAAATAGAGGAGACATTATAGCGCCGCGTATTAGCATCTGAAGGCTGGTAGATCGTTTTATTTCGATCTCGATTTATAGAGTTCAAGATGATTTCCAACAACATTTTGGCCGACGCCATGCGCCTCGCATCCTGGCGGGCGCCGCGCACGGCAGACAACGTTTCGTCGCCGCTCGCCCTCCTCCTCATTTATCTCGGCGTCGCATCTGCGACCGTGCTCTGCGAATTTCTCGTCGCCGGTGCCAAGCCTGCAAGATTTCAGCTATACGGCGTCAACGCCGTCATCGCCTACACTGCGGTGTCCGCAGGTCTCGCCGTCTGTTTCGCCAGCGTCGCGAAATCCCCCGCGATGCTGCGCAGTCTGGTCCTGCTCCAGGCGTGCGGCCTGCTGGTCGAACTCGGCGCATCGACGCTCGTCAATCTTCTTCCCGACCTGCTCGCGCCGATCGCGAAATCAAGCGGATCGAACGCTTCGATCGTTCAGGTGATCGTCGTCGGCGTCTACCTTCTGCCGTGGCTCGCCGTCGCGGTCTGGTTCACCGGCGCCGCGCGCGTGATATTCAGTAACGCGCCCCAAGTCCGCCGTCCGACCCTGCGCGCCTTCGCCTTGACCGGCTGCACGATTCTAGTGTCTTTCGCGCTGCCTTACTGGCCGGTCTTCGCGCCGCGGGATTTCAGCCCCGAGACCGCAAACGCGTGGGAATTGGCCTCCAACTATCTCCGCGCGTCGAGAGATGGCGAATCCAAGGAAGATCGCCAGGCGCACAAGGCCGCCCGCCAGAAGATCCTGCGTCTCGAAGCGCAGCAATCGGTCCGCGTTACAGCTGAATTGAACGCGGTCCCGCCGCGCGACGCGACGAAGGCGAACATCTTCATGGTCGGCATATCCGGCTATGGCGATCAGGATGTGTTTGCCAGAGAGACCGAACAGTCGCTCGATATCCTCAAGAGCCGCTTCGGCATTGGCGATCGCATTGTTCGCCTGATCAACGACGAGGCCTCGACCTCGACGCATCCGATCGCCTCTATCCAGAATCTCGGACAGGTTCTCCGCGAACTGGGCGCGCGCATGGACGCCGACAAGGACGTTCTCATCCTGACGATGACGTCGCACGGTTCTCGTGACGGCTTTGTCCTGTATCTGCGCAATTCATTCTCGCGCGTGCTCGACCCGCAGACCCTGAAATCCATGCTCGACGAGGCCGGCATCAGGAATCGCGTCCTGATTGTATCGGCCTGCTACTCAGGCGCTTTCGTCCCCGAGCTCGCTGACGACAACACGATGATCCTGACTGCGGCGTCAGCGACGACGACGTCCTTTGGCTGCGCTGGCGGCCGAAAATGGACCTATTTCGGCGACGCGCTATTCGACCATGGCTTTAAGGAAAAGGGCACGCTTTCGGAAGCGTTCACGACTGCGCGCGAAACCGTCGGCCAGTGGGAGAAGGAACAGAAATTGACGCCGTCCGACCCGCAGATTTCGGTTGGTCAGGCAATCGCCCGGCGGTTTCCCGCGCTTGTCGGTCCTGCCCCTGCGCACGCGCGCCGAACGAGCGAGGAAGACCACGCCTTCGCCCGCAGCGCGCGCGCCGACGGAGCCGAGCGAATTGTGGCAGGCTCCCCGTAGCCGCCCTCACGCCACACTGAGCTTG
>JACKJE010000021.1 GCA_020638135.1 Methylobacteriaceae bacterium | reverse complement strand
CACGCGATACACCGCATTGAAGCGGCTCCGGGCTTCCGGGGCCGCTTTCTTTTTGGCTCGGCCCTGTTCGTTAAGAATGAGTCAACGCGTCGAGTCTAAGAATGGCGCGAACGCCTGTTTTCGAAGGACCTGTCGGCATGCTCGATCTCGCCATCCTCGCCATCTTCCCCGGGGTGATGATCTTTGCGGCGATCTCGGACATGCTGACGATGAAGATTCCCAATCTGGCGTCGATCGTCCTGGCCGTCGGCTTCTTCATCATGGCCATGACCATCGGGATGCAGTGGTCCATGATCGGCTGGCACCTGCTGGCGGGCGCGCTGATGCTCGTCCTGTGCTTCGTCATGTTCAACCTGGGCTGGATCGGCGGCGGCGACGCCAAGCTGGCGGCAGCGACCGCGCTGTGGCTGGGCTTTGGCCTGTTGCCGTCCTATGGCGTCTTCGCCTCGATCTTCGGCGGCGTCCTCACGCTCGCCATTCTGCAATTGCGCCAGATGGCGCTGGAGGGCCCGCTGTCGACCACGCCGTGGCTGGCCCGGCTGCGCGAGAAGAGCGGCGGGATTCCCTACGGCATCGCGCTCGCCGCCGCCGGACTCGTCGTCTATCCCGACACCGCGATCTGGATCGCCGCCCGCACGTTCTGAGAGTCGCGTCAAGACGTTGGATCGGTCCGACGCTCTTGAAAACAATCGAACTGGATAGGATCGGTTAACCTTAATTTGACGTTTCATTGCTCAAATCCACGCAACGACATGCGTCGTAGCTTCGGGTTTGGTGACGATGAAAAAAGCTCAGATCGCCGTCTTGGGCGTCGCGTTGGCGGCAGGGGCGGGGGCCTATCTCCTGATGCCCTCCCAGCAACCGGCCCCCGTTCAGGTCGTTCAGCCTGTGGCGCCTGTCATCGACAATGACGATGTGCTGGTCGCAGCGGTAGCGCTCGACTACGGCAAGACGCTCGACGAGACCATGATGCACTGGCAGGCGTGGCCGAAGAGCAGCGCGATCCAGGGCGTGATTCGCAAGAGCGCCCAGCCGGACGCCATTCAGGACCTCAAGGGCTCGATCGTACGCGGCTCCTTCCTCGCCGAAGAGCCGATGCGCAAGGAGCGCCTGGTCAAGGGGCCGACCGCGGGACTCATGGCCACGCTGGTCGCGCAGGGCAAGCGCGCCGTCGCAATCAACATCGACGCCAGCGGAGCGACTTCCGCCGGCGGCTTCGTCCTGCCGAACGATCACGTCGACGTCCTGCGCACCTATCGCGACGAAGACGCGGTCAAGGCCGGCCAGCCCGACGCATTCGTCACGGAAACGCTGCTGCGCAACGTCAAGGTTCTCGCGGTCGGCCAGAACGTTCAGACCGAGAATGGCAAGACCGTCATCATCGGCTCCAACGCGACGCTCGAACTCGATCCCAAGCAGGCCGAGATGATCACTCTGGCCCAGCGCACGGGCCAGCTGTCGCTGACCCTTCGCAGCCTGCTCGACACGATCGCAACCGCCAAGCCCGAGGAGCCGACGCCGGACGTCAAGTCCGACGACAGGTCGATCACCATCATCCGCTACGGCGTGTCGACCAGCGCAAGGCCCAAGTGATGCGGAACGAAGCGATGCGGAACGAAGCGATGCCGAGACAGGCGCATGAGCGCTCCGGCGCGGACAAGACCGGAAAGACGATCATGGGCGCACTCTCGAGGCGAATCGCGTCAGGACTGACTGCCGGCGCGGTGGCGCTGACCTTGGCGCCGGCGGCCGCGCCGACGACCGCCTATGCGCAGCGGCGCGGCGGCGGAATCGAATCGCCGTCGGCGGCGATGTTCGCCAAGCGAATCACACTCGGCGTCGGCCGAACGATCATCGTCGACCTGCCGGCCGACGCCGCGGAAATCGTCGTCGGCGATCCCAAGGTCGCCAACGCGGTGGTGCGCTCCACGCGCAAGCTTTACGTCATGGGCCTCGGCACCGGCCAGACGACGATCCTCGCCATGTCCGGCGATGGCCGCCAGATCGCCAATATCGAAATGAATGTCGGGCGTGATCTCGACGAACTCGACAAGCTGCTCCATACGGCGCTGCCGCGCAGCCGCATCGTGGTCAAGCAGGTCAACGATTCGATCGTCCTGACCGGCGAGGCCCAGTCCGCGGGCGAAGCCGCGACCGCCGTCGATGTGGCGAAAGCCTTCATCGCACGCGTCGGCGCCGCTGCGGCGACGAGCGCCGCATCCCCCGACAATACGGTCGTGAACGCGATCTCGATCCGCGGGCAGGACCAGGTGATGGTTAAGCTCACCATTGCGGAAGTGCAGCGCACCGCGCTCAAGCAGCTCGGCGTCTCGACCTCCCCGAACGGCGATACGATCCTGTCGACGACCTGGGCGAAACTGACGCAGCATAACGCCTACGGCCTCAACGGCTCGATGTCGAACAGCGGCCTGACCGTGCCGCTGGGCAGCGGTTTGACGGCGACCATGACCGCGTTCGAGCGGTGGGGCGTCTCGCGCATCCTGGCGGAGCCGACCGTGACGGCGGTTTCCGGCGAGAGCGCCAAATTCACGGTCGGCGGCGAACTGCCCGTGCCCGCAAACTCGGCCTGTTCCACCAGCCTCGGCGTCACGACCTGCCAGAACACCGTGACCTTCAAACCGTACGGCATCACGCTGAACATGACGCCTGTCGTCGTCGGCGAGGGCCGCATTCTCCTGCGTCTGGCGACCGAGGTGACCGAGGTCGACACCACGCAAACGATGACCATCAATTCGATCTCGGTGCCGGGCTTCCGCACGCGCAAGCACGAAACCTCGGTCGAGCTGCCCTCCGGCGGTTCGCTGGCGACGGCAGGCCTGATCACCAACAACTCGCGTCATTCGATCACCGGGCTGCCCGGCCTGCTCAATCTCCCGATCCTCGGCGCGCTGTTCCGCTCGCGCGACTACCAGCGGCAGGAAACCGAGCTGATGATCATCGTGACGCCCTATCTCGCCAAGTCGGTCGCGCCGAACGAGGTCCAGCGCCCTGACGACGGCTTCACCGACGCCAGCGATCCGCAGGCCTGGCTGCTCGGCCGTGTCAACCGTCTCTATTCAACCAAGTCCAACCCGCGCGCGCCCCAGAACTGGAAGGGTCGCTTCGGGTTCATCCAGGATTGAGCGCAAGAGGACTCACCCAGATGGCAAGTCGGTCGCGTAACGCGCTGAACGTCGCATTCACCTCGCGGACAAGGCCTTTGGCGGCGCTGCTCGCGCTCGCCCTGGCCGCCCCGCTCGCCGGCTGCGGCGCGACCCGCACCAAGATCGAGGCCGAGAACGGCATGGATGCGCGGCTGCGCCATCCGATCGCGCTGATGAACCAGGCGCATACGCTCGATGTCTTCCCGAGCTCGGGGTCGCAGCGCCTCGACATGCGGACGCAGGAGCAGGTCACGGCCTTTGCGCGGCGCTATCGCGACATCGGGTCCGGGCCGATCTCGATCGTGATCCCGCAAAGCGGGCCGGGCGCCGAGGCCGGCGCGCGTTCGATCGAGCCGATCCGTCGCGAACTCGCCAGGGCGGGCGCGATGGCGCCCGTGGCGGTCAGCCACTACCCGGTCGAGAACCCCTCTCTCGCCGCGCCGGTGCGGCTCGCCTTCGACGGGCTGAAGGCCAAGGTGGTTCACAAGTGCGGCGACTGGCCGGAGGATCTCGCCTCGGCGTCGTCCACGGACGGCTGGCAGAACCGCAGCTACTGGAATTTCGGCTGCGCCAGCCAGAACATGATCGCCACGCAGGTCGCCGATCCGCGCGATCTCGCAGAGCCGCGCGGCGAAACGCCTGCCGATCCGAGCATGCGAATGCGCGCCATCGGCAATGTTCGCAAGGGCGCGGACCCGGCGACCAACTGGTCGACCAAGAACAGCAGCATCGGTTCGGTCGGAGGCTAACGCATGATCGACGACGAACTGCCATCCTCGCCCCTGCGCGCGCCGGAGCACGAACAGATCGCGGCGATCCCGCGAATCTCGATGCAGGCTTTCTGCGAATCCCCCGAACTCGCCGCCGTCGTCTCGGACGCGGCCGGCGACCGGCGGATGGACAAGGCGCATGTCAAGGTTCACATGGGCGGCGCGCCCGCGGCGATCGAAGCCTATCGTACGGCGCCGACGCCCAATCTCATCGTCCTCGAAGTCGGCATGGACCGCTCGAAGCTGCATGCCGATCTCGACGAGCTCGCACAGTTCTGTGACGCCGGCACGAAGGTCGTGACTGTCGGCCGCACCAACGACATCGCGCTCTATCGCGAACTGATGGCGCGCGGCATCAGCGACTATCTCGTGTTGCCGCTCGACGTGCTCGATTTCATTCGCGCGGTGTCGGCGCTCTATTCCAGCGACGGCGCCGAACCGCTCGGCCGCGTCATCGCCTTCGTCGGCGCCAAGGGCGGCGTCGGCTCTTCGACGGTGGCGCACAACATCGGCTGGTCGATCGCGCGCGAACTCGAGATCGAGACCGTGATCGTCGACATGGATCTCGCATACGGGACAGCCGGGCTCGATTTCAATCAGGATCCGCCGCAAGGCATCGCCGACGCCGTGTTCGCGCCAGACCGCGTCGACGCGAACATGATCGACAGGCTCCTGTCGAAATGCTCCGACCATCTGAGCCTGCTGGCCGCGTCGGCGACGCTCGACCGCGTGTACGATTTCGAGGACACGGCGTTCGACACGATCTTCGACATCCTGCGCGCCAGCGTGCCCTGCATCATCGTCGACGTGCCGCACACGTGGACGTCCTGGGCGAAGCGCGTCCTGACGTCGGCCGACGACGTCATCGTCGTCGCGTCACCCGACCTCGCGAATCTGCGCAACGCCAAGAGCCTGCTCGACGTGCTGCGGGCCTCGCGCCCGAACGACCACAAGCCGCGCCTCGTCATGAACAATGTCGGGGTGCTGAAGCGGCCGGAGATCGAGCTGAAGGATTTCACCAAGGCGGTCGAGACCGATGCGATCGGCGTCATTCCGTTCGACGCCAAGCTGTTCGGAACGGCGACCAACAACGGGCAGATGATCGTGGAGGTGGACGCCGCGAGCAAGACCGGCGAGATCCTCGCGGATATCGGCCGCATCGTCATGGGGCGGGCGGAAGCAAAGAAGCAGAAGAAGACGCTGCTCGATCCGATCATGGCCCGCATCCTGAAACGCAAGGCGTCCTGAACGCATGGCCTGTTCAGCTTCGATCATTTGCGGGAGACTGAGGCATGTTCGGTAAGCGGCCGACGTTCGGGGGCGGCGCCCCACAGAAGCCGGCGGCGAGCGGCGGCGCGGCCGAAGCGCGTCCTGCCGCTCAGGCGCAAGCTCCCGCCAAGGCGGCGCCCGCGCAGCCATCGGCGCCGATGCCTGTCGAGACACGACGCTCGGACGAGTATTACGTCACCAAGAGCATGATCTTCGGCGCGTTGATCGAGGCGATCGACCTGGCGCAGCTCGCCAAGCTCGATCCCGAGGCGGCGCGCGAGGAAATCCGCGACATCGTCAACGAGATCATCTCGATCAAGAATGTCGTGATGTCGATTTCCGAGCAGGAAGAACTGCTCGACGACATCTGCAACGACGTGCTCGGTTACGGACCGCTCGAGCCCCTGCTCGCGCGCGACGACATCGCCGACATCATGGTCAACGGCGCGCTCAAGACCTACATCGAAGTCTCGGGCAAGATCCAGTTGACGAGCATTCGCTTCCGCGACAATGCGCAGCTGATGAATATCTGCCAGCGCATCGTGAGCCAGGTCGGCCGCCGCGTCGACGAAGCCTCGCCGATCTGCGACGCGCGTCTCGCCGACGGCTCCCGCGTCAACGTGATCGCGCCGCCGCTCGCGATCGACGGGCCGGCGCTCACAATTCGTAAGTTCCGCAAGGACAAGCTCACTCTCGACCAGCTCCAGCGTTTCGGCGCTATTTCCGAGGCGGGCGGCGAGCTTCTGAAGATCATCGGCCGGGTCCGCTGCAATACCCTGATCTCCGGCGGTACGGGCTCGGGCAAGACGACCTTGCTCAACTGCCTCACCAACTACATCGACGCCGACGAGCGCATCATCACGTGCGAAGACGCGGCGGAACTGCAGCTGCAACAGCCGCACGTGGTGCGCCTGGAGACACGACCGCCGAACCTGGAAGGCTCCGGGCAGGTGACGATGCGCGACCTGGTGAAGAACTGCCTGCGTATGCGTCCCGAGCGGATCATCGTCGGCGAAGTGCGTGGACCCGAGGCCTTCGATCTTCTGCAGGCCATGAACACGGGCCATGACGGTTCGATGGGCACGCTGCACGCCAACTCGCCGCGCGAAGCGCTCAGCCGCCTCGAGTCGATGATCACGATGGGCGGCTTCTCGCTGCCGTCGCGCACAATTCGCGAGATGATCGTTTCCTCCGTCGACGTGATCGTTCAGGCCGCGCGCCTGCGCGACGGTTCACGTCGCATCACGCATGTCACCGAGGTGATGGGCCTGGAAGGCGAAGTGATCATCACGCAGGACCTTCTCGTGTACGATATCGCCGGCGAAGACGCGAACGGGCGTCTGATCGGGCGGCATCGTTCGACCGGCGTCGGCAAGCCCCGATTCTGGGAACGCGCGAGATATTATGGCGAGGAAGAACGTCTCGGCGCCGCGCTCGACGCGGGCGAAGTGGGCGTCGACTAGTCGGACGGTTCGGGCATGGGTGACCAGTCGCTGATCTTCATGGGTTTGATGATGCTCGCCGCGGGCGGCGTCTTCTATGTCTTCGTCTATCCCTATCTGTCGGGCGAGGCGGCCGCCGAAAAGCGCCGCGCGCAATTCCAGGGGCCGACCGCCGCCAAGAACAAACGCGACCGCCAGACCGATCCGAACAAGCGCCGCCAGCAGATCCTCGACAGCGTACGAGAGACGGAAAACGAGACGCGCAAGAAAAAGAACACGCTCGCTGCGAAGCTGCTGCAGGCGGGCCTGACGCTCGAGGTCAAGAATTTCTACATCGTTTCGGCGGGCGTGGGCGTCGGGGCGGCCTTCTTCACCTTCGTCATGAACGGCAATCCGCTGATCGCGCTCGGCGTCGGCGTTGCCGCCGGGCTCGGCCTGCCGCGCTGGGTCGTCAATTTCCTGATCAAGCGGCGCTTCAAGAAGTTTCTGCACGAATTCCCCGGCGCCGTCGACATCATCATTCGCGGCGTCAAGGCGGGCCTTCCGCTCACGCAGTGCGTCGGCATCATCGCGGCCGAATCGCCCGAGCCGATCCGCAGCGAATTCCGACGCATCCTCGAGGCCCAGTCGATCGGTCTTTCGATCGGCGAATCCTGCGACCGCATGGCCGAAAGCATGCCGGTCGCTGAAGCCAACTTCTTCTCGATCGTCGTCAACCTGCAGCAGAAGGCCGGCGGCAATCTCTCCGAGGCGCTCGGCAACCTGTCGCGGGTGCTGCGCGATCGCAAGAAAATGCGACTCAAGGTCAACGCCATGTCGGCGGAAGCCAAAGCGTCGGCCGGCATCATCGGCGCGCTGCCATTTCTCGTCTGCGGCCTCGTCTACCTGTCGTCGCCCGAATATCTCTCGCTTCTCTTCACGACCATGACCGGACGTATCGTGCTGGGCGTCAGCGCCTGCTGGATGGTGATCGGCATCGTGGTCATGCGGAAGATGATTCAGTTCGACTTCTGACGGCCGTCGCGCCGGGGCATACCGATGATCAAGCAGATATACGACAAGCTGAGCGATTCGAGCACCGTTGTGGCGCTGCTCGTCGCTGTCGCCGTCATCGCGACAATCCTGACGATCGCCATGCCGCTGCTCGATTCCGATTCGCTGGACAAACGCATGAAATCGGTCGCCAGCGAGCGCGAGAAGATCAGGGCGCGCGAACGCGAGCGGCTCGCCGCGCGCGACAAGTCCGTAGCGCTGCGCATTCAGCCCAAGGCGTATATGCGCCAGCTGGTCGACAACTTCAGCCTCGAAAAGTGGCTCGGCACCGAAGAAGCCAAGTTGCAGCTGACGATGGCCGGCTTCCGCGGACGTCAGGCCGAAGTCGCCTTTCTGTTCTTTCGCGCGATCGCGCCGATCGGGCTGTTCGTCATCACCTCTTTGTACATGTTCCTGATGTTCGCTTCGGACGTCATGTTCGTCACGAAGATCGGGGCGGCGATCGCTGCGACCTATCTCGGCCTCAAGGCGCCGGAACTTTTTCTGAAGAACAAGATTTCGAAGCGTCAGGCGTCCATGCGCCGCGCTTTTCCGGACGCGATGGACCTCATTCTGATCTGCGTCGAATCCGGCATGTCGATCGAACACGCCTTCCGCAAGGTCTCGAGCGAAATCGGTATCCAGTCGATCGAAATGGCGGAGGAATTCGCGCTGACCACCGCCGAACTCTCCTACCTGCCGGATCGTCGGCAGGCGTACGAGAATCTCGGTGTGCGCACGGGCGTCGAAGGCCTGAAGCAGGTTTCGACGGTGCTGATCCAGGCCGAGAAATACGGAACGCCGCTCGGCCAGGCGCTGCGCGTCGTCGCGCAGGAAGGCCGCGACGCGCGACTTCTGGAAGCCGAACGCAAGGCCGCGGCGCTACCGCCGAAACTAACCGTGCCGATGATCGTCTTCTTCCTGCCGGTGCTGTTCGCCGTGATCCTGACGCCGGCGCTGATCCAGATGTCCGAGAAGCTGATGTAGCGCGAATTGCGCGCGACGAGCCCGAACCGGAAAACGCGCGCCGCAGGGCGCGCGTTTTTCGTTTGCGAAGTCGTTTCAGGAAATGCGGAAGCGCGTGTCGCGTTCAGCTCGCGCCCGGCGTGGGCCGTTTGGCCGCCGCGCCCTTTGGACGCGCGGCAGGCCTGCGGTCGACCTGGCGGATCGCGCTCCAGGTGTTGGATTGCGAGATCATGCGACGGATTTCAGCGACATTGGACGCCGCGTCCGCCGGCGCGAGATCGCGCCGCGACACTTCCTCCGCCTCGCCGAACTTGCCTTGCAGGGCGAGCACGAGCGCGAGATTCTGGCGCACGCGCATGTCGGCGGCCGGCTGCGCGACAGCGTCGCGCAGGGTCGTCTCCGCCGTCGGCAGATTGCGCGACAGCGCGTAGGACAGGCCAAGGTTGGACAGGACAGCCGGATCGTTCGGGCGAATCTTCAGCGCCGAGCCGTAAAATTCGCGCGCGCGTTCATGGTCGCCGAGCTGGTCGGCGACCGAGCCTTGCGCGGACAGGATCGACCAGTTCGGGCGTTCCGGCGTATGCGCATTCTGCAGCACCTTGGCGGCTTCCTGCAGCTTGCCGTCGTCGGCGAGCGCCTTGCCGTAGGCGCCGAGCACTTCCATGTCGTGCGGATGGGTGATGGCGAGGCCGCGCAACACGGCGACGGCCTGCGTGTGCTGCGTCAGCGCGCGCAGGGCGCGCGCGTAGTTCATGGCGATGCGCTTGTCGGTGCGATTGGAATCGTAACGCCGGCCCCATTCCTCGGCATAGCGGCGCATGCCGGCGTTCGTGTTCGGCAGCGAATCGCTGCCGCCGATCGAGCCGGTCACGTCGGACAGAGAGGGCCGATTGCAGCCGCCGAGCCCCAGGCCGAGCGCCAGGCCGAGCGCGATGATCGAGACGGCGACGACCGGACGGGGGCAGGTTCGGACGGAAATGGCGGGCACGTGTCTCGATCCGGGCTTGCAGGAATACTCTTGCGAGCAATAAAGCGTTAACCCTAATCGAGGGTTAACGACCACCCCGGAGCGATCCATGCCTCCCGTTCTCGGCGATCCCACGCGCAGCTCCGTTCCGATCGTGCCAACGAGCCGCTCCCGCCTGCGCCAGACTCTGGACACGCTTCCGGTCGAATCCCGCGCTTATGCCAGCGCGACCGGCTTCGACGGCGCGCCGGGCGCCCATCTCATTGTGCCGAACGCCAAGGGCGCGGCGGCGGCTGTTCTGTTCGGCCTCGCCGAGCCGGGCGCCACGCCCCTCGACCCCATGGCCTTCGGCAAACTGGCGAGCCTGTTGCCGCGCGGGCGCTACCGGATTGCGGACGGCGCCGAGGCGCCCGAGCACGCCGAACTCGCCTATCTCCTGTCGGCCTACAAATTCTCGCGCTACCGCAAGTCGAAACCGACCGACGCCGTGCTCGAATCGCCGCGCGGCGCGCGGCGCGAGCGGATCGAAACGATCGCCGAGGCGGTCGCGTTCGGCCGCGACCTCATCAACACGCCGGCCAACGACATGGGACCGGAGGCGCTGGAGCGGGCGGCGACCGCGCTCGCCAAGCGATACGGCGCCCGGGTCAAGGCCGCGCGCGGCGAGCAGCTGGCGAAGGGCGGCTTTCCGCTGGTGCACGCGGTCGGCAAGGGCGCGGCCGAAGCGCCGCGGCTTGTCGACATCAACTGGGGGCCGCGCAAGGGCGGCCCGAAAATCACACTGGTCGGCAAGGGCGTCTGTTTCGACACGGGCGGGCTCGACATCAAGCCTGGCGCCTCCATGCTGCTGATGAAAAAGGACATGGGCGGCGCGGCGAGCGCGCTGGCGGCGGCCTCGATGATCATGCGCGCGGGCATGCCCGTGCGATTGCGCGTGATCCTGCCGATCGTCGAAAATTCGGTGTCGGCCCAATCCTTCCGGCCGGGCGACGTCTATCCGAGCCGCGCCGGCCTGACCGTGGAGATCGGCAATACGGACGCCGAGGGCCGGCTGATCCTCGCCGACGCGCTGGCGCTCGCCGACGAAGACGAGCCGGATCTGCTCGTCGATTTCGCGACCCTGACCGGCGCGGCGCGCGTGGCGCTCGGCCCCGACCTGCCGGCCTATTTCACCGGCGACGAAAAGCTCGCCGGCGAGATCGCCGCCGCAGGCGCTGCGGCCGCCGATCCGGTGTGGCGGCTTCCGCTCTGGGCGCCCTATGGCGCGTTGCTCGACAGCAAGACCGCCGATCTCAACAATGTGTCGAGCGGCCCGTTCGCGGGCGCGATCGTCGCCGCCATGTTTCTCAAGCGTTTTGTGCGCAAGACCGGCGCCTGGGCGCATTTCGACGTCTACAACTGGAACGGCTCGGCCAAGGCCGGCCGGCCGGAGGGCGGCGACATCCAGGCGGCGCGGCTGGTCTTCGAACTCGTCGGCCGCCGCGTCGCGGAGATTGCAGGCTGAGGCGGAGGGCCGCTAAAAGAGAATTTAATACGCCTACGAAATAATCTGCGGAGCCGGAGCGCGACCATGTCCATCGTTCTTTCTCCGCAGCAGGCGCTGCGACTCCTGTCCGACGTCGCGCTCGACGTCGTACGCGACAAGGGCCCACAGGGGCATCCCGATTTCACGATGCGGCAATTGTCGGTTCTCCTGACGATCTATCTGGAACGGCCGCCGCATACGGTGCGCGGCATCGCCGCGCGACTCGGCGTGACCAAGCCGGTCGTCACGCGCGCGCTCGATTCGCTCGGCGCGCTCGAACTCGTGACGCGACGGCGCGACGAAGTCGACCGCCGCAACGTGATCGTACAGCGGACGGTCAAGGGCGCCCTGTTCGTGGAGCAGCTCGGCGACCTCGTGGTGGACAAGGCGAAAGGGCTCGCGCCGTGAGCGAATACGACAGGCGGCTGACGCCGGCGCGGCCCGACCTTGCCGCCGCGCATCTGCGAGGCAAAGTGGAAGCCGCGCGTTTCGTCGAAGGCGTGCGCATGCAGATTGTCGCGCCGGTCGTCGATCTGAAGAGCGCGCCCTCGCACGAGGCCGGCCTCGACACGCAGGCGCTCGCGGGCGAGATCGTCACCGTGTACGAATGCGAGGAAGGCTGGGCCTGGGTCCAGCTCGCGCGCGATTCCTACGTCGGCTATCTCTCGGAGCTCGCGCTCGCGCGGGAGATCGTCGCGACCACGCATCGCGTGACGACGCGCGCGACCTTCGTCTATCCGGCCGCCAACATGAAGACGCCGGTCGTTGAAACGCTGCCCTTCGGCGCCGAGGTCGCGGTTGTGGATGTTTCGGGCGATTTCGCGCGGCTGGCGCGCGGCGGCTTTGTTTTCGCGCGCCATCTCGCGCCGGTCGCGGCGGTCGAAGCCGATTTCGTCGCGGCAGCCGAGAGCATGGTCGGCGCGCCCTATCTGTGGGGCGGCAAGACGCCCGCGGGGGTCGATTGTTCCGGCCTCATGCAGTCATCGCTTGCGGCTTGCGGGATCGCCGCGCCGCGCGACACCGACATGCAGGTCAAGGCGCTCGGCGCGCCTCTGGCCGTGACCGACGATCTGGCGCATCTGGCGCGCGGCGATCTCGTGTTCTGGAAGGGGCATGTCGGCGTCATGCGCGACGCGACGACGCTGCTGCACGCCAACGGCCATCACATGCTGGTTGCGAGCGAGCCTCTGATCCAGGCGCGCGAGCGGATCGCGCGCAACAGCTTTGGCGCGATCACCGCGATCAAGCGGCTCGGCGCCACAGCCTGAACGGAGGCGCTCATGAAGTCCTATCGCAAGGAATTGTGGTTCGAGACGCCCGGTCGCCACGCCTTTCTCAACATCACGCCGCAGGTCGAAGCCGCACTGAAGGAGAGCGGCGTGCAGGAAGGGCTCGCGCTGGTCAACGCCATGCACATCACCGCATCCGTCTTCATCAACGACGATGAAAGCGGCCTGCATGCCGACTACGATCGGTGGCTCGAAAAACTTGCGCCGCACGAACCCGTGTCCGGCTATCGTCACAACCGCACCGGCGAGGACAATGCCGACGCGCATATGAAGCGCCAGATCATGGGCCGCGAAGTCGTCGTCGCGATCACGAAAGGCAAGCTCGATTTCGGTCCATGGGAGCAGATTTTCTATGGCGAATTCGACGGCGGGCGACGCAAGCGGGCGCTCGTCAAGATCATCGGCGAATGAGCCGCGTCAGGCGATCTGCTCGACGATGACCGGCTCGGCCGCCGGCGCGCCGTCGCCGATCGCATAGGCCTGCCGCACGCTCTCGACCGCCGCCGCCGCGCTCGCATCGTCGCGCGCATGAATGCGCGCCAGCGGCCGCTCGCCGACATCCGCGCCGACCGGCGCGAGATCGGACAATCCGACCGACGGATCGATCTTTTCGCCGGCGCGGCGGCGACCACCGCCGAGCGCAACGACGGCAAGGCCGAGCGCGCGTACGTCGATTGCGGTCACAAAGCCCGGCTGTTTCGCGCGCATGTCGATGACGACCGGCGCCGTCGCGAGATGACGCGCCGGCGCGTCGAGCAGATCGGCCGGACCGCCGAGGCCTGCGACCATCTTCGCAAATCGCTCCGCTGCCGCGCCGCTGGCCAGAGCCTGCTCCAGTCTTGCACGCGCATCGTCGCGGGATGTCGCCAGCTTGCCGAGCCTCAGCATTTCGGCGCCGAGCGCGAGCACGACCTCATGCAGACGCGCGTCGCGGCGCTCGCCCTTCAGATAATCGATGGCGTAAGCGACCTCGATCGCATTGCCGGCGCAGGAGGCCAGCGGTTCGTTCATGTCGGTGATCATCGCGCGCGTCGGAAGACCCGCGGCCTTGCCCGTCGAAACGAGCGACTGCGCCAGGGCGCGCGATTGTTCGCGCGCGACCATGAATGCGCCGTTTCCGGTCTTCACGTCCATGACGAGGGCGTCGAGGCCGGCCGCGAGCTTCTTCGACAGGATCGAGGCGGTGATGAGGGGAATGGACTCGACCGTCGCGGTCACGTCGCGGATCGCATAGAGCCGTCGGTCGGCCGGCGCGAGATCGTCGGACTGGCCGACAATGGCGCAGCCGGCGTCGCGCACGACACGCTGCATGGTCGCAAGATCGGGCGCTGTCCGATAACCGGGAATGGATTCGAGCTTGTCGACCGTGCCGCCGGTATGGCCGAGGCCGCGACCGGCGATCATCGGCACGTAGCCGCCGCAGGCTGCAACCATCGGCGCGAGCATGAGGCTGACGACATCGCCGACGCCGCCGGTCGAATGCTTGTCGAGCACAGGACCGCCAAGATCGAGCGCGCGCCAGTCGAGGCGCGTTCCGGATGCGGTCATGGCGGAGGTCAATTCCGCGCATTCGCGCGCATCCATGCCACGGAAGAAGACGGCCATGGCGAAGGCCGCCGCCTGTTCGGCGCCAACCGCGCCGGAGACGAGGCCCTCGATCAGGAACTCTATTTCGGAGCGTTCGAGCGGAAGACCGTCGCGCTTGCGACGGATGATTTCCGGCGCGAAAAGTTCAGCCATCAGGCCGGCGTCAGTTCACGCGTTTTCGGGAAGGCGCGCAACAGGCGGCGCATTCCGATCGCGGCCGCCTGGGCCTGCTTGATCGTCTGGTCATGGCGCGGCGCGCCGCCCTGGAAGCCAGCGCCATAATAGGTCACCGCGCCGACGGCGGCGACATTGACGCCGAGGCGTCGTGCGAGAATCACTTCCGACGCCATGGAGGTCGTCACCACATCCGCCCCGAGCGTGCGCGCCATCTTGATTTCGGCGGGCGTCTCGAAGGACGGGCCGGAAAACCACATCATCACGCCTTCATGCGTCTGCACGCCGCAATGAAGCGTGGCGCGCTTGAGCCGCCGAAACAGTTTCGGATCGTAGGCTTCGGTCAGCGCGATATAGCCGCCGTCCGCCGACATGCCGATCAGCGGATTGATGCCGCCGAAGTTGATGTGGTCGGTGATCAGCACGAGATTGCCGGGATGCATGTCGCCGCGCACGGAACCGACGCCGCCGGTGAGAATGAAATTGGTGGCGCCGAGCATGGCGAGCGTCTCGAGCGGCACGGCCATGGCGGCGGAATCGCCGGATTCGTGGAATTCCGCGCGGCCGCGCATGTAGGCGACGTTCATGCCGTCATGATTGGCGACGACAAGCACGCCGTCAGGCTCGGAATGCCCCGGCGGGAAACCCGGCAGATCCGCGTAGGGAATCGTGATCGGGTCGTCGAGGCCTTCGGCGACCGCGCCGAGCCCGGCGCCGAGGATGATGGCCGCGTCGACCGACAGGACGTCGCGCGAATTGATGATTTCCACCGCCTGTTCGACTGCTTCTGTCATGTGGCTGGCTTCCGGCTGGCAGGAGTGACGTGGCTCGGGCCGAAGGAATGCGGCAGCAGCGAGCCGAGCGGATATGTGGCGACGATTCCATCGGCGTCCGCCGCGTGGACCGGCGCCTCGTCGGCGGCGAATTCGCGGAGACGCTGGCGGCAGGCGCCACAGGGGGTCACGGGAATTTTCGAATCGGCGACGACGAGCGCCTCGACGATGCGTGTCTCGCCGGCCGTCACGCAGGCGCCGATCGCGGATGCCTCGGCGCACAGGCCTTCGGGATAGGCGGCGTTCTCGACGTTGCAGCCGGCATAGACCCGGCCCGAGGCGCCGCGCACGGCGGCGCCGACCGCAAAGCCCGAATAGGGCGCATGCGCATGGACGCGCGCGGCCCGGGCCGCGGCGAGAAGGTCGTCAGGCGCGCTCATGAACCGCGCCATTTGCGCTTGCTGCGTGTAGCATCTGGACATCCGTGACCCCGCAGGATGCCCGGGAGAGACAAAGAATTTGCAAACGAGCCATGCGAAAGTGGGTCACGCCTGCGTGACCGCGGCGACCGTTCTGGCCCTGCTCACGCTTGTTCCGCCAGCGCAGGCCGAACCCGCCCCGCCGATCATCGCGGGAATTGCCCGCAACCTGCCGATTCTCGCGCGAAACGGCATGGTCGTCGCGCAGGAGAAGATCGCCGCCCGAATCGGGCTCGATGTCCTCAAACGCGGCGGAAACGCCGTGGACGCGGCGGTGGCGACCGGCTTTGCGCTGGCCGTCACGCTGCCTCGCGCAGGAAATCTCGGGGGCGGCGGCTTCATGGTCGTGCATCTGGCCCGGGAAAACCGCGATATCGCGCTCGACTATCGCGAAACCGCGCCGGCGGCGGCCACCGCGGACGTGTTTCTCGACGCGACCGGCGCAGCCGACCCGCAGAAATCACGCGACAGCGGGCTCGGCGTCGGCGTTCCCGGGACGGTCGCCGGCCTCGCCCATGCGCGCGAAAAATGGGGATCGGGCAAGTTTTCGCTCGCCGAACTGATCGCGCCGGCGATCCGGCTGGCGCGCGAAGGCGTGGTCGTGGAAGACGATCTCGCCGATTCGCTGCCGCAGGGCGCGCGGCGGCTGGCGCGCTGGCCATCGAGCCGGGCGATTTTTCTCAAACCCGACGGCGCGCCGTTTGGCCCGGGCGAAAAGCTGGTCCAGGCCGATCTCGCCGCGACTTTGGAGCGAATCGCAGCGGGCGGGCCGAGAGCCTTCTACGAGGGCGAGACAGCGCAGAAAATCGCCGCCGCCGTACGTGGCGCGGGCGGACTGATGACGCCGGACGACCTGAAGGGCTATGCGCCGGTCGAGCGGCAGGTCGTGCGCGGCACGTACCGGGGCCACGAGATCGTCTCCATGCCGCCGCCCTCCTCCGGCGGCGTGCATCTGATCGAACTCTTGAATGTTCTCGAACATTTCCCGATTCGCGAGACCGGGCCGCAGACGGCTTCCACCATCCACGTGATGACGGAAGCCATGAAACTCGCCTTCGCAGACCGGGCGGAATGGCTGGCGGACCCCGATTTCGTGAAAATCCCGCTGTCGGGCCTGCTCTCGAAAAAATACGCGGCGCGACTGGCCGCCGAAATTTCGACCGAGCGGGCGCGGCCATCCGCCGAGATCGGGCATGTCGACCCCGCGCCCTACGAGAGCGACCAAACGACGCACTTTTCGGTGGTGGACCGCGAGGGCAATGCGGTGGCCAACACCTATACGCTCAATTTTTCCTATGGGCTCGGACTTGTGGCCGATGGCACAGGCGTGCTGCTCAACAACGAACTCGACGATTTCGCCGCCAAGCCGGGCGCGCCCAACGCTTTCGGGCTGGTCGGCGGCAAGGCCAACGCGCCGGGGCCGAAGAAGCGCCCGCTGTCCTCGATGACGCCGACCATCGTGCTGAAGGACGGAAAACCCGAGATCGTCACGGGTTCTCCGGGGGGCCCGCGCATCATCACGACCGTGCTGGAGCAGATTTCCGACCTGATCGACCACGGCATGAACGCGGCGGAAGCCATGGAAGCCCCGCGTTTCCACCATCAATGGCTGCCGGACGAATTGCGCGTCGAGCGCGGCCTGTCGCTCGATACGATCCGGCTCTTGCGCGACAAGGGGCAGAACGTGGTCGTCGGCGGGACGCTGGGGTCGGTCGCGACGATCCAGATTTTCGAGGGGCTGATGATGGGGGCGGCCGACAGCCGTCAGCGGGGGACGGCGGCTGTGGGGTGGTGAAGAGGATTGATCCCGACGGCACCCGCTACTTACAATCTAACCTTGCAACTTCGAGAATTCTGGAATTACGCTGAAGCAGAAAACGAATCCTGGAATCGAAAGCGCGAAACGAAAATGTCGATTTCGAATAATGAAGCCGAGCGCTCTTTCGACATCGTGGATGATGAGGAGCCGGTCCCGCCTGCGGATATCGTTTCTTACAACGAATTGCGCTCATGTGCGGATTTAGTTCGGCTGCACGAAACTGGAAAGTTAGAAATACAACCTGATTTTCAAAGAGATGTTGTGTGGAAGTTGGATGAACAAACGCGCTTCATTGACTCGTTAGTGAAGCAACTTCCCATCCCAAGCATGTGCTTTAGCTTAGACTATAAATCGCAAAAGTGGAAGGTGATTGACGGTCTACAACGGATGAGTTCAATAATCAACTTCCTCACCAATGAAAATTGGAAACTAAGCAATCTCCCTGATATACATCCACGACTTCGCAATTCGACGCCGAGCCAAATTCGCAATTCCGACGAGACTGGCCAGCGTCTTTTTTCTATAGTTCAAGATGTTTCAATACCGGTAACAGTTATTAGATGCGACTACTCACAATCTGACCACATGCGTTATCTTTTCACAATTTTTCATCGCCTGAATTCTGGCGGCGTACGACTTAACAACCAAGAAATACGGAACTGCATATATAATGGCCCGTTTAATGATCGCCTAAAATGGTTTGACCAGCATAACTCCGGGTGGTCTCGTGTCAGGCGTCGTATTTACGGCAAGACTGATCGATTCCGCTCGGCTGAAATTCTTTTAAGAACTATGGCTTTCGGTGATTGGTTAGACGATTATGACGGCAATCTTGCCAGATTTCTAAACGAATATATGTTTAGCAGAACTAAAACGGACGATCATGCGCTCGGCGCTACGTTCGACCGCTTATCCATAGTCGCCGCTGCAGCAAGTGAGATTCTTGCTGCCGACGCAAGTAAATTCAAACTACCGCTATCTCTCATTGAGTCAGTCTTGGTTGGTCTGTATGTAAATTCCGAAAAAATAACTCCTGCCCGAGTGGGCGAGCTTACACAAAAATATTTTGAACTGAAATCTCAAGCGACTTTCTCTGAGGGAGTTCGATACGCCATAACTAGTGCAGAGAACGTAAAAAGGCGGCTTTCCGAAGCGATATCTGCATTTCGATAAGGCTAGACAATGGTTCAGTCGACGCTGACGCAATTGCAGAATTGGTATAATGAGCCGTCGCAAGGACAAGAGCGAACTAAGCTCCTATCAAAATTAGCCACACTTGAATTATGCGGCTGGATTGAAGGAGAGATAGACAGAATAATTATGCAAGCTAACGTCGCGTCAATAAATGATAATGCATGGGTTCAAGAAAATATCATCGATAGAACTAATGGATTTAACTATAACGAACATATTAGATCGATGTTCTTGCGCATATACGGCGAATTTTTGGTCAGGCGCATCGAAAAAGAATTTGAGATGAATTTTCCGGGTGATTTAGATCAATTAAAATCATTACTTGGCACATTGTGGAGATATCGTTGCACCTTCGCGCATACGAACATTGTCGCGCAGATTTCACGTCAGACACAATATCAAGCCCCTAGTTGGGCAATAAATCAGCATAGGCTGATCGCTCGCCTTTTGCTGCGGCTCGAAGCAACGTTACTAGCGGTATTACAACAACTTTAGCCTCAGAACTCGACGTCGAGCTCTTCCAGCTCTTCCGGCTCTTCCCGCGCCGCGGCGGCCCATTCCTGCATGCCGCGACGCTCGAGGATCATATCCCGGTAGGCGGCGCATTGGGCGTCGAGCTTGACGTCGTAGGTCTTGAAGCGCGAGCAGACCGGCGCGTACATGGAATCGGCGATCGAATGGGTCGCCCCGAACAGGAACGGGCCGCCGTAGGCGGTGAAGCAGCCGCGCCAGATCGCCAGCACACGGTCGATGTCGGTCTGGGCGCCCTGCCAGACCTTGAAGCCCGGATAGTGACCCTTGATGTTCATCGGCAAGGCCGACCGCAGGTTGACGAAGCCCTGATGCATCTCGCCGCTGACGGCCCGGCAATGGGCCCGGGTGGCGCGGTCGTCCGGCAAGAGCTTCGCCTTCGGCTTGATTTCGTTGAGGAATTCCGCGATCGCGAGGACGTCCCAGACCTCGATGCCGTCATATTCCAGCTTGGGCGTGAGGAAGGACGGCGAGAGGTGCAGCAGTTCGGCGCGCGCGTCCGGATCGTCCGCCCCGACGGTCTTGACCTCGAAATTAATGCCTGAAGCCTTGCAGATCAGCCACCCGCGCAGCGACCAGGACGAATAGTTGCGGCTCGTGATCGTCAAAACGCCTTTTGGCATCGCATTCCTCCACTCGGGGGCACCCTAACACGCGTTTTCGCAACGCGGAATCAGCTTTGGCGGCGCGGTTTGCCCATGTTGCGGGCAGTCGGCCCTATCCACAGGCAAGTGTTGTCTCTTTACCGCCCGTTCGCCGCTTTGTCCCAAATCACAAACGATACGGGCCGAAAGTCGTATCGCCCGTTGCATTGCACCAACTTAGCATGGCAGCATGTCAGGGCGCTTTGAGGGAGAGGCGCGACCGGTCGGTCGAATGCGGGGTCCATGTTGCAGCGCATGATGTATTACGCCTATCAGGCGCAGGACGACCTGATCGATCCGTTTCGGGTGTTCGCCCAGTCGGCGCTGGACGTGCTCGAAAATTCGTGGCTGCGCCGCGCCGGGCTTCCCTTCCTCGGCAACGTGTCGGCCGCCTACGAGCTGATGACGCGCGCGCGTCTCACCCATCATCGCCCGCCCTACCGGATCGACTCGGTCAGGGCCGGCAATCGCGACGTGCACGTGACCGAGGAGGTCGTCCATTCGACGCCGTTCGGCTCGCTGCTGCGCTTCCGCAAGGACACGGACGTTGCACAACCCAAGGTGTTGATCGTCGCTCCGCTTTCGGGCCATTTTGCGACGCTGCTGCGCAACACCGTGCAGACCCTGCTGACCGACAATGACGTCTACATCACGGACTGGCACAACGCCCGAGACGTGCCGCTGTCGGCGGGCGAATTCGGCATGGACGGCTATATCGGCCATGTCATCGAGTTTCTCGAGAAGCTCGGGCCGCCCGTTCATATCGTCGCCGTCTGCCAGCCCTGCGTCCAGGCGCTCGCCGCCACCGCGATCATGGCGGAGGACAACAATCCGGCGACGCCCGCCAGCCTGACCCTGATGGCCGGACCGATCGACTGCCGTCTCAATCCGACCAAGGTCAATCATCTGGCGACGACGCGGCCGATCGAATGGTTCGAGAAGAACCTGATCGCCCTCGTGCCCGGCCGCTTCAAGGGCGGCGGACGTCTCGTCTATCCCGGCTTCATGCAGCTGACCGCCTTTATGTCGATGAATCTCGACAGGCATGTGAAGGCGCATGTCGAACTCTATAATTCTCTGGCCGCCGGCGAGATGGAGAAGGCCAACCAGACGAAGGATTTTTACGACGAATATTTTGCAGTCCTCGACCTGACCGCGGAATTCTACATCGAGACGGTGAAGCTGGTGTTCCAGGATTACGCGCTGGCCAGAGGACAACTGCAGTACAAGGGCCGCACGGTCAATCCGAAGGCGATCCGCAAGACCACGCTGCTGACGGTCGAAGGCGAGCGCGACGACATTTGCTCTGTCGGCCAGACGCTTGCCGCGCACGACCTGTGTTCGAGCCTCAAGCCGTTCCGCAAGCGCCACCATCTGCAGCCGGGCGTCGGCCATTACGGCGTCTTCGCCGGCAAGAAGTGGGAAGCGCAGATCTATCCGCTCGTGCGCAACGCGATCCTGTCGAGCGATTGAAGCCGCGCCGCTGATCGCTTGTTCGGCCGGGGACGTTGTCGCATGCCGTCGTGACGTAACGGTGAACCATATCGTTCGACGTGCATGCGTGGCATCGCCACAATCGGCTGTATAGTAACGGCATGCCGAACGCCTTCTTCTCCGATCTGCTGTCCACCATCGCCGAGAGGGGACGCGGACTGCTGCGATTGAAAAGCTGGCCGCAGGACGCGGCCGGCCAGGCCAGCAGCCTGATCGACCTCTGCCGCGCGCTGCTGACCGGGCGCGGCGAGGCGACGGGCGTCGCCATCGCGGCTGAAGTGCTGTCGCGCTACCGCACGCTCGACGCCGAGGCGCGCCGCGGTTTTTTTGCAGCGCTCGCCGATGACTTCGGCCCCGATCACGAGCAGCTCGCCAGGGCCATGGACAAGTGGAAGGCGGAACCCAACGACCGCGCCGCGGCCGACCTGCACTATGCGTCCGAGCCGCGTCGTCTCGAATTGTTCCGGCGCCTCAATCGCGCGCCTGGCGGCACGGCGGCGCTGGTCGACATGCGCGCCGAGCTGCTGGCCGAGATGCGCGCCAACAGGGCGCTGGCGCCGGTCGACAAGGATTTCGCGCATCTCTTCGCCTCGTGGTTCAACCGCGGCTTTCTCGTGCTGCGGCGAATCGACTGGTCGACGCCGGCGAGCGTGCTCGAACGGATCATCCGCTACGAGGCCGTGCACGAAATCCACGACTGGAACGACCTGCGCCGCCGCATCGATCCGCCCGACCGGCGCTGCTACGCCTTCTTCCATCCCGCGCTGACGGACGAGCCGCTGATCTTCGTCGAGGTCGCGCTGGTCGAGCAGATTCCCGGCGCGATCGCGCCGCTGCTGGCGCACGAGCGGTCGACCGTGCCGCCGGAGCAGGCGCGCACCGCCGTCTTCTATTCCATCTCCAACTGCCAGAAGGGGCTCGCCGGCGTTACTTTCGGCAATTTCCTGATCAAACAGGTGGTCGAGGAATTGCGGCGCGAGCTGCCGCGCGTCGAGACATTCGTCACGCTGTCGCCGGTCCCCGGTTTCCGCGCCTGGCTCGCCGGCGCCGAGGACGCGCCGATCGATCCCGAGGCCCTGCCGCTCATCGCCTCGCTGGACGATCCCGCCTGGACGACCCAGCCCGAACAGGCCGAGCGGCTGCGCAAGCTCATCGAACCGCTGGCGGCCCATTATTTCCTGAAGGCGCGGCTGCCGAACGGCCGTGTCGTCGATCCCGTCGCGCGCTTCCATCTCGGCAATGGCGCGCGGCTGGAGCGCATCAACTGGATGGGCGACCTGTCGCGCAAAGGCCTGAAGGAATCCGGCGGCGTGATGGTCAACTATCTCTACAACCTCGACGAGATCGAGAAGAACCACGAGGCCTTCGCCAACCAGGGCGAAGTGACGGCGTCAAGCGCGGTCAAGCGGATGCTGAAGGGCGAACGGCAGATTTTCGGCATTCCCGCGCCGAGTTTCGCGCAGGGCTGAGACGACCGTCATGGCCGGGCTTGTCCCGGCCATCCACGCCAAGCGGCGCAGATGCCTCTTGCCATTTTGGCTCGCCCAGTTATCCGATATTTGCTGCTCGGCTCGGCGTGGATGCCCGCGACAAGCGCGGGCATGACGGAACCTTTGCAGGAAATTCCAAGGCCATGCCCGCGCATCTCTACGCAGAACTCTCGTCGCGATTTCCGGCCGACCGCAGCCGCATAGCCTTCGAGACGCAGGACGGCGCGCTGCACAGCTATGCCGATGTCGAAGCCGGCGCAGCGCGCATGGCCGGCGCGCTGGTTGCGCTCGGCGTCAAGCCAGGCGATCGCGTCGCCGTGCAGATCGAGAAATCGTTGCAAGCCGTTCTGCTCTATCTCGGCTGCGCACGGGCGGGCGCGGTCTTCCTGCCGCTCAACACAGCCTATACGCCGGCCGAGATCGAATATTTCCTGACCGACGCGGAACCCACCGTCTTCGTCTGCGATCCCGCGCGCAAGGATTCGCTCGCCGGCGCCGCCGACGCCGCGAATGTCGCGCATGTCGAAACGCTCGACGCCGATGGCCGCGGCTCGATGTCCGAACGCGCGCGCTTCTGCCCGCCGACATTCGCCGACGTCGAACGCGGGCCGGACGATCTCGCCGGCATTCTCTACACGTCGGGCACGACCGGCCGCTCCAAGGGCGCGATGATCAGCCAGGAGAATCTGGCCTCCAATGCGCGCGCGCTGGTCGAGTACTGGCGCTTCACCAGCGACGACACGCTGATCCACGCGCTGCCGATCTATCACACACACGGCCTGTTCGTGGCGATCAACGTGCTGCTGATGGCCGGCGGGAAGATGATCTTCCTGCCGAAGTTCGACGCCGATCAGGTCATGTCCTACATGCCGCGTGCGACCAGCCTGATGGGCGTGCCGACCTTCTACACGCGGCTGCTGCAGCATCCGGGCCTAACGAAGGAAGCGACCGCGCATATGCGGCTGTTCATCTCCGGCTCCGCGCCGCTGCTCGCCGAGACGCATCGCGAATTTTCCTCGCGCACGGGCAAGGCGATCCTCGAACGCTACGGCATGACTGAAACCAACATGATCACGTCGAACCCGTACGACGGCGATCGCACGCCCGGCACGGTCGGCTTCCCGCTGCCGGGCGTTTCCGTGCGCATCGCCGATCCCGGAAGCGGCGCGCTGCTGCTGCCGAAAGGCGAGATCGGCGTGATCGAGGTGAAGGGCCCGAACGTGTTCAAGGGCTATTGGCGCATGCCGGAGAAGACGGCGGCCGAGTTCCGGGCGGACGGCTATTTCATCACCGGCGACCTCGGCATGATCGACAAACGCGATTACGTGCATATCGTCGGGCGCGGCAAGGATCTCGTCATCACCGGCGGCTTCAACGTCTATCCGAAGGAAATCGAGACGGAGATCGACGGGCTGCCGGGCGTTCTCGAAAGCGCTGTCATCGGCGTGCCGCACGCCGATTTCGGCGAGGGCGTGACAGCCGTCGTGGTGCGCGCCAAAGGCGCCGACATCGACGAAGCGACAATCGCACGCGCGCTTTACGGGCGGCTGGCGAAATTCAAGCTGCCGAAGAAGATCCTCTTCGTCGACGACCTGCCGCGCAACACGATGGGCAAGGTGCAGAAGAACGTGCTGCGCGATCGCTTCAAGTCGATCTACGAGGCATGATGCAGACTTTCGCCGCCTCATGCTGAGGAGCCCGCATAGCGGGCGTCTCGAAGCATGATCCAGTGTTTCGAGCCTCGGCCATCCTTCGAGACGCGCCACCCAAATCGGGCCTGCCCGATTTGGGCATTTCATGTCGATCTCGGGCAAGCCCGAGATCGATGCCGCTCCTCAGGATGAGGTATTTGTTTGGCGAAGCTCCTAACCAACCGTTCACCACGTTTGCTTGCCGCGTATTAGGATTAACGCGGCACTGTCCAGCTCCCGGCCGGGTTCGAGAGTTCGCAATGCACGCCCACATTTTCCCGGCCGGCGCCTTGGCGCTCGCCCTGCTTCTCGCCTCGTCCTCCGCCTTCGCCGCAGAGCCTGCCCCGCAGGGCTGGACCATCACGCTCAAGGCCAATGGCGGCGTCTCGCCGGCGTGGGAGGGGTCGGGGTCCCTGTCGCCCTATCTGCTGCCGGGCCTCAGCGTCCGTCGCGCCGGCAGTCCGTTGTCCTTCTCCGCGCCCGACGATTCCGCGGGTTTTGCAATCTTCGACGAGAACTGGCTGAAGGCGGGCGTCGTCGGCAAGCTGAAGGGGCCGCGCCGCTCCGCCGAACACGCCGACCTGCGCGGCGTGCACGATATAGACTGGACGATCGAAGCCGGCCTGTTCGCCGAATTCTGGCCAATCGAAAAACTGCGCGCGCGCATCGAGGCGCGGCACGGCTTTGTCGGCCATCACGGCAACACGGTCGATGTCTCGATGGATTGGGTCGAGCGGCGCGGTCCGTGGACCGTGTCGGTCGGACCGCGCCTGTCGCTCGGCGATAACAGCTACATGGACAAATTGTTCGGCGTGAACGCCTACGAGGCGCTGATGAACCCGCGCCTCCCGGCCTATCGCGCCGAAGGCGGCGCCAAATCCCTCGGCGTCGCCGGCGCGGTCTCCTACGAATGGTCGCGGCAATGGACCACGACCGTTTACGCCCGCTACAACCGCCTCGTCGGCTCGGCGAGCACGAGCCCGCTCGTTGCGCAGCTCGGATCGCGCAACCAGTTCACGCTGGGCGCGATCGTCGCCTATTCCTTCGACTGGGGCGGGTTCTGAGCCCTACCCGGCAGCGAGCCGCTTCTCCACGATGCGCGCGAGTAGCGAGGCGCCGATCGGCAGGATTTCGTCGTTGAACGTATAGCCGGGGTTGTGCACCGACGGTCCCGGCCCCATGCCGAGCCAGACGTAGGAGCCGGGCGCGGCCATGGCCATGTCGGCGAAGTCTTCGGAACCCATTTTCGGCTCGGCGTCGGTCACGACCTTGTCGGCGCCGAACAATTCCGTGGCCACATCCGCCATCGCCGCCGTCTGCTCCTCGGCATTGCGCATGACGGAGAAGATGTCGCGGATGTCGACGTCGATCCTGGCGTTGTAAGCGGCAGCGAAGCCCGCGCAGATCTCACGCATGCGTTTCGACACCAGCGCGCGGATTTCATCGTCGAAGATGCGGATCGTGCCAGCGAGATGCGCGGTCTCCGGAATGATGTTGTAGGCCGAGCCCGCGTTGAACTTGGTGATGGAGACAACCGCGCTCTTCAGCGCCGGCGCGTTGCGGCTGACGATGGTCTGCAGCGATTGCGCGAGCGCGGCGCCGATCATCACGGGATCGTTGGAATATTCGGGCATGGCGCCATGCGCGCCCTTGCCGGTGATGTGAATGTCGAAGAAATCCGATCCGGCCATGGCCGGTCCCGTGCGCATGGAAACCTGGCCGAGCGGCGAGCCCGGGAAATTGTGCAGCGCATAGACCTCGTCGCACGGGAATTTCTTGAACAGGCCGTCGGCGATCATGGCGCGCGCGCCGCCGAGCCCTTCCTCGGCCGGCTGGAAGATGAGCGCGACCTCGCCCGAGAAATCGCGGGTCTCGGCGAGATAGCGTGCGGCGCCGAGCAGCATGGTGGTGTGGCCGTCGTGACCGCAGCCGTGGAACTTGCCTGAAATCTTCGAACGCCAGGGCAGATTGGTGAGTTCGTCCATCGGCAGCGCGTCCATGTCGGCGCGCAGGCCGACGCGCTTGCCGGTCCCGTTCTTGCCCTTGATGACGCCGACGACGCCGGTCTTGCCGATGCCGGTGTGCACCTCGATTCCATAGGATTCGAGCTCCTTGGCGACGAGGCCTGACGTGCGCACTTCCTCGAAGCCGATCTCGGGATGGGCGTGAATATCGCGGCGGATTTCCGTCATGCGGTCCGCGTAACCTTTGATCTTCTCCAGGACTTCCATCGGGGGCTCCAGTCTTGTCGCGGGATCGGACCCATGCGTTCACAGCAAGGTAGGGCGGCGGATGGGCGCGCGGCAAGTCCTTGCCTTGACGCGTCGCCTGCCCCGCCCGAACATCGGGCAAGCACATCAAGGGCCGCAGAGCCCCGAGGAATCGCCCGAATGAACGAGCAGCCCACAATGACGGCGCCTAATGCGCCGTTCAAACCCATTGATTTTCTGCCGCGCGAGATCGACGTCGAGCGCCGCGCCAACGGCGAAATCATCCTGCGCCAGCGCATCCCGCTCAGCGAATACCAGCGTTGCATTCCGCTCTATCTCGCCAAATGGGCGCACGAGCGTCCCGACCAGACATGGCTCGCCCAGCGCCGCGGGCCGGACCGCGCGTGGAAGCGCGTGAGCTATGCGCAGGCCAAGCGCGATGTCGACGCCGTGACGCAAGCGCTTCTCGATATGAAGCTGACGCCCGAACAGCCGGTCGCAATTCTCTCCGGCAATTCGATCGAGCACGCGCTGATGACGCAGGCCGCCATGCAGGCGGGCGTGCCCGCCGCGCCCGTGTCGCCGGCCTATTCGCTGATGAGCCAGGATCACGCGAAGCTTCGCTACATCTTCGATCTCATCAAGCCCGGCCTCGTGATGGTGCAGGACGGAATCGCCTTCGGAAGGGCGCTGAAAGCGCTCGATCTGACGGGCGTGACCGTCGTGCATGTCGAGCGCGCGCCGGAAGGCATTGCGAGCCTCGCGTGGAGCGATCTCGTCGCGACGAAGCGCACCGACGCCGTCGACAAGGCGCTTGCTTGCGTCGGTCCGAAGAGCGTCGGCAAGCTGCTGTTCACCTCGGGGTCGACCGGCATGCCCAAGGCCGTCATCAACACGCAGGAGATGATGTGCGCCAATGTCGTGATGGGGCAGATGACGCGCAAGCGGAAGGAGAGCGACCCGCGCATGGTCGTGCTCGACTGGCTGCCATGGAACCACACGATGGGCGGCAACGCCGGCTTCCATGCGCTGCTGGCCGACGGCGGCACGCTCTACATCGACGACGGGCGCCCGGTGCCCGGCATGTTCGACGAGACGCTGCGCAATCTGAAAGAGATTTCGCCGACCTATTACACCAACGTGCCGGCGGGCTTCGCCGTGCTCGCGACCGCGCTGGAAAACGACGACGCGCTGGCGCGCACCTTTTTCAAGGATCTCAACATACTCGGATATGGCGGCGCGACGCTGCCGGACGATCTCTACACGCGCATGCAGCGGCTGGCGGTGAAATATACGGGAAACCGCATCGTGTTCTTCACGGGCTGGGGCTCGACCGAGACCGCCCCGACCGCGACCTCGACCTATTGGGAGACGGAGCGCGTCGGCCTGATCGGCCTGCCGCATCCCGGCGTCGAACTGAAAATGGCGCCGGCGGGTCCGAAATACGAAATGCGCATCCGCTCGGTGATCGTGACGCCGGGCTATTACCGCCAGCCCGATCTCACGGCAAAGGCCTTCGACGAGGAGGGCTATTACAAGATCGGCGACGCCGGGACCTTCGTCGATCCGGGCGATCCGACCAAGGGGCTGATCTTCGCCGGCCGCGTCGTTGAGGACTTCAAGCTGACCTCGGGCACGTTCGTGCATGTCGGTTCGTTGCGCGTGGCCGCGATTGCGGCGGCAAGCCCCGTGATCCAGGACGCGCTGGTCGCGGGACAGGACCGCGATTATGTGGCGCTGCTCGCATGGCCGAATCTCGAGGCTTGCCGGCTGATCGCCGGCAAGGTCGACGCGCCGCTTGCCGACCTCGTGCACGAGGCCGCGATCAAGGAGCATCTGAAGAAGTCGCTGCATGCGCACAATGCGCAGACTCAGGGCTCGTCGATGCGGATCGCGCGCGTGATGTTGATGACCGAGCCGCCGTCGATCGACGGCAACGAACTCACCGACAAGGGCTACATCAACCAGCGCGCCGCGCTCGAGCGCCGCAATGCGCTGGTGGAGCGGCTGTACGCGGCGACGCCGGATGAGGATGTGATAGTTGTTGAAGGGTAGGATGCGGCACGGCCCCCTCCCCGCCCTCCCCCGCTTCGCGGGAGAGGGAGAAGACTCGCGACTTCATATAGACTCGTGATCACGGGCGCCTGCCGTTCCCTCTCCCGCAGCCACGAAGTCGGCTGTTGCCGACTTCGTTAGATACGGGGGAGGGATAGGGAGGGGGCCGCGCCGCCACATCAATCTGGACTGCACATGAAATACCGCGCCATCGTCTGCCCCGAACTCGGGCCGCCGGAAGTCCTGCGCCTCGAGGAACTGGACGCGCCCGCGCTCAAGCCCGCCGAGGCTCGCATTCGAATTCATTCGTGCGGCGTGAATTTTCCCGATCTGCTGATGGTCGCGGGAAAATATCAGACGAAGCCGCCGCTACCCTTCACGCCCGGCTTCGAATCCGCTGGCGAAGTGATCGAGGTTTCCGACGGCGCGAAAGTGAAGATCGGCGATCGCGTGATCGTACGCCGCAAGACAGGCGGCTTCGCGGAGCAGGCGGTCGCCGCGCCAGATGAACTCGCGTCCGCGCCGCCGCATTATTCTTACGACGAGGCGGCGACCTATTCGGTCGGGCTGGTGACCTCCTATCACGCGCTCGTCACGCAAGGCCGGTTGCAGAGGGGCGAGCGCGTGCTGATCGCGGGCGCGGCCGGCGGCGTCGGCATGGCGGCCGTGGCGCTGGCCGCGCATCTCGGGGCAGAGGCAATCGCCGTCTGTTCGACGGCGGAGAAATGTGCGGCGGCGCTGAAGGCCGGCGCGGCGCGCGCGATCAATTCCTCCGAGCGCAAGATCGACGAGGCCGTGAAGGAGATCACCGGCGGCAAAGGCGTCCAGTGCATCTACGATCCCGTGGGTCTGTCCGCCGAGATCGCGCTGCGCGCGCTCGCCTTCGGCGGGCGCATCCTGCTGATCGGCTTCGCCGGAAATATTCCGACCTATCCGGCCAATCGCGTGCTGATCAAATGCGCGACGCTGATCGGGGTCAGGGCCGGCGAATATGCCCGACAGTTTCCCGAGGTGCGCGTGCGGGAGACGCCCGAAATGGAAGCGCTGACCAAAGTCCTGCGCCCGCATGTCAGCAAAGCCTATCCGCTGGAAGAGGCGGCGCAGGCGCTGCGCGACATTGCCGAGCGCCGGGCGATCGGCCGGATCGTGCTGCATCCCTAGGACGCTTCCCTCCCGGCCCGCGGGGAGGGAAGCGCCACAGCCGAAGGTCGGCGCCCGGACCCCTTCCCTTCGCTGCCCCGCGGGCCTAGAAAATCGGCAAATCCACGCGACCGGGGCCTCCCATGACCTACCAGCACTCCCCCCTCTTTCCGCTCGGCGAAGACAAGACGCCCTATCGCCTCGTGACGACCGAGGGCGTGCGCGTCGAGAAGATGGGCGACCACGAGTTTCTGGTCGTGGACCGCGAGGCGATCCGCCGGCTGTCGGAAACCGCGACGATCGACACCAACCATCTGCTGCGCCCCGGCCATCTCGCGCAACTCGCGAAAATCCTCGACGACCCGGAAGCGACCTCGAACGACAAGTTCGTCGCCTACGATCTCCTGAAGAACGCCAATATTTCGGCCGGCGGCGTGCTGCCGATGTGCCAGGACACGGGCACTGCGATCGTCATGGCCAAAAGGGCCGCTTCGTCTTCACCGACGGGCAGGACGAGAGCGCGATCGCCGAGGGCGTGCGCGACGCCTACGAAAAGAAGAACCTGCGCTATTCGCAGCTCGCGCCGCTGTCGATGTTCGAGGAAAAGAACACCAAGACCAACCTGCCGGCGCAGATCGACATCTATGCCGAGGGCGAGGATTCCTACAAATTCCTGTTCGTGGTGAAGGGCGGCGGCTCGGCCAACAAGACCTTCCTCTATCAGGCGACGCCGTCGCTGCTGACGCACGACCGGCTGATCGGATTCCTGAAGGAAAAGATACTCACGCTCGGCACCGCAGCCTGCCCGCCCTATCACCTCGCCATCGTCATCGGCGGCCTGTCGGCCGAGCTCAATCTCAAGACCGTGAAGATGGCCTCGACACGCTATTACGACGAGCTGCCGACGACGGGCGGCGAGGATGCGCACGCCTTTCGCGATCTGGCGATGGAGGAAGAGATCCACAAGCTGACGCAGCAGATGGGCGTCGGCGCGCAGTTCGGCGGCAAGTATTTCTGCCATGACGTGCGCGTGATCCGCCTGCCGCGACATGGAGCGTCATTGCCGATCGGCATCGGCGTGTCCTGCTCGGCCGACCGTCAGGCCAAGGGCAAGATCACCAAGAAGGGCGTGTTCGTGGAGGAGCTGGAGCACGATCCCGCGCGCTTCATGCCGCATGTCGACGAAGCCACGCTCGGCGGCGAGGTCGTGAAGATCGACCTGACGAAGCCGATGAAGGAAATTCTGGCGACGCTGAGCAAATATCCGATCAAGACGCGGCTTTCGCTGACTGGTCCGATGATCGTGGCGCGCGACCTCGCGCATGCCAAGATCCGCGCGCGGCTAGAAGCTGGCGAGCCCATGCCCGACTACTTCAAGAACCACCCGGTCTATTACGCCGGCCCGGCCAAGACGCCGGCGGGCTATGCTTCGGGCTCGTTCGGCCCGACGACCGCCGGCCGCATGGATTCCTATGTCGATCAATTCCAGGCGGCAGGCGGCTCGATGGTCATGCTCGCCAAGGGCAATCGCTCGGCCGAAGTGCGCAACGCCTGCGGCAAGCATGGCGGCTTCTATCTTGGCTCGATCGGCGGCCCGGCCGCGCGCCTCGCGCAGGACTGCATCAAGAAGGTCGAGGTGCTCGAATATCCCGAGCTCGGCATGGAAGCGATCTGGAAGATCGAGGTCGAGGATTTCCCGGCCTTCATCGTCGTCGACGACAAGGGGAACGACTTCTTCAAGGAGCTGAACCTCGGCTGATTGTGCAGCGAGTCCCGATCTGTCGAATTCGCGAGATTGATGTGTGCGTTACGTCACGTCATTTATTGGCGGAACGTGGGACACTTGTTGTCGTTAGAGCTTTGGGGAGCTCTCGCATGCGTTACCTGATACTCGCGTCCGCCTTGGTCGTCGTCAGCCCAGCGCTGGCGGCGACCATCGCCAAGCCTGTCGATATCAGCCAGTGCTCGCGCGAACTGGCCTCGGTCGACCGGTCCTTCGCAGCCGCCATGATCGATCTGCAACGCAACGGCGGCCCGGCCAATCGGTGCTCTGCGTGGCGGCGGCATATCGACGTCATGCAGAAGGCGAGCGTCGTGTTCTCGCGCTGCACGGCGGTGGACGCTCGCGAAGACGCCGTCAGCCAGATGAAGGGGTCGATCGCCGATTTCGAGGCGATGATCTCGCAGGCTCAGTGCCCCTGAGCCGACAGCGCTATTTCCGCTTGAGGTCGATGGTCGCGCGGATACGACCGCCGCGGCGTTCTGTCACGATGCCCTTGCGCCGCTCCATCATGCGGCGGCGACCTTCAGCCTGACGCGCCGCGAGCCATGGCGGTTTCGCGCGTCCACCGCGACGCGCCGCCGGCGCAGCGCCGGCTGGCGCCCGATCGGCGCCCACCGGAATTTCACGCGAAACGCCGCCGCCGGGCGCCGCAGGCCCGAAGTTCGCGAGGCAGCGATTGTAGGCGTCGGCCTGCGGATCTTCTCGCAATCGGAGATCGAGCGCGGGCGCGGCGTGCGCACGGCGCGAACGCCAGCGCAAGGCCAGCAATTTCGATCGCCAGCGCGCGGATCAGGCCGGCTGCGGGCCGTCGTAGCCCTCGACGATCACGATGTCGCCGACGGAGACCGGCAGGCGCAATTTGATCGCGGCCTGATATTCCGGCGAGCGGTAGCAGGCGATGGCCTTTTCGTAGGAATCGAATTCGAGCACGACATGACGCGAGCGCAGCTGGCCTTCGACCCCTCGCCTGCCGCCGCGCACCAGGAATTTCGCGCCATATTTCGAGAAAGCTATGGCGTTGGCCTGCGCATAGGCTTGTGTAGCCCTCAGGGTCCGCTCACATCGACATGACCGATCCAATATCCCTTCGCCATCGTTTCCGCCTTCATTGTTTCGTCATCTTTGACCACTATATCTCGGGCTCGAGTGCGTGTATTGAGAGCATTGCGCGCCGGCCGGATGTACGCCCGGCGTTTTGCGTTTGGGGCGCCGGGACCGGATGTGACGCCCGGAGTTTTGCGCGGCAAGGCGGAGCGCCTCAAGAGCTGGAGCGCTGCCTCGCCGCCTTCCTCGATTTCGGCGACGATGGGCAGACACTCACGCCCGCCGCTTGCCGGCAGCGCAGTCCCGCCTCGATCTCGCGACAATGGCGTCCGCCGCCGCCGGCCGTCGGCAGCCGATCATCGGCGCCGACCACGATGTGGTCGGCGCCAGCGCCGCCAGCGCGCGTCGGCGTCATCACCCGCTTCTGGTCGCCGAGCGCGGCGGCTGGCAGGGCGGACGCCAGGCGTCACCAGCAGCATATCCGGGCCGAGCAGTTCGCGCATGGCGGCGGCCTCCTCCGGCGACAGGATCAGGCCATCGACGCCGGCCTCACGCGCTTGAAGGGCGCGGCGGCGCGATGATCAGGTCGCGCACGCCGAAGGCGTAGCCGGCGCTCTGCAGGTCGGCGTCGTCGTAGGAGGTCATGACGGTGACCGCGAGCAACTTGAGCGAGGAGCCCGCCGCCCCGCGCTTCGCCGCCGCCATGGTTTGCGGATAGGCGTGCACGGTCGCAAAAGTCGCCCCCAGCCCTGCGAGCTGGCGGGTGGCGCGCTCGACCGTGTTGGGAATGTCATGCAGCTTGAGGTCGATGAAGACCTTCTTGCCGTCCGCGATCAGCGCGCGCGCAATGTCGAAGCCGGCGCCGCCGTAAATCAGCTCCATGCCGATCTTGTAGAAACTCACGCTGTCGCCGAGCTTCGCGATCATGTCGCGCGCCTCCGCCGCGCCCGGCATGTCGAGCGCGACGATCAGGCGGTCGCGCGGGGAAATGGGGTCGGACATGCGGCGGGCTCCGGTTGGCGGCCGGAGATCGCAGATCGATCAGGGATTGGCAAGATCGGACCGCGAGCCTTCAGGCTCGCTGGAATGGATGCGAGCCCGAAGGCTCGCGGTCCTCAGCGCCGGTCCGTCGCGCCCACCGTCGGCGATCTTGCGCAGGAAGGCCAGAGCCGGCGCGACCTGCTTCTGGCGGAAGGCCCGCGAAGGCCGGCGCGAGTTCGTTGTGGCGGCGCAGATGAGTGACGCGTCTGGATGCCCTTGCGCGCGACTCGGCGCTGGTGTAGCGCCAGACGCGCGCCGGCGGCAGGTTCAGCCAGACCGGGTTCGATACTTCGCCGCGATAGTCGGCGGTGGCGCGGCCGTTCGTCTTCAGCGGCATGGGCGAGACGAGGCCGTAGGTGAACTGGATGAAGGCGCCTTCCGGCCCCATCAGCGCGAAGGCCTCGTCGAGCAGCTGCAAGCGCTCACGTTCCGGCCGGTTCAGCAGAGGCAGGCTGGAGACGATGGTGGAGACGGCCGCGCCGTTGAGATGCTTCAGCGTATCGCTCAGACGATAGGCGTCGCCGCGCAGCACATGCGCGCCGGGAAAGCGGCGCTCGAGCAGCTTGCAGAAGGAGGCGTCGTATTCGACCAGCACCAGTTTTTCGACCGGCACGCCGCGCGCGACCAGCGCTTCGGTGACGGGGCCCGTGCCCGGTCCGAGTTCGACGATCAGCCCGTCGGCATGTGGATCGACGCACCGCGCCATGGCGCGGGCAAGGAAGCGGCCCGACGGCGTCACGGCGCCAGTGGTGAGCGGGGAATCGAACCATGATTTGATGAAGCGCGCCTCGTCCGCGAAGCGCTCCTCGAGCTTCATGCGGTTCGGCGCGGCGCGGCGCGCGTTCGTGCGCAGGGGGTTGACGCTCAAGACTGGAACGGGCTCCTCATACCCAAGTTTGCGCAAGCTGCGGGCGGCGTCAAGAAAGCGTCACAAAGCGGCCTCGCCTACTGGCCGCCTATATTGTCCAGAAAGTCCTTCATCTTCGCGAAGAAACCGGCGGATTCCGGCTGGGTCTTGTGCGAGGATTCCTTGTCGAATTCCGCCAGAAGCTCGCGCTGGCGGCGGGTGAGGTTCTGCGGGGTCTCGACGACCGCCTGCACGTAGAGGTCGCCGAAATCGCGGGAACGCAGGACGGGCATGCCCTTGCCGCGGATCTTGAACTGCCGGCCGGTCTGGGTGCCCTCGGGCACTTTGACTTTGGATTGCGCGCCGTCGAGCGTGCCGATCTCGAAATCGCCGCCGAGCGTCGCCTGCACCATGGAGATCGGCACGCGGCAATAGAGGTCGGCGCCGTCGCGGTGGAACATGGCGTGCGGCTTGATCGACAGGAAGATGTAGAGGTCGCCCGAGGGGCCGCCGCGCAGGCCCGCCTCGCCCTCGCCAGCGAGCCGAATGCGCGTGCCATCCTCGACGCCCTGCGGAATGTTGACCGACAGGTTGCGCTCCTTGGTCACGCGGCCCGCGCCCGCGCAGCTCGCGCAGGGATCGTCGATGCGTTCGCCGCGGCCGTGGCAGGCCGGACAGGTGCGCTCGATAGCGAAAAAGCCCTGCTGGGCGCGCACGCGGCCATGGCCGCCACAGGTCGCGCAGGCCTTGGGCTTGGAGCCGGCCTTGGCGCCGGAGCCGGCGCAGGCCTCGCAGGTGACCGAGGTCGGCACCTTGAGCTGCGCCGTCTTGCCGGAAAAAGCCTCTTCCAGCGTGATCTCGAGGTTGTAGCGCAGGTCCGAACCACGCTCGCGGCCGCCGGCGCGCTGGCCGCGGCGGCCCATGACGTCGCCGAACAGGTCGTCGAAAATGTCGGCCATGGACGAGGCGAAGCCCTCGCCCATGCCGAAACCGCCGAAGCCGCCGCCGCCCTGCTCGAAGGCGGCGTGGCCGAAGCGGTCGTAAGCCGCGCGCTTCTGGCCGTCGGAGAGGATCTGATAGGCCTCGTTGACTTCCTTGAACCGGGCCTCGGCCGCCTTGTCGCCGGGATTGCGGTCCGGATGGCACTGCATCGCCGCCTTGCGGAAGGCCGATTTCAGCTCGACCTCCGTGACGGTGCGCTGAACGCCCAGGATTTCGTAGAAGTCGCGCTTCGACATTTCACCGCGACCGGTTGATCGAGGCGACGCTCACCACGAAGAAGGCCGGAGAGCCGAGGCCCTTGTCGGTCAGCGGGAAGACCCAGAACGGCTCGGCGAGCGGCTCGATCACGAGGAACGACAGGACATTGTCGCCGCTGGAGACAAGATCGAGCCGGTAGAGCTTCTTGCCCTTGAGGATCTTCTCGGAAATCGGGTCGGCCTTCAGCAGCGCCTGATAGTCGGCGTCCGCCATCCGATTGTAGGTGACCGCCTTGAAATAGGCCTTCTCGCGATCCGCCCCGGTCTTGTTGTCCATCTCGGCCGCGCCGAAGGTGGCGCGCGCGCCGCTATCCGGAAAAGCCCCGAAATATTTTTCGTTGGCGTTGAATATCTGGCCGTTCTTCGTGCAGTACACGGTCGCCCAGGTCGCGAGTTCGGCCGGCAGGGTCGTGACCGCGCCCTTGGGGGCGGCCTTGGCGCAATCGATCAGGAATCGAGGCCGGCGGCAGGCTGGTCCGGCGTCACCGCCGCTTTCGTTTGCGCCTGAGCCAGGCCGGCGAACGCAAAGGCGCGCCGCGAGGGCCAAAGCGCTGCTTTCGACGCGAATTTCATTCCGATGTCCCCTGAGATGAAAAGGCGCCGCTGGCGCAGGCGTCCCGCGTTCTATCAGGACGATTTCTTCTTGTCGTCGCCGACGTCCTGAATTCGGCGTCGATGACGTCGTCCTGCGCGGCATGGGTCTCGCCGCCGGCGGCCGCGCTTCGGCGGCGCTCGCCTGCTGGGCCTTGTACATGGCCTCGCCGAGTTTCATCGCGGCCTGCGACAATTCGTTCGTCTTGGCCTTGATGTGCTCCGCATCCTCGCCCTCGAGCGCGCTCTTCAGCGACTCGATCGCCGCCGTGATCGCGCTCTTGTCGGCGTCCGGAACCTTGTCGCCGTGCTCGGCCACCGACTTCTCGGTCGAGTGGATGAGCGCTTCGCCGTGGTTCTTGGCGTCGACCAGCTCGCGACGCTTCTTGTCGTCGGCGGCGTGCAGTTCGGCGTCCTTGACCATCTTGTCGATGTCGGCGTCCGACAGGCCGCCGGACGCCTGGATGCGGATCTGCTGCTCCTTGTTGGTGGCCTTGTCCTTCGCCGTCACGTTGACGATGCCGTTGGCGTCGATGTCGAAGGTCACTTCCACCTGCGGCACGCCGCGCGGCGCCGGCGGAATGCCGACGAGGTCGAACTGGCCGAGCAGCTTGTTGTCGGCCGCCATTTCACGCTCGCCCTGGAAGACCCGGATGGTGACGGCCGTCTGGTTGTCTTCGGCGGTCGAGAACACCTGGCTCTTCTTGGTCGGGATGGTCGTGTTGCGGTCGATGAGGCGCGTGAACACGCCGCCGAGCGTCTCGATGCCGAGCGACAGCGGGGTGACGTCGAGCAGCAGCACGTCCTTGACGTCGCCCTGCAGAACGCCCGCCTGCACGGCCGCGCCGATGGCGACGACTTCGTCCGGGTTGACGCCCTTGTGCGGCTCCTTGCCGAAGAAGGACTTCACGACTTCCTGCACCTTGGGCATGCGGGTCATGCCGCCGACGAGCACGACTTCGTCGATCTCGCCCGCCGTCACGCCAGCGTCCTTCAACGCCTTGCGGCAGGGCTCCATCGTGCGCTGGATGAGGTCGTCGACCAGCGCCTCGAACTTGGCGCGGGTGAGCTTCATCGTCAGATGCTTCGGACCCGAAGCGTCAGCGGTGATGTAGGGCAGGTTGATGTCGGTCTGGGTCGCAGACGACAGTTCGATCTTGGCCTTTTCGGCGGCTTCCTTCAGGCGCTGCAGGGCGAGCTTGTCCTTGGTCAGGTCAATGCCCTGCTCCTTCTTGAACTCCGCCGCGAAATATTCGACCAGGCGCATGTCGAAGTCCTCGCCGCCGAGGAAGGTGTCGCCGTTGGTTGGTCGACTTCACCTCGAACACGCCGTCGCCGATCTCGAGGATCGACACGTCGAACGTGCCGCCGCCGAGATCGTAGACCGCGATGACGCCGGTCTGCTTCTTGTCGAGGCCATAGGCGAGCGCGGCGGCGGTCGGCTCGTTGATGATGCGCAGCACTTCGAGGCCCGCGATCTTGCCGGCGTCCTTGGTCGCCTGGCGCTGGGCGTCGTTGAAGTAGGCGGGCACGGTGATGACGGCCTGCGTGACGGGCTGGCTGAGATAGGCCTCGAGCCGTCTCCTTCATCTTCTGCAGGGTGAAGGCCGAAATCTGCGAGGGCGAATAATCCTTGCCCGCCGCCGTGACCCAGGCGTCGCCGTTGCCGGCCTTCTTGATCTGGTAGGGGACGAGCTTCATGTCCTTCTGCGTCATCGGATCGTCGAAGGTGCGGCCGATGAGGCGCTTGATGGCGAAGAAGGTCTTGTCGGGATTGGTGACCGCCTGGCGCTTGGCTGGCTGGCCGACGAGGCGTTCGCCGTCGTCCGTGAAAGCGACGATCGAGGGGGTCGTGCGCGCGCCCTCGGCGTTTTCGATGACCTTGGGGGTGGAGCCTTCCATGACCGCGACGCACGAATTGGTCGTGCCGAGGTCGATGCCGATGATTTTAGCCATGACTATTCCTTTCTGCGGCGAGACCGCCGGACCCCGAAGCGATCCGGTCTGGAGGACGCTGCGACCCGCTTGCGCGGCCCGCCCCGTCCGGTCCCCTATCTGACGGCCATGAGATTGTGTGCGGCGCGGCCCGCCGCAAGGGCTGAGCCCGCATATAGGCGGCGAGATTTTTCGATGCAAGCGGGTCTGACGGGCGGATCAAGCGCCGACTGGGCGGGCGAGGCCGCAGACGGGCTTTCTAACCAGCCCGAAACCGGCAATGATCGCCGCCGATCAATGTCCGGCAAGCGAGGGAAACGACCATGGGCGAACGCACTACTTTCAAGCGGCCGGACGGCAAGGAGGCCGCCGGCTATCTGGCCAAGGCCGGGGCCGGGGCGCCCGGGCTCGTCGTCATCCAGGAATGGTGGGGCCTCAACGAGCAGATCAAGGGCATTGTCGACCGGTTCGCGGCCGCCGGTTTCAGCGCGCTCGCCCCCGATCTCTACGCCGGCCGGGTCGTGCCCTACCACGATTCCGCCGCCGCCAACGCCGAGATGACCTCGCTGAATTTTCTCGACGCCACCGACCAGATCGTTCGCGGCGCGGCGCAAAAACTGCTCGCGGACGGCGCAGGCAAGGTCGGCGTCACCGGCTTCTGCATGGGCGGGGCCATGACCATTCTGGCCGCTGCCCGCGTGCCGGAATACACCGCCGGCGCCCCGTTCTACGGCCTGCCGCCGGCCGCCGCGGCCGGTCCGGACGCGGTCAAGATCCCGCTGCAGGGCCATTTCGCGCTGCAGGACGACTGGTGCACGCCCGGCGCGGTCAAGGATTTCGCGGCCGGGCTGGCCAAGGCCGGCAAGCCGCATGAATTCTTCTCCTACGACGCCCATCACGGATTCATGAACGAGGCCCGGCCCGACGTGCATCAGGCCAAGGCGGCGGAGGAAGCCTGGGCGCGGGTGATCGCGTTCTTCAAGACGCAGCTGGGGTGAGGCCGCCGGTGCGGCGCGGGCCTAACCCGTATTCCGTATCCCCGCCGCAATCCCGTTGATCGACACCAGAATTCCTCGCTGCGCCGCCTCGTCGCCGCGCCCCGAGCGCCAGCGGCGCAGCAGTTCGACCTGCAGGTGGTTGAGCGGCGCAATGTAGGGGAAGCGGTGGGCGATGGAGCGGGCGAGCGCGGGATTGTCGGCAAGGCGCTCGTTCGCGCCGGTGATCGCCGCCAGAGCGTCCCCCGCACGCCGCCACTCGGCCTCGATTTCCGCGAAGATGCGCGCGGCGAGTTCACGATCCGGCACGAGGCCGGCGTAGCGGCGGGCCACGCCCATGTCTGTCTTGGCCATGACCATGTCGAGATTGGACAGGATCGCCCGAAAGAACGGCCATTCCTCGTTCATGCGGCGCAGCAGTCCGATCCGCGCCGGCCTGTCTTCCGCGAGAAACGCCTCGACCGCCGCGCCGAACCCGAACCAGCCCGGTAGCGCGACGCGGCTCTGGCCCCAGGAGAAGCTCCAGGGAATGGCGCGCAAGTCCTCGATCCGGCGCGTCGCCTTGCGAGAGGCCGGGCGCGAGCCGATGTTCAGTTCGGCGATTTCCGCAATTGGCGTGGCGGAAAAGAAATAGTCGACGAAGCCCGGCGTCTCGTAGACGAGCTTGCGATAGGCGGCCATGCTCGCCGTCGACAGGGCGTCGGCGGCGGCCAGAAATTCGTCCGGCGGCGGTTTCGAATCGGCGCAAAGGGTCGCCTCCAGAGCGGCGGCCATGAGGGTTTCGAGATTGCGGCGGCCGATGTCGTGATTGGCGTATTTGGCGTTGATGACCTCGCCCTGTTCGGTCAGGCGGATCTGGCCGTTCACCGTGCCCGGCGGCTGGGCGAGGATCGCCTGATAGGCCGGGCCGCCGCCGCGCCCGACCGTGCCGCCGCGGCCGTGGAAGAGACGCAGGCGCACGTCTTGTTTTTCGGCGAACATTTTCGCAAGCGCAGTCGAGGCGCGATAGAGCTCCCAGTTCGACGTGAAATAGCCGCCGTCCTTGTTGCTGTCGGAATAGCCGAGCATGACATCCTGCACGCCGCCGGAATTGCGCAGGAGATCGGCGACGCCGGGCAGCGCGTAGAAGTCGCGCATGATCGCCTGCGCGCCGCGCAAGTCCTCGATCGTCTCGAACAGCGGCGAGATGACGAGATCGACGCGGGCGTCGGCCCGGTCGGCCTCGGCGAGCGTGCCGGCCATCATGCCGAATTCCTTGAGCAGCAGCAGGACTTCGAGCAGATCGCTGACGCTTTCGGTATGGCTGATTATGTAATGGCGGATCGTATCCGGGCCGAACAGCGCCCTGAGTTCGCGCGCCCGGTCGAAGATCGCGAATTCCTTTTCCGCCTCGCCGCTGTAGACGCGGCCGTGGATGCGCAGGGATCGGGGATCGCGCAGCTGCTCCATCAGGACGCGCCGCCGCGCGGATTCGTCCAGATTGCCGTAGTTCGTCTCGATCCGCGCCACCGCCAGCAATTCGGCGACGGTCGCCTCGTGCTTGTCGGAGGATTGGCGCAGGTCGGTCGTCGCCATGTGGAAACCGAAGACCTCGACGGCGCGAATGAACAGGGCGAGACGCCCCGGCACAAGCGCCGCGCCGTGGTTTGCTTCGAGCGAGGCGCGAATGATGCGCAGATCTGCGAGCAATTCCGCAGGCGACCCGTAGGGCTCAGCCGGCGCCAGAGCATGGCGCAGCGCCTCGCGGCCGGTCAGCGCGCGCAGTGCGCCGGCAAGTCGCGCATAGACGCCCGACAGAGCGCGCCGATACGGCTCGTCTGCGCGATGCTCGCTGTCGTCGTGCGAACGGTCGGCGAGCGCCTGCAACTCCGGCGTGACCTCGACGAGCTCCAGCGACATGGAGAGTTCTGCGCCGAGTTCGTGCGCCTGAACGAGATAGTGCCGCAGCACGGTCTCGGCATGTTCGCGCACGGCGAAATCGAGCGTGCCGGCGTCGACATTGGGATTGCCGTCGCGGTCGCCGCCGATCCAGTTGCCCATACGGAAGAAGGTTGGCGCGGGCCGGCCAAGCAGCCGTTCGAGTTCCCCATACAGACGCGGAATTTCATGCAGAAAGGTCGAGCGGTAATAGGTCAGCACGTTCTCGATTTCGTCCCGCACAGTCAGTCGCCGCGTGCGCAGTACGCGGGTCTGCCAGAGCTGGGCGATCCGCGCGCGCAATTGCGCTTCATTCTCGGCGCGCTCGCGCGACGATTTGAGCTGGTCGCGCTCGGCGATCAGCGCGGCGACGGCGCGCTCGGCGTCGAGCGTGCTCTTGCGCTGGACTTCGGTCGGATGAGCCGTCAGCACCGGCGAGACATAGAAATTCGCCAGCGCGGCGGCGACCTTGTCCGCGCCGATGCGCGCCTCGCCGAGCCGCATGAAGGCGCGCGCCAGAGAGCCGTCCTGCAACGAGCCCTCGGCCTGGTGCACGCCGCGCCGGCGCAGATGCTGGCGGTCTTCGGCAATATTGGCGAGCAGCGAGAAATAACCGAAAGCACGGATGACGGTGAGCGCCGCGCCGGAGCCGAGGCTGGAGATCAGCGCGTCGAGGTCGCGGCCGGTCTCATCGTCGGCCGTGCGCTCAAAGGCGACGGAATAGCGGCGGATGGATTCCACCGCGTCGAACGCGGCTGCGCCTGCCTGCTCACGAACGGTGTCGCCGAGAAGCTGGCCGAGCAGGCGGATATCGTCGATGGCGGTATGCGAGTTGCTGCGCTGCATCATGCGAGTTTGGCGCACTATCGGCGATTGCGCCATAGGCGATGCATGTATCGCCTAGCTGCCGCGCATTCGCGAAATGAGCGCCGCGCAACCGTAGAGCGCGGCAAGGATCGCCGCTAACATCACGAAATAGCCGAGCGGCGAGGGCGCGCACCATCCCCAGCCGCACAAACCGTTGTTTTGCAGAAGCCCGGGAAAACCGAGGCCGCTGAGGATCAGCAGGAGGAAATAGGGCGCAGCAAGCAGCAGGCCGATCGGCGATTCCAGATAGGCCGGCCAGATCGCCGCCGGAAGCGCCAGGAGCGCCAACGCGGCGAGCAGCATGGCGAAGGTCTTGAGCGTCGGGCTGAGCATCGAACGGCCTCTGGCCCGCGCGGCGAAACGTCCGAATCGCGGGCGACGGCGATTGTCGCAGGCTTGCGACGCCCTGTCGTCGACGACGGGTTGCGGGGCCTGAAGGTCCGGTGTGTCAATGAACGGGAGGAAGCGCGCGCATGGTTTTCAAGATCGGAGAAACGACGATCGACAGGGTCGAGGAGGCGCATGGGCCGGCCTTTCCGCCGTCCATGCTGCTGCCGGACTGGGACCCGAAAATCCTTGAGGAGCACGGCGACTGGCTGCTGCCGCGCCATTATCACGCGCGCACCGACCGCTTCATCACGTCGCTGCATTCCTGGGTGATCCGCACCAAGCACCACACGATCCTGGTCGACACCTGCGCCGGCAATCACAAGCAGCGGCCGCATTCGCCGCTGTTCCACATGAAGGACACGCCCTATCTCGAGCGGCTGAAGGCGGTGGGCGTCGATCCGGCCGAGGTCGATTTCGTGATGTGCACGCATCTGCACATCGACCATGTCGGCTGGAACACGAAGCTTGAAAACGGGCGCTGGGTCCCGACCTTCCCGAACGCGAAATACGTCTTCTCGCAGATCGACCGCGACTATTGGGATCCGGCCAGGAACCCCGCGCTGGACGAGGAAGCGCGCGCGATCTTCGAGGATTCGGTTCATCCGGTGATCGCTTCTGGGCAGGATCATCTCGTCGCCGACGGCGACCGGCTCGGCGACAATCTGGCGATCCAGCTCACCCCCGGCCATACGCCCGGCGCCATAGCGATCCGGCTCACGGATGGCGGGCAGGAGGGGCTGTTCACCGGCGACGTGATGCACCACCCGATCCAGGTCTATCGCCCGCGCTGGTCGAGCCGTTTCTGCACGGACCCCGTGCAATCCGCCGATACACGCGAAAAGGTTCTGGGCCAGTGCGCCGACTGCAATGCGCTGATGCTGCCCGCCCATTTCGGCGCGCCGCATGCAGGCCGCGTCAGGCGCAAGGGCGACGGATTTTTCTTCGCCTTCGAGGAATGAGCCGAAAGGCGCCAGAGCCCCATTGCGTCGATGCAATCGCAAAACCCGTGCGCTTGCGTCGCGGCATAACTATCTGATGCTCACGACAGATCGGAGTATCCGACATGCAGACCATTCGCAGGGCCGCCGAGCGCGGCCGCGCCAATTTCGGCTGGCTCGACAGCCGCCACACCTTTTCCTTCGGCGAATATTATGACCCCGCGCACATGGGCTTCGGCCCGCTGCGCGTGATCAACGACGACCGCGTCGCGGCGGGCGGCGGATTTCCGACCCATCCGCACCGCGACATGGAGATCGTCAGCTACGTGCTCGAAGGCGCTCTGGCGCACAAGGATTCGATCGGCACGGGCTCGACCATCCGGCCGGGCGACGTGCAGCGCATGTCCGCCGGCACGGGCATCGCGCATAGCGAATTCAACGCCTCGAAGACGGAGCCCGTGCATTTCCTGCAGATCTGGCTGCTGCCCGAACGGCGCGGCCTGACGCCGGGCTACGAGCAGAAGAATTTCGACGCGGCGTCCAAGCGCGACCGGCTGCGCCTCGTCGCCTCGCCGGACGGCCGCGAGGGATCGGTGACGATCCGCAGCGACGCGGCGCTCTATGCGGCGCTGCTCGGCAAGGACGCGCGAGTCGCGCATGATCTCGCGCCCGGCCGCGGCGTCTGGCTGCATGTCGCGCGCGGCGCGGTTGCGGTCGGCGACGTCACGCTCGCCGAGGGCGACGGGCTCGCCGTGAAGGACGAACAGTCGCTGGAGATCGTCGGCAGGGCGGCGGAATCGGAGATATTGCTGTTCGATCTCGGGGCGTAGTTCGCAGCTGGGACCGCCGGCCTCCGGCCGGCAGCCGGCTTGAAGCCGGCGGTCCCGGCTCGACATCGCCTTCCGCGCGTCGCACATTGCGTGCGCCATGACCGACGAAGCCGAAATCCGTTCAAGCATCATCGCGCAATGCCGCGCGATGAACGCCAGCGGGCTCAACCAGGGCACATCGGGCAATATTTCGGCGCGGCATGGCGAGACCATGCTGATCACGCCGTCGGCGATCCCCTATGACGCGATGACGCCGGACATGATCGCCGCCATGCCGATCGCTGGCGAATATGGCGCGTGGGAAGGCCCCAAGAAGCCGTCGAGCGAATGGCGCTTCCACCTCGACATTCTGCGGGCGCGACCTGAGGTGGGCGCGATCGTGCACACACATTCGACCTTCTGCACGTCGCTGTCGATCGCGCGCATGGGCATACCGGCCGTCCACTACATGATCGCGCATTTCGGCGGGCCGGACATTCGCTGCGCCGATTATGCGCTGTACGGCTCGGCGGATCTTTCCGCCCATGTCCTGAAGGCAATGGAGGGGCGCAACGGCTGCCTGCTCGCCAACCACGGCATGATCGCAGCGGGCAAGAACCTCGCGCAGGCCATGTGGCTGGCGGTCGAGCTGGAGACGCTGGCGCGGCAATACTGGCACGCGCTGCAGATCGGCGAGCCGGTCTTGTTGAGCGAAAGCCAAGTGCGCGAGGCCGCCGAGAAATTCGGCGTCACCGGATATGGGCTCGCAGGGTAGAGACTGTCATCCCGGACGGCCGTCAGGCCGATCCGGGACCCAGCCCAGGGCGCCCGTGTTCTGGGTCCCGGCTCTCCGCTTCGCTTCGGCCGGGATGACAATCAATACATTCCCGGATGCCGCACCCGGGTGGCGCCGCGCGCGCGAACGGGCGCGAGAACCGGCGTCAGCGCGGGCGTGCGCATGCCGCCGCGCGGCGGCTTCTTGTCGTTGTCGTCGTCCTTCTTCTGCATCATGACCGCCGTGGCGCTGACCAGCGCCCCGAAAGTCGTGCCGAAGCCGACGAACAGCATTGCGAGACCCGCGACCATAGCGTCGGACCGCATCAGCAGGGTGCGGATGCCAAGCGGATTGATCAGCAGCAACGCGCCGGCGCAGACGATTCCGAGGGCGCTGCCGAGAATCCAGTGCGTGATGATCAGACGCGCGATCGGGTTTCCCGGGGGCTCGTCCGGCGTGGGACCGTTCGGCAATCCGTCAGCTGTCAGCATTCTCGTCTCCGCGCTGAAAGCGCATCGTCCCGTTCAAATTAGTTTTTTCTCGGGCGAGGTCCAGCTTTTGCGTGCTCCTGCGACAATTAGTGTCCGGGCCATGGCGCGCGCGCCGCACCGTCGGCTAGACTGGTTCGTACAAGAACAATTGGAGGATACGCCATGTCGAGCGATGCCAAGAGCCCCACGCCCCCCGCGGCATCTGTCGTCGAGCGCAACAAGGCAGTGCTGGGCGAATTGCCCTTCGCTGATCGCGGCGACTTCGCCGACGCGGATCGCGGTTTCATCGCCACGATTCCCGAGGCGACGGTGCTGACCGCCAGCGGCCACCAGGCCTGGAGTCAGAAGCAATACGCCTTCATCGACGACGGACCAGCGCCCGACAGCGTCAATCCGAGCCTGTGGCGCATCGCCCAGCTCAACCGGCGGCACGGCCTGTTCGAGGTGCGCGAAGGCGTCTACCAGGTGCGCGGCCTTGACATCGCCAACATGACGCTCGTCGAGGGCAAGACAGGCGTCATCGTCATCGACACGCTGACCTGCGTCGAGGCCGCGCGCGCCGGGCTCGCGCTCTACCGCGCCCATCGCGGCGACAGGCCGGTGACGGCGGTGATCTACACGCATACGCACGTAGACCATTTCGGCGGCGTGAAGGGCGTGGTCGACGAGGCCGACGTCAAGGCGGGCAAGATATCGGTCGTGGCGCCCAATCTATTCATGGAACACGCGGTCTCGGAAAACGTGATCGCAGGCCCCGCCATGCTGCGGCGCTCGACCTATCAGTTCGGGCCGTTGTTGCCGGCCGGCCCGCGCGGGCAGGTGGACGCCGGGCTCGGCAAGACGACGGCGCGCGGCACGGTGTCGCTGATCGCGCCGACCGATCTGATCATGCACACCGGCGACCACCGGCTGATCGACGGTCTCGAATTCATCTTCCAGATGGCGCCCAACAGCGAGGCGCCGGCCGAGATGCATATGTACATCCCGGCTCTGAAGACACTGAACATGGCCGAGAACGCCACGCATCTGTTCCACAATCTGCTGCCGTTCCGCGGCGCAGAGGTGCGCGATCCGCTCGCCTGGTCCGGCTACATCAACGAAGCCATCGAGATGTTCGGGGAGGCCGAGGCGATGGTCGGCCAACACCATTGGCCAGTCTGGGGCCGCGAAAAAATCCGCGACTATCTCGCCAAGCAGCGCGACCTTTACAAATATGTGCACGACCAGACGCTGCGGCTGATGAACCACGGAATGACGGCGTCGGAGATCGCCGAGGAGATCAAATTGCCGGCCGCGCTCGCGCAGGTCTGGCAGAACCGCGACTATTACGGCGCGGTGAAGCACAATGTGAAGGCGATCTACCAGAGATATCTGGGCTGGTACGACGCCAATCCCGCCAATCTCGACGGATTGCCACCGGTGGAAGCCGCGAGGAAATACGTCGCGTACATGGGCGGCGCCGACGCCGTCATGGCCCGGGCCCGCGAGGATTTCGAGAAAGGCGAATATCGCTGGGTCGCGGAAGTGATGAACCGCGTCGTCTTCGCCGATCCTACGAACGGCGAAGCGCGCGAACTCTGCGCGGCGGCCTATGACCAGCTCGGCTATCTCGCGGAAGCTTCCACCTGGCGCAACGCCTATCTCTTCGGCGCGCATGAATTGCGCAACGGACCGGCGAAAATCCACCGCGCCGCCTTCCCGCCGGATGTGGCCTCCGCCCTCTCGGCCGGCAGCTTCTTCGACACGCTCGGCATACGGCTCAATGGGCCGAAGGCGGACGGCAAGCGTATCGTCGTGAACTGGAGCTTCACCGACACGAACGAAAAATACGTCCTCAATCTCGAAAATTCGGCGCTGACCTATGTCGCCGGCCGCAATGCCGAAAAGGCGGATGCGGCGCTCACCCTGGAGCGTGCGACGCTGACGAAGGTGATGCAGCAGAAAACGACCTTCCCGGAAGCGATCGGCGCGGGCCTCGTGAAAATCGGCGGCGATCCGTCGAAACTGCTCGAATTGTTCGGCCTGTTCGACACGTTCGAACTCGGCTTTGCGATCGTCGAGCCGTAAGCGCGATCACATGGGCGCGTGCGCGACGTAGCCGCGCACGACGCGCCCGTTCTCGAATTCGAGCGTCTCGGCGACGCGCTGCGTCCCGTTGCGGATATAGGCGACGGTGAGGCAGCCGCCGCCGGCGTAGACGCGCTCGAGTTCGAAATGCAGCGCCGGGCTGCGCGCGAGCGCCGCGCGCCAATAGGCCGCCAGCGCCGATTTGCCGACGACGCGCGCCGAGCCGGTAATTTCCGCCGCCTTGGGCGAAGAGAAGACGACGTCGTCGGCGTAGTGGGCGAGGATCGCATCGAGATCGCGCGCGTTCCAGCCGGCAATCCATTCGCGTGCAAATGATTCGGCGTCGATCACGCGCCGCTCATTTCGCGCCGCGCATGTTGAACAGGCGCATGACGAGCCAGACGGGCACGACGATGACGGCGCCGGCGATCACGTATTGCACGACGTCGCGCACCGCGCCCCAGCCCATCTGCCACAGACGGTTCACGAAGCGCTGGAGGGCGTTGAAGATTTCGATCGGCCGGATGTCGAGCCACACCAGCAGCGCGCCGACGACCAGCGAGACGAACAGCAGTCGAAGGAAGACCGCGGTCGGCGGACCGCCGAGAAAGCGCTGCACAGTGGAATTGGCCATGTCTGGTGTCCTGGATTGCGGAAGGGACGGCGGCGCCGGGGGCGTGACGTCGATCGGCGGAGTGCGGAACTGGCTGTCGCTCATGGCGGTCCTGCTCGTCTGAAAACCCTGCGCGGGCGGTCCGGTCAAGTCTTGTTCTTGTCGGGCTCCTCGTCGCGCATGATGCGCATCATGCGGCGCATGAAGCGCTCGGCATAGTCGAGCGCGCGATCGAAATCCTGCTTCGACGGCAGGCTCGAATCGCCCGACTTCTGCTTCTTCAGCGCTTCGTTCTGCTTCGCCAGCCGGTCGATCTCGTCCTGGAGCGCCGCGCGCTCCTCGGTCGCCGCGCGGCAGACAGCGGAGCCGCTGACGACCTTGCAGAGCGAGACCGCGCCGGTGCGCGTATCGAGCCTGAGGAAGCCGCCGTCGGTCGGCGTCATGGAATAGCGGCCGTTTTCCGTCTGATCCATCGACGCCCCGCCTTCCGCCAGCGCCGGCGCCGAAAGCATCATCGCCAGGATCGCGGCGCCGGCCGGGCCGATAAGCGCGCGCATGGGAGCCTCCATCAAGCCTGTCGCGCGGAAGATGGGGGCGCTCTAAGGCGAAATCAATGCGCTGCGCCGGCTCAGTCGGTGGCGCGCACGGAGGCTGTCGGCGCGGCCAGGCCTTCCACCTTGGCGGCCGTGATCACCGCCTGCGTGCGGCTTTCCACGCCGAGCTTGGTGAGGATGGCCGAGACATGCGCCTTGACGGTGGCTTCCGAAACCTTGAGCTCATAGGCGATCTGCTTGTTGAGCAGGCCCGCCGAAACCATCATGAGCACACGCACCTGCTGCGGGGTGAGCGAGGCCATGCGGCGCACGAGATCCGCCGTCTCCTTGTCGGCCGGCCCGCTCAGATCGACATCCGGCGGCGTCCAGATTCCGCCGGCGAGCACCTGGCGAACGGCCTCGCGCATGTCCTCGATCGGCGTCGTCTTGGGCACGAAGCCCGACGCTCCGAAGTCGATGCAGCGGCGCATGACCGCGCGATCCTCATTGCCGGAGACGATGACGACAGGCACTTCGGGATGTTCGGCGCGCAAATACATCAGCCCCGAAAAGCCGCGCACGCCGGGCATGGCGAGATCGAGCAGGATGAGATCGATGTCGGTTCCAGCGGAAAAAACGCGCGTCACGCCTTCGAGATCGCCCGCCTCGACGATTTCCGCGCCGGGCGCGGCGCCCGCGACCGCCTGCGCGAGCGCGCCGCGCACGAGCGGATGATCGTCCGCGATCAGTATCCGGGCGCCCGTCGACGGCATGCATTCCCCCGCCTGCCGCTCTTGTGAACGCGGCTTGCCCCATCTATCCATCTGATCGCGCGGCGCGCAAGCATCGATTTCGCAGGGAGAAAGGCTTTGCATCGACCGGCCACGGAGGATGAGGCTCGGGCGCGCGACGCCATCGACGGCCGCGTCACCTTCGCCATCGTCGCCTTCGTGGCGACCGGCGGGCTGATCGTGCTGCTCGACCGCGTCGGCGTCTCCGAGCGGTTCATCGCCGCCATCGGGCCGACAATGGCGCTGCTGGCGCTCGGACTGATCGGATTCGTGCTGCGCACGATGCGCATTTCCGGTTTCTACGCGGCGAGCCGCGCGGCGCCGCCGGCCTATGCGGGCTTTGCAACCGCCGCGATCGCGACCGCGCTCGTCGCGCCTTTCACGCCGCCGGTCTCCGACCTCTATTCCGGCGCCGGCGTATTCACCGGCTTCGCGCTCGGGCTCGCCTGCGTGGCTTTCGTCAGCGGCCCCTATCTGCGCCGGACCGGCGCCTTCTCGATTTCCGATCTCGTCGGCGCGCGGTTCGAGAATATGGCGCTGCGTCTCGGCGCCGCCCTGCTCGTCGGCGTCAGCGCATTGCTTGCGGGCATGGCGGGTTTCGAGACCGCCGTCTCCGCGCTTTCGACCATCGCCAGTCTGTCGCGCGGCGTCGCCGCGGTCGCGGTTGCGGCGGTGCTGGTCGTCGCCACTGTGCCGGGCGGCCTGTCGGGCGTGTTGTGGGCGGCAGTGGCGGCGGCGGGCGTCGCGCTCGCCGGTTTCACCCTGCCGCTGGCGCTGGCGGCGATCGCCGGCCAGGCGATCCCGCTGCCCGTCCTCGGCGACCAGGAGGCCTGGCGCAAGGCGACGAGCCTGATTTCCTTCTGGCAGGGCGACAGCGGCCAGCCGGTCAGCCTGTGGCTGTCGCTCGGCATGGCGCTCGGCATGGCGGCCTCCGCGCCGCTGATCGCGCCCTTTCTCACGGTGCGCGACCGGACGGCGGCGCTGCGCGCCGGCATCGGCGCGGGCCTGTGGAGCGCCGCGCTCGCCGCGCTGGTGGCGGCGACTGTCGCCGCCTCCGCGCTCGGCCTGATCGACCAGCTCGGCGGGCGCCGGCCGGATCGCATCCCGGACCAGATCTACGCCGCGAGCGCCGCGCGCCTCATCAAGATCTGCGACCAATATCCGCGCAACTGGGGACAGGCGCGCGACGCCTGCCAGAAGGCGCCGGGGTTTACGGGCGCGATCCGGCCGCAGGATATTTCCACGCGCGGCGCCTTCCTCTTGACCGCGCTGCCGCCGCTCGGCGGCTTCGGCGCGGCGGCAACCGGGTTTGTCTGGGCCGCGGTCGCCGCTCTCGGCGGAGCGCTGGCGGCGGCCGGCCTGCTCGCCGCCGCGGTGGCGCTCGGCAACGACGCCATCCACCGCCTGCGCGACAAGTCGGCGCTGACCAGCCGGCGGCTGGCGATCGTGCGGGCGATCCTGCTCGCCTCAATTCTCGCCTGCGCGCTGGTCTGCAGCGCGCGCGAGCTCGATTCGCGCGCGCTGATCGGCGTGTCGCTCGCCTTTTCCGCCGCCGGGCTCGCGCCGCTGATGGCGCTGACGCTGTGGCCGCGCGCGCGCAGCCGCGACGCCATGTTCGCGCTCGTGATCGGACTTGGAACCGCCGAGACGATGCTGATCTACGGAGAGGGAACGGTGCGTGGATTGGCGGCGGCCGCCGTCGTCGGCTGCTTCGCCTCCGTCATCGCCGGCGTCCTGTCGAGCCAGATTGGCGGCGGCGACCGCTCGGCTGGCTACAGGTTCGTCGCAGCGGTCTGGCGGCCGGAGGGCGATGTCGTTGCGCCCGACAAGGGCGCGTGAGCCGTTCTTTCAGTTCGGCGGCAGCAGGCGCTCCAGCGTTTCGATACGGTCGGCCTCGCGCGGCGGCTTGTCCCAGCGGATGCGCGAGATCCGCGGGAAGCGCATGGCGACGCCGGACTTGTGGCGCGTCGAACGGTTGAGGCCCTCGAAAGCGACCTCGAAGACGAGGCCCCTGTCCGCATCGTGGCCGACGACGCGCACGGGGCCGAAGCGGTCGATCGTATTGTTGCGGACGTAGCGGTCGATGCGCCCGAGTTCTTCGTCGGTGAAGCCGAAATAGGCCTTGCCGACCGGCACGAGTTCGTCGCCGTCGGTGCCTTCGCGCCAGACGCCGAAGGTGTAGTCCGAATAGAAGGACGACCGCTTGCCGTGGCCGCGCTGCGCATACATCAGCACCGCGTCGATGTTGAAGGGATCGCGCTTCCATTTGAACCAGGGCCCGGTCGGGCGGCCGGCGACATAGATGGAATCGCGGCGCTTGAGCATCACGCCTTCCACCGCCGCGCCATCTTCGCCTGCGCCCGCTTCCGCCGGATTTTCGCGCGCCTGCGCCAGCGAGGGCCAATCCTCGAATTCGACCAGCGGCGATATGTCGAGGCGCACGCAATCGGCTCGCGCCACAAAGTGCTCGAGCCGCGCACGTCGCTCGACGAAGGGCAGCGCGCGCAGGTCTTCGCCGTCGCGCGCGATGAGGTCGTAGGCGCGCAGATGCGCGGGAAATTCCATCAGGAGCTTTGCGGTCACGGTCTTGCGGTTGAGGCGCTGCTGCAGGGTCGCGAAGGATTGCACGCGATGTTCCCGTACGACGAGCAGTTCGCCGTCGAGCGCGAAATCGTTCGTCGCGATCGCGCCGAGCGTATCTGCGAGGTCGGGGAAGGCGGACGTGACGTCCTCGCCTGTTCGCGAATAGAGGCGCAGCAGGCGATGGCCGCGCTCGTCGCGCCCGGCCGACACCTGCAGACGAACGCCGTCCCATTTCCATTCCGCGCAGAAGTCACGGGGGTCGAGACTTGCGAAATCCTTTTCGTCGAGCGGCTGCGCCAGCATGGCCGGCCGGAAGGGCGCGGGATCAATGGCGCTGGGGCGCTCGCCCTCGCCGTCCAGCCAGGCGAAGAGCGCGAGATAGGGCGGCGCCAGACCGTGCCAGACCTGCTCGACCGCATCGACCTCCACGCCGCCGAGTTCGGCGACCGCCATGCGCGCGAGACGCGCCGAGACGCCGACGCGCAGGGCGCCGGTGATCAGCTTGAGCAGGGCCCAGCGGCCGGTCTCGTCGAGCGCGTCGAGCCAGCCGGCGAGCAGCTTGCGCAGATCGTTGCGGCCGGCGCGGGCGAGTTCTTCCACAACTTCGGAAAGTAAGAGCGGCGGATGATTGGAGCCATGCGCTATTTCGTCCGGCGTCCACAGCAGCGCGACCGTTTCCGAGAGATCGCCGACGAAATCGTACGAAAGCGCAAACAGCGCGGGATCGACGCGCTCGGTGGCGAGATCGCGGATCAGCGCGGGCTTGGCATGACGAAATGAGAGAGAACCCGTGAGCGCGGCCAAGGCGTAGCCGCGCTCGGGATCGGGCGTATGGCGGAAATAGTCCGTCATCAGGCGCAGCTTGCCGTTGCGCGCCGGCTGGTACGACAGCCGGTCGAGCAGATGCGCGAAACGGTTCACGCGCCGGCTCCGTCGCTTGCGGTCTCGTCCGCCGCCTCGTCTTCGTCGCCGAAGCCGATCATATGCAGCGGCCGTGCGG
>JACKJE010000020.1 GCA_020638135.1 Methylobacteriaceae bacterium | reverse complement strand
GCCGCGCTGACCGATCGTGTCGCTCTCGTCACCTTGATGTGGGCAAACAACGAGACCGGCACGATTTTTCCGGTCGAGCCGCTCGCCGAACTCGCCAAGGCGGTAGGCGCACTTTTTCATACCGACGCGGTGCAGGCGGTCGGCAAGGTCCCGATCGCGCTGAAAGGAAACGCGATCGACATGCTGTCGCTTTCCGGCCACAAGCTGCATGCGCCAAAAGGCATCGGCGCGCTCTACGTAAAGCGCGGCGTGCGTTTCAAGCCGCAGATGCGCGGCGGTCACCAGGAGCGCGGGCGTCGCGCAGGCACCGAGAATGCGCCCGGCATCGTCGCGCTCGGCAAGGCAGCCGAACTCGCCATGGCCGCGATGGCCGACGAACAGACGCGCGTGAAAGCGCTGCGCGACCGCCTGGAAGCCGGCATCCTGCAACGCATTCCCAATTGCTTCGTCAATGGCGACAAATATGACCGCCTGCCGAACACGTGCAACGTCGCCTTCGAATATGTGGAGGGCGAGGCGATTTTGCTGCATCTCACGCGCGCCGGCATTGCCGCGTCGTCGGGTTCTGCCTGCACATCCGGTTCGTTGGAACCGAGCCACGTGCTGCGCGCGATGAACATCCCATTCACCGCCGCGCATGGGTCGATCCGTTTCTCCTTCTCGCGCGAATCCATCGACGACGACGTCGATCGCGTGATCGAGGTCCTGCCGGGAATTCTCGACAAACTGCGTACGCTCTCGCCTTTCTGGGCCGGCGCGAACGAAGCTCCGAAAGAGTTCAAACCGGTCTACGCCTGAGGCCCGCGATGCAAGACTCCGCCCCGCGCATATTCGTCAACGACACGACGCTGCGCGACGGCGAGCAGGCGCCGGGCGTCGCCTTCTCGTTCAACGAGAAGCTGGCAATCGCCCGTGCGCTGGACGCGGCGGGGATTGACGAGATCGAGGCCGGAACGCCTGCGATGGGTCCGGACGAAATTCACACGATCGCGGCAATTGCGAACGCAAATCTCTCCTGCGCCGTGATGGCCTGGTGCCGTGCGCTCGAGGCCGATGTCGACGCGGCGATCGTCGCAGGCGTGCGCCGCGTGAACATTTCCGTTCCGGCCTCTCGCATTCAGATGCAGGTGAAGCTGAACGCCAACCCCGCCGAAACCGCCGAAAGCCTGCGCCGGATCGTCGCCTACGCGCGCGACCGCGATCTTGAGGTCGCGGTCGGCTGCGAGGATTCCTCGCGCGCCACACCCGCCGATCTCGCCCTGCTCGCGCACTCTGCGCAGGACAGCGGTGCCTTTCGCATTCGCTACGCAGATACGCTCGGCGTGCTCGAACCCTTCGGCGCCTATGAAGCCATCCGACGCTTGAGTGAGGCGACCGATCTCGCCATCGAATTCCACGGCCATGACGATCTGGGGCTGGCCACCGCCAACACGCTTGCCGCGCTGCGTGGCGGGGCGCGCCACGCGAGCGTGACCGTGCTCGGCTTGGGCGAACGCGCCGGCAATGCGCCGCTTGAAGAAATCGCCGTCGCCGCCGCGCAGACCGGGCAGTACGCGACGCACATCAATATCTCCGACCTCAACGATCTCGCCGTCCTAGTCGCCGACGCCGCTGGCCGCGCGATCGGCGAGACCAAGGCCATCGTCGGGCGGGACATTTTCTCGCATGAATCCGGCGTTCATGTCTCGGGACTGCTGAAGGACGCCCGCGCCTATCAAGCGCTCGATCCCGCAGCGTTCGGCCGGCGTCATGCGATCGTTATCGGCAAGCATTCTGGCCTTGCCGCGATACGCGCCATTTGCGGGGATCTCGGGCTCGATCCGGAGGCAGAGACCATGGCGCTCGCGGAAATTCGCGCGCTCGCCCAACGTAACAAACGCGCCGTGCCGGTTGATCACGCGCGCCGGATCGCATCGGCTTTCCAGGAAATTCTCAGCGCGCGCCGCGCCGATTCGCGAGTGTGGCCATGAAGCGCCTGCTCGCGCAGATCAAGGCCGATGTCGGCTGCGTATCGAGCCGCGATCCGGCGGCCCGCGGCAAGCTCGAAATTCTCGTCACCTACCCCGGCGTCCATGCCATTATCTGGCATCGGATCGCCGGTCGCGCATGGCGACGCGGCTGGCGCGGGTCCGCGCGCTTTCTGTCGTGGGTCGCGAGACTTCTCACCAATGTCGACATTCATCCCGGCGCGACCATCGGCGAACGCTTCTTCATCGACCACGGCGCCGGCGTCGTCATTGGCGAGACGGCCGTTATCGGAGACGACGTAACGCTCTATCACGGCGTGACGCTCGGCGGCGTCTCCTGGTCGCCCGGCAAGCGACATCCGACATTGCAGAACGGCGTAATGGTCGGCGCGGGCGCCAAGATTCTCGGGCCGATTACGATCGGAGAAAATGCGCGCATCGGCGCCAATTCCGTCGTGATGGAAAACACACCGGCTGGCGCGACCGTGGTCGGCATTCCCGGCAAGATCGTGCGCGGGCTCGAAACGCGCCGCCGTCTCGCCGGCGGCCGCGTCGATCTCGAACATCACCTCATGCCCGATCCTGTCGGCGAGGCGCTCGCCTATCTCATCGACCGCGTCGATTTTCTGGAGGCGCGGTTGACCGAAATGCAACGCGCCCGCAGGGCCGAGAACGAACACGCGTGAACGGAGACCGACAATGTCAGCAATCGACGAATTGAAAGCTCTGAGCTCGGCGGAAGATTTCTTTCGACGACTCGACGTCGCCTACGAGCCGCAGATCCTCGGAGTCGCGCGACTGCACATTTTGAAACGGATGGGCCAGACTGTCGCAGGGCTCGACGCGACGCTCTCCGACGATCAGGCGCTCGCCGCCTGCCGCACGGCGCTGAGCGCCGCCTATGCCGAATTCACCGAAAAGTCCCCGCTCCAGACGCGGCTCTTCAAGGTGCTGCGCGATCGCGATCCGGCGCGACCGGTTACACGCGGCGCCTTCGTGCCTTTGTCCGACCTCACGGGCTGACAGGTGTGTCGCGATACCGACAGAGGCGTCGCGCATGAGGGGCGAAGGCCCCGGAAAACGCCGATTACAAACTGGTACGAACTTTGCGGAGCCGGATGCGGGTCCAAGATCAACGGAGGCGGCGGTGCATATAGTCGTCTGCATCAAGCAGGTTCCGGATTCCGCGCAGATCCGCGTCCATCCCGTGACCAACACGATCATGCGGCAGGGTGTGCCGACGATCATCAATCCCTATGACCTCTTCTCCCTCGAAGAGGCCATGCGCTGGCGTGACAAGCTCGGCGGCGAAGTCACCGTGCTTTCCATGGGCCCGCCGTCGGCCTCCGATTCCCTGCGCAAGGCCCTGACCTATGGCGCCGACCGCGCCGTGCTGCTGACCGACCGCTTCTTCGCCGGCTCCGATACGCTGGCGACCAGCTACGCGCTGTCAGCCGCGCTCGCCAAGATCGGCGAAACCTTCGGCGCGCCCGACATCGTCTTCACCGGCAAGCAGACGATCGACGGCGACACCGCCCAGGTCGGACCCGGCATCGCCAAGCGCCTCGATCTCAAGCAACTCACCTATGTCAGCCGTATCGTCGATGTCGATCTGACCTCGCGTTCGATCGTCGCCGAGCGACGCGCGGAGGGCGGCGTGCAGGTGCTGATGACGCAATTGCCCGCGCTCGTCACCATGCTGGAGGGCACGAACGAGATTCGCCGTGGCTCGCTCGACGACGCATTGCGCGCGGCCCGTGCTGACGTCGTCGTCTGGAGTGCGGCCGACGCCGGCATCAGCGATCTGCAGAAATGCGGTCTGCGCGGCTCGCCGACGGTCGTCAAGCGCGTCTTCGCGCCGCCGCCGAGATCCGAGAAGGCCGCACTGGTGGAAACGCATGGCCGCGCGCCGGCAGAAAGCGCCGACGCGTTGATCGAAATGATCTTCGCGCGCGCCCCCAGCGTCGAAGCCGACCTCGTCAAATCTGTCTCCGGTTTCTGAGGAGAGCGACATGTCCAACGCACCCGCATCCCCTCAGGCCGGCGGCGGTCGCGCCTCGATGAAGAAAGAACTGCCAGAGCATTTCAAAGCCTACCGGCACGTCTGGGTCTTCGTCGAACTCGAACGCGGCCATGTGCATTCGGTTTCCTGGGAATTGATGGGCGAAGGCCGCAAGCTCGCCGACAAGCTCGGCGTCGAACTCGTCGCCGCCGTCGTCATGGGCGGCGTCGACGCCGGCGTGCGCGAAGCCGCGCAGGAACTCCTTCGCCTATGGCGCGGATGTCGCCTATGTCGTCGAGAACCGGGTTCTCGCAGACTATCGCAACGAGACCTATTCGAAGGCGCTGACCGACCTCGTCAATGCGCACAAGCCGGAAATCCTGCTGCTCGGCGCGACCACGCTCGGTCGCGATCTGGCGGGCTCCGTGGCGACGACACTGCTGACGGGTCTGACCGCCGACTGTACGGAACTCGACGTCGATGCCGACAAGTCTCTTGCCGCGACCCGCCCGACCTTCGGAGGGTCCCTGCTCTGCACGATCTACACGCTGAACTTCCGCCCGCAGATGGCCACCGTGCGTCCGCGCGTGATGCAGATGCCGAGGCGTCAGGACGGCCGCGACGGACGGATCGTTTCCTTCGATGTCGATCTGCGGGAAGACGACATCATCACGAAGCTTCTCCGCTTCGTACCCGATCGCGACTCCAACAAGTCGAACCTGGCTTATGCCGACATCGTCGTGTCGGGCGGCATGGGATTGCAGAGCGCGGAAAATTACCAGCTCGTCCGTCAGCTCGCCTCGGTGCTCGGCGCTGAATACGGCTGCTCGCGCCCCTTGGTACAGAAGGGCTGGGTTCCCGCCGAAAGGCAGATCGGCCAGACCGGCAAGACGATCCGGCCGAAGCTCTACATAGCAGCGGGCATCTCCGGCGCGATCCAGCATCGCGTCGGCGTTGACGGCGCCGACATGATCGTCGCGATCAACACCGACAAGAATGCGCCGATCTTCGACTTCGCGCATCTGGGCATCGTGACCGACGCGGTGCGCTTCCTGCCCGCATTGACCGAAGCTTTCCGCAAGCGGCTGTCGCCGCATTCCAAGGACCGGCTCGCCGGCTGACAGGAGAAGAGCGACATGATCGAGAGATTCGACGCTATCGTCATCGGCGCCGGCATGGCCGGCAACGCGGCCGCCTTCACGCTCGCCTCGCGCGGCCTCAGCGTCTTGCAACTGGAGCGTGGCGAATATCCCGGCGCCAAGAACGTGCAGGGCGCAATTCTCTACGCCAACATGCTCGAGAAGATCATTCCTGATTTCCGCGAGGACGCGCCGCTCGAGCGCCATATCGTCGAGCAGCGCTTCTGGTTCATGACCGAGCGCGCGCACACTGGCATGCAATATCGCTCTGAGGAATTCAACGAGGAGAAGCCCAACCGCTACACGATCATCCGGTCGCAGTTCGACCGCTGGTTCTCCAAGAAGGCGCAGGAAAAGGGCGCAATTCTTTTGACCGAGACGACGGCGCTCGAACTCGTGCAGGACGCGTACGGCAAGGTGATCGGCGTGCGCACGGATCGCGCCGGCGGCACGATCATGGCTGATGTCGTCGTGCTGGCGGAAGGCGTCAATGGCCTGCTCGGAACGCGCGCTGGCCTGCGCAAAACTCCCAAGCCGGATCAGGTCGCGCTTGCAGTGAAGGAAATGCACTTCATCGCGCCCGAGGTCATCGAACAGCGCTTCAATATCCAGGGCGACGAGGGCGTGGTGATCGAGGCAGCTGGCGCCGTGTCGGAAGGCATGGCCGGCATGGGTTTTCTCTATACGAACAAGGAATCCGTTTCGATCGGCATCGGCTGCATTGTCTCGGATTTCGCCGAATCCGGAAAGTCGCCCTACCAGCTTCTCGAGAAATTCAAGATGCATCCTTCGATCCGGCCGTTGCTCGAAGGCTCGGAAGTCAAGGAATATGCAGCGCACCTCATACCGGAAGGCGGCTTCAAGGCCGTACCGCAATTGTTCGGCGACGGCTGGGTCGTCGTCGGCGACGCCGCACAGCTGAACAATGCCGTGCACCGTGAGGGCTCGAACCTCGCGATGACCAGCGGGAGGCTCGCCGCCGAGGCGATCTTCCAGGTCAGATCACGTCGCGAACCGATGACGGCGGAAAATCTCTCGCTCTACGAGAAGATGATCAACGACAGTTTCGTGATGAAGGATCTGAAGAAGTACAAGGACATGCCGGCGCTCCTGCACACGCAGTCGCAAAATCTCTTCCTCACCTATCCGCAGCTCGTGTCGACCGCGATGGAGAATTTCCTGCGCGTCGACGGCGTGCCGAAGATCGACAAGGAGAGGGCGACCGTCAGCGCAATGAAGGCCAAGCGCGGCTGGACCGGATTGGTGGGCGACGCCGTGCGCGTCGCGCGCGCGTGGCGCTGATTGCAGACTGTCTCACAGCAAAGGAGCACGGGAATGAGCGACGAATCCAAAGTGCGCGTCGAGGATAAGCTGCAATACAATCGCTATCTCGTCGATCCCGGCAAGCCACATATCGCGGTCGCGCCGCACGAGACGCCTTCGCGCAACCTGCAGGCGATGACGACGATCTGCCCCGCCGGTTGCTACACCAATAATGCGACCGGCCAGGTCGAGGTGGTCGCCGACGGCTGCATGGAATGCGGCACCTGTCGCATCCTGCTGGAACCGAGCGGCGAAATCACCTGGACCTATCCGCGCGGCGGCTACGGCGTGCTGTTCAAATTTGGTTAGGACTACATGGGAGCGAGAAATTTCATCTCACGATGCCGGATAGCTCAGGCGTAGTATCATTGCGACACGGGGGTTTTGATGGGCAACACTGGTATCGAAGGCGATTGAAATCGAACTCGCTACCAACGCCTGCTATCTGCCCTGCGCCTCCGATTCTGGTGTCTGCTACGCGACGGCTTGCGGGAGCATAGCCATTTCGCTGAACCCGCAGCTGGATTTCTCGGCATTTTGTAGAAACTCACGCAATGTCATGTCAGACGCCCTCCCGAGGGCCGCATGATCGAATTCGGCTCGGGGCAAAGCGAAGTCTGGACCGCATTGTCCCGAGCCTCGAGCGCTGAAGCCTATCGAAGCAAGACGTTAAGCTGATCGAACGCCGCCGCCTCTGCGAGAGCAGTCGCGTCGCCCGTTTGCCGATGTCATTCTTCCTTGAAGCCGTATTCCGGCACGCCCTGCGTCGCGCCGTAATATTTGTAGGGCAGGAACTTGCCGGACATGCCGATCTTGACACGGTCGCCCTTCGGATTAGGCAGACGCTCCATCTCGAAATCGAAATCGATCGCCGACATGATGCCGTCGCCGAATTCCTCCTCGATCAGCGCCTTCCAGGCCGGCGCATTGACCATGACGAGTTCGTAGAAGCGGTAGATCAGCGGATCGGTCGGCGGCATGGGCGTGCCGGTTCCGCGATAGGGGACTTCGTTCAGCATCCGCTCTTCCGTGATGCTGAGGCCGAACAGGTCGGCGGCCTTCTTGGCCAGCGGCTTGACCAGCTTCATCTGGCCGAGCAGCGCGCCGACGATGAGCACGTCGGACATGCCGCCGATCTCGCCGCAGATGTATTTCCAGCTCCAGCCTTTCTCGCGCTTGATGTCGAGGATCTTCTCGGTGAGTTCTTCACGCTTCATTGCGTTCTCCTTCTCGAACTTCGTTGATGAAAAAGGCCGTGATCATTCCTCGCGCGCCCAGCTCGCCCTTCGGATCGCGCGCTCGCAAATCCAGTCGAGCGAGAAACCAATGACGCCGATGATGACCACTGTCGCGGCAAGCCGATCGTATTCGAGAGCGTCGCGCGCGTCGTTGATGGAATAGCCGAGGCCCGAGGTGACGCCGAGAAATTCGGCCGGCACCAGGACGATCCAGGCGACGCCGACGGCGAGCCTGATGCCGGCCAGCGCATCCTGCGCGATCGCCGGCATGATGATCGTAAACAGCATGTGCCAGGGGCGCGCGCCAAGATTGCGTCCGACCTTGAACCATGCGGGGTCGATGCGGCGGAAACCGTGTGCCGTCGAGAACAGGATCGGCCAGACGGCGGCGACGCCGATCAGGAAAATTATCGCGCGATCCCACGACGGGAAGGCGAGCACCGCGATCGGCATCCAGGCGAGCGGCGAGATCATCCGCAGGAACTGAAAGGGAACCGAACTCGCCTCGCGCGCGGCGCGAAAGCGGCCGATGACGATGCCCAGTGGAACGCCGATCGCGATTGCCCAGGCGAGCCCGGCGCCGATACGCATCAGGCTCGGCCAGGTCATGCGCCAGGCAAAGCCGCTCTTCAGCATCTCCCACAATTTCTCGAATGTCGGCGCCGGCGCAAAGCCCGCGAAATTCGCGGTCGCCGGATTGTCGGCGATGATTTTGCCGCCGAACCACCAGACAGCGAGCAGGACCGCGAGGCCGATCAGCGCGAAGCCCGCGCCGCGCGAGGCGTCGCCGACCTTGCGGGCGCGCGTCTCGCTCTCGAATCGCGCGAGCGCCGCGCCGTCGATCGCTTCCGCGCTCATAGGGCAAGCGTCTCCTCGCGCGCGAATGGATCCTTCGGATTGACGCTCGGATCGTTCTTCCACTGCGGATACTTGTCCATCGCCTTGCGGACGAAGTCGTAGTTGACGAGATCCTTCGCGACGAACTCCGGATCGAGACTCTTGAGGAAGGTCGTGTCGCCGCTGACCACCGTGTCGTTCATCGCTTTCACGATCATTTTCGTCGCCGACGGATATGGCCAGGGCTGGAAGTCGATGCGGCCGATCTTCCAGTCGTCGTGCTTGATCGCGCCTTCCTTGTCGTAGAAGGCGTGGTCGTAATAGGTCATCGCCCGTTCGACGACAGGTGCGGGCATCGGCAGATAGCCGCCGCCGTCCTTCGACAGAAGCTTGGCGACCTCCTTCTTGTTCTGCGAGGCGTAGACTTCTGCGCGGACGATCGCATTCATCACCTTCTGTGTCCACTCGGGCTTCTTGGTCGTGACCTCCTCGTGCATGCAGATCACGCAGCACGGATGGTTCTTCCATATGTCGCCGGTAAAGCGCAGCATCCGGCCGCCGGCTTTCAACTCGCCCATGGCGTTGAAGGGTTCGGCGACGATATAGCCGTCGATCTTCTTGGCCGCGAGCGCCGCCGGCATGTCGGGCGGGCCCATCACCTGCAGGTTGCATTCATCGGGCGCGAGCGTTTCGGTCTGCGATTTGATGACCGGTTTCACGCCGGACTGCCGCAATGCGTATTGCAGCACGATATTGTGCATCGAGTACCAGAAGGGCACGGCGATCTGCTTGCCGCCAAGGTCCTTGAAGCTCTTCACATTCGTGTGGCCGCCGACGATGACGCCAGAGCCGTTGGTGTGCGCCCAGGCCATGATCTTGACCGGGAACTTGTTGTTGTAGCGCATCCACACCGGGATGGGTTTCAGCAGATGCACGAGATTGAACTTGCCTGCGGCGAAGGATTCGACGAGCGGCGACCAGCCGCGGATCAGCGTCGGCTTTTCGGATTCGAGCCCTTCCTCCTTGAAGAAGCCCATGCCGTGCGCAACGAGCAGCGCGGTGGCGTCCGTGATCGGCAAGTAGCCGATGCGGACGACATCGTCGTCGGCCGCCATCGCCGACTGGCCGAAACCGCCGAGCATTGTGCCGAGCGCGGCGAGGCCGCCGGCGGCGAGCATGTCGAGCGAACGCCGACGCGTGATCGATAGACGGAAGCGGTCATCATCGGGATGGACGATGTCGAAGCCACAACGTTCACACATATCGATCTTCCCTCTGTTATCTCAGCGTTGTCCCGCAGCGGCGAGCCGCAGGGTTTCGCCGCCCGCCTGGCGGGCGGCGGCGAGTTCCACGGAGCGGCCGGAGGCGCCCTCGAAGGATTTCTGCAAGCGCTCTTGCGCGGCTTGTGCGGCGGGCCTGCGCTCGGCCCTGTCGGCATCGTCCAGGTCGATCGGCACGATGTCGAAGATGCGGCCGGGGTTCGGCGCCATGACAATGGCGCGGTCGGCCATCGTGACCGCCTCGGGAATGTCATGCGTAACGATGACCAGCGTGATGCCGATCTCGGTTGCGATCCGGCGCACGTCCTGCTGCAGCGCGCGGCGCGTGACGAGATCGAGCGCGGAGAACGGTTCGTCGAGGAACAGAACTTCCGGATGCACGGCGAGTGAACGCGCCAGCGCGACGCGCTGCTGCTGGCCGCCCGAGAGCTCCTGGACGTTGCGCTTCTCGTAGCCGTCGAGTTCGACCAGCGCGAGAAGTTCCCGGACGCGCGCCTCGATCTCCTTCTTCGGCCTGCCGGCGAATTTGAGGCCCAGTCCGACGCTCTGGGCGACCGTCATCCATGGGAAGAGATGAGGCTGCTGAAACATCACGACGCATTCGGGCGACGGACCTTTCACCAGCGCGCCGTCGAGCCGGATTTCGCCCTTGGTCGGCGTGGTGAGACCGGACATGATGTGGAGCAGGGTCGACTTGCCGCAGCCCGAACGGCCGACGAGCGCAACCGCTTCGCAGGGCTGGATTTCGAAATCGACATCGGTCAGCGCATAGGTCGCGTTGCGACGGAATCGATGGCTGACGCCGGTCACTGCAATATGCGCTCCGGGCTTTCGACCGCGATGTCTTTCTGCCGCCGCAGTCATTGACCCTCCTGCATGACATTCGTTGATTGCGGCGCGTGCCTGTCGCGCCGATTTTCTGCCATCGAAGCAAGCGCTGTGCCGGGCGGCGCGGCCTGACTGCGACGTATCGTCATGATGCGCGCTCCAGCGCGCGGCGAACGAAGTCGAGCCTGTCCTGGCCGAAGAAGATCTCGCCCTCGACGAGATAGGTCGGGGATCCGAAGACGCCCGCGTCGATCGCGGCCTGGGTATTCGCTTCGAAGATCGTCTGCGTTTCCGGCTCCGCCGCGACTTGCAGGACGAGCCGTGGATCGAGTCCGCATTCGCGAACCAGCATCGACAGCGTATCTTCTGTGGCGATGTCGAGATCGCGCGCCCAACAGGCCGCAAGCGTCGCGCGAGCCAGTCGGTCGACCGGACCATTCATTCGGTCGGCCGCGATGATCACGCGCGCCGCCGGCGCACCATCTGTCGGCCAGAACCGCGGTTTCGCGTTGACTGGCAATCCGCGCGCTTCGGCCCACCGGGCTATGTCGGTGGCGCGATACGCGCGACGCGCGTCGGATTGTTTGGCCGGCGGCGTCGATCCACCCTCCACGAAGACGCGCGCAATATCGACGGGGCGTTGGCGAACATGCGCGCCATATTCCCCGGCCAGACGCAGCAGAGCGTCATGGCCGAGATATGCGTAGCCCGAGACCGGCGTGAAGAAGTGCTCGATCTCGGTCATGCGTCACGCAGCCTTCGGCGCTGCGAGGGGCAGGCCCTCTTCGATCGGCAGCGACGGATCGCGCGACCATTCGTTCCAGGAGCCGAAATACATGCGCACGTCCTTCACGCCCGCGTTCTTCAGCGCAACGAAAGTGTTGGAGGCGCGCGCGCCCTTGAAGCAGTAGAGGTAGACAGTGGACGCGGGCGTAATGCCGACGGTCGCGCATTCCGCCAGAATCTCGTCCTTCGACTTGAACCGCGGTCCTTCGGCGGTCGGCTTCATCATGCGGTACCATTCGAGCCAGACGGCGCCGGGAATGCGGCCCTTGCGCGGGCAGAAATCCTTGCCGTAGGGCGAGGACGAGTCCCCGATCCATTCGTCGACGTCTCGCACATCGAGCAGCACGATCTTCGGATCGCCCACCGCAGCCAGCATGGTCTTGGCGTCGATCAGAATATCGCCGGCGACCGGGTCGACCGCGAAACCGCCCATGGCGGGCGAAGGCGCCTCGGTCGAGAGCGGAAGTCCCGCCGCCTTCCAGGCGTCGAACCCGCCGTGCAGGACTTTCGCGTTCGCATAGCCGAGGAAGGCGAGGATGTAATAGCCGCGGCACGACTGGCCGAAGCCGGAATTCATCGACTGTTCGTAGATGACCGCGGTTTCCTTGCCGGTCAGTCCCGCCTTGGCGAAGGCTTCCGCGAATTTCGCCTTCAATTCGCTCATGCCCTCGGGAGTCGAGGTCGCGAGATAGGTGAAGATTTCGTGCACGTTGACGGCGCCGGGAATGTGCCCGGCGGCGTAGGCGTCCGGCGACCGCGTATCGATGACGACGGTCGGATGGGATTTCATGAATGTCGCAAGTTCCGGGGCGGCGATCAGAACCTCGGTCATGACGAACTCCGTTCTCTTCCAAAGCGGCCGCGTTCGGCCGTCACCCGGCGGGCTGGCCGGATCTCAGTGCGCCGTATCGGCGAGCATCTTGCGCAGCTGCTTGGTGGCCGGCGTGACGATGGCGATGAACCATGCCTCGCGCAGTCGGCGCTGGGCCCGGTGAGCGGCGACATAGCCGCGAGCGCCACAATGGAGCATGGCCGCATTGGCCGCAGCCACGCTCGCATCGCCGCCGGCGAGCCGCAATTCGATGATGCGCCGCCAATAGGCGATGTCCGCGTCGTACGGCGTGCGCGCGAGCTGCATGATTTCCGCCTCGACCTTGGCGAGCGTCTCCTCGAAATGCTCGGGCTGGTCGGGCAGGTAGGAATTGATGTGGCCGAGCGCGGGCTTCACCTCACGCATCATGGCGATGCAGTCGCGGATGAGGCCGAAAGCCATGCCGAACTGCAGAAGCAGGAAGCCGGCGCGCACCTTCTTCACATAGCTCATCGCCTCGTGCGACAGGACCATGCTGTCGGGCACGAAGGCGTCGCGGAACTGCACGGCGTAGGTGCCCGTGCCGTCCATCGCAAGGAAGGGCTCGCAGGGTTTCAGCGTCACGCCGGGACCAGCGCAATCGGCGAGGAACATCACGCGCTGGTTGTCTTCCTCGACTTCGCAAATTGCGCCGAAGAGATGGTCGGGGCCGAGGTTGGAGACCCACGGCAGGATGCCGCGCACCGTGTAGCCGCCCTTCACGCGCTTGGCCTTCAGACGCAACTGCTCGATGGCGTAGAAGGTCTTCATCGGATTGGAGAGGCCGGTGCCGCCGAGTTGCGCGCCCGAGGCGATGCGCGGCAGGAGGCGTTCGCGCAATTCGACATTGTCGGTGTTGAGCACGTACCAGGCGAGCGTGTCCTGGCACCAGGCCATGAAGCCGGTCGACGTGCAGGTCTGCGAGATGATCGCCATGTTGGCTATCGCCTCGCGCAGATCCGCCTTGCCGTCGGGCGCGAGATGCGTCGCCCATGCGCCGGCCTTGCCGAAGGCGCGCATCGTGTCGGCGGGGTAGAGGCCCTTGTCGATGTCGGCGACCTGCGCGTTGAGTTCGCAGGTCGCGATCTTGCGGACGGCCTCACGGAGAGCCACAGCGTTTTCGGTCGCAGGCTTTTCGATCAATGCTTCCTGGAGCGCCATGGCCCCCTCCTTTCGATCAGAGGCCGATTTCGAGATTGACCGGACGGATGAAGGTGTTGGCGACGGGCGACCACTTGGTCACGTGCGCGATCAGCTTCTCGATCTCTTCCTTCGGGACGCCGTCGCATTCCATGTCGACCTTGATGCGCACGTCCGTGAAGCCGACCGGCTTGTCGCTGAGATCGCCCGTGCCCCAGACGCCGGTAATGTTGAGATCGCCCTCGAGCGAGAGTTCGAGCTTGCGGACGGTCCAGCCGCGGTGCACGGCGTTGGCGTGCAGACCGACAGCGATGCAGGAGCCAAGAGCCGCAAGCGAGGCTTCGGAAGGGTTCGGCGCGGTATCGTCGCCGAGCAGCGCCGGCGGTTCGTCCACGATGTAGGGCTGAAGGTTGCGGATGTAGTTGAGGTGACGGAACTTGCCTTCCGCGACCGTTTTGCACTTCAGCGTCTTGATCGCTTTCGGATTGGCCTTGCCCGAGGCGATCAGGCCGTCGAGACCGCCCTTGTCGATCGGGGCGAGGCAACCCGTGAGAACAATTTCTTCCTTCAGAGCGGTCATGGCGTTCCTCCAGTGGATGAGCTATAGAGACTGACCGGTCTGTCTATTGCATGGAGCGTGCCAGATTGGTTCCAGAAGCTGGAAGTGCGAATTTGCTGCATTTGCTGGGTTGGGTAGCCGAGCGCCCGGCATTCCGGCGCCACATGGAACGTCATTCTGCATTTGGGCCATTGGACCCATGCTCACGAAAGGGGCGCCGCCCATGAACGAGATGATCTGCCCCGCCGGTTCGGCCGACGTCGCCGCTCTCAACCCGCGCGAAAGGCTGGTGCTGGCGGCCACGCGGCTCTTCTGCTCGCACGGGATTTCGGCGACCGGCGTCGACGCCGTGCTGCGCGAGGCGGGCGTCGCCAAAATGACGCTCTACAAGATATTTGGTTCGAAGAACCGGCTGGTTGAAGCCGTGCTGGAAGAAGAGGGCCAGCGGTGGCGCGACTGGTTCCTGCCGGCGCTGATGTCCGGGCCGCAGGCGCCGCGCGAAAAACTCGACCGCATCTTTCCGCTGCTGAAGCAATGGTTCGAGCGCGAAGACTTCTACGGCTGCCCCTTTATCAATGCGGTGGGCGAGCACGACAAGAGCGACCCGCGCATGCGGGAACTTGCCCTGCGCCACAAATCGGCTGTGTTGCAGTCAATCTCGACTCTCGCGATGGAAGCCGGCGCCGCTGATCCGGTCTCCCTGGCCCATCAGATCAGCCTGTTGATGGACGGTGCAATCGTCGCCGCCATGGTCACGCGAGATCCGTCGCTCGCGGAAGTGGCGGCGAAGGCGTCCGGCGCAGTGCTCGATCAGGCGGCCTTGAAATATCCATCTCGGTAGCGGACTTTCGCGAAGGCCCCTCCGGGCGGTTAGCAGACCTTTCCGGCGCTCGTCGGTTAGGGCCGTTCATGACCCAAGGCGGAATTCCGAAGCAAAATTCCGGCGCCGAGCGCGTACTTTTCTTTCCGTGCTGGTGAGCGCTCAAGACGGACAGCAATGTGCGAGCGCTATTCCGGAGAAAGCCCGAATGCGGCGCGCGTCATCCTGCGGCGCTCTTCGATCTCCGACCATTTGCGACCGCCGATCAGGCCGCCATCGACCACCAGAGCGTGGCCGTTGACGAAGCTCGAATCGTCGCTGGCGAGGAACAGCGCCGCATTGGCTATGTCCTGCGGCAGGCCGGCGCGCGGAATGGCCTGCATGCCCGCCAGAACCGCCTTCATCGGCTCCACCGTCTGGTCGGCGACCTGCGTGGCGAGCCCCATGCCCTTGCCGAAGATCGGCGTCGCAATGCCGCCCGGGCAAATACAGTTGACGCGCACATTGGATTCGCCGAGCTCCTTGGCGACCGTTTCGGTCAGATGGATGACCGCCGCCTTGGCCGCGCTGTAGACATGTGGACCGAAGCCCGTGCCGATCCCGGCGACCGACGCTGTCGAGATGATGGAGCCGGAGCCCTGCGCACGCATGACGCGGCCCGCGTGCTTCATGCCGAGCAGCACCCCACGGAACAGCACGCGCATCGTGACGTCCACCTCGTCGATCGGCGTATCGAGGATCGAGCCTGTCACGCCGGGAAAACCCGCATTGTTGAAAATGCAATCGAGACGGCCGAAGGTGTTCACCGCATACGCGACCAGCGCCTCGATGTCGGCTTCCTCGCCGACATCCACGCGCAGATAGCGCGTGCTGGCGCCGAGTTCCTCGACGAGACGTTCGCCCTTGTCGTCCTGCAAGTCCGCGATGACCACGTTCGCGCCTTCCTGCACGAACCTCTCGACGGTGGCGCGACCAATGCCGCTGGCGCCCCCCGTCACGATCGCCACCTTGCCTGCCAGTCTGCCCATGCGCTCCTCCCCGTTCAGTGTCGCCCGATGCCAGTCCGGCTTCGCTGTGTGACGCGCCGCTTCAAATTGCTTTTTTTCGCGCGAGTTCGCTCATCTCGTCGTCCGACAACCCGAGCCAGCCTCCAAAGATTTCGGCATTGTCCTGACCGATGTCGCCGGCTGTGGAGCGCACGCTGCCGGGGTCGCGCGAAAAACGCGGGACGACGTTCGCCATCGCCACCTCGCCGAAGTCCTTGTCCGGCACACGCGTGATGATCTCGCGCGCCTGCGCCTGTGGATCGGCGGCGATCTGGTCGATCGAATAGATCGGCGCGATCGTGCCCTGCTCCTTGCCGAAGGCCGCCAGCGTCTCCTCGAGCGAATGCGCGGCGCACCAGGCGGAAAAGATCGCGTTGAGTTCGCCGGAATGCTCGACGCGTTGCGCATTGTTGGAAAAGCGCGGGTCGTCGATCAGTTCCGGCCGGCCGATCGCGCGGCAATTTGCGGCATAGAGCGCGTTGGTGGAGCCGGCCAGCGTCACCCAGCGATCGTCCCTGGTGCGATAGACGGCCGCCGGCGCCGAATAGCCGTTGGAATTGCCGATGCGATTGCGCACGACGCCAAGCTGGTCGAATTCGATCGGCAGGATGTCGAGCAGCCGGAATGTCGCCTCGGTCAGCGCCAGATCGATCTCTTCGCCCGGCGCTTGCGGATCGCGCGCACGCTTCCAGAGCGCCGACAGAACGCCGACGGCGCCGAACAGGCCGCCGATGGCGTCGCCGATCGGATAGCCGGGATGCATCGGTTCGCCGTCCGGTTCGCCGGTGATGTAGGTGAGCCCGCCCATCGCCTCGAAGATGCGCGCAAAGCCCGGCCTGTCGCGATAGGGTCCGTCCTGCCCGAAGCCAGTCGCGCGCAAGATGACAAGGCGCGGCTGGATTTCCCAGAGGACTTCCTTCGACAGGCCCCAGCGGTCGAGCGTGCCGGGTCGAAAATTCTCGATCAGCACGTCGAATTTTGGCAGCAACCGCTTGAACAAGACAAGGCCTTCGGGCGTGCGCAAATCGAGCGTCGCGAATTTCTTGTTGCGGTTCGCCGTCTTCCACCACAGCGGCTTGCCCTCCTTGAAGGGCGGAAAGTAGCGCACGCCGTCGCCCTGGCCGGGCATTTCGACCTTCAGCACCTCGGCCCCGTAATCGGCGAGCAATGTCGCCGCCAACGGCGCGGCGATGATCGTCGCGATATCGAGAACCTTGAGACCCGCAAGTGGCCCGCTCATGCGTAGTTCCTCTCGTGGCGGCGGCGTCCACGGCGCGCCGCAATTGTCATGCGCCAGCGTTCAGCGTGCGTCGCGCGATGTTGATCTGATGGATCTGGCTCGTGCCCTCGTACAGGCGGAACAGACGAACGTCGCGATACCAGCGCTCGATCGGCGCATAATCGGCGACATAGCCGGCGCCGCCGAATATCTGCACGCAGCGGTCGGCGACGCGCGCGCACATTTCCGTCGCGAAATATTTACACATGGAAGCTTCGAGCGTGACGTCCTCGTCGCGATCGCGCCTGCGCGCGGTCTCGAGAATCATCGAACGCGCGGCGAAAATCTCCGTCTGGCAATCCGCGATCAGCGCCTGGACAAGCTGATGCTCGCAGATTGGAACGCCGGATTGCACGCGGGTCTTGGCGTGGTCGATCGCCAGTTCGAGCATGCGGATCGCAGGTCCGGTCGAAAGCGCGGCCAGATGAATGCGCTGCTTGTTGAGGGCCTTCATGACGGTGCGAAAGCCGGCGCCCGCTTGGCCGCCGAGCAGGTTTTCGGCGGGCACGCGACAGCCGTCGAGAAAGATCGAGCCGACGGGCGATCCGGCCTGTCCCATCTTGCGATAGGGTTTTCCCGTCGTCAGGCCTGCTGCGCCGCGCTCCACGATGAAGGCGGACACGCCCTTGGCGCCTTTCGTTCCGGGCTCCGTACGCGCGGTGATCGTGAAGAGGTCGGCGATCGGCGCATTGGTGATGTAGCGCTTCTCGCCGTCCAGCACATAAAAATCGCCTTCGCGCCGCGCGGTCGTCTTCACGTTGGAGGCTTCCGAACCCGCATCCGGCTCGGTGACGGCGAGGCACGACGTCCATTCGCCGCTCGCGAGGCGCGGCAGATAGCGCGCCTTCTGCGCCGCCGTACCGTCGACGACGATGCCTTCGGCGCCGATGCCCGTGTTGGTGCCGACACGCGCGCGAAACGCGACGGCGCATTGCGAGAGTTCAAGAGCGGCAAGGACGAGTTCTTCGGTGGTCAGGCCCGCGCCGCCATATTCCTCCGGAATGCTCCAGCCGAAAAAGCCGGCCTCGCGCATCGTCTGCACGAGATCGGGCGGAACCTCGTCGCGCGCCTCGACTTCGGCCTCGCGCGGGATAGCCTTTTCGCGCACGAAGCGGCGTACATTCTCGAGAAAGCTAGCGAACGCAGCCTCGTCCCTGATCATGGGTCGTTTCTTTCTTACCCTGCTTCGTCGACGAGCGCGCGCTACGCGTCGAACATGATGACCGAGCGAAGAACCTCGCCGGATTTCATTCTGGCGAAGCCGTCATTGATCTCGTCGAGCTTGATGCGCGCGGAAATCCATTTATCGAGGTTCAGCTTGCCGCGCAGATAATGCTCGATGAGACGCGGCATGTCCGTGCGGAACCGGTTGGAGCCCATGGCCGAGCCCTGAATTTTCTTTTCGCCGCGCAGGAAATCGAAGCCATGCAGCTCGATATTCGTGCCGAACGGGATCATGCCGATGATCGTGGCGACGCCGCCAAAGCCCAGCATCTTGAACGCCTGTTCGGCCGTCGCCTTCGCGCCGACCGCCTCGAACGTGTGATGCGCGCCGCCCTTGGTCAATTCGAGCACCTGCGCGACGGGATCGCCATCGCGGGCATTGACGATATCGGTCGCGCCGAATTCGAGCGCCATCGCCAGCTTCTGCGGATTGGTGTCGACCGCGATGATGCGACCGGCGCCGGCGATCGCGCCGCCGTTGATCGCGGCCATGCCGATGCCGCCGCAGCCGATCACGACCATGGTCTCGCCGGGCTTCACGCCGGCCGTGTTGAAGACAGCGCCCGTTCCGGTGATGACGCCGCAGCCGATAAGGGCCGCGCGGTCGAGCGGCATGTCCTCGCGGATTTTCACGATCGCATTTTCATGTACCAGCATCTGCTCGGCGAAGGACGAGAGATTGAGGAACTGGTGGATATTGCCCGGCTTGCTCCACACCATGCGGTCGGAGACGCCCGGCGGCAGCTTGACGTCGACGCCGGTGCAGATCGCCGGACGACCGGAGGTGCATTGCTCGCAGACGCCACAGAAAACGGACAGGCAGGAGATGACCCGATCGCCCTTCTTTACATAGGTCACGTCCTCGCCGACCTCCTCGACGATGCCGGCGGACTCGTGTCCGAGCACCGCCGGCAGCGGATGCGGATAGAGACCTTCCATGAAGTGCAGATCGGAATGGCAGAGACCCGCGCAAGCCGTGCGCAACAGGACCTCGCGCGCCTTGGGTTTGCGCACGCCGACGCTTTCGATCACCAGCGGCTTGTTGGGCTCATAGAGAACGGCTGCGCGCATGTTTCCTCCGGGGATTTTTTCCGGGCATTACAGGACGCCCGGCCAGTCGATTATGCCAGTATGTCTCGCGCTACTGCCAGACGAGCAATCTGCGTTCGATCCAGTTCATGGCGACGGTTATGGAGAGGCCGAGGAAGGCGAGCAGGAAGAGGAGCGCCATCACGCCGTTCATGTCGAAGGTCGATTGCAGATAGGCGAGCACCTGGCCGAGCCCGTGTTCGGCCGCCAAGAGTTCGGCCGCGACCACGCCGAGCAGCGAGTAGACGAGGCCGAGCCGCAGCCCCGAGAAGATTACCGGCACGGCCGACGGCAGCGTCACCTTGAAGAAGATGTCGCGCGGTTTCGCGCCGAGCGCGCGCGACAGCACGAGATGATCGGAATTGACGCCGCGGATGCCCGCCACCGTCGAGGACAGGACGATGAAGAAGACGAGGCTGATGGCGACCGCGATCTTCGAGCCGACGCCGAGCCCGAACCACAGCAGGAACAGCGGTGCGAGCGCGATGCGCGGCATCGCGTTGAGCAGGGTGAGATAGGGCTCGCAGGCCTTGTGCACGCGCGGCAGCATGGCGAAGACGAGCCCGACGAGCACCGCCGCGATGCTGCCCGCCCAGAAGGCGATGGTCGCCGCCAGGATCGTGTAGAACAGATCGTTCCACAGATTGCGCTCGACGAAGAAGCCGTTCCAGAGATAGGCGACGATGCCGGACGGGCGGCCGAAGAAGGTGGGATCGAGCATGCCGGCGCGGCTGGCCAATTCCCAGACCGCGATGAAGGCGACGATGAAGGCGACGTGGCCGAGGCCGAGGCGGAAGGTCTTATTCATCGCCGGTCGTTCCCTGTTCGAGCAGGCCCCAGAGATGGGCGTAATATTCGTGGAAGCGATGATCGCTCTGCAATTTGCGCACGGAGCGCGGGCGCGGCAGGTCGATCGGCACGTCGGCGATCATGCGGCCGGGCCGCGCGCTCATCACGATGACGCGGTCCGACAAAGCGATGGCTTCGGCGAGATCGTGCGTGACGAAGACGACGGTCTTGCGATGCGCCGACCAGAGCCGCATCAGCACGTCCTCGAGGGTGAGCTTGGTCTGCGCGTCGAGCGCGCCGAAGGGCTCGTCCATCAGGAGGACGGGGCTGTCGAGCGCGAAGGTGCGGGCGAGCGCGCAGCGCTGGCGCATGCCGTGCGACAGGGCCTTGGGATATTTGTCGGCGAAATCGCCGAGGCCGACTTCCTTCAGCAATTCGAGCGCGCGGGCCTCGCGCTCCTTCTTCGGCGCGCCGCGCACCTCCATGCCGAAGGCGGCGTTGCCGAGCGCCGAGCGCCATGGCAGCAGGCTGTCGCGCGCGAGCATGTAGGCGATGTCGGGATTGCCGGCGCTCGGGTGTTTCCCGAGCACGCGCACATCGCCTTCGGGCTCCTCGGCGAGGAGGCCGGTCAGGAGGTTGAGGATGGTCGTCTTGCCGCAGCCCGACGGGCCGATCAGCGAGACGAATTCGCCGGGGGCGAGCGAAAACGACACGCGGTCGACCGCGAGCACGGGCGAAGCCGTGCCCACGCCGAAGCGCATCGTGAGATCGCGCAGCTCGATCGCGGGCGCGCCTATTGCGCGCGCGCTGTCGGCAGCGTTCATGGCGGTCATATCGTTCATCGCACTCCCCGTCACGGCGCCTTGTCGTAGATGATCTTCGACGTATCGAAGGGCTCGGCGATCTGCTTCGTCGCAAGCATGTTGGCCGCGATCTGCTTCATTGCGTCCAGCGAAATGTGCGGCCTCTGGGCCAGGATCGAACGTTTCAGCGAATATTCGAGAATTTCGGCGCCGTGCGGCATTTTCAGTTCGAAGTAGCTCTTGGTGATCTTGAGCGCCTCCGGAAAATTGGCCGGGTTCTGGGCAAAGGCCTCTGCGTCTTTCGCCGCTGCGATGATCGCGTCGATCAGCTTCGGGGACTTGTCGATCATTGCCTGGGTCACGACATAGACGACCGCGGCGCCGTTCGTGCCGGAAATCTCTTTCGGCTCCTTCGCAGTAGCCGCACGGTAGAGGCTCTTGCATTCCTTGGTCACGTCGCAAATCGAGCCTGAGGGCTCATATGTAACGCTCGCGTCGATCTGGCCCGATTTCAGCGAGCCGGTCGACGTGACGGGACCGCCGACCGCGACGTAAGTGTAGTCGCCGGCTTTCTCGCCGGCCTTTTCCGCAATGAAGCCGAAAATCAGTTCCGCGGCGGAGCCGCGTGCGGGCACGCCGATCTTCTTGCCCTTGAGCGCGGCCATCATGCCCTTGAAGTCCTTGTCTCCATCGGGAATGTCCAGGCCGTTGCGCGCCACGATCTCGATCACATTATCCTGCGCCCCAGTCGCGATGGCCTTGAGCGCGGCGCCCTTGAGCGATGCGTTGATCACGACCTCCGGCGGCGCATAGGCGACATCGATGCTGCCCGCCAGCAGCGCCTGCACGCCGAGCGGCGCCGCCGGGATGGTCTGGAACACGCACTTGATGCCGTGCTTCTCGCAATAGCCTTTCGCCGCGGCCATACGGAACAGCGTGTTGCCAGTTCCCGGATAATCTTGGAACTTGACGGTCGTTTCTTCCGCGCGCGCTGCGCCGATCCCTGCGAGAGCGATGATCCCCGTGGCGGCGAGACTCTTTGAAATATTCATGGCTCTACCCTCCTGATTGTATCTTCGTGTGCGCATCGACTACGGGAGAACGGTTTTCCGTCGCTTTCACGCACTATTTGATCGTCTGCAACGCCGGGCGGTCGGCGCAGCTCAGGGTTGCCCGATGAGACGTCCGGAGCTCGGCGGTGCATAGAGATTTGGCTGGGCGTCCCCCTCATGGCGCCTTGTCGTAGACGATCTTGCTCGTATCGAACGGCGCGGGGATCTGCTTCATTTCGAGCATGTTCGCGGCGATCTGCTTCAGAGCGTCGCGCGACACGCCCGCCTTGTAGGACGGCAAGTTGCTCTTGAGCGAAACCTCCATCACCTCGTCGCCCTTCGGCATCTTGAACTCGAAGTAGGTCTTGGCGATCTTCAGCGCCTCCGGGAAATTCGCGGGGTTCTGAATGAAGGCTTCGGCCTCTTTCGCTGCGGCGATCAGGCCGTCGATGACCTTCGGCGACTTTTCGATCATCTCCTGCGTGACAAACATGTCGGCCGAGGCGCCGTTCGTGCCGCCGATTTCCTTCGGCTCTGTCGCAAATGCGCCGCGATAGACCGTTGTGCAGGATTTGAGGACATTACACATCGAGGCCGAGGGTTCGTAAGTCATGCTGGCGTCGATCTGCTGTGACATCAGGGCGCCATGAGACGTGTTCGTCATGCCGACTGCGACATACGTGTAGTCGTTCGGGTTCAACCCTGCCTTCACCGCCATCAAAGCGAACTGCAATTCAGCGCCGGATCCGCGCGCGGGCACGCCGATCTTCTTGCCTTTCAACGCGGCCATCATCGCCTTGAAATCCTTGTCGCCGTCCGGAATTTTCAGATCGTTCCGCGCGACAATCAGAAAGACATTGCGCTGCGCGCCGCTCACGATCGTCTTGACAACGGCGCCTTTCAGCGAAGCGTTGATGGCGACCTCCGGCGGCACGAAGGCGACGTCGATGCTCTTGGCGAGCAGCGCCTGCATGCCGAGCGGGCCCGAGGCGACCATCTGCAACTGACACTTTATGCCGCGCTTCGCGCAATAGCCTTTGGACTGGGCAATCCGGTAGAGCATGTTGCCGTTGCCGGCATAGTCCTGAATTCGGACGGTTGTTTCTTCGGCGCGCGCCGCACCAGCGCAAAGGAGCGCTGCAATCCCGGCTGCTCCGAGCAAATTTGATATCTTCATGACGTTTCCCTCCCGGTTCTTGTTGGCGGCGCGCCAATGTTGATTTTCTGTCGCGTCGAAGCCCTTCGCGCCGATCATGCGTGCTCGACAAGTCTTCCGGAACCCGCCGACGCGCCTGGAACCGGTTGCGCTTCCCCGGCCAGCTGGCGGATGCTTGCCGCAAGCGCCTTCAGCCTGGGACCGACTTCGCTTTCGATCTGGCCCGGGCGAAGCCGGAACGCAGGCACGCCGCAATTGATCGCGAAGCAGTCGCCCGTTTCGCGCGCGCGAAACAGGGGCGTGGCGACCGCATGGACCGTGGACACCCAGTCGCCGTACGAAATTGCCATGCCTTGCGTGGCGCACTCCTGCCGACCGGCGAGATATTGTTCACCGAAGGCCGCCCAATCGTCCGGCGCTTCGCGCTTCATCCGCTCGTCCAGCGCCACAGCTTCTTCGGGTCGCAGCATGCTCGCCAGTACGCGGCCGATCGCGGTGCGGACAATCGGAACGCTTCGCCCGACGTCGGGCACATGCGGTCCGACGTCGCCCGAGCGAGCGGATTCCACATAGACGCAGGAGTCGGCGTCCAGCAGCCCGATCGACACTATGCCGCCGAGGCCTGTCGCCAGTTCCTGCATGAGTGGCCGTGCCGTCTGCCTGAATTCCAGCGCCGCCAGCAATGGGTAGGTCATGCGCGCACATCGGACGCCGAGGCGGTATTTGGATTTGGTCGCGTCGTAACGAAGATAGCCCAACTCGGCGAGCGTGTGCGACAGACGGGCGACGGTCGGCCGTGTCAGGCCGGTGCACGCGGCCAACTCGGTATTTCCAAGCCATGTCGATCCGATTTCGAAGGCCTCGAGCACCGCCAGCCCTTTGGCCAGGGTCGCCGCAAATCCGGCGTCGGGGAATTCGCGCGCAGCCGCCTTCTCGCTTTGCCGAGCGTCGGAGGGGTTGGAGCGATGGGGCCAATGGACCACCATGAAATGGAGCCTTTCAGATCAATTGTCCATTATCTTGACGATCGCGATCGATGTTGTCAATATAAAATTCGGAAATTGACCCAGTCGATCCTGGCCGGCTGTCCGACAGGGCGCTCACACGATCCGGGAGGGAATGCATGGAAGACTTTGCGGGAAAGATTGCCGTCGTGACCGGCGGCGGAACGGGCATAGGCCGCGAGCTGGCACGCAGGCTCGCGGCGGAGGGATGTCACGTCGCGATTTGCGACGTGTCGCGCGAGGCGATGCTCGAGACGCAGCGCCTGTGCGAGAGCGAGGGCCGCTCCGGCATCCGGATCACGACCCACATCGCTGATGTCTCCGATGAGGCCCAGATGGTGAAATTTCGCGACGAGGTGGAAACGGAACAGGCGACCGACAAGATACACCTTCTGTTCAACAACGCCGGCGTCGGCGGCGGCGGCAGCATGTTCACCAATACGCGCGACGAATGGGACCGCACGTTCGGCATCTGCTGGGGCGGGGTCTATCTCGGCGTCCGCACCTTCCTGCCCATGCTCGTGCGCGCGCCCGAGGGGCGCATCGTCAACGTGTCGAGCATCAACGGCGAATGGGCGACGGTCGGACCCGATATAGCGCACACAGCCTACAGCGCCGCCAAATTTGCGGTGCGCGGTTTTTCCGAAGCGCTGATGATCGACCTCAGGATCAACGCGCCGCACGTCAAATGCTCGGTCGTCATGCCCGGTCACGTCGGCACGGCGCTGCCGGCCAATTCCCGTCGCGTGCACACCGGCGGCGCCAATGAACTGAGGCCCGAAGACATAGCGGCCGTTCGCGTCCGACTGTCGCGAAACGGCGTCGATGTATCGCGCATGAGCGACCAGGACATCGCCGCGATGGGCGCGACGGTGGCGCAAGCCTTCCATGACAATGCGCCGACGACGGCGGCGCGGGCGGCGGAAATCATCTGCGAGGGCGTCCGCGACGGCCGTTGGCGCATTCTCGTCGGCGACGACGCGCGCATCATCGACGAGCGCGTGCGCGCAAATCCTGAAGACGCCTATACGCCGGAATTCCATCGCGCGATCGTGCGGGACGCCGGCTGGAAACTGGGTTGAGCGTCGCAAGGCTCTGCCGCTCCAGCTCCCGACCACATTCGACATACAAAGGAAACGCACCGTGACACAGGCCGCATCATCACACGCGATCAACGACGATCAGTTCTACGAAGCTTTCGAATTCGCCTTTCCTCTCTACGAAATGGCGAAGCTGCGCTGGAACGCCCTGTTCGATCCCAGCAATTCCAACTACACCGGGCTGAACGCGTTCTGGCATCAGGAAAAGCTGGCGACCGCCGCCGACCGCTGGGTGACGACGCCGAACATCGATACGCTCTATTCGGTGGCCTGGCTGGACCTCTCGAACGCGCCGGTGCGCGTGAAGCTTCCGCCCGCCGACGGCCGCTATCTCAGCATCGCCCTTCTCGACATGTACACGAACAATTTCGCTCTCCTCACCTACCGCGACTTCGGTGTTGCCGGCGGGGAGGCGATCCTGGTCGGACCGAACTGGACCGGGCCATTGCCGAAGAACGAGACAGTGATCCAGGCGCCGTTTGACGACGTAATGTTATTTGCGCGCGTCCTCGTCTACGACGACGTTGATCTGCCGAAGGCGCGCGCCATCCAGCATGCGCTGGCCGTCGTCCCCATGGGCGAGGCGCAGTCCAAAGACGCGCCTGCAAGAAGCAAGGATGCGGGAGAGGATTTCGTGTCGCTCATCCGCGACGCGCTATCGCGAAACCCGCCGAAATCCTACGAAGCGGGCATTCGGCGGCTTCTCGAACAGGTTGGTTTGCTGCCGAGCGAATTGGTCGACGACGTCGCGTTCAACGCATCGATGCGACGCTGGAACGAGCTGATCCCCGATTTCCTCGCCCGCCTGCGCGGATACCTCGCAACGGCGCGCAAGTCCATCGATCACTGGATCTATTCCCCGCGGAATCTGGGCGACTTCGGCACGTCGTACCTGCTTCGCGCGACAGTCGCTCGCGGCGGACTTCTCGCACTGCCGATCACGGAGGCGTTCTACGTCAATACCGAACGCGATTTCCGGGACGAGGAGCTGAAAGGGAGCAATATCTATTGCCTGCGGTTGCCCGAGAGCGGCATTCCTACCGACGCTTTCTGGTCGCTGACGCTCTACGAAAATATGCCGAGCGGCGCGCGCTTTCTCGTCGACAATCCCCTGAACCGGTACGCGCTGACCAACCGGACCACGAAATCAGAGACCGGCGCCGGCGTGACCATATGGATCTCGCACGAGCGCCCTCCCGCGGCACTCGAAGCGAATTGGCTGCCCGCGCCTGCCGGCCCGTTCCGCCTCGTCTTGCGCGCCTATTATCCGAAGCCGGCGCTTCTCGACGGGAGTTTCAGGCTTGCGCCTATTCGCAAGGTCGCCAACTTCGATGCGCGCTCCGCCGAATAGGGTCCCCGGGAGTGAGACGCATCTCCCCCGCGATCGGCGTCCTGCGCCGATCGGCGCGCAGGCAGATGATTTTTGAACCGCGCGCGACACCGACGACGAGCTGTTGTTAGAAACATCGTCCATATAATGGACACTTATATATGTTTTCGTCATTTAATTCGTCTTTTTTCTTGAAAGTGCGGGAGTTGTTCGCTATCCTGATTTTGTCAGGAAGCCTGCTAGGGAGGCCGTACGCGTGACGTCGAACGAATTGCTCGAAAGACAGAAGGCCACGCCTGCACGGCGACCGCGACCCGAACATTTCGACGTTCTGATCGTCGGCGCCGGCATTTCCGGCATTGGCGGCGCGTACCATCTGCAACAGCAGTGCCCGGATCAGAGTTACGTCATCCTCGAGACACAGGAAAATTTCGGCGGCACGTGGCTTACACACAAATATCCGGGCATCCGCTCCGACAGCGACCTGCACACATTCGGCTATCGCTTCAAACCGTGGGTCGGCAAGCCGATCGCGACGGCCGAGGAAATTCTCAGGTACGTGGGCGAAGTGATTGCGGAGAACGACATCGCGCCGCACATTCGCTACCGCCACAAGATTATGACCGCGGATTGGTCGAGCGCCGACAATCTCTGGACGATCGTCGCCGAGCGCCTCGACACCGGCGAGCAGGCGCACTTCACCACCAATTTCCTGTGGATGTGCCAAGGCTATTATCGCCATTCGGAAGGCTACACGCCTGATTGGCCCGACATGGACAAGTTCAATGGCCGTATCGTCCATCCGCAGACCTGGCCAGCCGACCTCGACCTCAAGGACAAGAATGTCCTCGTGATCGGCTCCGGCGCCACCGCCGCAACGCTCGTGCCGAACATCGCCGACGATTGCGCGCACGTGACCATGCTGCAGCGCTCGCCGACCTATTTCATTCCCGGCCGCAATGCGATCGACATTGCAGAGACGCTGCGCCAGTTGCAGGTCGACGAGACCTGGGTGCACGAAATCGTCCGCCGCAAAATGCTCTACGATCAGGCAGCCTTCACCCAGCGCTGCGTCGACGAACCCGAGAAGGTGAAGGAGGAATTGCTCGGCGCGGTTCGCGCCTATCTCGGACCGGACTACGACATCGCGACCCATTTCACGCCGAGATACCGGCCTTGGCAGCAGCGCATCGCCTTCATTCCCGACGGCGACATGTTCAAAGGTATCGCATCCGGCAAGGCAAGCGTCGTCACCGACGAGATCGAGCGCTTCACGGATGGCGGCATATTGCTGAAATCCGGCAATGAGCTCTCGGCCGACGTCATCGTGACGGCGACGGGCTTCAACCTGAGCGTACTCGGCGACATCGACTTCACGATCGACGGGAAGCCGCTCGATTTCGCCAAGACGATCACCTACCGCGGCCTGATGTTCACCGGCGTGCCGAACATGGCGTGGGTGTTCGGCTATTTCCGCGCCAGCTGGACGCTGCGCGCCGATATGGTTGGCGATTTCGTCTGCGCACTGCTCAAGCACATGAAGACAAAGGGCGCGCACAAGGTGACGGTGGCGCTACGTCCGGAGGACGAAGGCATGCCCGAGTTGCCCTGGCTCGACGACGAAAACTTCAATCCCGGCTACATGAAGCGCTCGATGCACTTGCTGCCCAGGCGCCTCGACAAGCCGGAGTGGCAGCACACACAGGACTATTGGACGGAAAAGGACCAGATCCCCTTCACCGACTTCAACGATCCCGCATTCAGATACGCATGAGCCAGCGCTCCCGTGCGCGCGTCGAAGTCGCACCAGCGATTTCGATAGCGCTGCAATGATCGACGTCGCCCGCGCAAGGCGACGACGAATAGGGCGGACCGACAATCCCCTGGCGCCGGAAAATTGCCGCCTGGCTCCGAGGCCATGCTGCAAGGGCGAAATTCCGAGGCAATGGGCGGGCTTCGCAATATGCCTTTCACCAAGAGCAAAGTGACAATTCCCGCTGCTCGATTGCGATCGCTTCGGACCCGTGGGCGATCGCAAACCGATAGCGCCGAAGCAAGGGAGAACTGGCAGTGACCGATGCACCCGCAATGATGACGACTGACCCGTTGAACGAGACCCCGCGGTTCACCGGGCCTGCCCAAGAGATCGCGCCGGACGTCTTCATATATCCGGAATTCGTGAATTCGTACGCCGTAAGAACAGAGGCCGGCCTGCTGCTGATCGATCCTGGCCGACGCCTCGCGGCGCCGCGCGTTCATGCGGCGATCAGATTCTGGAGCGACCTGCCCGTGCACACATGCGTGTATACGCACGGCCATCTCGATCATGCTTTCGGCTTGGGACCGTTTCTCGCTGCCGGGGATCGGCCCCACATCGTCGCCCAGGAAAATCTGCCAGCGCGCTTTCACAGATACAGGCAGACGCAGGGCTACAACGAGATCATCAATCAACGCCAATTCGGTGACGACCTCATTCGATTCGGCGTCGACCAGTTCGACTGGCCGACGCTCACCTTCCGAGATTCGCTGGCCCAGACGATCGGCGGCGTCGAAGTGCGCTATCAGGCCGAAAAGGGCGAGACGGACGACCATTGCTACGTCTGGTTGCCGCAGAAAAAATATCTTTTTTGCGGAGACCTCATCATCTGGCGGGCGCCCAACTGCGGAAATCCGCAGAAGGTCCAGCGCTATCCCGTCGAATGGGCGGACGCGCTGGAGCGAATGGCCGCCCTCGACGCAAAATGGCTCTTTCCTGGTCACGGCCCCGCCGTGCACGGAGAAGACAATGTGCGACGCGTGCTGACCGAAACGGCTCAATATCTGCGTCACATTATCCAACAGGTTTTAGAACGGCTGAACGCCGGGCAATCTCATGGTGAAATCATCGAAGCCGTGACGTCCGATCCGGAATTGTCGCGTCGCCCCTATCTGCTCGAATTGTACGATCATCCGCAGTTCATCGTGCGCAACCTTCTGCGGCGCTGGGGTGGGTGGTGGAATGGAATCGCCGCAGACCTTCTGCCCGCAGCGACTGGCGACCAGGCGTCCGAAATCGCCCATCTCGCCGGCGGCGTCGACGCCCTGATCAGACGGGGACGCGAACTTCTGGGACAAGGCAATTCCACGATGGCGGCGCATCTTGCGGAATGGGCGTCCCGCGCCGCCCCGGCGGATCGCTCCGCGCAGGAATTCAAGCGCGACGTCTATGAATTCTGCGTCGCCCGTACCGAAAACCTGATGGCGCAAGGCGTCTATCGCTACGCGATGAACGAAGCGCAGGACGCTCTCGGGGAAAGCAGGCGGTTGCGCACCGGACCACGAACTCTCTGACGAAAGTCCATCGGATTGGTCTCTGCAAGTTCGATCGAGCTTTGTCAGCGAGTCCTGAGCTGAGGAAAGAAGAGGTTTCGAATGAATCACGTGGCTGGCAAGGTAGTCCTGGTGACAGGGGCCGCTTCCGGGATCGGCGCCGTCTGCGCCATGACCCTCGGCAAGGAAGGCGCGCAGGTCATCGCTACCGACATCGATGAGCGAGCTGGATCGGATCTCGCCAACGCCATTGTTCAGAGCGGTGGAAAGGCGACCTTCCTCCCTCAAGACGTGACGGACGAAAGCCGATGGACGGAGGTGGTTTCCCAAATCGAAACGCGCTTCGACCGGCTGGACGGACTTGTGTCGAACGCCGGCATTTGCGTCGCATCGCCATCAATCACCACCATGACGCTTTCGGACTGGCGACGGCAGAACGCCATCAATCTCGATGGCGTGTTTCTTTCCGTAAAGCACTGCCTCGGCGCGATGCGCCGCGCAGGAAACGGCGGCTCCATCGTGCTGATGTCTTCTGTCGCCGGACTCAGGGGCTCGTCGAACCTGGCGGGCTATTGCGCAACGAAGGGCGGCGTCCGCCTTTTCGCCAAGGCCGTGGCCATGGAATGCGCAAGTGTGCGGGACAATGTCCGGGTAAACACCGTTCATCCCGGAATCATCGACACTCCTATCTGGGAAAAGCTCGGGACGATAAGTATGGACGAACGCCAGAACGTCTCGATCGCCGACAATCTCGCCGCAGCGGGAGTTCCCCTCGGATACGCCGGCAGCGCCCAGGATATTGCGAACGGCGTCGTGTATCTGGTGTCCGACGTATCGCGTTATATGACGGGCGCCGAGCTCGTCATCGACGGTGGTATGACTGCGGGCGCGATCCGCCGGCTCGCCGACGGGGATTGAGCGGGGCGCGGCGAGAAGAGAACAGAAGAGAAGAGGAGCGCCAGGATGGATTTCGAGCTTGCGCCACGCGCAGTGGAATGGCGCGATCGCCTGCTGTCCTTCTTCAATCGCGAGGTTCTGCCGCGACACCAGGAATGGACGCGCCACGTTGTCGAACGCGACGAGCCCGCGCCGTTCATGCCGGCGCTTCAGGCAAAAGCGCGCGCGGAAGGTCTGTGGAATCTCGGCCTGCCCGAACTCGGCGATGACGAACCGGGCACGCGCCTCACCAATCTCGAATACGCCCCGCTCGCAGAAATTCTCGGCCGCCTGTTTTGGGCTCCGGAAGTCTTCAACTGCCATGCGCCGGACGTGCCGAACATGATCGCGCTTCAGAATTGCGCGAACGTGCGGCAGAAGAAAACATGGCTCGCGCCCTCGCTCTCCGGCAAAATCCGCTCGGCCTTCGGGATGACGGAGCCGGATGCCGCCTCGTCGGACGCAACTAATATAGCGATGACCATCCGTCGCGACGGCGCCGACTATGTCATCCGCGGTCGCAAATGGTTCATCACCGGCGCCGCGCACCCGAACTGCAAATTCCTGATCGTGCTCGGCGTGACCAATCCGGAAGCCGAGCGCACGCGCCGCCATTCCTGCGTCATCGTGCCGATGGACGCCCCGGGCGTTCGGCTCGTGCGGCCCCTGCGCTGGATGGGATGCGTCGATCACATTGCGCCGATCGGCGAACTCGATTTCGACGACGTGCGCGTACCGCAGGAAAATCTGCTTGGCGCCGAAGGCGACGGGTTCAAGGTCGCGCAGGTGCGGCTGGGACCCGCACGCGTGCACCATTGCATGCGCTCGATCGGGCTGTGCGAACTGCTGATCGAGCTGATGATGGCGCGCGCCGCTGAACGCAAAGCCTTCGGACGCACGATCAACGAATATGACACGGTGCAGCGCTGGATCGCGGAATCGCGGGTGGAGCTTGAGCAGGCGCGCCTTCTGGCCTATCGCTGCGCCTGGGCGCTCGATCACGCCGGCCACCATGGCGCCTGGCGCGACGTGTCGATGATCAAGGTCGCCGTGCCCGCCATGCTGCAGCGGATCTCCGACCGCGCGCTGCAGGTGTTCGGCGCCATGGGCGGCTCGGACGATGCGCCGATCCATCAGGCGCTCGCCTGGGGGCGCATGCTGCGAATCGCAGATGGCCCGGACGAGGCGCATCTGCGCCAGATCTACAGATTGGAGCAGCCGCCGAACTGGACGATCGCAACCTCGCCCTATCTCACGCCTCACGCATGAGCCGGCGATGCGGCAGCGCTTGCAATCGTTCTATGACGCATCAGCCGCGACCCCGGCGCTTTTGACTGGCATCCGGCGATGCGTCACATATTGTCGATCGACGTGATTTGCGCATGGGATGACGCTGTGCAGGGACCTGGCAGGCAAGGCGTTTCAAAGTCGGGCGGCGAGCCGGATGAAGACGAATCCGCGACGGACGCTGGATTTGCGACGACTTTGGCGAAGGGTCTGGCGGTTCTCGAGGCGTTCGAGCTCGGCTCGACGTTTCTCGGCAATACGGAGTTGGCCGCGCGCACGGGCCTCAAGCGTCCGACGGTCGCGCGCCTGTCGCATACTTTGGCCGAGCTCGGCTATCTGCGTTACGATGAGGCGCGGTCCAAGTATCGGCTCGGCGCGCGCTCGGTGCGCATGGCTTATCCACTGCTGGCGAGCCTGGAGTTCCGGCAGACCACCCGGCCGCTGATGCAGGAACTGGCGGCCAGCGTCCGCGGCACGGTGTCGATCGGCCTGCTCGACGACGACATGTCCGTCTATGTGGAAACGGCGCGCTCCAGCGACGTCGGCCGGCAGGTGCCCGACATCGGGCGCGCCGTGCCGATCATGCGCAGCGCGATCGGCCGCGCGCTGGCGAGCATGCTGCGGCCGGACGAGGCGGCGGCGCTCGACGCGCTCATTCGCTCCAAGGGCCCGGACATCTGGGAGGCCTATGGCGAGCGCTATCTCGCGGGTCGCAAATCCTGCGCCGAACAGGGGTTCTGCTTTTCCTACGGCGACTGGGTGGCGACTGTTCCGGCCGTAGCTGCGCCCTTGTTCCGGTCGCGGGCGACCGACGATTGCTTTGCGCTCAATTGCGCGGTGCCGGCGTTCCGGCTCCGCCCGGGCCAACTGGAGACCGAAATCGCGCCACGGATCAAGGCGCTCGCCGCAATGATCCGCCAACTCGCCGGCGAGGAAGAGCCCGTGTGTCTCGCGCCGGCAGTCGCGAGCGAACCGAAGGCCGCGACAAAGGCGCCGGAACCTTCGCGGGGACGGGGGCGAACACGCGCCCAATCCAGATCGGCCGGATGAACTTCAACGAGTATCGCTCGCGCATTTCCACTCTTCACGAATTGCCGGGACCCGTGGCCTGCCCGGTGCATCACGAGAACGCCGTCAACGATGAGCGCTTCGTCGTCGCCGAAAACCCCATGAACCGCTTGCCTTAGAGCCGGCCCGCAAGTCGGCCGAAGGACGGTTGCGCCATTTGCCAGTGGATTTTCGAACACTTCCGCAGCGCCGAGTCAGCCCCTCAGACACCCGTGACTCTCGTCTCTGCCGTCGAGGGGCTCATGGAAAATCTGACCCGTAGCGTGCCACTCCGACCGCCGGGAACGACTGTGCCCGTCAAGGCCCGGCAAGAAACTCCGACGCCGCGGTCTTGACAGATATCCGAGCGCGGGGCTTTTTTGTAAAAATGAGATAGATCTCAATTTATGGCGTACAGAAAGACCGAATTCGTTGAAAACAAGCAAAAGGCGACGCGCGAGCGGATCGTGCGGACGGCGCGCGCGCTGGTCGAACTTGGTGGCTGGAAAAATTGCAGCCTGAACGCAGTCGCCGCCGAAGCGGGTGTCTCGGTCGGGTCCGTCTACACGCATTTCGGCAAGATCACCGACCTCTACATCGACGTTTTCGAGGCCATCGCCGGAGAAGAAGTGGCGATCCTAGCGAAGATCGTGGCATCGAGCGGCAGCGCCTCCGAACGTTTCCTGCGGGCTGTGGACACGTTCGCGCGCAGGGCGCTGCGAGGCCGGATCAAGGCCTATGCCGTCATAGCTGAGCCTGTTGCTGCGGAAGTCGACAACGTCCGCCAGAAGGCGCACGCGTGGTTCATCGACGAGTTCGAAAAGATTATCGCCTGCGGGGTCGAGACCGGTGAATTCCGCCCCCAGAACCCGCGCATCTCGGCGGCCTGTGTGCTGGGGCTACTGGCTGAGACGCTGGTCATTCCGCTTTCGCCGGATGCTGCGCCCCTTGCCGATAGCGGCGCGCAGCTTCGCGCCGAAATTCTCGATTTTTGCCGGCGCGCCGTCGGCGTTTCGTCAATCGCATGACCATCGGGAGGAGCTCGCAAATGTACGCAAACGACCAGACCCACGACTATGTGTCCGTTTTGCCGCGGCCCAACGTGGGGCGCGGCTATGCCACGCACGAAATCGAAAACATGCCGTCCGAGCTTCCCGAGAAGAATCTCTATGACGATGACCGGATCCTCAAGGAGGCCATCCATCGGCATGGAGCGGGCTGGGCGGATGAAAAGCTACGCGTCTGTGGCGCAGTGACGGGCAGCGCCCGGATGCGGGACCTGGCTCGCCTCGCCAATGAAAACACGCCGGTGCTGAAGACGCATAACAGGATCGGCCAGAGGATCGACTTCGTCGAATACCATCCCGCCTACCATGAACTGATGGAGGCCGCCTGGAAGAGCGAAGTCCATAGCCTGGCCTGGACCACCAACGAAAAGCGCCCGCAAGTGGCGCGCGCGGCCCTGTCCTATATGTGGAACCAGACCGAGAACGGCGTCATGTGCCCGAGCACGATGTCTTACGCCATCGTGCCGCTTCTGCGCAGCGACCCGGCCGCCGGCAATCCATGGCTGGACAAGATCCTGGCGCGGGACTACGACCCGCGCCCATTGCCGGGCAACGAGAAGACCGCAATCACCACCGCCATGTCCATGACCGAAAAGCAGGGCGGGTCTGATCTTCGCGCCAACTCGTCCCGTGCGGTTCCGACCGGCAATGATCGCGAATACCTGCTGACCGGGCACAAGTACTTCTGTTCGGCCCCAATGGGGGACATTGTGCTGCTGACGGCGCAGACGGAGGCGGGCGTGACCCTGTTCGTAGCGCCGCGCACATTGCCTGATGGCACGCGCAACAGCATCCGGGTGCAGCGGCTGAAGGACAAAGTGGGGAACCGTTCGAACGCCTCCTCCGAGATCGAGTTCGACAACGCCATCGCCTATCGCATCGGCGAGGACGGACACGGCATCCGCGCCTTCATCAAGAACATGACGCACTACATCCGGATGGATTTCGCGATTGCGGCGGCTGGGATGATGCGGCAGGCCCTCAATCTGGCCATTCATCACACGTCGCAACGCAAAGCCTTCGGCAGGACGATCCGTGACCTGCCGATGATGCGCAACACGCTCGCCGATCTGGCGATCGAGGCCGAGGCCGCGATGCTGCTGGGCCTGCGCGTCGCGAAATCGGTGGACGACGCGCAGATGAGCGAAGCGGAACAGCATCTCAATCGCATTCTTGTGCCGATCGGAAAATACTGGAACTGCCGCCGTGTCAGCTCGGTCGCGCTGGAGGCGCTGGAGTGCCACGGCGGCATGGGTTACGTCGAGGAACAGCCCATCGCGCGTCTCTATCGCGAAGCGCCGCTGAACAGCATCTGGGAGGGGACCTCGGCGGTGATGGGGCTGGATGTCATGCGCGCCATGAAGACTGACGGCGCCCTCGACGCTCTGATGAACGAAATCAACGAAGCGAAGGGCGCGGACAGGCATTTCGACGCTTTCGCAGACGGGGTGAAGGCCGATGTCGCGAATTGCGCGGAAATGTTCGAACCCCACGCCCGCCGCCTGATGAGCCGCATCGCGGTCGCCGTTCAAGGCAGCTTGCTCATCCGTCAGTCCACGGCGGAAGTGGCCGATGCATTCTGCGCCTCGCGGCTCGGCGGCGAATGGGCCCACGAATACGGCACGCTGAAATTTGGCGATGCCGGGCTGAAGGCGATCGTAGATCGCGCGGCTCTCCGCTGATCCGGGAGGAAGTCATGATCCGAATTGAAAAGAGCGGCTCGGTATGGACCATCATTCACAGCCGGTACGACGAAGCGCGAAACGCCATGGATCCGGACAGCGCCGACGCCCTGACGAAAGCGTTTCTCGAATTCGAGGCCGATAAGACGGCAGATGTCGCTGTGCTTTGGGGAGAGGGCGGAGCGTTCTGCGCGGGTTGGGATCTCAAGTTCGCGAGCACGCTGACCGACCGTGAGCGCTTTCAGAAGAATCTCGTAGAAGAGCTGGCCTTCCCGACCGGCGCCAACGCTGCGCCGAGAGGCGCGCTCGGACCGACGCGCCTCGAATTGTCCAAGCCTGTCATCGCGGCGGTCGAAGGGCCCGCGGTCGCCGGAGGAATGGAGCTTGCTCTGTGGTGCGACATCCGGGTGATGGCCGAGACCGCCTATTTCGGCGTGTACTGCCGGCGCTGGGGCATTCCGCTACTCGACGGCGGCACTGTACGTCTGCCGCGTCTTGTCGGCCAAGGACGGGCGATGGAAATCACGCTGACCGGACGCAAGGTGCCGGCCGGCGAGGCCCTGCAGATCGGCATGTGCGAGAAGGTCGTGGCGCCAGGCGGCGCGCGGGCCGCGGCCGAGGAGATGGCCCGGGAGATTGCGCGTTTCCCGCAAGAAGCCGTGCGCGCGGATCGTCGCTCGATCTGCGAGACTTATGGTCTACCGGTGCGCGAGGGTTTGCGGCGCGAATGGACGAATGGGGTGGAAGCCATATTCAAGGAAGGCGCCGCTGGCGCCGGCCGCTTCGCAAAAGGCAGGGGTCGCCACGGCGATTTCTCGAGCATTTGACCCGTCGGTCTGGCCGTCCGGCAGCGGGTTTCCCAGAAGCCCGCATGCCTGACCGTCGAACCGACTTCGCGCTTGATGAGGCGAGGTGAGCGCAAATGACAATCGAGACGCAGATTTCTGAAGGCGTGGGCGTCGTGACGCTGGCGCGCCCTCCGGTCAATGCGTTGGACGTCGAGACAGTACGTGACCTTACCAGCGCGCTCGGCGCCATGGACGCCGATCCGCAGGTGCGCGTCGTCATCCTCACCGGCAAGGGCAAGTGCTTTTCCGCCGGCGTCGACCTGAAGCGCCATTTGCAAGCGCTCGAAACCAATACGGCCGGGCCGGTCTCGATCGGCGTCGACATGTACCGCGCCTTTCTCGAAGGCAGGAAGCCGACGATCGCAGCGGTCAACGGGGCGGCGCTCGGCGCCGGTCTCGGCATGGCGGCGTCCTGTTGCATCATCGTCGCGAGCGAAAACGCCATCTTCGGGATTCCGGAGATCAAGGTCGGCATGCTCGGCGGCGCACGCCACGCGATGCGGCTGCTCGGCCATTCGACCGTCAACCGGATGCTGCTGACCGGCCATTGCCTGACCGCGCAGGAAATGTATAGGCGCGGCGCCATCGAGGCCTGCCTTCCGCAGGCTGAACTGATGCCCTTTGCGATGAATATCGCCCGCGAAATCGCCGAACGCGATCCGACCGCAGTCGAGATGGCGCGGAAAACCTTGGCTGACGTGGAGCAGATGGGCGTGCTCGAAGGCTATGCCCACGAAATGGCGGCGGCGCAGGAATTGGGGCGGACTGCCGCCGCGCAGCAAGCGATGCGTCAGTTCGTCGAGGGACGACGCTAGGCGCCCTGGTTGGTGCGGTCATCGGCGAAAGAGCTCGGGCTCACGCCGGGCGCGTGGAATCGTGACATCGACGAATTCGTCGTCAATCTGTCAAGAATGAGCGAGGGCGCATGAAAACCAGGGTCCGGGTCTATACCGACTACAAGAGCCCCTATGCCTACGTCGCGAACAAGGCGCTGTTCGATCTCGAACGAACGCACGATGTCGAACTCGAGTGGCGTCCCTACACGCTGCGCATCGCGGAATATCTCGGTTCCGTCGACACGCGGTCGGCGCATGACTGGCGCAAGGTGCGATACGCCTACATGGACGCCCGACGCCACGCGAACGAGCAGGGGCTGATCCTGAAAGGTCCGAAGCGGATCTATGATGCGACCTGTTCGAGCGCGGGCATGTTGTTCGCGCAGCGGAACGGATTTTTTCGCGCCTATCATAACACGGTGTTCGAGATGTTCTGGACCCACCGCCTGGATCTCGACGACCTCGAACAGATGTGCGCGGTGATCGAGAAACTCGGCGGATCCGCATCCGAGTTCGCGGCTTATATCGAGGGCCCGGCCCAGACCGAGGTCGAGGCGATCACCGAGGAAGCCGAGAGCCTCGGTGTTTTCGGCGTGCCCAGCATGCTTCTCGATGGAGAATTGTTCTGGGGTGGCGACCGCGTCGGCATGCTGGCGAGGCGCATCGAGCAAAGGGCGCAGGGTATCGAGCCGTCGAGGCCTCAACGCTGATGTCGTGCGAGGCGAATTGGGGGCGATGCTGGCCGCCTGCTGCCGTCGCTCTTCGCGCTGGGGTATCGGCTCGGTGATGGATCTCGAGCTTCGCCCATGCGCCAGCGCCGCTCGACGCGTCGCTTGTGCCCGAGTGACGCGCGGGCGAACTGTCAGCGCTTGAAATTCGGCGGCCGCTTTTCGACGAACGCTCGCAGCGCTTCCTGACAATCATCGGTCGTCGCCACCAGAGCGAAGGTTTCGGCCGCAGCTTCGATCGAACGCCGGTAGTCGGAATCATAAGCGCGCATGAATGCGTCCCGCCCGAGTTTCATCACGACGGCCGACTTTTCGGCAAAGCGCCGCGCCAGAACGCGCGCGCGATCGAGGGCTGTGCCGGTTGGAACGATCTCGCTGACAAGGCCCATTCGGAAGGCGCTCTGAGTATCGAAAGGATCTCCGAGGAACAGCGGCCCGAACGCCTGATGCTTGCCGACCAGCCGTGTCAGCTGCACGAAGTGCAGCGCCGGGATCAGGCCGACGTTGATTTCCGGATAGCCGAAAGTGGCGCCCTCTCCGGCGACGATCATGTCGCAGGAAATCGCGATGGTCATTCCGCCGGCGCGCGTGGCGCCGTCGATCGCAGCTATGCTCGGCTTGCCAAGACGGTATTGCACATCGTTCAGCGCGAAATAGAGCTTCTCGAGAAACTGCTTCGCCTCGACGCCTGACTTGTCGCGCAGAATGTCGAGATCGAGCCCTGCGCAAAAGATCTTTTGAGCGCTGGCGACAATGACGACGCGGACCTCTGCATCTTCCCGCGCGCGCTGGAGCGCCGCCAGAAGCTGATCGATGACCTGCAGGCTCAATGCATTGACGGGCGGTCGATTCAGCAGAATTTCGGCGACGCCGTCGACGACCTTGTATTTGACGAGTTGTTCAGACATCTCATCACACTGGACGCAAGCGCCGAGAACTACAAGCCTGAGATCCTCGACCTCGGTCACGAGGACATTCCGCGCATCGGCCATGGATCCGCTGACGGCGCAGACGCGCCTCTCCTACAACCGATTGTGAAGGTCCGTTGACGGTCGGCAGTTCGCATTGGCCTCCGGGCCGGAAGCGGTCATTCAGATAACGCGCCCGGAAGCAGCCGTCGCCAACGGCGGTTCGGGCGGAAAGCAGGCGCTCGCAATGCCAGCCGGTCCTGGCCAAACAGACCCTTTTGGGGCGTCTTGAATGTCTGCTTCAGGATGCACGGTCATGGAGGTTCCGAAAGGCGGTATCCGACACCGGGCTCGGTGGCGATCAGCATGGGCTCCGAAGGGTCGCGCTCGAGCTTAGCCCGCAATTGCCCGATGAAGACTCGCAAGTATTGAGTGTCCTCGACATGCGCCGGTCCCCAGACATGGGCGAGCAATTGCCGATGCGTCACCACCCGTCCTGCGTTGCGCGCGAGCAGGAGGAGAAGCTCGAATTCCTTGGGCGTAAGAACGATTGGCGCGCCTCCGCGCGTCACGCGATGCGCGGGAACGTCGATCACGACATCGCCGATGCGCAGAAGCGGCGCATCCGGGCTCTGGCTCCGACGTGGCCGCAGCGCGGCGCGCACGCGCGCCAGCAGCTCCGCGATCCCGAACGGCTTGGCGACATAATCGTTGGCGCCAAGATCGAGCGCCGCGATTTTCTCGGCCTCCTGCTCGCGCGCCGACAGGACGATGATCGGCGTGTCGCTTGTCTGCCGCGCGTGAACGATGACCGTCTTGCCGTCCATGTCCGGCAGCCCGAGATCGAGCACGATGGCGTCCGGCTGGAATTCGTCGATCTGACGCAGGGCCTCACGGCCCGACGCTGCCTGCGCGACCGCATAGCCGCCCGCCACCAGGGCTGGCTTCAGGAAGCGCTGGATCTGCGGTTCGTCGTCGACGATCAGGATTCGCTTGCGCTCCGACATCTCGCCCTCAGGCCTCCTGCATTGCCGGCTCGACCTTCAGGCGAATGACGAACCGCGCGCCGCTCCTTGCCGCCTCCGGCGCTTCCAGCGCAATCGAGCCGCCGAGCGCCGTGACGACGCCGCGGCAGATCGCGAGCCCAAGCCCGGCGCCCGAAGGCGATGTCGTGAAGAACTTGCCGAAGATGCGCTCGCGCGCTTCAGGCGCAACTCCCGGTCCGCGATCCTCGACCGCGATGGCGATCTCCTCGCCCGCAAGTTGCGCCGACAGCATGACCGGGGCGCCCGCGGGCGAATGGCGCGCGGCATTGTCGATCAGATTGAAGATCGCCTGCTCCAGCAGTGTCGCGTCCGCGCGAACGAGCGGCAAGTTGGGGCCAAGCGAAAGTTCAAGCGCCTGCGCGGGAAAGGCTTTTCGCGCTCGCGCGACAGCCGCCCGAAGAATATCGCCGACGTCGGTCCAGTCGCGTTTGAGCGCCACGCCCGCCTCCAGTCGCGTCATTGCGAGGAGATTGGCGACGAAGCGCGACAGGCGACCGGTTTCTTCCTCGATCGCCGCCAGAAGATCGGCGCGCGCCTCCGTCGGCATGGCGTCGCCGAGTTCGCGCAGTGTCGTCACCGAGCCGAGAATGGCGGCGAGCGGCGTGCGCAGGTCGTGCGACAGCGAAGACAGTAGCGCCGAACGCAGCCGCTCCTGCTCCGCGGCCTCGCGCGCGCGCGCCGCCTCACCCGCGAGTTCGACGCGCTCCATCGCCGCCGCGCCTTGCTGCAGAATCGCTCCGACCACCTGCTCGCTCAACGCCCCGCCCTGGGGCCGTGTATATCCGACGACGCTCACGCCCGCCCCGGCGCGCCACAGCGGCTGGAACGTAAAGCGGCTGCCCGACCAGCCGGGCGCAGCCGCCAACGATCGCGCGTCGTGCCGGGCCGCCCAGTCGGCCGCCTGCAGGTCTGCCGGCTCGAGAGTTGCGCCGTCGGGCGCGCCCTGCCAAGCGGCGATCGCGTCGTCCCGGAACTCCACCAGCGCCGCCGCGCCGCCCGCAGCGCGCGCGAGATGGCGGATCATGGCCTTGCCAACCTCGTCCTGTGTCGTCCGGCCAGACAGATCGGCGCTGAAATCCGACAGAAGTTCGAGCATGTCGGCGCGTTGACGCGCGGCGTTCGCCTGCTCGCGCATTCGCCCGGCAATGAAGCCGGTCACGGCGGCGGCAATCAGGAAAACGCCCAGCGCCAGCACATCCTCGGCATGGCGCACCGAAAACGTGTGGACCGGCTCCACGAAGAAGAAATTGGCGCACAGAAAGGCGAGCGCCGCAGCAAGCAGCCCCGTCCAGAAGCCGAAGCTGGCGGCGCTGATCAGGACGGCGACCAGGAAAATCAGCGTCGCGCTGGAGGGCGGCAGGACGCGCGAAAGAAGCTGGGCGGCGACGGTCGCGACCGCGATCAGTCCGACGCAGCCCGCAATTCCAGAGACCGAAGGCGGCGTCCGCCAGCCGACGTGCGGCGATGCTGTGACCTGTTCCATCCGCAAGGGAAAATGGCGAGGGGATGCGGCCATGTCCACGGTCTTTACGGGTTCCTTATGCGATCGCGCCCTTTCCGCATCGCATTCTTACGCGCCGAAGGCGAGTTTCCGCCGCCGCGCCGCCCAGTCGGCGCCGATAGGGGCCGCAAATGATCGAGATGACAGAAAATGTGACGCTGACGTCGGGCGCCGATGAAAGACGCGTGACGAGCGCCGGATTCTGGACCCTGACGCTTGGTTCGATCGGCGTCGTCTACGGCGACATCGGCACCTCGCCGCTCTACGCCTTCCGCGAGGCGATGACCGCGGCAAGCGGCGGCCACGCAGGCGTCGACCGCGCGAACGTGATCGGCGTCCTCTCGCTCATCCTGTGGGCGCTGACGATCATCGTCACCGTCAAATACGTGTTGATCCTTCTGCGCACCGACAACAACGGCGAGGGCGGCACGCTTTCCTTGTTAGCGCTGGCCAACAAGGCGCTCGGGCGCACGGCGCCAGCCGTCCTGCTGATCGGCGCGCTCGGCGCCGCGCTGTTTTTTGGCGATGCGCTGATCACGCCGGCGATTTCCGTACTTTCGGCCGTCGAAGGGTTGAAGCTCGTCACATCGACGCTCGACCCCTACGTGCTGCCAATCACGATCGTCATCATTCTCGGTCTGTTTCTCATCCAGAGTCGCGGCACCAGCGTCGTCGCCGGCTGGTTCGGCCCAATCACCCTCGTCTGGTTCGCCGTCATGGCGACCGGCGGCGCACGGCATCTCGTCGACGACCTCTCGGTGCTGGCGGCGCTCAACCCCGTCCACGCCGTCCGCTTCATGGCGGGCCACGGCGAGATCGGCCTCGTCACGCTCGGCGCGGTCTTCCTGGCCGTGACCGGCGCCGAGGCGCTCTATGCCGACCTCGGACATTTCGGTCGTCGGCCGATCCAGATGGCCTGGATATTCGTCGCCTTCCCCGCGCTCGCGATCAATTATCTCGGCCAGGGCGCGATGCTGCTCGCCCATCCCGAGCGGCTGGAAAACCCGTTCTTTCTGCTCTATCCCGACTGGGCGCTGCTGCCAGTCGTCATCCTCGCGACGCTGGCCACGATCATCGCGAGCCAGGCCGTCATCACCGGCGCCTATTCGCTGACGCGCCAGGCGATCCAGCTCCGCCTGCTGCCGCGCATGCGCATCCTGCACACATCCGCCGAACATGCCGGCCAGATCTACATGCCCGGCGTGAACGCCATGCTGCTGATCGGCGTGCTCGCGCTGGTGGCGATGTTTGCATCCTCGAGCAGGCTCGCCAACGCCTATGGCATCGCGGTCACCGGCACGATGGTCGTCACCGCCAGCCTCGCGCTCGTCGTGGTGCACAAATACTGGCGCTGGCCTCTCTGGGCGGCGGCCAGCCTGCTGCTTCCGTTTCTCGTCGTGGATCTCGTCTTTCTGGGAGCAAATCTCATGAAACTGTTCGAGGGCGGCTACGTGCCGCTGATGATCGCCTGCATCGTTATGCTCGTAATGCGCTCTTGGCTCAGGGGAACCGAGATAATCGAGACCAAGGCGCGTCAGACCGACCTGCCAATCGGGGTGCTGCTCAGCCAGCTCGAGAAAAGAACGCCGGTTCTCGTGCCGGGCACCGCGGTCTATCTGACGGCGCAGCCCGACCTCGCGCCGGTCGCCCTGCTGCACAGCCTCAAGCATTTCAAGGCCCTGCACGAGAACAACGTCATTCTGACCATCCGCACGGCAGATACGCCGCGCGTCGCCGACGAGGACCGGGTCGAAATGCATGTGGTGAACCGCCTGTTCCGGCTGGTGACGCTGAACTTCGGCTACATGGAAGAGCCCAACGTGCCGAAGGGCTTGCTGCTCTGCCGCAAGCTCGGCTGGAAGTTCGACATCATGTCGACCTCCTTCCTCGTCTCGCGGCGCTCCCTGAAACCGGCCGCCAAAAGCGAGATGCGCCGCTGGCAGCGCGCGCTCTTCATCTATCTGTCGCGCAACGCTGCCGGTGCGACCGACTATTTCCACATACCCGCAGGTCGCGTGGTCGAGATCGGAGCGCAGGTGACGATTTGAGACCGCAGTTTCGATCGCCTTAAGGTCTGAGGCGATTGACGGCTCGGCACGATTGCACGGCGACGCGCGCCTGAAGTCGAAACGTCCGCGATCGGTCATTGTCTCCGTTGGCTCCATTGCGAAAAGCGGACATACGATGGCGGCGTGAGGGTTTGCGGAAGCTGGCCCGGACCAGCGACGAATTTCACAAATCTTGGGTCAATTCGCCGATCTTTCGACTTGGCCTGCTGGCGCCGCTGGCCTACGTGTCCCCGCGCTTCATCGAGGCTCTGGCGGACGGACGGCCCATCGCGGAGCTGACGGTGACGGCTCTCGCCAAGTCGCTGCCTCTGGCCTGGGCCGAGCAGGAAGGCGCTTACGTTCGAACCCGAAATTTCTCTCGGCGCCAAGGGCGCTTCGGCGTCTTTTTCCGTTTCCCGGCCTAAGTCGAACCGGTCTCGCTCGAATCGAACCGGGTCTGCAAATTTGGCGGCACGACCGTTCTGGAAATTGAGAAATCGCTATTGCAGGCCGGGGGCAGAATTCGGCCAGAGGAAACCTCAGATCGCCGGTCTGCGATTTCCGGCCTCGGCAAAGGCCGGCAGAACGCGGACCTCGGCGGCCGATATGACAAAGTCTGCGGATTCAGCGAATGCGTGGCTGGGGCGGGAGGATTCGAACCTCCGTATGGCGGAATCAAAATCCGCTGCCTTACCGCTTGGCGACGCCCCAACGCGCCGGCGAACCGGCGGGCGCGGACCATAGAGCGCAGTCCCCTGCCCGCAACCCCGCCCACGCCCTCGCCACAGCGGCAGCCGCGGGCGTGGGGACGGCACGCCGGAGTCCGAACTTTGGCGACGGGCGATCAGCCCGGAGCCAAGAGAAAACGACGGTTTGAGCCGGTCAGGCGCCATTCGCGCAAGGCCGGTCCGAAAAGCCGGCGCGCGGTCTTGCCGCCTGCGTTCGCCTTGACTATAAGGACGCGGCTCGCGCCGTTGCGGCGGCGGGATATCGGAGTGTAGCGCAGTCTGGTAGCGCACCTCGTTCGGGACGAGGGGGTCGGAGGTTCGAATCCTCTCACTCCGACCATTTCTTGCAAATTGTCGAGACAGACGCGCCGCGCGGGCGGCCCGGTCGCCCTCAGGCGTCCTGCCGCGCCGGCGCAAAGGCCAGGATCAGATCGCGCAGGTCGGGCTCATCGACCAGCGTTGCGGCGTCCTCGCGCGCGAACCAGCTGGTTGTGCGCTGGTCGCGCTCGGGCCAGTTGCGACGCTGCTTCTCCACCGCCAGGGGAAAGACGCCGACTTCGCAGGTCATCGCCGCGCCATTGCGCATCCGCTTGACGTAGCGATAGGAGCCGATCGGCTCCTTGGCGACCTTACCGGTCAGCCCGGCCTCTTCCAGCGCCTCGCGCGCAGCCACCGAATGCGGCTTGAGCCCCTTGATCGGCCAGCCCTTGGGCAGGACCCAGCGGCGCGTGTCGCGGGAGGTCACCAGCATGATCTCCAGCCCATCGTCATCGCGGAACGGCAGGGCCGCAAACTGCTGCCGCGCTGCCGCCGCAGCCGCCTCCACGCCTTTGACGCGCTTGCGCCGTCCTGCCAATGCGCCGGCCTCCCCACCCGTTTCGGGAATCCCCGCGGGCTCCGACCGCCTCTAGGCTTCCGGACGCGCCAACTCGAACGGGATGATTCGCCCCATTGTGAATCGGACGCGCACTTTCGAAAAGAGGAGGGGCCAAACGCCCCTGTCAGGCGGCGTGCGACAGGTCCGGACGCTCGAAGGAGAGGCGTACGACCCCCTCGCGGCTCGAATCCTCGATCGGCACATGCCAGAAGGCGCCGGCGAGGTCCGGGAAGGCCGCCAGGGCGCCTGGATTTCGGCGAGCGGCGCGCCGCGCCTGTTGCCGAGGATGAGCGCGCGCTCGAACAAGCGCAGCAGATCGCCGGCGTCGCCGGGCGCTTCGGCCAGCGTCAGCGTCGTCCGCCCGAAACTGGGGATGGCGGCTTCCAGCAGCGTGTCGACATCGGCAAGCGTCATCTGTCTCTCCCGAACCATGACGGGATTGTGACGCAACGGCGCTGCGAAGACTTTGCGTTGACCGCTAGAATTGTCGGAAATCCACATCCAAAACGCCGCTGCGACAGCACGCCGCGCCGGCCTGTCGGCTGACGCGGCGCGCGCCTGAAGCGTGGCCGAGACCGAAGCGCCCCTCAGTAACGCGGGCGGGCGCTCGGGCCGCGATAGGCTGCGGCCGGCAGGCTCGGATCGAGCCCGGCGATCGACGGCGCGGCAGAGGCGACCGGCGCCGGCGTCCCATAGGCGACCGGCGCGCTCGCCGGCATGCCGGCGACGGGCGCGAGATAGCGAGGTCCGCCCGCATAGACCTGCTGCGGCTGCGGTTCCGCCGGCGGCTGGCGGCGCGCCACGACGACGCCCTCGTCCGCATCCTGCACGACGGGCGCCTTGCGACGCGCGACCCGCGTCGCGCGCTTGCGCTTCGGCGCGTCGGTGGCGGCGACCTGCGTCTGCTTGGTCGGACCGAGCGCGCTTTCGAGACTGCCGGCCGGCGCGGAGCTGGCGACGACGGTCGAACCGCGGGCGGAATCCGGGCCGCGCACCGGCGCGGTCGCCTCGATACGGCGGGCGGGATTGAGCGCATTGTCGACAATGGCGGGGGAGGCCAGAGTCATGCCTTCAACCGTCGCCGCAAGATCGTCGACGGTCGCATCGTTGCGACACAGATGCACGCGGATCGAGGCAGGCGAAGCGCCCGCCGCGCTTGACGAGCCGCCGAAACGCTTGCCGAGGATCGAGAAGCCGGAATCCTGACGCGCGCCGCGGCGGACGTCATCCACCCACTGCCAGGCGAAGATGCAGCGCGCGCCGCTGCTGGCGCGGCCGATGGCGAGGCCGAACACGCCGAGCGCGTTCTGACGCGGCTGGGTGACGATGCGCATCGGCACCTTGGGATAACGCGCGAGGATCTCGCGCTTCACGCTGGCTTCCGACGGCGGGCCGATGTTCAGGAAGCCTGCGGCGCCGTTCGAGGCTGACGTCTGCACGTTGATCTCGAGATGGTTTTCGCCGAGCCCGGACACGTCGCCGGCGAGGATCGCCTGCTGCATGATGCCGTTCGGATAGGATTTCTCGCGCACCCTGGTGACCAGGCCGCCGGGCTGCGGCATCTGGACCAACATCATCGAAGCGTCCGCGCCGGAGACCGGCGTCGTCTCCGGCGAGGCTGTGTCGACGCGCGAGACATAGGCGGTCTTCGGCGCATCGGAGGCGCAGCCCGCGAGCGTCGCGAGAACGGGGAGGAGAAGGAAAGGAAAACGCATCTTACTTGCCCCCTTGCAGGGATTGGCCCGGCGCAGCCTTGCCGAGCGTCGCGAACGCGTTGCGCGCCTCGTCCTTGCGGTTGAGATGCAACAGCGACCATCCGCGCATCATGCGCAGCTCCGTCGTCTCGGGCGCCATGGCTGCGCGCCGTTCGAGAGCGTCGAGAGCCGCCGCATAGTTCTTTTCGTTGAAATACTGGGCCGCGCGCTGCGCGAGCGTGCCGGCGTCGGCCGCCTCGGGCAATTGCGCGGCATAGCCCGACCGCTGGAGCGGAGCCGGCGCGTCCGCCGACGAACCCGGCGTGGGCGGCGGCGCATAGACCGCGCGCGAAACCACAGGCGCGGCGGCGACAACGGGCGGCGGGACCGGCTGCGGCGCGGCCTGCTGTACGCCGATCGCGCCACCGACGACGCGCACGCCCGTGTCCACGGCGGCATTGGGCGCAACCGACGTCGCCGCAGGCGCCCCCGCGCCGACCGAATTCGGCGCGACCGAGGGCGTTCCCACGGAATTCGGCGCCGTCGACGCGGCGGACGAACTCGCGCCCGCGGTGGGGCCGGCGCCCCCCGCTTCGACTGCGGTCTTCGGCCGATCCTTCTCCGGCAATTCGGTCGCCCACAGCGTGCCCGCCGGCGCAATCTGCGCGGCATAGGTCGGCGTTGTCGGGCCGTTGACGCCGTTCCAGCCCGGCAGCGAGAAGCCGTAGCGCTCGTAAGGCATCCGGCCGACGCCGGGCACGCGGGTGGCGACCAGCGGATAGGGACCGCGGAATGGTTCGGCCTGCAGCGCTATCTCGGCGGCCGCCTGCGCGAAATGCGCCGGGCTCTGCGTGTTCGGCGCGGCGGTCGCGGCATAGCGCAGCGGATTTTCCGGATCGACGGCGACCGGGAAGAACTTGCGGTCGATCTTCGGCAATTCGACGCGCTGCTGCTGCTGATAGGCCCAGCCGGCGCCGTACTGGCCGTTGACGACGTAGCCCGCCGCTTGCGCGGCGGTGAGATTTTGCAGCGGAACCCCTTGCGGCGGCATCGCGGGATTGGCGCCGGGAACCGTGTAGCCGCCAACGACCTGCTGCTGCTGACGCAGTTGCGCGTTGGCCATTTCATCGCAAGGCGTCGGCGGATGATAGCGGCCGTCGGGGAAGATCATTTCCAGCACCTTGCCGAACAGGCCGTCGTACCTGTTCATCAGATCCCAGAATTCCTTCGTCTGCTTCAGCTTCTGCAGGGTCAGCGCGTAGCCATAGACGGTCGCTTCCTTGGGGAACCAGGCGACCGCGCGCTGGAACCACTGATGCGCGACCTCGTACTGGCAGGAATTGTAAGCATACCAGGCAAGCGCCTGCGCGCCTTCGCCCGAGGCGACGTCCATCGTCACCTTGGCGTAGCGGGCGAGACGCTCGGGCTCGATGAAGGGCGGAAATTCGAGCGGAGATCGCGCTCGAGAATGTCGATGAACAGGATGAGGTTGTTCACCAGCGGCTCGCGCCAGGCGTAGGCGACCTCTTCCGTCTCGCGGCGCATGTCGAGCTCGCGCAGCGAATGCGCAAGACCGTGCGCGATCATCGCATCGCCGCCGCGCTCCAGCGCGATCTTGAACCAGTCGAGCGCGTCGCGGAACGACTTGGTCTTGTAGTAGTACCAGGCGACGAGGCCCGGCTGGTTCGGATCCTTCTCTTCCTTGGCGTAGGCCTTGAAAACCTCGAGTTCCGGGTCCGGGATCTTCTCCGACCGCTCGTCGTGCAGATAGGCGCTGATGCGCGCGCGCACGATGTCGACCATGATCGGCGCGAATTCGCTGCGGCCCGTCGCATCGTAGCGGCCCGCGGCGATCAGCTTTTCGACATCGGCCATACGCAGATTGGCCATCGCCTTCTGGATGGTGGCGAGGCGCGCCGGCTGGTCGGCGCCGGACTTCAGGATCGACAGATAAACGGAGACAGCGTCGTTCGTCTGCTTGGTCTTGGCAAAGGCTTCCGCGATCGTCCACAGCATTTCGACGTCGGCGTCGTCGGCGTTGTAATTATCCGCCTTCACGTAGTCGACGAGGTCCTGCCACTTGCCCTTCTTCCAGAAGTCCATGATGCGGATGCGCAGTTCCTTGCGCCGCATCTTGGTTGCGAGATCCTTGGACGGCTGCCAGTTTGGCTCTTCCTTCTTGCGTGCGTTCATCGCCGCGCGCAATTCGTCGATCCGGTCGGCGGCGAATAATTCCCAATAGGCGTCTTCGCTCGGGTCGCCCGGCGGCGCGCCGTTGAACAGATCGATCGGCGGGGTCCATCCCGGATAGAGGCGAACGAGACGCTCGATCTCGGTATTGACGCGCTCCATCTGGCCGAGTTGCGCATAATAACGCAGCGCGGATTCGTCCGGCCCCTCGCCGTCGCCGGCAAGCGGCTGCGCGCGCAGCATGCGCGAGCTCGGCTCCTCGGCCTTCGGGATGCTCGGCTGTACGGCCGGCTGTTCGGCGCGCGGCGCAGCATCTGGCGCGGGCGCAGGCGCAGGCGTCCCGGCCGCCGGCATGTCGATGATGAAGCCGCCGCCCTTGGTCTGCGCGAACGCGGCCGCCGACACGGTCATCAGCAGCGCGCCCGCAAGCGCGTGGGAGATCGGTCTCAGTGCAGACATGAGGGGAACCTCATCTGCGCTGCGAGGACCGCCATGATGCGGAGCGTTGCGGGGTAATAGTTCTCCGGCGTGCGCGACGTCGACAGATCGCGACCGAGCGCCTTGCCTTCGACCACGCATTGCGTGAGCGCGCCGACGGCTGCATAGCCGCCTTCGGTCAGGTTGCTGCCGCTGCGCCCGCCCGCCAGGTCGACGACCGCAAGACCGCGATAACGCGTCACCCAGGTGACGAAAGGTTCGTAGTGCTCGCGCTCGCCGATGCCGGCCCAGGCGAGATAGAGCGGAATGCGGATCGCATTGTAGCCGAATTGCGCGGGGAAGCCGTCGGCGGGCCGCGCCTTGCCGTCCCGCAGCGAAACCCATTCGGCGGGCAGACCGTCCGAACCGAAACGCGCGAGCTTCAGCGCGTCGAGGCCGCTCTGCACGATGCCGCGCCAGTCGATTTCCGGCGCGACCAGCGGCAGGCGCGCGAAGGCGGGAAACACCCAGTAGGAAAGGTTGACGACGGGGCCGTCGGCGCGCTCCTCCGGCGCGAAGCCGGCGACCGCCGGCAGGAGCACGGCGCCGTTCTTGGTCTTGTAGATGACGAGCTTGCGGCCGATCTCGACGGCGATGCGCCGCGCCGACACTTTCAGCGCCACATCGCCCCAGTATTCGGCGGCTTCCGTGAGCGCCCAGGCGACGAGAATGTCGCCGTCCGAGGCGTCGTTGATGTCGGCGACCGCCGGCCGGTGCGCCGGGTCCCAGCGCCATGCGAGCAGCTGGTCGTCGCGCACCATCAGATTGGCGCGCGTCCAGCCCCACAGCTTGTCGAAGGTCGGGCGGTCGTTGGCGGCGACCGCCAGCAGCATGGCGTAGCCCTGGCCCTCACTGTGGCTGATGCGGCCGTTGCCGGTGTCGACGACGCGACCGTGGTCGGTCACGTAGTTCGTCTTGTACTGCTGCCACATCTCGGGCGTCTTCAGCGCGCCGCCGAGCGACAGCGGGCGCGCGTCGAGCGCAAGCGGCGCCTTCTCCGCCGCTTTGGCCTTGGCCGCATTCATCTGCGCCTGCACATTCGCGCCGAGCGGAACGACCGGCGCGAAGGTCTGCGCCGCGACGGGGGTCGCAAGCAGCGCGAACAGGCAGCCGATAAGGCGCAGACGGCTCATGGCTGCCTCCGCCCGACATTACGGACGAACAGGCTGGTCGTCAGCGCCAGCAGCATCGCGACCACCAGCGCCGCGACGACATAGATCTGGCTGTTGAGCGACAGCCAGCCGGCGGCGATCAGGCGCGAATTCTCGATCGTCAGCGGCTGCGTCGCGATCAGGCGCTGCGCGCGCGCCGGCGCCACGACCACCGAGCCTTCGGAAGCGTCGAGGATCGACATGCGGCCGGCGATCTGACGCCAGACGCGCGGATCGACCAGGCACGGCACGGATTCGGCGAGGTCGGCCGAGGTCGGCGCCGTCACCAGCGTCCACACGTCGTCGATCGTGTCGCCGATCATGTTCTGCGCGAAGATCAGCGACGCGCGGGAATTGATTTCCGGCTCGGCGGGCCCGGAGACCAGCGCGGCGCCGAACCAGGAGACGACGCTGTCGGCGCGGGCGGCGATCCATTCGCGCGCGCCCGCGTAGGCGCGCTGCGCGTAGGCGGTGATCGCGCTCGTGCTGCGCACCTTGGCGTTCCATTCGTCGTACAGGGCGCCGGACGCCTGGCCCGTGATCTGCAGCGATCCGACAGGCGTGCGGTCGAAACCGTGGCGGCGGTCCGGGCCAACGAAAATGTCGCGCGACTGAGACTGCTGTATCGTCGCGGTCGAAATGTCGTCGACCCGACGGAAAGCGGAATTGATCGCCCGCTCGTAGCCGCCCGGCGGCTTGGGCATGCGGCACGCCGCCGGGAAGTTGCGTTCGAGCACGAGGCGATTGCGCGCCAGCGCCTCGTAGCGCGACAGCGCCTCGTCTTTCGGCGGCTTCGATGTGGGATCAAAGCGCCCGGACCACGCCTTCTGAACGGCTTTCGGGTCGATACCCGCAGCGCGCAGCAACGAGGGATCAAGAACGTTGGCGGCGCCGACCACGAGGACGGACCCCGAGCCCTTCGGCGGCAGAGCGCCGGTAAGCTGAAAGTCGATCGGCCGCCCGGCCATGATCGCCATATGCGCGGCGATGGTGGCGGCCGCGCCGATCGTCTCGCGGTCGGGCGACGGCGCGACGATTTTCGGCCGCATGCCTTCCGCCGCGAAGGGGAAGGCGCCGGTCGTCGTCACCGCGAGGTCGGGCATGCGCGCGATGCGCGCGATGCGCGGCAGTTCGATCTCGGTGGAATCGAGCAGTAAGAATCGCTTGGCGCCGGAAATGGCGGCGAGCGGATCGCAGGCCGAATCGCTCGCCATTGGCACGAGCGCTTCGATCTCGACGCGATTGAGGCCCGGCCGCATCGAGCCGAGCGGCAGCGGAATTGGGTTCTTCGTGAAGACGTCGCCGGCCGATTTCGACAGCTTCATGCTAACCGCATTGCGGCCGTTCACGCTGACGACCATGTGCGCTTCTGTGGTCAGGCCCGGCGCATAGCCGCCCGCCAGATCGACGATCGCCTTGCCGTAATCGGCGGGATAGAAGTCCGGCGGCAGGATGACGTTGAACGCCGCGCGGAACAGACGACCCGAGAATTCCTCGCTCGCGACGCCGAGGTCGCGCAACTTCACGCGCTGGCCGCCCACGATATGCAAGCCGGGAAAGGCCGCCGCCGCACGCAGGCCGGCCGGAGCGCCGATCTGCTTCTGGCTCGCGTCGAATTCCGCCAGCGCCTCGCTGACCTGGGCGTCGGTCGTCCCGGTGACGACGATCGTCGTGCGCAGTCGCGGATTGGCGGGAATGACGAGCACGCGCGGACCGGAAATCGGACCAGCGGCGCGCAGGTCGACCAGATTCGCGACATCGCTGGCCGGACCGACGACGAGATTGACGCCATATTCGCCATCGGCCAGCGGGCCGATATCGACGACGGGCTGCTCGAAGCGGCCATGCAGCGAGATGAGCTGCGCGGCGCGCATAATGCGCTCGACATTGGCGAGATTGGTGCGGCCGGGCACGACGGCGCGGATCGGCAGTGCGCCCTGCGCGTCGGGAGACAACGCCGGCAGATCGGAAAGACGCGAGACGGGCGTCGAACGCGGGATCAGCAGGCCGGTCTGCGAGGGATCGATCTGCGTCCACAATTCGTAGGTCGCCTGAAGCGAGCAGTCGACGCGGTGGCGCTGCTCGGCGGTCAGGCGGATCGAGTTGAAGCCGGCCTGCAGCGCATTCGGCGGAATGTCGAAAGTGAATGTCTTGACCGAATGCGTCGCGCGGATGTTGGCGCGGCCGACCACGACATCGTTGACCGACAGCGTCAGATAGGACGCCTCGGGCATGACGGAGATCGCCGAGAGATAGCCGACCTGGAACTTGATCGGCAGGCGCGCCTGATCCTCCGTCACATAGACTGGCCATTCGGACGACGCGATTTCACCGGCCAGTCGGAAGCCCTGGATGTTGTTGGTCAGGTGACGCAGCGTCGAGCCCGTCGCCGGCGCTACGCTGACCGCAGCCGGCCGCGCGGCCAGTTGCGGCGATGGCTGCGCATAGACCGGCGCAGGCGCGGGCGACGGAACGGGCGGCTGCCGCGATGGCGCGAAGGCGGCGGGCGCAGGCGCGGGAACTGCGGGCGGGGTCGGCGTGAAGCTCTGCGCAGGCGCAGGCGCCGGATCGGGCGCGCGCGGCGCGGCTTCGGCCACTGGCGCCGGACGCTGTGCGCGCGGCGCGGGTTGCGGC